>JAFAZE010000043.1 GCA_019239975.1 Streptosporangiaceae bacterium
ACCTATCGCTGGCCATCCACGAGTACGCGCCGGGCTCGGAGCTGGTCGCCGGCGGGGTGCTGTGGCGCTCGGCGGGCCTCTACCGGCTGCCCGGCCGGGAGCTGATCACCCGCGGCTACGTGGTGTGCCGCGGCTGCCAGCATTACCGGGAGGGCGGCGACGACCTCGAGCCGGCCTGCACCGCGTGCGGCCGGCCGGCCGACGGCCCGGTTCGCGAGTACTGTGTCCCGGAGTTCGGTTTCGTCGCCGACCCGCGCACCGCCAGGCCCGGCAACGTCCCGCCGCAACGCTCCTGGAACGGCGCCGTCCACGTGGTGTCGCTGGGCACCGAGCTCGCCGAGACACGCTGGCAGGCCGGGACCGGGGCGGTCGCCTGGTGCCAGTCGGGCACCCGCGGCCGGCTGGTCTCCCTTGCCGAGGGGCCCGGCGGCAGCGGCTTCCTGATCTGCGACTGGTGTGGCTGGGGTGGCCCCAACCACGGCCGTGCGCCCCGGTCCCATGTCGACCCGCTTCGCGGAAAGCCGTGCACCGGCCCGCTGCGCTGGCGATCGCTGGCGCACAGCTACGAGACCGACATCCTGCGCCTGAGGCTGGACGCCCCCGGGCTGGACACCCGCGCGCAGTGGCACACGGCGCTGTACGCGCTGCTGGAGGGGGCGGCCGAGGGCCTGGAGATCAGCCGCGGTGACATAGGCGGAGTGGTCCACGCGGGCGCCGACGGCAGCAGCGGCCTGGTGCTGTTCGACACCGTGCCCGGCGGAGCCGGCAGCGTGCCGCGGATCGCGAACGCCCTCGACGAGGCCGTCGCGGCCGCGCTGCGCCGGGTCGGCTCGTGCGACTGCGGCCTGGAGACCTCCTGCTACGGGTGCCTTCGCACGCCCGGCAACGAACGCCACCACGAGGACCTGAGCCGCGGCGCCGCGCTGACCGTCCTGCGGTCACTCAGCGGGCTGCGGCTGGCCGCGCGGGCGTGATGGGTGCCGCCCGGCGTGTCACCACCGTCCGTTCGGAAATTCAAAAATATTCAGCCGAACGGGCGGTGGTATCTCACCAGCCCCGGCCCCGCCCCGGCCCGGCGGCCGGCGGCCCGCCGTAATCCCGGAGATTGTCATAGGCCGGCGGTATGGTCTGGTGTCGTGCAAGTCGTCGATGTGGCCAATCCGCAGGCCGCCGGTCCCGAGGGCAGCGCGTCCGCCGGCGCCTTCGGCATCGACGCGTTCACCCTGGACGACCGGCTGCGCCTGTTCCACTTCGCGGCGGCGGAGAAGCGGCACGAGTACCTCTGGCTGCTGCGCGCCCTCGATCGCGCCCGGGCCAATTACCAGGTGCTGATGCACGCCTCCGACGCCGGCGCCATGCTCGGCGCCCTCGCCGCGGAGCATGCCGAGGCAGGCACGGTTGGCGATGTGCAGGCACTTCTCGACGCGCTGGCCGAGTGGCAGGTGCTGGACCGTTCCTACGACGGCGCCCGCGCCGCCAACCTGGCCGAATACCGCAACCGGCATTACATCTACCAGTTCACCCAGGCGGGATACCGCGCCTACCGGGCGGTGGAGGACGTGCTCGGCGCCAGCATCGAGGACGCGCAACTGTCCCGGCTGGTCTTCCCGGACATCCTGGCCGACCTGGTCACGCTCGCGGAGGCCGTGAGAACGGGCGATGCCGCGGAGGCGTACCGGAAGCTGTCCCGGCTGGACGGAGTGCTGGCGGACATGGCGCAGCGCGCCGCCCGGTTCTACCTGATGCTGGGCGACCTCGCGCGAACCAATGACACCCGGCCGGAGGTCTTTCTCTCGCACAAGGACGCGCTGCTCACCCACATGCGTGAGTTTCACTCCGAACTGTCGCGGTACTCTCCCCTGCTCGCGGACGCCGTCGCGGAGGTCAGCGACTTGGGCGCCGACCGGATCGCCGCGCTGGCCGCCGAGGCGGATGAGCGGCTCTTCCGCACCCCCGCCGAGCGCGTCACCGACTGGCGGCACCGCTGGGGCGGGCTGGTGCAGTGGTTCGGTGCCAGCGCCCGCAGCGAGGCGGAACGGCTGCAGGACGCCACGATCACCGGGATCGCCAACGTCACCGCGCTGCTGCGGCGGGTCACCGAGTCCCGCCGCGGCGGGGTCAGCCGGGAGAGCCAGCTGCGCCACCTCGCGCAATGGTTCGCCAGCGTCCCCGCCGACGCCGACGCGCACGCCCTGTTCCAGGCGGTGTTCGGGCTTGGCGCGCCGCGGCACGTGTCGGCCGGGTATGACGACCCGGACCTGATCCCGGCCCGGCTGTCGTGGTGGGACGCCGAGCCGGTGGCGCTGTCCCGCACCCTGGTGCGCACCGGAAGAGCCCAGTCGCTGCACGGCCCCGGCAAGATCCAGCGCAACGAGGAAGAGAGGCAGCGGCTGCGCGCCGAGCAGCTCAAGGCGACCGCGCAGCGGCGCGCGGCCGCGGCGCAGCTGGCGAGCGACGGCGTGTACGAGCGGGTGCTCGACGGACCGGAGACCCAGGCGCTGCTCGGCCTGCTGGACGTGGCGCTGGCGGCGCGGGTCCCGGTCAGCCGGACGGTCACCAGGGTGCCCGGCCCGGTGGCGACCGGGTCGGCACACGGCGTCCGGCTCACCCTGCGGCCGGCCGCCGGCTCCACGACCGTGCACACCGTCCGGGGCAGGCTCCATCTGGATGGTCTCCTGCTGGAGGTGACCGGTCCCAAGGCGCCCCGGCTCCGGGAGGCGCGATGAGGGTCGCCGCCGGCGTCGGGCCCCTGGAGCTCGCCGAATACCAGCAGGCCGCCCGGCTGGTGCTGCGGCATCCGCTCGTTACGGCCAGTTATCCGGACAAGACCGCTCTGCCGCTGCTCCGCAAGTGGGCCAGGCAGCTGCGCGCGGACTTCGCCGAGGTCCTCGGCTACACCCTTGTCAGCACGGCCGAGACGATCCGGCTGCGCCGCGTGCAGGACACCCTGGACACCACCCGGCCGGCCCTGACCCGTGCCCGGCGCCCGTTCGACCGGCGCCGCTACTCCTATCTGGTGCTGACGCTGTCCGCGCTCGGCCGTTCCGGCAGCCAGATCGCGCTCAGCGAACTGGCCGACGCCGTGGCCGCCGAGGCCGGGCGGATCAGCGGACTGGGCATGGACACCGGACGGAAAGCCGACCGCGACGCCTTCGTCGACGCTGTGGCCTGGCTGGAGGCGCGCGGCGCGCTGCGCATGGCCGACGGGTCGGCGGCCGAGTGGGTCAACGACCCGGAGCGCGCGGAGGCGCTGTACGACATCGACCGGGAGGTCGTCGCGGCCGTCTACGCGCCCAGCCGGGTGCTGCAGCACCTGGGCTCGGTGACCGAGCTACTGAACGGGACGGACCGCGATGCCCCGGCCCAGGGCGTCAACGCCCAGCGCAGGCTGAACGCCCGGCGGGCACGCCGGCTGGTCCTCGAGCACCCCGTCGTCTACTACGCGGACGTGGACCCCGGGCTGCGTGGCCAGCTACGGTCGGCGGCACTCACCGAGGACCTGGAGCGGCTCACCGGTCTCCCGGTGGAGCGCCGCGCCGAGGGCGTCGCCCTGGTGAACACCGGCCAGCGGCTCACCGACGTGTCGTTTCCCGGGACCGGCACGGTCGCGCAGGCCGCGCTGCTGCTGTGCGCGCGGATCGCCGGGTACCTGCGGCACAACCGCGCCCGGGTGGAGCACCTTCCCGCCGCCACGGCCGCCGAGCGGCTCGCCGAGGCGGCGCGGCGCATCGACTCCGCACTGCCGGACCGCGGCCGGGTGGCCGGCCTCCTGACCGGCGCCGGCCTCGCGGAAACCGGCGACTTCGCAGGAGCGACGCCGATCCCAGCGGGAGCCGCGATGCCGGACGCGGCCGATGCGGGCGGCGAAACGGAGACCGCCGCGGACGTTACCTATCCGTTCCTCAGCGAGATGTGGCTGCGAGCTGAACTGCGCAAGCTGGTCGGCGAATTCGGGTCGGGCATGGCCGAGAAGCAGGTCGCGGATCCCGCGGGCCTGCTCCGCGACGCTCTCGGCCTGCTCGCGTCGGCAGGCCTCGTCGCCCAGGTCGATGGCGGTGTGCTGGTGCTGCCGCTGCTCGCCCGCTACCGCAGCGTCACCGCCCAGCTCAGGGAGCCAGCGAAGCCATGACCCGATTCGAGCCCACCCGCGCCGGAATCATCAACATGTGGGACTACCGCGACGAGGAGTTCTGCTTCGCGGGAGGCTGGCTCGTGTTGCGCGGGCCGAACGGATCCGGCAAGACCAAGGCGCTCGAGGTGCTCTTCCCGTTCGTGCTCGACGGCCGGATCGATCCCAAGCGGCTGAACCCGTTCGCGGCCGAGGACCGCACGATGAAGTCCAACCTGCTGTACCGCGGCGGCGAGAACGCGGTCGGCTACGCATGGCTGGAGTTCCGGCGCGGCGGCACCGATGAGGTGGTCACGGTTGGGGTCGGTATGCACGCGCAGCGTCACCGTGACACCCCGGCCCGATGGCACTTCGTGGCCGAGGGCCGGGTGGGTGAGGATTTCTCCCTCATCACCGGCGACGACCGGCCCATGACGCGCAAGCAACTCGCCGAGGAGATCGGCGAGGCCGCCCTGTTCGGGTCGCCCACCGAGTATCGCGCCGCGATCGACCGGCGGTTGTTCGGCCTCGGCGCGGAGCGGTACGAGCAGTTGCTGACGCTGATCCTCACGCTGCGGCGGCCGCAGCTCGCAAAGAACCTCGACCCGGTGAAGCTGTCGGACACGCTCACCGACGGCCTGCGCCCAGTCGATGACGACCTGATCGCCGAGGCGGCGCGGTCGTTCGACGACATGGAGGCCGTTGCCCTCACGCTGGAGGGCCTCGCCGCCGCCGACGAGGCCACCCAGACGTTCCTGGCCAGCTACACGACTTACCTGCGCACCCACGCCCGGTCGGCCGCCGATGCGCTCACCCGGCGCCGCGAGGCGACGACCGCGGCACGGGAAACCGTGGCCTCGGACGGGGCGGCGCAGCGGGCGGCCGAGCAACGGCAGGAGACCGCGATCGCGCGCCGGGAGGCCGCCGAGGACGCCGTCGCCGGGCTCCGCGCCCGGATCGAGCAGCTGCGCGCCAGCGGTGCCTACCAGGCGGTGGAGCAGATGGAGGACCTGGACCGCCTGGTCCGCACCTGCCTGCAGGCCGCCACCGAGGCGTCCGCCGAGCTGGCCAGGCGCCAGGCCGCGCTCGCCCGCGGCCGTGGCGAGGCCGAGCGGGCGGAAGACATCCTCGCCGGCATGCAGGCGGCCGTCTCGCGGGCCGCGGCCGAGGTGGCGGGCCGCGCCAGCGAGGCGGGCATCCCGTGGCAGCCCGCGGACGCGTCGCCCGATGGGCTCGCCGAGCGGGCCGGCGCGAAGCTTGCCGTCCGGCTGGAAGCGGTCCGTGCCGTCCGCGCCGCGCTCGCCGAGCACCACAAGGCCGAGCAGGCCCGGGACCTGGCCAGGCTCGCCCTCGACCGGGCGCAAGACGCGCTGGCCGGCGCCGAGCAGGCCGAACAGGCGGCCGCCGAGGCCGCAGCGCAGGCGCTCGGCGACGCGGAACGCGCGCTCGCGGACTGGGCCGCCCGGCACGCCGGGCTGCTCCCGGACGACGACTGGCGCCAGCTCACCGAGGTGCTCGGCGGCGCGATCACGCGGTTCGGCGAGCCGGACACCCCGGTGCTGGAGACCGTCTACAACGGCGCCGTCACGGCCGCCGAGCAGGCCGTCCGCGACGAACAGGCCGCGCTGCGCGCCGAGCGGGCGGCCGTTGCCGCCGCGCGAGACCGGGTGGCCGGGGAGCGGGACCGGATCGCCGCCGAGCACGACGACGCGCCGCCCGCCCACCCCGGCCGGATCGCCGGCCGCGCGAGCCGGGACGGCGCGCCGCTGTGGCGGCTGGCCCGCTTCGCCGCCCACGTGACGGACGACCGGGCCGCCGCGATCGAGGCCGCGCTGCAGGCGACCGGGATGCTGGACGCCTGGATCATGCCGGCGGGCGACGCGGTCGCAGCCGACGACGGCTTCCTGGTCCCGGGCGCGGCGGTGCCGGGCGCGAGTCTGGCGGACGTGCTCGAGCCCGAGGACGGCACGCCCGTTCCCCGGGACCGGATCAGCGCCGTGCTGGCCTCGATCGCGCTGGACGGCGAGCTGTTCTCCGCCGCCGCCGTGATCGGCGCCGACGGCCGCTACTCGCACGGCGTCACCGCTGGACGGCACCGCAAGGCGCACACCGAGTACATCGGCGCGACCGCCCGGGCCCGCCGCCGGGCCGTGCGGATCGCCGAATGCGAGGCGACGATCGCCGAACTCGGCGCACGCATCGCGGCCCTGGACCGCCGGGCCGACGGGCTGGCCGACACGCTCGCCGCGTTCGCTGAGGCGCGGTCCGCGCTGCCGTCCACGAGGACGATCGCCGCCGCGCAGCGGGAGCACGCCCGCGCCGCCGGGCACCTGCGCGCGGCGAGGGAAAACGCCGAGCAGGCGCAGGCGGGCTTCGACGAATCCGTCGCCGCCTGCACGGTGACCGAACGCGCGCTGCGGCGCGCCGCCATCGAGCATGACCTCGACCCGGATGGCGCCGACCGGGTGGAGGGCGCGGCGCGAGGATTCGAGTCGGCCGCCGGTGACCTCGCCGCGCGGCAGCGAGAGGAGTCCCGCCAGGCGAACATCGCGGCCGAGGCGGGGACCCGGCTGCGCCATGCGTCCGGAGAGGAAGCGGCCGCCGCCGAGGCCGAGCGCGCCGCGCGCCGCCGCCACACCGAGGAGGCGGCCAGGCTGGAGGCACTGCGCGGCGCCGCCGGCCTGCAGGCGCAGCAGGTTCTCGCGCAGGTAGCGGAGGCCGAAACCGGACTGGCCGCGGCGCAGAGCGAGGAGAAAACCGCCCGCGCCGCCGAGATCGACGCGATCCGTGGCGCGGCCCAGGCGGCCGAGCGCGTGGCCAGCGGCCGGGAGGCGCTGGCGGTCGCCGCCGGGGAAGAGCGCGCCACCGCCCGTGGTCTCGCGCCGTTCGCGGCCAGGGAGCTGCTGGACGTGCTGAACTGCCCCCCCGGCCTGGCCTGGCCCGCGCAGGAGGCCGACTGGGCGGGGGAGGATCTGCCACCGTCCGTTCTGGATGTCCATGCGGCGATCCTCACGGTTACCAGGGACCTCAGCCCGAGCGAGGCCTCGCTGAAGATGTCCACCACCCGCCTCACCCGGGCGCTGGAGGAGTTGCAGGCCCAGCTCGCCGCCGCCGGGCAGGACTACCATCCCGAGTGGGACGGCGCCGACGGCGTCATCGTGGTCCGGATCGCCGACGAGCAAGGGCCGCTGCCGGCCGGCGCGTTCGCGGCGCGCATCGCCGCCGGGCGCCGCGACCAGCAACTGCTGCTGTCCGAGTCGGAGCAGCGCATCCTGGAGGACGCGCTGCTGACCAGGCTGGCGCAGCAGATCCACGACCGGACCGTGGACGCCAGGGACCTGATTCGCAGCATGAACAGCGAGATGCGCCGCCGGAAGATGTCCTCGGGCAAGACCGTCGGCGTCAGGTGGCAGCTCGCCGGCCATCTCGACGACGAGCAGCGAGCGGTGTGCGCGCTGCTTGACGGGGGCGCGTCCCGTCTCAGCCCGGATGCGCTCACCCGGATGCGCGGCCACTTCGCCGCTCAGATCAAGACCGCCCGCGCCCGGCACCGCGAACTGCCGTACCGGGAACTGCTCGCCCAGGTGCTCGACTACCGCCGGTGGCGCCAGTTCATCTTCCAGCTGGTCAGCCCGGAGGGCGGCGAGGAGACGCTGACCCGCGCCCGGCACAGCCGGCTCTCCGGCGGCGAGCAGTCGGTATCGCTGCACCTGCCGCTGTTCGCCGCCGCCCACGCGATGCTCAACTCGGCGCACTCGCACGCGCCGCGGCTGCTCGCCCTCGACGAGGCGTTCGCGGGGGTGGACGACACCGGCCGCGGCGAGCTGATGGGCCTGGCGGCCCAGTTCGACCTTGACTTGTTCATGACCGGGTACGACCTGTGGGCGACCGAGGGCTCGATCCGGGCGGCCGCGCATTACGACCTGGCGCATTCGCCCGTACAGCATACGGTGAGCGCCTTGCTGCTGGTCTGGGACGGCGCTGAGCTGATCGCCGACGAGGCCGGCGAGCTCGGCACCGCGCTGGGCTCGCCGGGAACACGCCGGGTAATCGCGGCATGACCAGCGACCTCACGGAACCGCAAGACCTTCGGCAAGCCGGCGGTCAGCCTGGCGAAGCGCCCCCCGCCCGGTTTCCGGCGCCCCAGAAGAACGGGCCGGCCGTTGGCGTGACCGTGATGTCCCAGCCGAGCTCGCGAAGCCGCCTTTCGAGGTCCGCCGGCTCATGCGGAACCTTCACGATCCGGTAGGCCGTCCCGTCAGGGGTGCGCCGCTGGATGGTGGAGGATGCCGGGCCCTCGATGAGCTCCTCTGGCGTGCGGTAGCCGTCATCGGCGAAGAACACGCGTCCTCGCGGCGCGAGGGCGGCGGCCACGAGGGCCCAGAAGGACTCCAGCCGTTCGGCTGGCACGTGCGACAGCCAGAACCCCATGAAGACGACGTCATACCGGCGGTCAGGCTCCCAGGTGAACAGGTCGGCCTCGACGAATCTCACCGGGGCACCGTCTGGGACGAGGCTCGCGGCGATCGCGAGCATTTCCCGGGACGCGTCGACGGCGGTGACGTCACTGGCGTGGCGGAGCAGCTGGCGGGTCCAGACGCCGGGACCGCAGGCGAGCTCGAGGACGCTGCCCTCCGGCCGGAACGCGTCGAGCGCGTCAGCCAGCTCGGCGCCGCCGGGAAGCTCAAGGCCCTGGTCAAGGTAGTCCGGGGCAAGGGCACTGTAGTAGGCACGCTGTTCGGCCAGGAGCTGGTCCTGAACTGATCCGGTGGTCATGGCTTCACTATGAGACCTGCCCCAAGGGCAAGGTCAACCTCTCAGGAAAACAGTGTCTGCAACTTCAGCACGCTGCCTTCAGGGAACGGAAACGCGCGGGCCGGACGACGCACCGGGATTCACGCCCAACTCAGATTCACGCCCAACTCAGCGGCGCACGACCGTGATCAGGTCCGGGAAGGCCGCCTCGACCAGGCGCAGATCGCCGCCGGCGCTGCCGGCTATGGTGATGGCATGTGCTGCTGCGCTGCCATGAATATCCGGACCGCCGCTTAGCGGCGGTATCGAGGCTGCCGTGACCGCGGCCTCATTGCCTGCCCCCTGCCGGGCGCAGTGCCAGGACATACCGCCGGATCAGTGTCCCGCCGGCAGCCACCGCCTGTTCCTGTGCTGCCGGATCATCCTG
This sequence comes from Streptosporangiaceae bacterium, assembly GCA_019239975.1. Taxonomy (GTDB): domain Bacteria; phylum Actinomycetota; class Actinomycetes; order Streptosporangiales; family Streptosporangiaceae; genus JAFAZE01. Next base: position 9,291 of record JAFAZE010000043.1, read on the forward strand.
CCTGATCAGGGGAGCCATGTCCCAGTCGCAGCGTTCCGGTTCGCGGTGCCAGGAACCATTCCCGTGCCCGTCCGCAGCCGGGCCCGTCGTCATGCAGGACCCGCGTGCCGCCACCCTGGTCCTGATGGTCGGGCTCCCCGCAGCCGGGAAAACCACCCGGGCCAGAGAACTCGCCGCAACACACCAGGCGTTGCGGCTGACCCCGGATCACTGGATGATCCCGCTGTTCGGGGATTCGATGGCCGGCGGCAAGCGCTGGGTGCTCGAAGGCCGGCTCATCTCGGTCGCCCTTCAGGCGCTGCGGCTGGGGACCAGCGTCGTGCTCGACTACGGGCTGTGGGGCCGCGACGAGCGGTCGGCGCTGCGCTGGCTGGCCCGGTCCGCCGGGGCGGCATGCCAGGTGGTCTACCTGCCCGTGGACAAGAACGTCCAGCTCGCCCGCATCGCGCACCGCCAGGAAACGACGCCGCACCAGACGTTCCCGATGAGTGAGGCCGACGTCGACGCGTGGCGGGAGCAGTTCCAGGTGCCGGACGCCGCCGAGCTCGACGGCGGTGAGATCCCCGCCCCGCCCACGGGGTGGCCGGGCTGGTCCGAGTGGGCAGCAGACCACTGGCCCTCGTGCACCGACATCTAACGTGTTCTAACGGCGTTCGTGCGCTTGCCGGCTGTGCTGGGAAATCCGGGCATCCGCGCTGCTGGTGGACGTCAAGCCGACGGTCCGGCTCTGCGGGACCGCCCCCGTGTGGTGAGCCAGCCCGGCTCACCACAGGCAGGAAGGAGCCAGGATGACGGCCGGGCACACCGCGATCGTGACGGGCGCTAACCACGGCATCGGAAGAGGGCGGCACGGCGGTCGCGGTGGAGGCTGACCTGTCCAGCCCGGACACCCCGGCACTGCTCTTCGACACCGCCGAAGAGCAGCTCGGCCCGGTCGACATCCTGATCAACAACGCGACCGGCTGGCTGGCCGACACCTTCGCCGCCACCACTGCCGACCGGCTCGGCCGGACGCTCCAGCCGGTCACAGCGGCGACATGGACCCGGCAGTTCACCGTCGACGCGATGGGCGCCGCCCTGATGATCAGCGAGTTCGCCCGGCGGCACATCGCCCGCCAGGCGACCTGGGGCCGGATCATCGGCCTGACCTCCGGCGGCGACCTCGGCTTTCCCGAGGAAGTCAGCTACGGCGCCGCCAAGGCCGCCCAGGTCAACTACACGATGTCCGCCGCCCTCGAACTCGCCCGGTTCGGGATCACGGCGAACATGGTCTACCCGCCCGTCACCGACACCGGCTGGGTCTCCGACGCCGTCCGCGACCACGTGACGGGACGCCCTGAACTCATCCACATCGCCACACCCGAAGAGGTCGCCGAGGTGATCGCCTACCTCGCCTCCGATTCGGCAGCGATCTGACAGCGGTCTGAAAGGGCGTAATGCTCCAATTTCCTGGGCGGCGCGAAGCCAAAGATCAGCGGCGGGTATTGGATTCCGCCTGGCCAACCTCGCAGCGAAGGTCGCCGCGTGCCCAGGCAGTAGCGGTCTCCCGGAAGGAGCACTCTCAGATGGTTATCCGTCGCCTTTCTCAGCGCGCCGCGGTCTTGGCCGTCGTCGGCGTGACATGTCTGACGCCGGTGGCGTCCGCGCACGCCGCGAATCACCAGCCGGCGGTCCCGGCGGTATGGAACGACCACGTCAAGTATTACTACAGCCCAGACCCCTTGTCCGGCTACCAGGAGGTACTCGACGAGTGCAACAGCGACGGGCAATCCGGTGAGAACCAAGGGCTCTGGATCACCTATAACTGCACTACTCCGCAGCCCGCGGCGCCGGATGGCTGGGAGGACTGGCTGAATGTGTACGTGAGCTAGATCCAGGCGGTGACGTCGACGACGCGCCCGAGGCACTGCCCATGCTCGCTCGGCGGCCGAGGGAGCATTCATCTAGCTGCGGGCTTGTCTACGGCGGCTTTGGCTTCTATGCCCGCTGGTGGTACTGACGAGTCACGTGTTCGCGGGAGCGGCGCATCCTGCGCTGCTCCCGCGAAGCCGCAGCTGGTACTCCAGCCGCACTTAGTGATCTTGGCCGCCCGCCCGGATTCGTCCAGACTGTTATCGGTACCGGCTTGCCGCTACCTCGTAGATGATTTCCAGGCCGTCCTCTTCGTCCCACTGCTCGCCGACCTTGGCGAAGCCGTACTGAGAGGCCAGCGCGTTGGAGGCTGTGTTGTCGGGGCTGATGGTTACCCGGACCACCTTCACCTGTGGCTCGCGGGCTGCGCGCCGGAGCAGTGCCTCCAGCGCGGCTCTGGCGTAGCCGCGCCGCCGGCAGGCGGGATCGACGGCGTAACCGATCTCGACCATCCCCGAGTGATCTGGGGGACCGTGGTATCCGGCCCGGCCGACGGCTACCTGTGCCTGCTCGTCCCAGATGACACCGGTGACCCAGGCTGCGCTGGCTGGATCCTGGGCGACCTGCTCGCTGCGCCTTCGCCACGTGCCCCGCCACTCCGGGCTGACGAAGTACTCGGTAAGGGGCACGGGGCTCACCATGTTTGCCGCTGCCAGGTCTCCGTCGGCCAGAGCGCGGAACGCGGCCGCCGGCAAGTGCACGATGCGCACCCGCTGCGCGGAACGCGGACCAGCCTTACCCGACGACTCTGCTGGGACCATCAGGCAAGCTTGCCACGCAGTGGCCGCATCCGGCACTGCCGCACCCGCAACGTGCTTAGCCGGGCAGCGCCGGATGCGGTGCACCGTAGTTCTCTGTGGCGGACCATGGGCTGCGCGGGCGACTGGGTGCGCGATCGGATGCTTGATCCGCTCACCTGCTGTCGCGCTCTTCCAGCGCGCGCAGGGCCTCGGCGAACGGCCGTTCCAGCCAGGCGAGGTGGTCGGCCTCGCCGTGATGGTACGTGGTGAACCGGTCGGACCTGCGGACCGCGGTGTGCCGTACGTATTCGCGGGCGCCCTCGACCAGCGTCCGGATGTAGCGGAGGCCTTCGGGGTCAGTCATCGTCCACTCGCCGCCGCAGGCGATGTAGACCGGCGAGGTGTGCGCGAAAACCCGTCTGCCCCATTCGTCGAGGTGGTGACCGGCACCGAATGCCCGGCAGGCTAGCCATGAGTTACCGTCGATCCGCAGTTCCTCGTTGATTTCGGCCTGCCGTCCGCCGTCGGCATCTGTCCTGGCAACAACCTCGCCGTTACGGACGACTTCGAGCGAACGGAGCGGGAAAATGCTGCGCACGGTGGCACGGACACTGACCGTTCCCGGGCCGGAAAGCGCGACGGTATCGCCCGGCTGGCACCCGTCCACCGAGAGCGTCACCAGCGGCCCGCCGGAAAGGAACGTGCGGCCCGCTCGCACCGCCCGGCACCAGGCCTCATAGCTGAACTCCTCGTCCAGCCGCGCGTAGGTACGGTAGAGGCCGACCGGCACAGCGCTCGACATCTTGTCCGTGCCACCGACGAGCGGAAGCCGGTAGCCGCTGTTCAGATACCGGTAGTACTCGAGCATCCGGTCGTCGGTATGAGACAGTATCTCGACGGCATCAGCCCGGCCTGTCGCGACGAGAACGGCCGGCTCACCGTTCGGATTCGGGAAATGCGCGACGACGACCGTGCCGCCCTGGGCGTGCGTCCGGTCGGCCCAGTCGCTCAGCGTCGCGTCCAGCGCACCACCGAGCTCGGCCTCGTCGGGACCATCGCTGCACCACGGCATGACCGGTTCCCGCAGGCCCCACAGGACCAGGTGGCCGAGCGCGTGCTGCCGGTTTTCCTGACCGACATAGGTCACATAGCCGCCGCCGTCGGCAACGCCGGGCCGGCCGGCGAACTCCTCGGTGTTGGTGAACAGCGCGCCCCACTGCGTCTGCAGCACATTGACGACACGCAGATCCTCGCCCCGCTGTTCGAGCTGAGCGCCCGGGGTCGACAGGAAATGCACGTGCGAGTCGCCAGACCACCATCCTTCCGAGGCCATGTCGGCGACCCGCCCGATCGTCAGCGTCAGGTCTCGTTGACCCGGCTCGATCCGCACGGTCTGCCGGAGCGGCTCGTATTCGAATCCGCGTGCAACGTCCACGACGACCTCGCCTCGTGGCAGCCAGCCCTGGCAGGTGCCGTCGATATACGCGTAGCTGCGCTGGCCCAGACGGGTGTCACCGCCGACGTCGTAGTGCCAGCTGCCGAGATTCTGCGCGACGTGATTGTGGTGGCCGTGCGGCTGATAGGGAATTCCCCCAGCCGAACGGAAATGCACCCGGCACGGCAGCAGCCGCCCGGTCGCGTCGTCGACGACGCTGACATGCACCCAGTTGCGGCCGCGTTCCATCAGCTCGAGCATGACCTGCCCGGCGTCCGCCCGCCCGTCACGTTCCACG
>JAFAZE010000153.1 GCA_019239975.1 Streptosporangiaceae bacterium
TCCCCGTCCGCCTGCGCGGCGATCGTGGCCCGCATGGCCGCGAGGAGGTTCGCGCGGTCCATACGGGTTTCCGCGAGCTGGTCGGCAAGCCGGCCGATGACCGCGCCCAGGGTAGGTACGTCGGCAAGAGCGCGGTCGACATGGCTCCACAGTTCCGATGCGGCCGGTAGCGCGGACACCGCTTGCGCGACGATCCGCCGTGCGATGTCGTTCCGCGCGTAGACCGCGTCAAGGCTGATTCCGGATTCGGGCGCGCTCACTTGTGCCCCCCGTGGATAAGAGTGTTGAGAAGGTTCTGGATTTCCGGGGCGGCGGACGTGGCCGCGAGCAGGAACCCCAGCAGAAGGCACACGATCAGGTGCCAGAGCCGAAGGCCCATGTACCGGTAGCATGCATAGGCGACGACGGCGATGATGAATACGAGAGGGATCGTGATTGTCATGGGCGCATCACTTCCTTCCGGTATTGCGTCGGGCGGGGTCCTTGCGGGTCTGCCATTTCTTGCGGCGATCCCACCGGGCGCGGGCTACGGTTTTCATGGACCCGTACTCGTTGCGATGGCGGACGGCGTAAGTGACGGCGATAATTTCGGTGACTCGGCTCATTTCCCTGGCCACCTCCACATTTCCTCGCGTGTCGGCTCGGTGTGAGGTGCGGGGTGGCGGACGCCGAGAAGAAGCCGGCGGGCGAATGCCTCCGCGTGCGTCCGGGGGCCATTCGCGAGGTGCCGTCGATCGGCGCGGCGGATGCCGATGATCAGGACCGCGAGGGTCACGACCGTCGCAACGGCCATGACCCCCACGCCTGCCAGGATGAGGATCGGGAACACGGTCTTACTCGCTTTCCTGGTCGTTGCCGGGCGGGATAGCGACCGCGCGGAACTCGACTGGGCCGAACGCCCGCACAGCGACGTAGTGACCGCCTCCGGTAATGCCGGCGGGGACGCGCAGGAATCCGGCGATGACGTCCACGTCGGCGCACATCTGCGCCCAGTCACCGCGCGACGGGAACGCGTACACGGTGGAATAGATCGGGGCGGGCATCTCGGGAATGGATTCCAGGTACTCCGCAAGGCCGCGGAATCCTCGGATAAGGTGAGCACGTTCGGTCGGATTGGCGAATGTCATTGGACATCATCCCTTCGCATGGCGTATGAGCCGGTCTGGTTAGCGGCCTTTTCGGCTGGCTTGATTTCCATGCCTGTATTCCAGCCGGAATGCGACGGGGCTCCAATGCGGTACTAATGCGGTTCCACGGCGGTACCACTGCGGTTCCACTGCGGCTCGCCAATCAAGAATGGCGAGCCGGCTATTTCTGCTAGCTCTGCGGCGCGAGTAAGGGCCGGGAGATGATCCCCCTTTTGGAAGGAATGCGGCTACGCTGGCAGCGACGGTCACCCCGGTGACGGGAGACAGCGAAGGCGGTAGCCGGTGGGGATGGTAGACGGCTGGACCGGCCGTGACGCGTGCGCGCTGCAAGCCGCGTTCCGCCGGAGCCAGCAGGAAATGGCCACGCGCCTGGGACTGGGCTTGCGGACGGTCGCTGACTGGCACGAGAAGCCCGACATGCGGCCACGACCAGAGACACAGCGGATTCTCGACACCGCGCTAGCGCAAGCACCTGCCGATGTCCGGGAACGGTTCGCCGCGCTGACCGGCCGGCCCGCCCCTGGCGCGTCCGCCGACACCAGCCCGCCGGCGGACGCCGAAGACAGGCCCCACCCCCGCTCCGTCACCATCGGCACCAACGTCGGCGTGGTCAGCACGGGCGACGGTGCCATGATCGACGCGCGGACCATCCACCTGCCGGTTGAAGCCGTCCGCGCGCCCTCCGTGGTCACCGCCGCGCGGGGGCTGCACAATCTCCCCGCTCCTGCAAGCGCGGTATTCGTCGACCGGCAGGACGACCTAGCGCAGTTGCACGAGGCGATGAGCGCCGAACTGCCGGCGGCACCCCCAGTGGTGCACGGGCTTGGCGGTACTGGCAAGAGCACGCTTGCCTTGCAGTTCGCGCACCGCAACCGCAACCGCTACAACCCGGTCTGGTGGATCAGTGCCGACAGCGGCGTCAGCGTCACCACCGGGCTTGCCGAACTGGCCGCCCGCCTCGACCCGTACGCCAGCCTCACGGCCAAGACCAGCGCGGAGGCCGCCGCGTGGGCGATCGGCTGGCTACAGGCAAACGACGGATGGCTACTGGTGTTTGATGACGCCACGCCGCGCGCAATAGAGCCCGTGCTCGGAACGCTCGCCGGCGGCCGGTACCTGATCACCAGCCGGCGCGCTACCGGCTGGCACCGCGTTGCCCGCCCGCTGCCACTGGCCGTGCTCGACGCCGATGCCGCGCTTGACCTGCTCATGCAGGTCATCGGCCCTGGTGGCGACGCCGACCGGGAACTGTTGCGGCAGCTTGCCGGCGAACTGGGCTACCTGCCGCTTGCGCTGGAACAGGCCGCCGCCTACATCCAGTACACCGCGATCACCCCCGCCGCCTACCTCGACCGCCTACGCCGGTACCCCGCCCGCATGTTCGCCGCGTCCGCCGCCCCCGATGCAGCCGGGGAGTCCGACCGGCAGCGCACCATCGCCCGCGTCTGGCAACTGTCCCTGGAAGCCATCGAACGCGATCAGCCCCTAGCGGGCCAGATCCTGCGTGCTCTTGCCTGGTTCAGCCCCGACCCGATCCCCCGTGACCTGGCCTACCAGTTGCACGATGACCCGCTGACCATTGATGATGCCCTAGCTTTGCTGAACGCCTACAGCATGATCACGCTGACATCCCGCACGGTCACCATCCACCGGCTGGTCCAAGCCGTTGCCCGCCTTTCCGACCCGGCCGACCCGCACCGGGCACCCGAAGCGATCAGCCAGGCCCGCGATAGCGCCGCACTGCTTCTACTGGCAGCCATCCCCGGAAATCCCCTCTTCGAAGTCACCGGCTGGCCCCGCTGGCGGGAACTACTCCCGCACGTGCTTGCCTTCGCCGACCACATCGGCCCCGGCCAGGACACCCCCGTGACCGCAGGCATCCTGCGCGCCGCTTCCGGGTTTCTGCAAGGTGACGGCCACTTTGATCAGGCCGCAGCCTGCGCGCGCCGGGCGGTTGATGCCTACCAGCAGATGCAAGGCCCCGACGCCCCGGACACCCTGACGGCCCGTAGCTTCCTGGCCAGCGCATACCGGGCGGCCGGCGACATCGCCACGGCCACTCCCTTGCACGAGCAGAACCTAGCTGACTGCGAGCGTGTTCTGGGCGCGGACCATCCTGAAACCCTGGTCGCGCGGGCCAACCTCGCCTATCTGTACGCGCTGCAAAACCAGCCAGCCGGCGCCCTCCAACTGCACGAGCGCAACCTCACCGACTATGAGCGGGTCCACGGCCCGGACCACCCCCACACCCTCAACGCCCGAGCCAACCTAGCCAGTTGCTACCGGTCCCTCGGCGATCTCGCCCACGCAATCGCGCTGCATCAGCAGTCCGTCACCGACTATGCCCGCGTCTTCGGCACCGGCCATGCCGAGACCATTACCGCGCGCAGCAACCTCGCGTACGCCTACCAGCTAGCAGGTGACTACGGCCGGGCCATCCCCCTTCACCGGCAAGTCCTCAACGACCGCGAACGGCTGTACGGCCCAGACCACCGATACACCCAACTGGCCCGCCATCTCCTCACCACAGCCGAGCGGCAGGCAACTGCGTACGAGCCAGCGACGGACCCGGACGACCGGCAGGACGAGGAGTAACGACAGCACCAATGCCGTTCAGTGGAACGGGCCGCGCGCATGACACAGCGTGCCTCACGGGACACAGCGATGGGGCACCCTCAGACACGAGAGTGCCCCTACAGGTGTCGGCCCAGACCTCCGGGGGAGGTCAGACGCTTACGCGCTCTTGACGGCTTCGGCGAACCTGCTCCATGCGTCGGGCGTGAACCGAAGCACCGGGCCGGTACCGGCCTGCTTGGTGTCGCGCACAAGCACGCCGTTAGCGCGGTCGCCGACTTCCACGCAGTCGGTACCGCCGTTGCCGCTGTAGCTGGACTTGCGCCAGCGAAGGTCTATCGTGTCTTCCATTGCTCTGCTGCCTCCGAGATGAGTTTCAGGCTGGCCGCACGCGGCAGCGAGTCAGCCTGGACGCGAACAAAGATATTCGTTGCCTTGCGGACCAGCGAACGGGTTTCGTCCGTCACGTCTTCCACACCGTTCATGCTCAGCACGTCGGGCGCACCGTCGCACGAGGCCAAGGCGAATCCGCCGCTCAGCCCAGCGTTCGCGCCGTTGTCGGCGGTTAGCACCTGCACCGACGCATGCGGCAAGGTAGCACGTTCGGCGAGGTGAGCGAGTTGTTCCGCCATGATCTGCGGTGATCCGATCAGCCGGTGAAGAACCGATTCGTCAAGTACCGTCACGACTTGGGGAGGGTCGGAACGGTCTAGGATCGCTTGCCTTTCAAGCCTTGCCGTGACCAGTTCGTCGGCCTGGTCGGCATCCTTGCCTGCCGCAACGAACAGCGCACGGGCGTATTCGGCCGTCTGGAACAGGCCAGGCACGATGATCGGCTGCCAGTACCTCAGCATCACCGCTTCGCGCTCGGCTTCGAGCCAATCCTCGAACCACGGGGGTATGGGTCCGTCCGATGACCGGGCGAGCTTCGCAAAACGCCGGTACAGCTCGGCATCCAGGTTGCACTCTTGGCACCATGCGGCCAGCACTTCCGGTGTCGGCGGGCGGTCCCCCGTCTCCGCTTTGGTGATCACTGTCCGGTCAAACCCGAGCTTGGCCGCTAGCGCATCCTGGCTTGAGAAGCCAGCGGCAAGGCGCGCACGCCGTAGCTCATCGCCCAGGAAGGCGCGAGGGTCTGTCTCCGGGTCGCGTTTCGCCATCGTGGCGGGCCTCCGGGGTAGCGGTGACTGATCGTGGCATACGCGCTTGCCACGTAGTCAATTGTCTCCCCTAGCTGCCAGCTTAGGAAGCAAGATCCCGCCCAGACGACGCATTACTAAGGATTCACGATCATGCCAGGACTCCACACCAAACTCACGAGTACGGAGCTGACCAACGGCCTGCACGCGGCGGCAACGCTCATGAGGCTTGAGCCGTACATTGACCGGCTCACGTTCGCCAAGATCTCTACGCTTCACGCAGACCTCACGGCCGAGCAGGAAGACAGGGACGAGGCCAGGAAGGCAGCGATGGAAGCTGCCAAAGCCAGGGCAGACGAGGCCGAGGCCGACGCGCAAGCCGTCGAATCCGTGGCCTTACGCGGCACGGGCAACCCGCCGCTCCCAGGACTCCCGCCGCTGGCGTAGCCGGCAGCGGGCAGGGCAACCCTCCGTTCGTCGAAAGGGTGTCACCAGTCGGGTACGCGGAGGGTTGCCCCCACAGCTCAGCGGTTGTAACAGGTAAAGCTCCCGTCACCTGTGGTCGGGCAATCCGGGTGACGGGACCGGGGGCGACTCCCGAGCGGTACGGCGACGAGTCCACCGCTACCCCGCCGGGAGTCGCCTCACGACTCCTCTGCCCGCTTCGGCGGTATAACCGCAGGTCACAGAGCCCAAAGTAACCTACTTCTAAGAATGATTTGCTCACCGACCAGAATCACGGCTATTCCGACCCGGACATCCCCATCGGCCGGCAGTTCCCCGTGAACGACTCGGTCTCCATCGGCCCGGGCTCGTGGCTCGGCGCCGGGGCGATCGTGCTGCCCGGCGCCCGCCTCGGAAGGAACGTGGTGGTTGCCGCGGGCTCGGTCGTGCGCGGCGAGGTGCCGGACCGCTGTGTGGTGGCGGGCGTGCCGGCCAGGGTGGTGCGCTCGTACGCCGCCGCGGACGGCTGGTTGCCACCACTGCGCCGCTGACCCCGGGCGCCGCCGCTGACCGCGGGCGCCGCCGCTGACCCGCGTTCACCCGCGCGCCGTCGCCGCTGGCCGGCCGCCGCTGGCCCGGTCAGCGCTGGTGACGGCTCGTGCCGCCGCTGACCGCCGATGACGGACACCTTCATGAGCTGACTGAACGGGCGCGTCGATGCCTGTGCCGCCCACGCTGACCGGGCGGCGGAGCGGCGCGTCAGCCGTCGGTGCCGAGGGCGTCGAGGGTGTCGCGGAGCCGGCCGACCCGGTGGTCCAGCTGGCTGACACCGTCCGCCAGCGCGGCGTCCGCCTTGACCGCGGGCAGCCCGGCGAGCGCCGCGGCGCTCTCCTCGACGGCGGACAGGCGCCGTGACAGCTCGGTGAGCAGCCCCCCGCCGCCTCCGGCGTCCGCCTGGCGCCGCAGCAGTTCGGCCTGCTCGCGCAGCTGACGGTTCTTCATGTACAGGTCCACGAACACCGCCACCTTCGCCCGCAGCACCCACGGGTCGAACGGCTTGGCGATGTAGTCGACGGCGCCGGCCGCGTAGCCGCGGAAGGCGTGGTCCGGTTCCGCGCCCGCGGCGGTCAGGAAGATGATCGGGACGTCATGGGTCCTTGCCCGCCGCTTGATGTGCGCGGCCGTCTCGAAGCCGTCCATGCCGGGCATCACCACGTCGAGCAGGATGACGGCGAACTCGTCGGCGAGCAGCGCCTTCAGCGCCGCCTCGCCGGACCGGACCGGGACGAGCACCTGGTTCAGCGAGGACAGGATGGCTTCCAGGGCGATGAGGTTCTCCGCCCGGTCGTCGACGAGCAGGATCCTAGCCTTCTGCGACACCTCAGCCGCTCCCTTCACTTGTGGAGCTTGCCTGCCGGCGGCGTTCCAGCCAGCCGCGCAGCAAGCCGACGAGGTGCGAGATCTCAACCGGCTTCGTCACGTACTCGGACGCGCCGGCCGCGATGGCCTTCTCCCGGTCGCCCTTCATCGCCTTCGCCGTCACGGTGACGATGGGAAGCTGGGCGAACTCGGGCCGGCGCCTGATCGCCGCCGTGGTGGCGTAGCCGTCCAGCTCCGGCATCATCACGTCCATCAGGACTAGCGCGATGTCGTCTTCGGCGTCAAGGAGTTCCATGCCCTGCCTGCCGTTTTCCGCATACCTGACCTGTGCGCCGTAGCGCTCGAAGACGCTGGTGAGCGCGAAGACGTTCCGCACGTCGTCGTCGACGATGAGAATCTTGGCCCCGTGCAGCGGGTCGCCGGTGTGCGGCGCCGGGAGCTGCAGCTCGCCGGCGGACGTGAAGGGAGCGGTGGCGGTGAACAGGCCGGCGGAGGGCGACGTGCCCGCCGCGCCGCCGTCCAGGCCGGCGCCGTCCGCGGCGCCGCCGGGCGGCGGCGCGCCGTGATCCGCGGACGCGGGCTGCCCGGGCAGGTAGAAGGTGAACGTGCTGCCGTGCCCGGGACGGCTGATGGCGTGGATCTCGCCGCCGAGCAGCCGGGCGATGTCCCGGCTGATCGACAGGCCGAGGCCGGTCCCCCCGTAGCTGCGCGACGTGGTGCCGTCGGCCTGCTGGAACGCACCGAAGATCACGCCGAGCTTGTCCTCGGAGATCCCGATCCCGGTGTCGGTGACCGCGAAGGCGATCACCGAAGGCTCGTCCCGCAGCGGCCCGCTGAACGTCACTCCCGTGGCGGGGAAGACACGCAGGGTGACGCCGCCGGACGCGGTGAACTTCACCGCGTTGGACAGCAGGTTGCGCAGGATCTGCTGCAGCCGCTGCTCGTCGGAGTGGATCAGCGTCGGCACGCCCGAGCCGACCTCTATCTGGAACTCCAGGCCCTTCTGCGTGGCGGTGGGGCGGAACGTCGCGTCGACGTACTCGAGCAGCGCGTCCAGTGAGATCGGCGCCGGGTGCACGTCCATCTTGCCGGCCTCGACCTTGGACAGGTCGAGGATGTCGTTGATGAGCTGCAGCAGGTCCGAGCCGGCCTCGTGAATGGTCCGGGCGAACTCCACCTGCTTGACGGTCAGGTTGCCGTCCGGGTTCTCCGACAGCAGTTTCGCGAGCACGAGCAGGCTGTTCAGCGGAGTACGCAGCTCGTGTGACATGTTGGCGAGGAACTCCGACTTGTACTGCGAGGAGATGGCAAGCTGCTGAGCCCGCTCCTCCAGCGTGCGCCGCGCCTGCTCGATCTGGAAGTTCTGCACCTCGATCGCGCGGTTCTGCTTGGCGAGCAGAGCCGCCTTCTCCTCCAGCTCGGCGTTGGAGCGGCGCAGCTCCGCCTGCTGGCGCTGCAGCTCGTCGGAACGTTCCTGCAGCTGGGTGGTGAGCCGCTGGGACTCGGTCAGCAGCGACTCGGTGCGCGAGTTCGCCATGATCGCGTTGATCGTCACGCCGATCGTCGGCACGAAGCGGTCGAAGAAGTTCAGGTGCAGATCGCTGAACCGGTGCAGTGAGGCCAGCTCGAGCACGCCGAGCACCTGGTTCTCGAACAGGATCGGCATCACGGCGACGCTCGCCGGCGACGCCGCGCCGAGCCCGGATCCGATGGTCAGGTACCCGGGCGGCGCGTCGTGGATCAGGATCCGGGTGCGCTCCAGGGCCGCCTGGCCGCCGAGGCCCTCGCCCAGCGCGAAACCGGTGAGCCCGCCGCGCTGGAAGCCGTACGCGGCGATCCGCTCGAACTCGCCTGCCTGCGCGGCGGAGGCCAGGTAGAACGCTCCGTACTGTGCCGAGACGAGCGGCGTGAGCTCGCTCATGATCAGCCGCGCCACCTCGAGCGGGTCGCGGTGGCCCTGCATCAGGCTGGACAGCCGGGCCAGGTTCGTGTTGAGCCAGTCCTGCTCGCGGTTGGCCCGGGTGGTCTCCCGCAGGTTGGCGACCATCAGGTTGATGTTGTCCTTGAGCTCGGCGACCTCGCCCCGCGCCCCGACCGAGATGGACTGGGTGAGGTCGCCCTCGGCGACCGCGCTGGCGACGGCCGCGATGGCGCGGACCTGCGTGGTGAGGTTGGATGCCAGCCCGTTCACCGACTCGGTCAGCCGCTTCCACGTCCCGGACACGCCCTCGACCTCCGCCTGGCCGCCCAGCATGCCCTCGGTGCCCACCTCGCGGGCCACCCTGGTGACCTCGTCGGCGAACGCGGAAAGCTGGTCCACCATCGTGTTGATCGTGGTCTTGAGCTCGAGGATCTCGCCGTGGGCGGCGACGTCGATCTTCTTGGACAGGTCGCCCTGGGCGACCGCGGTGGTGACCTGGGCGATGTTCCGCACCTGGCTGGTGAGGTTGCCGGCCATCGAGTTGACGTTGTCGGTGAGGTCCTTCCAGATCCCGGACACGCCCCGGACCTTCGCCTGGCCGCCCAGCCTGCCCTCGGTGCCCACCTCGCGGGCGACCCTGGTGACCTCGTCGGCGAACGCGGAAAGCTGGTCCACCATCGTGTTGATCGTCTGCTTGAGCTGCAGCACCTCGCCCTGCGCGTCGACCGTGATCTTCTGGCTCAGGTCGCCCTGCGCGACGGCGGTCGCGACCTGCGCGATGTTGCGGACCTGCACGGTGAGGTTGCTGGCCATCCCGTTCACCGAGTCGGTCAGGTCCTCCCACACGCCGGACACGCCGCGGACGTGTGCCTGGCCGCCGAGCCTGCCCTCGGTGCCCACCTCGCGGGCGACCCTGGTGACCTCGTCGGCGAACGCGGAAAGCTGGTCCACCATCCCGTTGACGGTCTGCTTGAGCTGCAGCATCTCGCCCTGGACGTCGACGGTGACCTTCCTCGTCAGGTCGCCGCGCGCGACCGCGGTGGTGACGGTGGCGATGTCGCGGACCTGCTCGGCCCGGCGGGCGAACTCGGAGCTGAGCGTGCGGAACTCGGCGGCGACCGCGTCGACGAGGGGCCAGACCTGCCGGAGCACCGGGCTGCCGGTGTCACCCGGCCCGGTGATCCGGGCGCTGAAGTCGCCGTTGCTGAGCGCGAGCAGGGCCGCGCGGAGCGGTTCGAGTTCGCTGTCGGAGTAGCGCCCGTCGCCGGAAGCCACCGGCGCGATCTGATGCATGTCTCCTCCGAAGCGCAAGCTATGTGAAGCATAGGCGTCTCAAGTCTGTCACGATTGAGCCGTGGCGTTGGTCACCCAAGGCTATTAGCCGATCGCTTATCGCAAATTAGTACGAGGACCGTGAGAAGACGTGACTGATGAGGGCGAAGTCGCGGCCCGTGTGGCTCTTGACCCGGACCCGGCCGCCGCGTCGCGGGCCCGGAAGTTCGTCCGCGACACGCTGCGCTCATGGCGGCTGGCGGCACCGGAAGCGGACGCCGGCCGGCTGGCCGACGACGCGGTGCTGCTGGTCAGCGAGCTTGTCGCCAACGCGGTGCAGCATGCGGGCACGCCGCTCGAGGTCAGCTGCAGGCTGACGGGCGACACGATCGAGGTGGCGGTCACCGACTGGCATCCGGCCCGGGTCCTGCCCGATCCGCCGGTTTCCGGGAATAATTTTTCCGAACGAGGCCGTGGTCTCCTGCTGCCGTCCGCGCTCGCCTCCTCGTGGGGTGTGACGTATGACGGCGCCGCCAAGACGGTATGGTTCCGGCTCCCCGCGGGACGAGCCGGCGTGCCCGGCCCGGCGGCCGCCCGGTCCCCGGCCGAGTTCGCGGAGGACGGCGTTTCCAGCCCCCTCAGCCGTTTGGACCCCTCCGGTCCCCAGAGCACCTTCGCCGCCACCAGCCCTTCCAGGATCGACAGTGACCCCACGGCCTATGGCGGCTCCACAGAAGAAGCGGAGCCCGGGAAACATGGGGAACTCGCCAAACACCGGGAACTCGGGAGGCTGCATTTCGACGAGCTTATGCGGCACACGGTCGAGGCGGCCAGGGACGCCGTCGGCGCCGACGCCGCCTACGCGCTGGTCGCGGACGAGGAGGGCGAGCTGCGGGTACGCGGCGCGGTCGGCGTCGCGATCCCGGCCGCGCTGGCGATGCCCCCTCCCGCCGTGATCCTGGCCGACGGCGGCACCGCGCAGTCGCAGATGTCGGTGCCGTTCATCGTCGACGGCCGCGTCACCGGGATTCTCGGCGTCGCGGCGGCCGCCCCCGCGAGGTTCGCCACCGCGGACGAGGTGCGGCTGCAGCAGGTGGCCGACCGGGTCGCGATGTCGCTGGAACGGCTCAGGCTGACCGAGCTCGAGCGGGTCCGCCGGGGCCGGATCGCGTTTCTCGCCGAGGCGAGCGAGCTGCTGTCGAGCACCCTGGACCAGCGGCAGGCGATGTCGCTCACGGCGCAGCTGATGGTGCCGAGGCTGGCGGCATGGTGCGCGGTCTTCCTCGCCGACGACGCCGGGATCTTGCGGCCCGCCTATGTCTGGCACGCCGACGAGTCCCGGCTCGACGCGCTTTCCCGCCTGCTGGAGTCGATCCCGCCGCCGGTCCTCGGCCCGCCCGGCCCGCCCGGCCCGGCGCCCGGCCGTTCCGGGCCCATACCGGGCGGCACGCCGTGGGCGGCGCGAAGCTGGTCGCTGGCACTGCCCGCGGGCGCCGCGGGCGACGAGGCGGCCAGCCTGGCCGCCGACTCGGCGTGGTGCTTCCCGCTGACCGCGCGCGGGCGGGGCCTCGGCGCGGTCGCGATCGGCAGGCCGCGCGGCGGCACCAAGTGGCAGGACCCCCCGCCGCGCGAGTCCATCGAGCTGGCCGAGGACCTGGTGCGGCGTGCCGCGCTCGCGCTGGACAACTCCCGGCTGTACGAGCGGCAGCGGATGACCAGTTACGCGCTGCAGCGCAGCCTGCTGCCGCCCGAGCTGCCGAGCGTTCCGCGGGTGGAGTTCGCCGCCGCGTACGAGGCGGCGGGCGAGGCCAACGAGGTGGGCGGGGACTTCTATGACGTGTTCGGCGCAGGCGAGAAGGCGGGAGAACGCCGCTGGCGCTTCGCCATCGGCGACGTCTGCGGAACCGGCCCGGAGGCGGCGTCGGTAACCGGCCTGGCCAGGCACACGCTGCGCATCCTGGCCGCCGAGGGGCGCGGCGTCGCCGACGTGGTGAGCCGGCTGAACGAACTCGTCCTCCAGGAGGGGCCGCCGCCGGGCCGGTTCCTCACGCTGCTGCACGGCGAGATCAGGGTGCCGCGGCCGGGCGCCCCGCTCGGCGTCTCGCTGGTCTGCGCCGGCCACCCGCTGCCGCTGCTGCTGCGCGCCGGGCAGGCCACGCCGCCGGCGCCGGCCGCCGAACCACAGCTGCTGCTCGGGGTGGAGGGCCAGCGCTCGTTCGGTATCCAGTCTTTTGATCTTTTCCCCGGTGACGTGCTGCTGTGCGTGACAGACGGTGTCACCGAGCGGCGCGACGACGGCGGCCGGCTGCTCGACGATGACGACGGGCTCGCGCAGGTGCTGGCCGGCTGCCGCGGGCTCAGCGCGAGCGCGGTGGCGGCGCGCGTGCAGCGGGCGGTCACCGACTTCGGCAGCGACCCGCCCTCCGACGACATGGCGCTCCTGGTGATCCGCGCCCTACCCACCCCCTGACCCCCGCTCGCCCCGTCATCCCCAGGATTCCCTACCCCAACGATCCCCTATCCGCCGCGTCCCCGTCCGTCCGCCGCGGTCCCCCGGACGGCGCGGTCCCCCTGTCCGCCGTGATTCCCGCCCGGGTGGCGCGGTCCCCGGATGGGGCGGTTTCCCCTGGACGGCGCGGTTTCCCTGGACGGCGCGGTTTCCCTGGACGGCGCGTCTCCTCGGTCCGCCGCAATTCCCGCCCGGGTGGCGTGGTCCCTGGATGGGGCGATCTCCTGGTCCGCTGTGATTCCTGCCCGGGTGGCGTGGCCCCCGGACGGGGCGGTTTCCCCTGGACGGCGCGGTTTCCCCTGGACGGCGCGTCTCCTCGGGGCGCTGTGATTCCTGCCCGGGTGGCGTGGTCCCCGGACGGGGCGACTTCCCCGTCCGCCGCGATTCCCGCTCGGGTGGTGCGGTCCTCCAGCGGCACAATCCCCAACGGCGTCGAGCCCTGACGGCCGGTCCCCCGGACAGGGTGACCCCCCGGGCTGGGCGCTATTCCCGCTTTGTACGCGTACCGACGGGTAGCTGTCCTGTTTTGCCCGAAATGTGACTTCGGAAAGCGTACAAAGCCCACAATTACCTGATAACCAAAGCGGGCATTAGACGCAAAAGGTGTGAACGGCGGCCTGGCGGCTCGCGCCGGTGACCCGGGGGGCTCGCGAACGGCGGCCTGGCGGCTCGCGCCGGTGACCCGGGGGGCCCGCGAACGGCGACCCGGGGGTGCGGGGAGTGGCGACGGCGGTTAGAGGTGCGGGGGGTCAGAGCTTGGGGGTGAACGCCTCGCCGCGCAGGGCGCGCTCGACCAGTGCGACCGCGCGGGCCGTCGAGGCGAGGCGGCTGCCCTCGCGGCGGTAGGCGGCGAGCACGGCGTCGACGGCGTGCGGCGGCAGCGCCCCGGCCAGTTCCGTGCGTGCGGTGCGGTAGCCGTGGCGGGCTCCCTCGACGCACGCGTCGATATGGTGGCGCGCCATGGCGGCGAGCGCGGCCGGGTGACGGCGCAGCACGCCATGCAGCCGGTAGTCGGGGGGAACGACGCCGAACAGCCATGCGACGGCGGTCTGCTCGAATTCGTCGCTGCCCGGGGGGTGCACTCCGGTTGGCCATCCCGGCGGTACGTACCGAGCCATTTCAGCAGCATATCAGTCTATCGAACTAAGTTTCAGTAACCGCTCACTTACGTGGCCCGGCTCCACGCCCTCCAGGGGAACGCCGGTGAGGCCGGGGTGGAGGCTGCCGGCCGGCCAGGCGGTGGTCGCGGGGGTCGGTGGTCGCGGGGCGGTGGTCGCGGGGGCGGTGGTCGCGGGGCGGTGGTCGCGGGGGGCACGAGCACACCCCGGGGCCCGTCGCGGAGGATCGTCACGCGCAGTCCCGCCGGGTACGAAGCGGCAGCCGGGTCACCACCGCGTCCACCCGGTGGCCGGGTAGCGCCTCATGTGGTTCGTTCCGCGTCAGGTGCGGGGTCTGACGCGCCGCTGCGATTATCCTGAGCGCTGTGCCCGCTTCTCCCGGCTGGTACCCCGATCCCGGATCTCCCGCCGTGCTGCGGTGGTGGGACGGGATCCGGTGGTCCGGCGAGACCCGCCCCGCTGAGGACTCATCCGCGGCCGTGGCCGCCGGGGAGGCGTCCAGCCGCGACCTGACGCCTCCGGCGGCGGACGAGACCCCGGCGGCGCCGGAGGCGGGCGGCCGGGAGGCGTCGCTCCCGCGGGCGTCGTGGCGCGCGCCGGCGATCGAGGCCTGGGAGGCCCGTGCGGCGGCGGCTTCTGCCGCGCCCGCCCGGCGGTTTCCGCGGTGGCGTTCATTGTGGCGACGGCATTGATCGCGGCCGGAATCGTGACGTGACCTGTTATCGGGAATGCCCACTGACCAGCGGATAAGCCAGAAACATCGGCCCGTATCCCGGGGCGGTGAACCAGCGGGCCGCCGGACGCGTATATCTCAGTGAGCCGACAGGCGCCGCGCGGGCACAGGCGTGGATGCACAATCGTGACCGGTTCGCCAGCGCCGGGAACGGATGCGATGTCATCATATGCGGTGGCATGTGCCAGATCGGCTTGGGTACTGGCAAGCGGGCCGCCGTCATGTGGACGTGGCCTCGAAGGAAACTACGGAGGGATCGAAGCCAATGGCAGGCATGGTCGGAATGGACCTGGGGCAGGGTCAGCAGCTGATCCAGAATTTCAAGACCGGCGGCGCTGACCTGCAGCAGGCAATCAGCAAGCTGGACAGCTTCGTGCAGCAGAGCACCGGCTTCTGGAAGGGTCCGGGCGCGGACAAGTTCCGCAGCGAATGGGCGCAGTTCAAGCCGCAGGCGCAGAAGATGATCACTGCGATCCAGCAGGACGCCCCGCAGGCCGTTCAGGCCGCGCACAACGCAATCGCGCAGGCGACCGGCGTTTCCTGAAAAGGCTTTTCACGCACGTAAGGCCCGGCGATCTTCGCGGGGCCTTACGTGTTCCAGTCGCGCAAGGGGCGGAATTCTTCTGCCACACCTTATTCGCCCGCGAGGTGACCTGCCGATGTCTGGTCCTGACCCGGCGCAGCTGCATAGCGTTGCCAGACAGCTGCGCTCGATCGCCAGCAGCCTGGACGAGCCCGTCGCGAGCGTGCTCCGCAAGTACCCGCAAGGATCGATCTGGGTCGGCTCGGCCGCGAACCAGTTCTACGGGGAACTCCAGAGCGCCAGGAACGGCATAGACCAGTGCGCGTCCGATCTGGAAAACTACGCCGCGGCGCTGGAGAAGAAGGCGAACCAGCCCGCTACGTGATCGTTCCCCCACGCGGCGAGGGCGCTCAGCCGCGACGGCCGGATGCCGCGCCCGCGTGCTTGCGGCGGTAGACGTCGGCGCTGACGGCCGAGTGAACGACGCGGCGCCACACATCCCGCGCGGTAAGGGGCGTGAGGGTCACGCGTTCCTGCTCGCCGGCGCCGGATCCGTCCGCCGGTGCGTCCGTGAGCTGCCAGTAGCCCGCCCGGCCGGCATCCAGGATCAGCATGCCGAAGTGACCGGGCTCGGCCCTTACGCCCCACAGTCTCAGCGGGCTGCTCCACAGCGTCCTCAGTTCCCGCGCGGCCTCCGGTGGCGGCGGGGTGGCCCGCTCGGCCAGCCGCTGCCGGAGAAGGTCAGCGGGAAGCGCGACGGCGCCCCCGGCCGGCGGCTGGGGGCGCGGGCCGACGCCCAGCCAGCGCACGGCCATGACCGGCGCCCAGCCGGGCGGCACGATGAACACCGCGAGGTCGTCGCCGGCGGGATCGGTGCGAACCGCCACCACGGCACGCTCGGCACCGAGCCACGCCGACCAGGTGGCGCGGCCGGTGGCCACGCCGATGTCCGCCGTCAGCCGGACGTTCGGCGCCGCCATGGCTCGCACCGCGGGCGCGGCGGCCTCGGTCGGCGTGCCGGCGTTACCGATGATGCCGCGGTCGCGCAGGATGTGGAGCTGGGCACGCGCCGCGCCGGTGAGGTCGTCCGCACGCAGCGGGTCCTTGCCGGCGGTGGCCATGAGCAGCAGCCCGCCGGTGCTCAGCCGCAGTGCCGGCTCCGGGCTGAGCCCGGCCCGCATGGCACGCAGCGCGTGCTGAACCCGGCCCGGGCCGGCGGTCATGTGGCCGCTCCGCGGGTCGCGGGCACGAGGCCGCCGCCGATGAGCTCGAAGACCGGCGCCATGCGGGCGTAGTCCTCGACCGAGCATGTCGCCGAGAGGGTGGTGCCCAGCCCGCCCACGACCGTCCACCACTGCTCCAGGGCAAGCGCGTAGATGCCGCTGCGGTACGCCGACGTCACATGGTGTCCGGGATACCCGCCGATGACGGCCGGCTGCACGTCGATGAGCTGCAGATCGGTCAGCCCGCCCCGCATGTTCTGGATCGAGCGCGCGGTGAAGGCGTCCAGGTCCGTCAGTATCTCGTGCGGGCGCTCCACGACGACGTTGACGTTCGGGCGGAACGCGCGGTCGCGCGGCATGAACGGATCGACCAGGGCGATGAGGGCGGACGTGCCGTCACGTTGCTGCCATCTCGGGGGCCGCGGGATCCCGGCACCGGTGGCCTCGTCAGCGAGGAACTCCCATCGCTGGACATCGGGCTCGTCGTCCGTCACAGGCCAAGCACCTCCCGGATGTCCCTTTCCAGCGCCGCCACGTCACCGTCATGGCTGAACGTGAGTACGCCGCGGTCCACGTCCAGCTCGAGCGCCGGCTTGCCGGCGCCCGCGCGGGCGGGGCGCATGCCGTGCAGCTTCCCGGCCGGTATCTCCACGAAGTAGGACTCGCCGAGCCGCCGGTCGTCCTCGGCCGACTGGACGAAGAGCAGGCGGTCCCGGTAGACCCACAGCGAGCCACGCCGCGCGGTCCCGGAGACCTTGTCCTCATACGGCAGGGGCCCGCTGATCGTTCCCGGCACCATCAGGCGCGGGCGCTGCGAGCCCGTCATCTGCGGGGCGAGCTGGTTCGCCATCTCCTCGCTCGTCTCCGGACTGGACCGCAGGAGATGATGCGCCAGGCGGATGGGCCGGGCGGGCGGCGGCTGAGCGGCGTTCGCTCGCTGCTCGCCGCGAAGCCATGCCGGGCGCAGCCTGGTGGGCAGGTGAACGTAGAAGACAAAGCCCGCGGCGATGGATGCGGCGCCCAGTGCGATGAGGACCACGCCGGGGATTTCCGCCGGAAGCCAGCCGGTTGTGTCCAGCATGGCCCCTATCGCGGCTCCCAGGAGCCCGGCGCCTATCCAGGCGAGCGCGAAGTGGACATACCTGGACAGCGGCAAGAAGAAGCGCTGAGTATCCGGGATTTTACGTCTGCGGGTGTAGGCCATCCAGCCGTCCCAGGTGAGAACGGCGCCCGCGACGGCGAGCGCAAAAGCATCGGGAACGATCGCGGAGGTCAGCCCGAAGACGCCATGACCCGCGGAAGCGGTGAATCCCGCTGTCACTACAGCCACGACAGCACCTTGCTCACTCCGTGCTCCAGCCCGTGCCACGCGTCCTTGGCGGCGGTCTCGAGACCGGAACCCACTTCCTCGCCGGCTTTCGAGCCGATGAAGCCCCCGATGAGGGCGCCGGCCGCACCGCACGCCAACGCCACCGGCCCGGTCTCTATGCAAAGGGCCGCGCCGATCTCGGCGCCGGCCTCGGCGCCCATCCAGCCGCCGGCGGCGCCGCCGCCGCCGACGAAGAGCCCGGTGGTGGCCGCGCGGAATATGTGCTCGCCGGTGCTCATGTGGGGGAATTCCCGGGCGTCCTGCTCCCACTGGCTCTCGCCCGCGCCGAAGATGGTGAGCACGGCGCCAGCCGCGCCCAGTCCCTTGGCCGCGGTGTCCGCCCAGCTTGGCACGTTGACGGGCTCCATGCTGAAACCGCGCAGCGTCTGCAGCGAGAACTGGCGCTCCAGCAGCGGCAGCTCCCTGGTGAGGAGAGGTTCCCCGTCCGGCCCGTAGAGCAGGACCTGGGTCACGGTCGGGCTGGGCGCGCCGGCGTCGGGAAGCCACAGCGGGCTGGACAGCCCTCTGCCGTACTTCGAGAACAGGAACGCGGAGATGCCGATCGGAATCTGGCCGAACTCATCCGATGTCGGGTTCAGGAAATTCGAGAGGCTGAAGAGCTGCTTGTCCGGGTCGGCAAGGATCGCCGGAGGGAAGACGCCCTCGATGAGGCTCAGATCGTCCCGGTAGTTGTCCGCCTTCGTCCGAGCCGCGGCCCCGGCGCCGCTGAGGTTCCTGGCTATCCCGCGGAGCGTCGCGCTGACCGAGGGGCTCGGCGGCGGGACAGCACCGGTGACACCGCTGATCACGCTGTCGATCTGGCCGGCGGTCTGGCTGAGCGTGTCGGCGGCGCGGACGGTGTCGCCGCCCATCGCGCCCACCTTGTCCGGGTCCAGGCCGACGAACGAGTTCAGCCCCATGGAAACGTCCTAACTCGGGAAGCGCGATCTGGACAGGGGACGGGTTGCCCGGCCGGACAAGCAGCCCGCGCCCGGCCGGCCCGGGCCCGGCGCCACGCGGCAGCCTGATGCCGAACAGCTCGCCGTCCGAGGGCCCTTCCAGCGCGACGAAGAGCCCGCAGCGGGACTTCAGCGCCGTCGCCACGAACCCCGAGTAGATGCGTCCCAGGTCGCCGGTGGTGCCTGCCAGGATCATCCCGTGCTCCGCGTCCCTGCCGCTGACGAGTATCTCCTCCAGGGCCGGCGAGACCAGGCTGTCGGCGAGCAGTTCGGCGTCGTCCACCACGACCACGTACCGGTCCTGCCCGGCGATGGCGGCGTTCACCTGGTCGGCGTCAACGGCGGAGTCCAGCACGCCGAGCACGCCCGGCTCGCCGGCCAGTGACCTGAGGGGGGAGCGGCGGGGCGTGATGGCCAGGATGGGCGTGCCCGCCCGGAGCAGTGAGCGGGTCATCGTCATCAGCGCCGTTGACCGCCCGGAGCGCGGCGGCCCGGCGACCACGATGCCCGGGCCCTCCTCGCCGATGTCGAAGCCCTGCGGCCCGAGCTCGTCTCCGCCGGCGCCGACGAGGGCCCACAGCGCCGACGGCGGCGTGAACTCCGGGTCGAGCGCCAGGGTCTCCGCGACGGTCGTGCGCACCGGCAGCGCGTCCACCCGGAGCGGTTGCTGGCCCTGCGGCGGCCGCCCGTACCTCTCGCGTGCCCGCGCGGCGAGCGCGTGGATGGCGGCGACCTGAGCGGGGCCGGACGGATCCGGGTCGAGCAGCGCGACCTGCGCCTCGAGCATCTGGCTGCCGCCGAGGAACATGAGCCGGCCAGGAGGCTGGTGGGCCGGCATGCCCCGCGCGTTCAGGCCGGCGTAGCTGGCGTCGTCCTTG
Organism: Streptosporangiaceae bacterium; assembly: GCA_019239975.1. Lineage (GTDB taxonomy): Bacteria > Actinomycetota > Actinomycetes > Streptosporangiales > Streptosporangiaceae > JAFAZE01. Next base: position 19,191 of record JAFAZE010000153.1, read on the forward strand.
TCCGCGAGGTTGAGCACGAACCGGCGCTGGAAGACCGTGCCCACCTGGCCGATCAGCGCGGACCTGTCGGTGGTGACCACCGCCCGCAGGCCCACTGCCGGGCCCTCGCGCAGGATCTGCAGGACCGAATCGATCAGCCTGCCGAAGTCGTACTGCTCGTACGCGGCGACGTACCCTTCCCACCAGTCGAACAGCAGCAGCATCCAGGGAAGCCGCTGTCCCGGATCCGCGGTGCGCGCCCGCTGCTCCGCGACCCCGGCGAACCCCTGTGCGGCCAGCACCTGCTGCCGCCGGGTTATCTCAGACCTCAGCGTCGCGAGCAGCCGCTCGATCCGGTCCGTCTGGTCCCTGCTCACCACCGCACCGCAGTGCGGAAGCTGCGCGACCGGGAGCAGCGCACCCGTCCCGCAGTCCAGGCCGTAGATGTGCACGTCCGCGGGCGGGACGCTGGCCGCCACCGAGCCGGCGATGGTGCGCAGCAACGTGGACCGGCCCGACCTGGGCGCACCGGCGATCACGAGATGGCCGCCGTGCGCGAGGTCCACGGTGAGCGGCTCGCGTGCCTGCCTGGCCGGGACATCGACGATACCGAACGGGACGGGTGCTACGTCTTGCTTCGGCTCCGCCCGGCCGGCGGGCAGGGCGTCAAGCGTGACCGTCTCGGCCAGCGGCGGCAGCCACGGGCTGCGCTGCTCGGCGATGCCGAGCCTTCCCGCCGCGGCGGCGACGGCGTCCACCAGCACCGACAGGTCGGTCGCCATCGTGGTGTCGTCCGCGGCCTGGGCGCTCCCGGCGGCCTGCAGAGGCCGCCCGAGGGCGGCCCACGGCAGCGGGACAACCCGCGTCGAGGACCGTGCCGGGCCGGTGCCCGGCCGCCGGCCGCCGATCCGGGCCGACTGCACGGCCACCGGGCTGGACGCCCCGGACCGGACGTAGCACCGCCCGGGGGTCGATTTCGAGATCCGGGCCGCGTCGGGGACGTCGATGACGTCGGCGGATTCGGCCGCGTCCGTGACACGCAGCGCGATCCGCAGGTTGGTGTTCGCCCGGATATCGGCGCTCACCACGCCCGCCGGGCGCTGGGTCGCGAGGATCAGGTGCACGCCGAGCGACCGGCCGCGCTGGGCGATTCCCACGAGACCGGTGACGAAGTCCGGCAGCTCGGCGACGAGCGAGGCGAACTCGTCGATGACCAGCACGAGCCTCGGGAGCGGGGCCAGGCTGCGGTCACCGCGCTGGGTGTCCCAGTAATCCTCGATGTCCTTGGCCCCGGCGTGCAGCAGGACTTCCTCCCGGCGTTTCAGCTCCGCCGACAGCGAGGCCAGCGCCCGCTCGGTCAGGTGACCGTCCAGGTCGCTCACCATGCCGACGGTGTGCGGGAGCCTGGCGCAGTCCTTGAACGCGCTGCCGCCCTTGTAGTCGATGAGGACGAAGGTCATCGCGTCCGGCCGGTTCGCCATCGCGAGCGACGCGATCAGCGTCTGCAGCAGCTCCGACTTGCCGGCGCCGGTGGTGCCGGCGACCAGGCCGTGCGGACCGTCAGCCCGCAGGTCCACGACGAACGGGCCGTCGGCGCCGATCCCGATGGGCACCGCGGTGGTCCTGCCCACCTGGTGCCACAGCCGCATGATCGCGTCCGGGCTGGGGTCCGGCATGCCGGCGACATCGAGCAGGCGGGCGGCGGACGGGATCATCGCGCCAGCATCGTCCCTGCTCACGTCCCTGATGGGCGCCAGTGCCCTGGCCACCCGGTCGGCCCACGAGACGCTTACCTGATCGGCGAGCGCGGCAGCGGCCTGGCCGAGCCCGGCGACCCGCATGGTTATCCAGCCGGCGTGCCCGGGGTCCCAGGACACGACCGCGGCGCATTCCTCGGGCAGCTCGCGGTCGGTGTCATCGATGCAGATCGCGTGCACCCCGGTCATCCGGCTGGTGGCGAGAACGTTCGGCATGCCCGGGACGCGGCGCAGCGCCCGGGCGCCGTCCAGCACCACGAGGATCTTGTGCCCGGTATCGCCGGCCGTTCCCGCCAGAACACCCGGCCGCGTGGCGTCGCTGGCCAGCTTGATGCGCTCAGCCGCCTGGCCGGCCAGCTCCGTGATCCGGCGGCTGACCGCCTCCGGATCCGTGCCCACCAGGCTGACGCAGTCCTCGCCCTGGCGCGGCGCGCAGTGCGGCAGCCAGCGCACCCAGTTCCAGTGGGCGCCCGCCCGCTGGTCCGAGGTGAGCACGACGATCGACAGGTCACGCGGGCTGTGCAGCACGGCGGCCTGCGCGACCAGCCAGCGGGCAAGCCCGCGGCAGGCGTCCCGCTGCCCGGCGAGGCCGACCACCCCGAGTTCGGGCAGCGCCAGTGTCACCGGCACGTCGCGGTCGTGCGGGACCGGCGGCGGCTCGGCCTCGTAGTCG
>JAFAZE010000169.1 GCA_019239975.1 Streptosporangiaceae bacterium
AGCTCCAGCGCTAGCGGAATCCCGTCGAGCTGCCGGCACAGCCCCGCGACGGCTCGCGCGTTGCCCTCGTCGAGGCGGAACCCTGGCGCGGACTCGCCGACGCGCATGACGAACAGCTGGACGGCGCTGAAGCGCGCCAGGGCTTCCGGCTGCCGGGCGGCAGCGTCAGGCAGTTCCAGCGGAGGTACCGCCCAGACGACCTCGCCGGCCAGCATCAGGGGCTCCCGGCTGGTCGCCACTATGCGCAGCCCGGGAGCGGTCTGCAGCAACCGGGCGGCCAGCTTGGCGGCCTGGTCGACCAGGTGTTCGCAGTTATCAAGTATCAGTAGCATCCGGCTGCCGCGCAGCGCGTCGGCCAGCAGATCGGACGGATCCGCGGAACTGTCGTCCCTGATGTCCAGGACGGCCATCACCGCGTCAGCAGGCCCGCGGGCCCCGGCAAGTTCAGCTATCCAGACACCATCGGGGAAGGCGCTGGCCGCCTGAGTCGCCGTTTCCAGGGCCAGCCGCGTCTTGCCCACGCCGCCGGGCCCGGTCAGGGTCACCAGCCGACGTTCGTTCAGCAGGGCTCGCAGCTCGGTCACCGCCGCCGTCCGGCCTACCAGGCCGGTGAGCATCGCCGGAATGTTGGTCCGCGGACGGGCCGCCAGCGTTAGCGGAGCCTGCACCCGTTGCAGCTCCGGGGCCTGCTCAAGAATGGCCTGATAGAGGGCGGCCACGCCAGGCTCGGGATCCAGGCCAAGGTCCTCGGCCAACCGGCCGCGCAGCTCGAGGTAACTGGCCACGGCATCGGCCTGCCGTCCGGCCCGGTAGAGGGCGGTCATGTGCGCGGCGCGCAGCCGCTCTCGCAGCGGATGACGGGCCACCAGGTAGCCGAGCTCACCGGCCAGCAGGCTGTGCTCCCCCAGCGCCAGCCGGGCCTCGGCCTGCTCCTCCAGCGCGACCAGCCGTTCTTCCTCCAGCCGCGCGATCGCCGCCTGGGCAAACATGGTGTCGGCGAAGTCCGCCAGCGGCGGACCCCGCCACAAGGCCAGCGCATCGGCCAGCAGTCCGGCCCGGCCCCGGAGATCCCCGCTGGCGCGGGCCCGCTCGGTAAGCGCCGCGAACTGTCGCTCGTCCAGCGCGTCCCCCTCGACTTGAAGCAGGTAGCCCGGTGACCGGAACGCCACCAGCTCACCCCCGCCCGGCTCGGCGTTCTCCAGTGCCTGCCGCAGCCTGCTGACCTTCGAGTGCAGGGCGCCGGCCGGATGGACGGGGAGGTCGTCGCCCCACAGATCATCGATGAGACGGTCCGCCGGCAGTGGCTGTCCGAGGTGGATGAGGAGATCGGCCAGCAGCGCGCGGACCTTGGCCTCGGGAACCTCGGCCAGCCTGCCGTTCTCTGTCCACGCTGCCAGGGTGCCGAGCAGCCCGAAACGCACCCGGCCAGGATAACCCGGCAGCCCGCCGACAGCCGACCGACAGCCACTCACCGCAGGGTGGAGCTTGTGATGGTCAACGGGCGGGCGGGGCGGCGGGAGTGGGCTGGCCTGGCGGTGCTGGCCCTTCCGTGCCTTCTGTACGCGATGGACCTGACCGTGCTGAACCTGGCGGTCCCGCACCTGTCCGCCGACCTGCGGCCCAGCGGCACCCAGCTGTTGTGGATCGTGGACATCTACGGGTTCATGGCCGCCGGGTCGCTGGTCACCATGGGCACGCTCGGCGACCGCATGGGCCGCCGTCGGCTGCTCCTGGCCGGCGCGGCGGCCTTCGGCGCCACCTCGCTGCTGGCTGCCTGGTCCGCCAGCCCGGTCATGCTGATCATCGCGCGCGCCCTGCTGGGGATCGCCGGCGCCACCGTGGCGCCGTCGACTCTGTCCCTGATCCGCGCCATGTTCCCTGACGACCGGCAGCGGACGACCGCGATCTCGGTGTGGATCACCAGCTTCTCCGCCGGCGGCGCGATCGGGCCGCTGATCGGGGGGATCTTGCTGCAGTGGTTCTGGTGGGGCTCGGTGTTCCTGCTGGCGGTGCCGGTGATGGCGGTACTGCTGATCCTTGGACCGCGGCTGCTGCCGGAATACCGTGATTCGCAGCCGGGCCGGCTGGACCTGGCCAGCGCCGCGCTGTCGGTGGCCGCGGTGCTGGCGTTCATCTACGGGCTCAAGCAGGTCGTTCGCGACGGCCTGGGCTGGCCGCCGGTGCTGTCCATCGTGGCCGGCGTGGTGGCCGGGGGGATATTCGTGCGGCGGCAGCACCGGCGCGCCGACCCGCTGCTGGACCTGGGGCTGTTCCGCTCCGCCGCGTTCACCGCGGCCCTGACCACCAACCTGGTCAGCTTCTTCGCCGGGTTCGGTGTCCTGCTGTTCATCACCCAGTACCTGCAACTGGTGCTGGGCCTGTCCCCGCTCGCGGCGGGACTATGGATGCTGCCCTCCTCGGCCGGGTTCATCGTCGGGTCCGTGCTCACGCCGATTCTGGCCCGCCGGGTCTCTCCGGCCTTCGTCATCGCGGCCGGCCTTGCGCTGGCCGCCGTCGGCCTCGGGTTGTTCACCCTACTCGGCAGCGCCGCCAGCCTGGGAATCCTGGTGACCGGGTCGGTCGTGTCCTCCCTCGCACTAGCCCCGGTCGACACCCTGGCCACCGACCTGGCCGTCACGGCCGCACCACCCCAACGGGCCGGCGCGGTATCGGCGCTGTCGGAGACCGCCGCCGAGTTCGGCGGCGCGCTGGGCATCGCGATCTTGGGCGTCATCGGCACCAGCATCTACGGCAGCCAGCTCAGTGGCGCCCTGCCCGCCGGCACGCCGCCCAAAGCCGCAGCCGCCGCCCGGGACACCCTTGGCGGCGCGGTGACAGCCGCCCGGCAGCTCCGTGGCCAGCCCGGGCAAGTCCTGGTCCAGGCCGCCCGCCAGGCCTTCACCCACGGCCTGCATGTCGCCTTCACCGTCACCGCCGCCGCCGTGCTCGGCGCTGCCGTCCTCGCCGCAATCCAGCTCCGCCACCTGCGCCGGACCCCGAACCCGAGTCCGGCTCAGCCATGGGACATAGGAGCAAGCGGACGCATCGGCACGTGATCCGACTAAGGAAGTAAAGGAGAGCCATTCGTGTCGCACCACTTCGACAGCGCCGCCGACCGCGCCGACGGGCGCATCAACCCGTGCGACCTGTATGCATTCCCGGGCGCGCCCGGGACCACCGCAGCCCGGCCGCCGGGCATGGCACTGCAGGCACGCCCCCGGGGGAGGGCCGCACCCGGCAACGCGTTCGCCGGCCGTGACGTGACCGCCATCGCGCTGCAACTGCCCGACGCCGACCTCGGCGGCACCCGGATCAGCCTGTGGGCGCGGATAAGCCTCAATGACCACATCCCGCCGCGGCAGGTCAACCGCATCGGACAGGCCATGTTCCGCCCGCTGTTCTTCAACCCCCCGGACAGTGAAGCGGGCCTAAATGCCTTGAACGCCGCCCCGCCAGCAGCCGACCGGGACACCTACAGCGAGCAGTCCGCCGCATCGCCAGCACTACTGCCCGCCTGGCCGGGATGCCCGACCCGGACGGCCACGCGGCGCGGGTGGCAGCGGCGTTCCTGCCGGACGTGCTGAGCTACCAGCCCGGCCAGCCCGCCGCCTTCCACCCCGACGACGGCAACGGCCGGGCGCTCGGCGACAACGCCTTCGATGTCGCGATCGCCGTTCTCGCCGGGTCAACGCTCGGGAACGCCTTCACCCCACGCCAGGCCACCCCAGCCTTCCTACCAGTCCGCACCTCAGCCGGCTGATCTGCCGCCCCTCGCCGAGTACTTCGGTTCGCCGTAAGCACCGGCCCAGTAAGACCTGCATGAACCACCGGGCAGCGGCAACGTGCTACGCGGTCACAGGCATCGGTACCTTCCCGGTTCACGCCTAGGCCGTGATGGCAGAGAGGAGAGTTTCATGTTGCTTCATTCCAAGACCGCGATCGTCTACGGCGCCGGCGGCGCGATCGGGTCCGCGGTCGCGCGCGCCTACGCCCGCGAGGGCGCCGACGTGCACCTCGCCGGCCGCACCCGGGCGACTCTTGAGGAAGTCGCCCAGCGCATCCGGCACGACGGCGGCGCCGCGCATGTCGCACACGTCGACGTCCTCGACCGGGCGGCGGTCGCGCGGCATGTCGATGCCGCCGCCAGCGGCGGCATCGACATCTGCTTCAACGCCACCTCCAACGACGACGTCCAGGGCACGCCGCTGCTCGAGATGCAGCCTGAGGAGTTCCTGCGGCCAGTCATCAAAGCCGTTACCGCGCACTTCAACATCGCCACCGCCGTAGGCAGGCATATGACCCGCCGCGGCCACGGCGTCATCCTCGTCATGGCCGGCGGACGGGAAGCGATCCCGCGGCTCGGCGGCTCCCACGTCGCCTGGGCCGCGCTCGCCGGGCTCTGCCGCCAGCTCGCGGCCGAGTTCGGGCCACACGGCGTGCGGGTGAGCTGGCTGCTCTCGCCAGGCTCACCCGGATACGACGAACCTGGCCAGCGGCAGGACCCGACGGGCCCTGCGGCTGAGGCCGCGCCCGGTACCGTCGGCCTGCTGGCACGCCACCTGCCCAGCTACGACGAGGTCGCCAACATCGCCGCCTTCGCCGCTTCCGACTGGGCCCGCACCATCACCGCCAGCGAGATCAACTTCACCGGCGGCGCGGTCGTGGACTGAACCCCGGCCGATGGCACGCGGGGTCGCCGTTCCCTCGGCGCACTCGCCCTGAAATCCCGCGACGCATGATGCCTGATACGGCATGGCAGCGTGCACAGGACCCCTGGCATGTTTGCTCCCGTCTAGCCGAAGGTGAAGCAGTAGGCCTGACCTCTGGATCGGGGAAGGTGATCTCGAAGGTGCGCTCGGTGATGGGGCCGGGCTGGCGGATGAGCTGGTACACCCGCTGATACGTGACCGTGCCGTTGCCGTCGCTGTCGACGCCGGTCCCGTGCGCCTCACCCGGTGGCTGACCATCGATACCGGCGCGGAACCGGAGGGAAGTTCCTGGCGCTGCCGGTCCCATGACGAGGTTGAGGTCGCGGGCGCGGAAGCGGCAGGCGATCTGCCCGTTCGCCGCGTTCAGCGTGGTGGCCTCTTCCTCCATGGCCGCCTCCCCCGACAGGGCCCACTGGTTGAGCCCCAGCCGCGCCGGGACGGTATAGGCGTGCGGCTCGCCCGGCACCGGGCCGCCGGGGGGGGGGCGAAGCCCTCGGTGCGCCCATAGCCGGTGTAGTTTTCTGCGGATCTCAAGCTGGCCCAGTCGGCTGCGACCTCCAGGCGCACCAGGACGGGCTGTGCCGGCGGTCCGCCGTCCCGGTCGTCGCGGCGGTCACCCGGCCGGCCTGGGGAGGAACGGAATGTCCTGGTAGCTGACGGGGTGATCTTCTCCCCGGTCGATGAAGTACTCGTTGATCGCCTGGGCGATCATGTTGTGCTGGTGGCTGTCCGGGCTGAGCAGGCCGCGGGCGTAGGCCGCTACCCGGGCCGGGCTGGCGGTTCCGCCGAGGGCCAGGTAGCGCAGCCACAACTCGGCAAGGGTGAGGCCGGAAAGATCCCAGCCGTCAGAAAGACTGAATCCCGCACCGGGGCCGCTCATGTCCGGCGGCCAGCCGGGACGGCGGTGAACCGGGGCGAGGGCGCTGAAGATGCTGGCGTCATGAGTGACGACGTCCTTGAGTAGCTGCCTGGCATGCGCCGCTGCCTGACCCGCCCGGCGCCTTCACCCTACCGCACCCGGCGGGGCGCCGTGCCCCCTGGCTGGCCCGGCGCCGCGGTCAAGCGCGGATGCTGGCGGCGCGGAGCGCCGCTGCCGGGTTCTGGTCAGCGGGGCGGCGTCAGAAGCTCCCCGGTGGCGACCAGGTGCTCGGCGATGTCCCGCAGTTTGCGGTTCACGGCCTGGGACGAGGCGACCAGCAGCCCGAACGCCTGGACCCCGGTGACCTTGTACCGTTCCATCAAGATGCCCTTGGCCTGCCCGATCATCTCACGGCTGTCCAGCGCGGTCAGCAGGCCCGCTTCTGTCCGGGCGGCGGTCATGGCGAGGGCGGCGTGAGAGGCCAGGAGGATGCCGGTGCTCTCGCTGTCCTGGCCGAACGCGGCCGCGGCCGTGGCGTAGAGGTTCAGCGCCCCGAAGCTGTCGTCCCCGGCGAACAGCTGGAATGACAGCACCGACAGCACGCCGAGGCCCGCGGCCTGATGGGCGAACCGGGGCCAGCGGGCTTCTGCCCGCAGATCATCGGAGCGCACTGTCTTGTGCTGTCGCGCGGCGTCCAGGCACGGTCCCTCGCCGGTCTCGTACTGCATCCGGTCAATCCGCTCGATCAGCTCGCCGGAGGCCACGGTGGTGGCGAACTCCTTGCCGGTGACCAGGGTGATCCCGGCGTACTGCGCGCCGGGTACCTCGGTGACGGCCGCCATCACGATATGTTTCAGGAGCGCCTCAGTCGTGAGATCCGCCTGCAATTCGCGGGCCAGCTCGCTCAGCTGGCGCGCGGTCCCCGGCTCGGCGCTCTGGCCGGTGCTGCCGACCGCCTGCCGCACCGGGTCACGCCGACCCTCCATCACCAATGGTCCTTCTCCGCAGCTAGCTCCGTAACTCCGCCAGCATAGCCGGGCGGCGGCAGCGGCAAGCGGCACGCCCGGCATGGTGGCCGAACTGGACCGGTGCCATCACGGGGAGGTATTATCGCATCACGGTTGACGAGCCAGCCGACCCGGAGTTCCGGATGTCCGCCCCGCCGCAACCGGCTCTGCAGACCTACCTGGTTCCCGGGATATCGTGCCTTCCGAGAGGTGGATGGTCGGTGACCTATGTCAGCTATCCCGATACCCTTATCAAGGGCGTAGCCGTGGTGGAAACGCCCGCGGAGATCGACATCACCACCGCAGATCAGCTACGTGCCGCGCTGCTGTACGCGATCAGCAACCGGCACCCACTGGTCGTGGTGGACATGACCAGCACCCGTTTCTGTGACTCAGCAGGGCTCCATGCCCTGATTGCAGCGTATAAGCGAGCCCACGCCGAAGACGGCGAGCTACGCCTGGTCATCCCCGCCGACGGGGCCCTCCCGCGTGTCCTCACCTTGACCGGCATTGACCACTTCCTCCCGTGTTTCGCCAGCCTGGAGGACGCCCTGGGGCCTGTTTGAGAAGCCGGGGCGAAACCATTCGCTGATCGCGGCGACGTGGAGGGTGGCGCGGGTTACCAGGTGGGGACGAGGCCGCCGTCGATGGTGAAGTCGGCGCCGGTGATGTTGCCGGCCCGGCTGCTGGCCAGGAACAGTACCAGGTCGGCTACCTCGCTGGGCTGGGTGAACCGGCCGGTGACCATCTGGCCGGCGGCCTGCCTGGCCACGTCCTCGGGCGTGGCGCCGGTGGCCGCGCCGACGGTTTGCGCGACTCCGCCGGCGCCGAGCCACAGGTCGGTGGCGACGGGGCCGGGGCTGACGGTGTTGACGCGGATGCCGTGCGGGCCGGCTTCCTTGGACAGGGCCTTGCAGAAGGCGGCCAGGCCGGCCTTGGCGGTGCTGTAGTCCAGGACCGCCGGGTCGGGCAGCCGGGCATTGACCGAGCAGATGGTGATGATGGTCCCGGATTTCGCCGCGAGCATGGCGGACAGCACGGCGCGGCAGGCGCGGACGGCGGTCATCAGGTCGAGGTTGATGGTGGCGAGCCAGTCGTCGTCGGTGATGCTCAGGAACCCGCCCGGCCGGGCCGGTGCGCCGCCGACGTTGTTGACCAGGATGTCCACGCGATCGCCTGCCTCGGCGACGAGGGCGGCCGGGCCGGACGGCGCGGCCAGGTCGACCTCGGCGAACCGTACCCGCTCGTTCTTGGCCAGCTCGTCCAGCTCGGCGGAGGGCCGGTTCGCGCCGGCGATCACGTGCGCCCCGCCGGCGGCCAGCGCGCGCACCACCGCCAGCCCGATGCCCTTGCTGCCGCCCGTGACGACGGCGGTCTGCCCGTCGAATTCCAGATCCATGGCCATCTCCCGTTCTCCTGGGGTTGCTGTCCGGCGGGTCCGGCAGTTCACAGGCCTTGCTTGCTCAGCCAGGCCAGGCACGCGCCGGCGACCTCACGCCAGCCGTGGTCGATGGTCAGGGAGTGCCCGCGGTCGGGGAACTCCTCCAGGTCGGTGACGGCGGGGGAGTGCCGGTACTGCTTGACGGTGGACTTGGTGATCGCCTCGGGCACGGTGTGGTCACGGCCGCCCATGATCAGCAGCAGCGGCCCGCGCCCTTCGTTGCCGGTGTTGACCTTGTCCGGGGAATGCAGGGAGAAGTTCGCCGTCGCGGCCTCGAACAGCGGCTGGCCCGGGGCCGGGATCGTCCACCGTTCGTACAGCTCGCCGGATTCGGTTTCGCTGAGCGCGTTACCGAAGCTGTAACGGAACTGCTCGGCGGTGAGCGAGACCGCCTTGTGCTTGTTGGCCGGGTTCTTGAACACCGGCAGGGTCGAGCGCAGCGAGGACAGCGGCAGCGGGAGCACGCCCTTGATCTGCGCGGCGTCGATGCCGATCGCGGCCGCGCCGTAGTCCATGCCGAGGAGCTTCTCGGCGATCATGCCGCCGAAGGAGTGCCCGATCAGGACCGGCCGGGCGGGCAGCTCGTCGATGATGGCGGCGTAGTGACCGGTGACATCGTCGATGCCGTGGCCGGCGATGCTGTCCGGGTTGGCCCGCGCGGCCTCGACCGTGTCGGGGTCGCCGGGCCAGCCGGGCGCGACGGGTGCGTAGCCGGCCTGGCTGAACAGCTCCACCCACGGCGCCCACGAGGTGGCGTGCAGCCACAGGCCGTGGATGAAAACGACGGGAGTTCCGGTGGTGTTCATGTGCGATGCCCTCCATGGCGCGGTTTGCTGACATCGCCATCATGCCGGGCGGGACGGCCCGGCGCTTCAGTCACCTGACTGACATGATGCCCAGTACCCGGCTGACGCATGGCCTGCCTTCCGGTCTCAGGTGCGTGGCTCGTCCGGATCGAGCGGGACGGACTCGGCGCTGATCACCCCGAACGATGTCGCCTCCGGCGGGGTGACCGCGTTCAGCGCCCAGTCCACCAGCACGCGCGTCCGGTTGCCGGACATCGCGATCAGGTGATAACCCCTGGTCACCGCGTTCGCGGGCGGTCCCGACAGCGGGACGTGCAGCGGGTTCGCCGCGGCGGCCAGGCCGCCGAGGTCGACCAGGAAGCCGAGGTCGCGGTGCTGGTAGGGCCCGGCCGTCCCGAAGCCGAGGGAGGCGGCGACGTTCCTGGCGACCTGCCGGCCCTGCCGCACGGCGTGCTGCGCGGTCATCCCGCACACCTGCCCGGGGCGGGTCAGGTCGGGCACCGCCGCGCAGTCCCCGCAGGCGTACATGTCCGGGATGCCGGGCACGGCCATGAACTCATCGACCACCAGCCGGCCCCGGCTGGTGGCCAGGTCCAGGCCGTCCACCAGCGGGTCGGCGCGGACCCCCACGCACCAGATCAAGGAGCGGGTCGGCACCTTCTCCCCGGTGGACAACTGCACGCAGTCGTCCAGGGCATGGGTGACCGACTGGCCGGTGCGGACGTCGACTCCGCGCCGCCGCAATACCCGGGCGGCGGTCTTCGACAGGTGCTCATCGAGCTCGGGCAGGAGCCGCGGGGCGGTATCCAGCAGCATCCACCGAATCCTCCGGCTGGCCAGGCGGGGCATCGTCCCGGCCAGCCGGGTGGTCAGCAGCTGGCCCTGGGCGGTGACCTCGGTGCCGGTGTAGCCCGCGCCGACCACGACGAACGTGCAGCGCGCCTGCCGCTCGGCGGCGTCGGTGGCCACAGCGGCCAGCTCGAGCTGCCGGGTGATGTGGTCCCGCAGGTAGATCGCCTCCGCGATGCTGCGGAACCCGTGCGCATAGTCCGCGACGCCCGGGATGGGCAGCAGCTTGTTCACGCTGCCCGCGGTCAGGATGAGCCGGTCATAGCCAACCTCGCCCGTGCCGCCTTCCGGGCTGGTCCAGCTCACCGTCTTCCGCCCGGGATCGACATGGGACACCGTGCCGAGCACGAACCGGACGTTGCGCAGCCTGCCGGGCAGGGAGACGCAGATGTGCCGCGGCTCCACGAGCCCGCTTGCCACCTGCGGCATCAACGGCAGGTACAGGAAGTAATCAGCCGAGTTGATCACCATGATCTCGGTCGGCGCGCCGGCCAGCCGGGACAGCGTCCGCGCGGCGTGGTAGCCGGCGAAGCCTGCCCCGACGATCACCACCCGGCGCCGTTGCGGTGAGTCCGCCACGTGGCTCGCCTCCAATGGTCGGTTATGCCTGGAACTCGCTGAGCCCGCCTGCCGGCGCGGGCCGGCCGTCAGCTGGTGCCGCGGGCCGCCTGGAGGATCACGTGGGCCACGGTGTGCGCGGCGGAGATCAGGGACAGATGCCCGGCGTTGACGTCGGTGATGTGAGCGCCGGCCCGCCGGGCCATGAACAGCAGCTCGGCGCGCGGGATGACCTGGTCGGCGGTCCCGACGACGGCCCAGGAGGGGACGGTCGTCCAGGCGACCGGCCCGGACGGCTCGCCGGCCGCGCTGGCGGCCAGTGGCCGCTGCGTGGCCGCGAGTTCGGCGGCCTTGCCGGCGGACAGGCCGCTGGCGAAGCAGCCGGGGAACTTACCCGGCAGCAGGTACAGGTCGACATCCCCGGAGGGCCCGCCCGGGTAGGGCACTGTGCTGAACACATCGCCTGGTCTGCCGCCGATGCACGATCCGGTGTGGGCCGCCAGCAGCGTCTGGATGGACTCGCCCGGGGCGGGGATGAAGGCGTCCACGTACACCAGCGCCTTCACCTCGCCGTCACCGACCGCGGCGCCGGAGATGACCGCGCCGCCGTAAGAGTGGCCGGCCAGCACGACCGGCTTGCCCGCCAGGGCGGCGTTCTCGGTCAGGAAATCGTGCAGGTACGCCGCGTCGTACGCCAGGCCGCGCAGCGGGTTCGGCGGCGCGTACACGGTGAACCCCTCACGCTGCAGGATCGCGATGACCCGGTCCCAGCTGGAGGCGTCCGCCCACGCACCATGCTCCAGCACGATGACCGGCCTGGCACCTCCCTTCCAGCGGAAGGCGGCGCCCTGGCTCGTGGCGGCGCGGCTCGTGGCGGCCTGGCTCGTGGCGGTCAGCAGGGCCGCCATGGCCACCGCTGCGGACAGGGCGGCGGCGAAGATCAGGCTCAGCCGCGCGCGGCGCGAAGCCCAGGAAAAACTCATGGACAGCTCCCTTACCTTCCGACTGCACTTACAGTCTGGACGTTAAGCGCGGCCGTGGCCACGGCGCTGGGGTCGCCTGACTGCATCCCGTGCTGAAGGCGCAGCCAGGCCGCGCGGGGCCGGCGGCCGCTCGACGTTCCACCCGTACCCGGCAGCCCGCGGCCGGATGCCGGCTGCTGGCCGTGTCACCACCGTCCGTTCGGTATGACAAAGATTTTTTACCGAACGAGCGGTGGCAGCTCTTGCACGGGTGCTGCGCACCGCTGGGGGCGCCGGGGCGCGTGCCCGCCGTGCTTGCCCGCCGTGCTCCCTTGCCGCCGTGCTGCCTTGGCGGCCGTGCTGCCTTGGCGGCCGTGCGGCCGGGGCCGTAGCCCGTGGCCGCGCGGCCGGTTGCGTCCCGCGGGGCATCGGCGGTTCAGGCCGCGGCCGCCCCGGTCAGCAGGGTCCGTCGCTGTTCCAGGCGCCCGCGGGGCCGCCGGGCACCTCATCGTAGTTCCACTGGTTCGCGGTCCAGTTGGCACCGTTGTAGGAGACCTGGTCGCCGGAGACGTACGCGGTGGCGTTGTTCCAGGGCGCCGCGCATGAGCCGGTGGTCGGGCTCGGCGTCGGCGTCGGGGGCGGGGTCGGGCCGCCGCCCCCGCCGCCGCTGGTGAAGGACTGGAACGCCTGGGTGAAGGCGCCGTTGCCCTGGCTGATGCCGCTGCAGGTGGATTCGGCCGTGGTCGTGCCCGGGCAGCCGCCGTTGTCGCGCCCCTCGGACCAGAAGGAGAGCAGCGCGATGCCCTGCTGCGCCGCGTACGACTCGACCGACGACGCGTCGGCCAGCGTGAAGATCTCACCGGGGGTGTCGTTCTGCCCGATCATCGGGGTGTTGCCGAGCATGGCGTACGCGGCGGACGTGGAGATGCCGAACACGCTGGCGACCTGCCCGGCGGCGGCGTCGAGCGCCTGGTTCGCCGCGCTCCCCATCTCGGTGCCCGAGCTGCCGTAGTCCATCGTCATGATGTTGACGACGTTCGGGGTGAAGCCGTTGGCCGCCGCCGCGTCGAGCACGTTGAGGCCGTCCTGGGTCAGGCCGCTTGGCAGGACGGGCAGGGTGTAGGAGATCGTGAGCTGGCTGCCGTTGGCGCTGGCCCACGAGCGGACCTGGGCGAGCGCCTGCGCGGTGAGGGTGTAGTCCGCCGAGTTGGTCTGCTCGTTCGACTCGATGTCGAAGTCGAGGTGGGTCACGCCCAGCGTGGTCACCACGGACTCGACCTGGGCCGCCATGGCACCCGGCGAGGAGCAGGTCGCGCCGAGGTCGGTGCCGTCGGTGTCGACGGTGTAGCCGCCGAACGAGATGCTCACGTCGCCGCCTTCGGCCTGCAGCGCGGAGATCTGCGACTGCCAGCCGGACTGGTTCGGCAGGGACCACTGGCAGCCCGAGCCGTCGACGAAGGCGAGCGTGAAATACCTGGTGCCGTAGTCGGCCGCGACGGTGGTGAGCGTGGTGTTGCTCAGGCCGGTGTCCACATAGGGCGCGAACACGTGCGCGGGCCAGGTGCTGGCCGCGGTGGCCGGCTGGGTGGCCAGCACCCCCAGTCCGGCGGCGGCCAGGCCGCCGGTGACCAGGAACGCGGCCGCGGAACACGAAATAGTCGAGCGTGCGGCTCGGGACATAGCGGGTCCGCCTTTCGCTGGGGTGCCGCTCCGCCGGAACCAGGGGACGACCGCGCTGGCGTGTCGTCCCGCCCCGGCGATCGCGAGCATTTAATAAGAAAGTTTCTTATTAAATTGAGGTTAATGTAATGCGGGCGCCACTTTGTGTCAATACCGCTGCGCGAAAAGGCGCTGGCGTGTCCTCAGGGCGAGGCGAATTCGCCCGCTCAGCCGGCCGGCCCCGGCCACCAGGCCGCCAGCGCACTCCGTGAGGGCAGGCCCAGCTTGCGGTAGACACGCGCCAGGTGCGTGTCGACGGTGCGCGGGCTCAGCGAGAGCTGCTCCGCGATGTCGCGGCTGCTTCGCCCGGTCGCCGCGAGCCGGGCTATCTCGCGTTCCCGGCTGGTGAGCGACGCCAGCGGATCCGCGCCCCGGGCGCGGGCCGGCCCGCCGGTCCCGAGCCGCTGCCTGACCGCCTCGGCCACGCCCGCGATCCTGACCGAGCCCACCGACCTGGCGACCGAAACCGCGTCGTCGGCCATGGTCATGGCGAGGCCGGCCTGACCGGACTCGACGGCGCTGTGCCCGCCCAGCGCCAGCGCCCAGGCCTGGCCCACCGCCAGGCCAGCGCCGCCCAGCAGTTCGGCCGCATCCCGGTATGCGGCGACCGCCTCCTCGTGCCGGCCCGCCGCCGACAGCACATAGCCGCGGCTGCGGAGCGCGAAACCGCGCTGCCCGGGGAGGCCCAGCCTGCGCGACTCGGCGTCCGCGCGCATCGACGAATCGCGGGCGCTGCCCGCGTCGCCCGCCAGGACGAACGCCGCCGTGAGCATGTCGAGCGAGGTCGGCCGCATCGAGGGCTGGATGAGCGGCAGCCCGGCACCGCCGCCGGCCGTCGTCAGGACCTGCACGCAGCGCGCCGGGTCGCCGCTCGTCAGCAGCGCGACCGCGTGGAAGATGGCGGCGGTTCTCGTCCACCACACGCTTCCCGGCGGAATGATCGGGACAGCCTGTTCGGCGAGGTCGAGGGCGCGCTTGGCGCTGTCCGGACCGCCGGACCAGGCCAGCGCGAAGGACCGCTGCCCGAGCGCGAGCCCGAGCACGTCCCGGCTGTCGATGTGCCGCGCGATCTCCTCCGCCTCCTCGGACAGCACGATCGCCCGGTCGAGAGGGCCCTGCCAGTTGGCCAGCTGGCACTGGCCGAGCAGAAGGTGCGGCAGCACGTGGTACTGGCCGCTGTTCCTGCTGATGGACACCCCGCGGCGGAGGTGCCGGTCCGCGTCGGCGAACCGTTCGAGGAACAGCTCGGCCCAGCCCAGGATCGCCAGGCATTCCGGCTCGGCGGCGAGCTCGCTGTCGGACAGGGTGTCGGCCAGCGCCGCCGCCGCGTCCGCGGCGGCCGCCGACACGCCGGCGTTTCCCTCGTAGATCTCACCGAAACCGCTGGTCGCCAGCGTCCATGCCTCCCGGACCCGGTCGCCGCGGCGCCGGGCGCGCGCCGCCGCCGCGGCGAGCTCCTGCCTGGCGGCGGGGAAGTCGCCGGACAGCAGCGCGACCGCGCCGTATTCGATGGCGAGCGGGACGCTCTCGGCGGTCGCGGCCGCGCGCGGGCTGGCGAGCTCGGCCTCCAGCAGCGCGCGCGCCTCGGGATACCTGGCCAGAAGGCGTTCCATGGTGGCGCAGAAGGCGACCGCCGCGACGCGCGGGCCGGGCGGGCGCAGCGGAACGAGGCGGAGGATCTCGTGCAGCAGGTCGCGGCTCTCGGCCAGCCGCCCGGCCACGCCGAGTGCCCTGGTGAGCAGCAGCAGGATCTCCAGCCGCTGCTGATCGTGCGCGGTGCCGGAGGGGAGGATACCGAGGGCCACGCGCAGCCACTGCGCGGCGGCGGCCGGGGCGGAGCTCATCGCGCCGTTCGCGGCCGCGAGCAGGATGGCGATGTCCGCGGGCACGTCGGCGCCGGGCGACGCGGCCACGTGATGGGCCAGTTCCGCGGCGGCCGCGCCGCGCCGCCTCAGCTCGGCGAGCGCGCGGCGGTGTGCCGCCGCCCGCCAGGCGGGATCGCAGTCCTGGTAGACGACGCGGCGCAGCACCGGGTGACGGAACTCCAGAGCGGCCGGCGATTCCGCGGGCCGCAGCACGTCCCTGCGGGTCAGGACGCCTACCGCGGACGCGACCTCGGCGCTGCTGAGCCCGGCGATCGCCGGCAGCGCGTCGATGCCGAACTGGTCGCCGGCGACCGCCCCCGCCGCCGCGACGATTGCCTGCTGCCGGGTGAGCGGGGCCAGTTCGGCCAGCAGCACGGCTTCCAGGCGGCCCGGCATCGCTCCCGCCGCGGTCGCGGTACCGGCCGCGGCCGCACCGGGAAACCCTGTCTTCCTGGCCGCGGTCGCCGCGAGCAGGTACAGCGGGTTCCCGCCGCTTTCGGCGCAGATCACCTGCCGCGTCGCCTCGTCCAGCTCATCGCCGGCTAGTTCGGCGGACTCGGCCGGGGCGAGCGGCCCGATCTCCAGCCTCGTCACCGTGCCGAGCTCGGCGCCGTGCGCGAGCGTGCCCGCCAGCCGGGCGTGGCTCTGCCGCCCGCGGTGCGCGAGCGCCAGCAGCAGCGGGGCGTCGGGAGGATGGCGGATCAGGTATTCGGCCAGCTCGATCGCTCCCTGGTCCGCCCAGTGCATGTCGTCGAGCAGCAGCAGCAGGCCGTCCCGTGCCCAGCCGGCCAGCAGGTCCCGGACGGCGCGGTAGACCCGGAACCGCTCCGCGCCCGAGCCGGGTGCCTCCTCCCCGGCGAAGACGGCCGCGAGCCGCCGCGCCGCGTCGCCGGCGTCGCCGGTCGCGGACCGGCGACAGCGGTCCGCGAGGGCGTCGACGAACACCTGGAAGGGCAGGTCACGCTCGAACTCGGTCGCGTTTCCCTTGAGCACCCCGAACCCGCGGCGCTCAGCCTCGGCCGCGAACTCGAGAAGCAGCCGGGTCTTACCGATGCCGGGATCGCCGGTCAGCTCGAGTACCGCGCCCCGTCCCGCCGCCAGCTCGTCCAGCGCCCACCGCAGGGCACGCATCTCACTGGCCCGGCCGACCAGGGGCGGCCGGGCCGGGCGCGGGTATGGAGCGCTCATGAAGGCAGCTTGTGTCCGATTCCCGGGAGGCAGGCACGCTGAGCCAAAGATTATCGCCGCGCGGGCCAGGTTGCGTAGGGCAGTTACGTGATTTTACGGACGCCCGGCGGCGCCGGGCGGGACACAATCGGGTCGGGCTCACCCGTGACATCGCACCCGCCACGGGGGCCGGGTCGCGGTACAGGGCCGCGGCGCGGCTGCCACCGAACGTGAGACCGCGGGCGGCCGTCGCAGGTGCGGAGGGGAACCTGCGGC
Source organism: Streptosporangiaceae bacterium (assembly GCA_019239975.1). Classification (GTDB taxonomy): domain Bacteria; phylum Actinomycetota; class Actinomycetes; order Streptosporangiales; family Streptosporangiaceae; genus JAFAZE01. The sequence continues at coordinate 16,219 of JAFAZE010000169.1, forward strand.
GGCCGTGCCGCTCCGTGTGTTCCGTGTCCGGTGTGCCGCGCCGTCTTTGCCTTCCCCTACGCCCCTTCCGCCCCTCCGGCCCCTCTCGCCTCTCCGATCACTCCCGTCCCGCCCCCGCCTTCTCCGCTCCTCCCGCCCCCTCCCGCCCTCCTCCCGGCGCGGCAGGCGGTTGCCAACGACGACGTGCCTGGTATACCGGGGACATGGTGGTCGATGGTGACAGGGACGGTTCAGGCAACCAGATGCGGTCGGCCGCGGCGGCGCTGCTGGCCGCGCTGGACGGCGCCCAGCTGAAGCTGGCGGCGCTGCCGTTCGCCGCCGCCGGAGCCCGGCGGTGGCTGGAGTACCGGCCACTGCGCAGGCCCGGGGCCTGCGTCGCGGAGCTCGGCATCGCCGGCCGTACGGCCGCTTTCCGGCTGCTGGCCACCGGCCTGAGCGGACATGCCTACGCACAGGCCCTGGGCGTCGTCGCCCTCGAGGAGGTTCTCGACCGGCGGGAAGGCGGGCAGCTTGGCCGGCACATGGGGGATTACTGGGTGAGCGTCTTCGGCGACCCGGACGGTGGCGGGCCATGGTCATGGCGTTTCGAGGGACATCACCTGTCGGTCACGATGACGGTCGCCGGCGACGAGGTCTCGCCCGGACCGGTTTTCCTCGGTGCCAACCCCGCCTGCGTCAGCTACGCCGGCCGGCCGGTGTCACGGCCGCTCGCCCCGGAAGAAGACCTGGCACGGGCGCTGCTCGACGCGCTCGGGCCGTCCGGCCGGGGCGCCGCCGTGGTGGCCCGCCAGGCTCCTGGTGACATCCGCTCAGGCACCAGCCCGCGGGCGGCGGAGGGCATCGCCCCGCTGGGCGTCGCCGCTTCGCGGCTGGGGCCAGGCCCCCGGGCGGCGCTGGGACAGCTCGTCGGGCTCTACCTCGACCGGCTGCCGGCCAGCCTCGCGGCGCGGGAGGCCGCCCGGATCGCCGCCGCAGACCTGCACTTCGCATGGGAAGGGCCGGTCACCCCCGGCACCCGGCACTACTACCGCGTGCAGGGCGATGACCTGCTGATCGAGTACGACAACACCACCGACGACGGCAATCACGCCCACACCGTGCTGCGCCGTCCCCGCAGCGACTTCGGCGAGGACATCCTCGCGGAGCATCACCGCGAGGAGCGGCATGCCGGGAACCGGTGAATCTGGCGAGCGGGGGCCGGGCACCGGCATCGACCTGCTGGGACGAGCCCAGCCGGGCAGCGGGTGGTCCGGATCGGCCGTTCTAATTAGTGGGGTATGCCGGAGATGCGGTCCCCGAGTTCGCCCAGCATGGTGCCGATGCCGGACCGTGTGCCGCCGTCGGCCTCGAGGCGGTCGGCGAGGCGGTAGAGGGTGTACAGGCCGTGCACACCGGCCCAGCGGGCGGGCTCGGGTTCCCATCGGCGGCTGCGATGCGCGACCCACGGCAGCCCGGTGAGCGGGGTACGGGCCCCGAGCGCCAGGTCCGCCAGCGTCCGCCCGGCGAGGTTGGCGGCCGCGACGCCGTGGCCCGTGTACCCGCCGGCCCAGCCAAGCCCGGACCTGGCATCGAAGGACACCGTGGCGCACCAATCACGGGGCACTCCGAGCACCCCGCACCAGGCGTGCGCGATCTTCGCCCCGGCGGCGGCCGGGAACATCCGGCGCAGGATCGCGGCGAGCGACGCCGCCGTCGACGGGTGTGTCTCGCCCCGGTCGTCCACCGCCGAGCCGAAACGATACGGGACGCCGCGGCCGCCGAACGCGATCCGCCCGTCCGCGGTGCGCTGCGCGTATATGTAGGCGTGCGCCTCGTCGCCGAGCGTCTCGCATCCGTCCCAGCCGATTTCCTTCCAGGCCGCGGCGTCCAGCGGCTCGGTGACGACCATCGAGCTGTTCATCGGCAGCAGCGTCCGGCGCAACCCCGGCAACCGGGCCGTGAAGCCCTCCGTGCAGCGCAGCACGTGCTTCGCGCGTACGTCGCCGAAGACGGTCCTGGCCACGCCGGGCTCGATGGAGGTGACCGGCGTTGCCTCGTACAGCACGACTCCATGCCGCTCCGCGGCGGCGGCAAGGCCCGCTGCCAGCTCCGCGGGCTGCAGGCGCGCGCAGTGCGGCGTGTACAGCGCGCCGAGCGCGCCCGCCACGCTGATCCGTTCCCTCAGCGCCGCCCGGTCCAGGAACGTGATCACGTCCTCGCCGTCGCCCCAGGCCCGGTCGCCGGAGAGCGCGGCGCGCAGCCGTTCGAGTTGCGCCGGGGAGGTGGCCACGGTCAGGCAGCCCCCCTTCACGAGGCCGGCGTCGATGGACTCCGCGGCGCAGACCCGCGCCACCTCATCGAGCGTCGAGCGCAGCTCGCTCTCCAGCGCGCGCACCCCGTCCCGTCCCCGTGGACCCCGCGCGTACCGCGTACGCGAGCCGGGCAGCGCGGCGGTCAGCCAGCCGCCGTTCCGTCCCGAGGCCCCGAATCCCGCGAACGCCGCCTCGAGCACCACCACCCGCAGCGCGGGGCTGGCCTGCTTCAGGTAGTAGGCGGTCCACAGCCCGGTGAAGCCGGCTCCGACGACGCAGACGTCGGCCTCCCCGGGCCCGGGGAGTGACGGCCGCCGCGGCGGGAACCCGCCGCGCGCCTGCCACCAGTAGGAAACCTCGCCGTTTCGCATGGACGGACGCTACCTCATGCGTGGGTGATGCCGGCTCTGACAAAACTGAACATCGTTGTCAGGGCACGTTGTGGCCTGGCCGGACACGCCTGTGTGACGTACCGGGTACCGTCGGGGATATGCGACTTGGGGTCCTCGATGTCGGCTCGAATACGGTGCATCTTCTGGTGGTCGACGCATACCCCGGCGCACGGCCGATGGCCGCTTTCTCGCACAAGACCGAGCTACGCCTCGCCGATCACCTCAAGCCGGACAGCAGGCTGACCGAGCAGGGTGAGGCCCGGCTGACCGCGGCTGTCGAGGAAGCGCTGCGGATCGCGGAGGACAAGGGCGTCGAGGATCTGCTGGCGTTCGCCACGTCCGCCGTGCGGGACGCGGTCAACGGCGACGAGGTCCTGGCCCGGGTCCGGAAGCGCACCGGCGCCAGCATCAACGCGCTGGCGGGCGAGGACGAGGCCCGGCTCACCTTCCTCGCCGCCCGCCGGTGGTTCGGGTGGTCGTCCGGCCGGCTGCTGGTGATCGACATCGGCGGCGGCTCGCTCGAGGTCGCCGCGGGCATGGACGAGGAGCCGGAAGCCGTGATCTCGCTGCCGCTCGGGGCCGGCCGGCTGACCAGGGACTGGCTGACGGCCGATCCGCCGCCGCCGGGCGAGGTGCGGAAGCTGCGCAGGCATGTGCGCGCCGAGATCGCCCGCCAGGCCGGCGTCCTGCTGCGCCGCGGCACCGCCGATCACGTGGTGGGCACGTCCAAGACGTTCCGCCAGCTCGCCAGGATCGCGGGTGCCGCGGCGTCCAGTGAGGGCCCCTACGTCAGGCGCTTCCTTGAGCACTCCGACGTGGCCGCCTGGGCCGAGCGGCTCGCGGCGATGGGCTCGGCCGAGCGCGCCCGGCAGCCTGGCGTGTCGGCGGTGCGGGCCCGTCAGCTGCCGGCCGGCGCGATCGTCGCGGACGCCATCATGGATCTGATGGACGTCTCGCAGCTCGAGATCTGCCCGTGGGCCCTGCGCGAAGGCGTCATCCTTCGCCGCCTGGACGTGCTGACCTTAGAGGCGACCTGACCCGGGCTCGCTGAACGGCGGAACCTGTGGGCAATCCAGCGCCGTGGGGGGCGGCCCGCCGGGCCGCCCCCCACGGCGCTGCGGGCCGCGATACGGAGTTACCGCGTTACTGCTTGTTGGGCATGAGCCGGACGCCCTCGGTGGGCTCGTCCGGGTCGATCGCGGTGGCCGGGTTTGGCGCCTGCTTGCTCTCCGGGTCCGCCTGGGCCTCGTCGCCGAGCGTCACGGACGGCCTGGGCGCAGCCGGGCGCGGCGCGCCGGGCCGCGGCGCGTCAGGGCGGTGTGCGCCGGCTCGCTGCGCATCCGGTCGTGCCGGCGTGGCGCCGAGCGGCGGTTCCGTGCGCGGCCCGGCCGAGGCCGGCCCGGCGTCCGCCGCCGGCCCGGCGTCCGCTGGCAGCCGGGTGTCCGCCGCCAGCCCGGCGTCCGGCGCGGTCGCCTGCCGTCCCGCGCCCGGGGTGCTGCTGCCGCCCTCGCGCCGCCGCGCAGCACCACCATCGGGCCTGTCGGCGCCGGGCGCGCTGCCGCCAGGGGCACGGGTACCCGAGGTGCTGAGGCCAGGAGTGCTGAGGCCAGAGGTACTGAGACCCGGCGTGCTGGTGCGCGGTGTGCCTGTGCGCGGCGTGCCGGCGCCTGTGGCGGGAACACCGGGCCCGGCGTCCGCCGTGCCCGCGTCCGCCGTGGCGCCGCCCGCGCTGCCGGCGGCTGTGCCCGCGGCTCCCGCCGCCGGCCGGGGCCCGCCGGCCTCCTCCGCCCCGCCGGGCACGGACGCGTCGGAGCTGCCGATGGTCTTGGTGACGGACTGCGCCACCTCGTCCTCCAGCGACAGCCGTGATTGCTCCGCCGCGACCAGACCCGACACGCCGTCGAGGATGTCGGTGAGCCGCCGCACCGTTTCGGCGTGCCTGGTGCTGAGCAGATTGAGCCTGCGCTCCGCGCCGTCGTGGATCGCCGTCGCGCGCGCGGTGGCCTCGTCGAGGACCTTCTTGGCCTGCGCCTTGGCGCTGGCGAGAGCGGTGTCGGCCTTCTTTCTCGTGTCACTGGTGAGCCGGTCGGCCTCGGCTCGCGCCGAGGTGCGCGTCTTGTCCGCTTCGCCCCGCGCGGCGGCGATGGTCCGCTCGGCCTGCTCCTGGGCGGCGGTGAGCATGCGTTCAGCCTGCTCACGCGCGTCGGCGCGGACCCGCTCGGATTCCTGCTGAGCGTCCGCCCGGAGTCTCGTTATCTCGTCGCCGGCCTTGTTCCGCTGCGCCTTGGCCTCGTCCTCCGCCAGTTTGAGGATCTGGGCGATCCGCTCGCTGACCTCCTCATGCGCGGGCCTGCCGCCGGGCGCCTGCTGGCGCATGGCGGCGAGCTCGCGCCGGAGGTGCTCGGCCTCGTCGAGGGCCCGGGAGAGCCGCTGTTCCAGATCGCGGATCTCATTGTTTCGCCGTGCGACGTAGTCGTCGACCTGGCGGCGGCTGTAGCCGCGCATTTGCATTTCGAATTCTTCGTGCAGAAGATTCGGCAATAGATCATTATTTTCATTCATGGCTTCACACGACTCTTCGGGTCCAGTCTGGGGGGCGAGGGTCGGCGGATCGATGTCCGGAGTCCAATGTCGTCAGGTACGGGCGGGATCGCTGGGTGATCATGTGGCGGCTCGCCGGGGCTGCCGCACTCGGAACAGGCTGCCGCACGTGACCACAGGCTTCCGTATCCGGCCATGGGCCGGTCGGCTCCCCCCGCGGACCGCGGCCGACGGCTGCACGGTACGAGCACTCTCCGGGAACAGTTACTCCAGACTCTTCTCCGAAGTGACCTCTGTGCGCAAGCGAAACGGCCGAGTGTCCCGTAATATCCCAACTTGAGCAGCCGCCCCACCTGGCGCGGGCCGGCGGCCCGCGAGCGCGTACGCCGCGGGCCACGCCGGGCGGCGCGGCGGCGCGCCGCCCGGCGCATACAGCACGGGCCCGTATTAGGTCGCACGTTCGCGGAATCGTTACGGTCGAAGTGGGTAGACCCTACCTGAGGGTGGTTAGCGAATGACCCCGTTGGGTCATGCGGAGGAGCGGTGGCGCGACGTAACCTGGAGGGCGAACGCGAGTATCCCCAGTCGGCGGAGGTGAGCAGGATTCCCAGGCAGGTGGATCTGCGTGTTCACGACCGCGTAGCCCTGGACGAGATCGAACTTTACGCTGAGGTGCTCAGCGCGGTGGCGGCCAGTGACCGGCCGCTCACGCCGTCGGAACTGGACGCCGTGCTCGGACTGAGACCGGCCGTGTGCGGCCGGACGTCCTTAACGGCGGCCGCGCCGCGCTTCATCACGGCGCTCCGCCGTTCCGCTGAGCGCCGCCCCGTCTACGCACGCTGGTACATGACGTCCGTGCTCCAGCGCAGAAACCCTAGCGACTGGTACATGCGGATCGCCGGGGCGTTCGTTTCGTCGACGTAGAGCATCACCTGCGTGAGCCCGCGCGCCCGGAGGTTCCGCAGGCCCGCCAGGGTGAGCGCCCGGCCAAGTCCGCTGCCCTGCTCACCGGGGCCGACTCCGAGCACGTAGACCTCGCCGATCCGGCCGCGCGCGCCGGCAGCCGCTGGATGAATCTTGGTCCAGTGAAATCCGGCCATCCGGCCGTCGTGCTCGGCGATCAGGAAGCCGGCCGGGTCGAACCAGGGCTCGTGCTCCCTGAGCAGCAGATCCTCCAGCGTCCACGAGCCTTGCTCGGGATGGTCCGCGAACGCGCGCCGGTTCAGGTCCAGCCACTCCTCCTCGTCCGCCTGGGGCACGAAGGTGCGCAGTGTCGTTCCCGGCGGGAACGCGGGGGAGGCGATCGAATCGACGAGTGACCGGCGCATCTGCCACAGGGACCGGACCCGGGTGAACCCGGCGGACCGCGCGAGCGCGGCTGCCGCGGGCAGATCACCGTGGGCCCACAGCCGTACGGCGCGTCCCTTGGCGTCGGCCTCCAGGGCCGCTACCAGCGCCGTCCCGTGCCCGCGGCGCCGCCACGCCGGATGCACCACCAGTTCGCCGCTCATGCCGTCATCGGCCGCATCCGGGTCCGGCAGGTCGAGGTGGGCGTAGCCGGCGACTTCCAGGCCCTCGGTGACGATCAGGTCGCGGGACCGCTCGCTGGTGCCGCGGCTGAGGTGGAGCAGGACGTGTTCTGACAGCGGGCCCACGCCGTCCGCTTCAGTTGCCGCGCCCACCAGGCTCATGGTCCGGCGCACCTGAGCCGGGGAAAGAGGTCCCTCGGTGATCGGGCCGCTGGACCGGATCAACGCTCGGCCGGGACCGCGGTGGCGGCGGTCGCCGCCGCCTTGGTGGCGCCGGCCATGTCGCGGTCCTCCGGCACGCCCTTGACCGGCACGAAGCGGTAGCCCACGTTGCGCACCGTGCCGATGAGCGCCTCGTGTTCCGGGCCGAGCTTGGCGCGCAGCCGGCGCACGTGCACATCCACCGTGCGGGTGCCGCCGAAATAGTCGTAGCCCCACACCTCCTGGAGGAGGTGAGCACGGGTGAAGACACGGCCAGGATGCTGGGCGAGGAACTTGAGCAGCTCGAACTCCTTGAAGGTCAGGTCGAGCACCCGGCCGCGCAGCCGCGCGGAGTAGGTCGCCTCGTCGATGGCCAGATCGCCCGACCGGATCTCGTCCGGCGCGTCAGCCGCCGCCCGCACGGCACGGCGGCCGGTGGCGAGCCGGAGCCTGGCCTCCACCTCCGCGGGACCCGCCGTGTTCAGAATGACGTCGTCGGCGTTCCATTCGGCGCTCACCGCCGCCAGGCCGCCCTCGGTCACGATGGCGAGCAGCGGGCAGTCCAGGCCCGTGGTGTGCAGCAGCCGGCAGATACTCTTGGCATGCGCCAGATCGCGCCGCGCGTCGACCAGCACGACGTCGCCGGGCGGCGCCTCGACAAGGGCGGACGCGTCGGCAGGGAGGACCCGGACCGAATGCAGCAGCAGGCCGAGGGCGGGCAGGACCTCGGCGGAAGGCTCCAGCACACCGGTCACCAAGATCAGCTCGCTCACCCGATGCACCTCCACTCCGTGGCGCAGGTACGCCATCATTATCTGTATAAACACAACGGGAGCCGGGGGCAACACCGCCCGGATCCCGTTGAGCTGAGGATATCCGATATGGCGAGAGTGACAATCCGGTACTGGGCGGCGGCCAGGGAAGCGGCGGGCACGCAGGCTGAATCTGTCGAGGCCGTGACGCTGGCCGACGCGCTGGCCGCTATCGTGGCAAGCCGCGGTCGGGACGGCCGTCTGCGCGACGTCCTCGCCAGGTCATCCTTCCTGATAGACGCCGCTCCGGCCGGCCGCAGGCCCCCGGCGGGCGTGGTGCTCCGCGACGGCGCCATCGTCGAAGTCCTCCCTCCCTTCGCCGGCGGCTAGCCCGCCCGCCCAGCGTGCGCACCCCCCACTCCGCAAGGGTGATGAACGCGCCATCGAGCCGCCCCTGATCGGCTCCCGGCCACATTCATGCCCGGCCGCACCGCACCGGGCAACCGGGGGTCGTCTCTCAGGGCCAGCAGATGTTACGGTGGGTACCGGAGCGGGCTGACGGGGGGTCCGGGGGTCCTCCCCCGGGCTAGCTACCCCCTGGGCTAGTACAGGAGGCAACATCCTGCGATGACCTGGCAGCAGCCGTTCCGGTCCCCACAGTTCCCGCGGTGACCCCCAAGTGACCAAGAGCATGGAGCCCGGGCAGGCCGGGGATAAAAAAACGCCTGGTGAGGTGAACCGGCCGGGAACCAGTGACGTTCTACCTGGTGTGCCGAGTGCAGGAACCGCGGCCCGTCAGGGCCGGGTGGCCGACGAAGCGTTTATCCGGGCGCTGTATACCGAACACGGAGGCGCCCTGCTCCGGTACGCGCTGCACTTGACAGGAGGGGACAGGCAACGGGCGGAGGACCTGGTGCAGGAAACGATCGTGCGAGCCTGGCGCCATCCCGAGGCGCTGGCTGACCGGCCCGCCCGGCCATGGCTGTTCGCCGTCGCACGCAACCTGGCGGTGGACGCGTACCGCGCCAGGCAGTCACGGCCGCCGGAGGTTGGGCAGGCGGCGCTCGACACGCTGCCCGCCGACGACGACGCGGACCGTACGCTCGAATCGTGGGCCGTCGCCGACGCGCTGGCGTCGCTGCGGCCGGATCACCGGAAGGTGATCGTTGAGACCTACTACCGCGGATGCTCGGTCGCCGAGGCCGCCGCGGCCCTGGGTATACCGCCGGGTACCGTGAAATCGCGCACCTTCTACGCATTGAAGGCGCTCAAGCTGGCGCTTCAGGAACGAGGACTGGCGCCATGATGCAGACCATGGACTGCTCGGAGGCGCGGCTGTCGCTGGGCGTGTACGTGCTGGGAGCGATCGACCCCGCCGAGCGTGCGCTCGTCGACGGTCACCTGGCCACCTGCCGGGACTGCCGCGACGAGCTTGCCGGTCTCGCCGGGCTGCCCGCCCTGCTCGCCCGGGTGAGCAGGGAAGAGGCCATCGTGCTGGCCGCCTACGACGCCGAAACCCCGGCCGTGGACGAGGAGCCGCCTCGCGAGCTACTCGGCAGCGTCATCGACCTGACGGCCGCGCGGCGGCGGCGTCAGAGGTGGCGCAACGTCGTCATGGGCGCGGCGGCCGCGCTCGTCATCGCCGCGGGCGTGTTCGGCGGCGTCAGCGCGCTGAACCGGCCGGCGCCGGCTCCCTCGGCTGGCCAGGCCTTCACCACCGGGCCCGGCGGCGCGTGGGAGACGGCCAGCATCGTCTCGCCCGCCGGCCAGGGCGCCACGATCGAGTACCGTTCGACGGGCTGGGGTGTTCAGCTGGACACGAAGGTCGTTGGCATCCCGGTGGGGACCACCTGCGAGCTGTGGATCGTCGAGCGGAACGGCAAGCATCTCCTGGCGGGAAGCTGGACGACCGACGCCAACGAGAACAACGTGTGGTACCCGTCCTCGGCAGCCACCTCGGCCGCGAACTTGCGGAGCTTCGTGGTCACCGTCGGCAAGAAGCAGTCGATCAACGTCCCCGCGAGCTGACCGCGGCGGTCCGGAGCCGAACCCGGCGGGGCGGCGCCCGTCGCCGTCTGACGGCTGCGGGGGAATGCATGACGCCGCATCCGCGCTGAACACCAACGTGACGGGTGGAGTGATCGCGCTCCTGGTGGCGCTCGCGGCCGCCACGGCGATAGGCGCCGTCTTCCGCCACAGGCAGGGACGGCTTCGTCCGGTGCAGGGCACACGTGGCGGGCGGCCCGGCGGCCGGCCGGCCGCGGATGGTGTGCTGACCCGGGCGGACCTCGGCGCGCCGCTGGGCGAGCACGGCACCCTGGTGCAGTTCTCGACCGCGTTCTGCGCGCGGTGCGGCCCGACGCGGCGGGTTCTCGGGCAGGTCGCCGCCCAGCTCGAGGGCGTATCGGTGGTGGAGATCGACGCGGCCGCCCGCCTCGACCTGACGCGCAGGCTGCACGTCTACGCCACTCCGACGGTGCTCGTGCTCGGGCCCGACGGCACCATCGTGTCCAGGACGGCGGGACAGCCCAGGAAGACTGACCTGATCGCCGCCATCGCGGGTGGGTTACCCACTACATGGACCGATAATGTTTGATATACCGCTTCTGCTGGGAGTGACATCCGGGCTGCCCATGAATAGCATCGGGTACGTGCGTTCCCGATCAGCGCAGATGCTAACGAAGCGGCGCGCCGTCGACTTCTGCAGGGTGGCGACCGCGATCTGTAGGCCGGGCTGCCGCTGATCACGGCGGTCCTCCGCACGGCCAGCGCGGCGCGGGCACCGTCGCCGCCCGGAGGACACGGTCACCGTTGGCGTTTCGCCCAGCTCATTTCGCCCAGGGAGCGCGATCATGGACATAGACCCGCGAGCAGCACGGTTCGGCGCGGCGATCTCCACAGCCGTCCTCGCCGTGGTGCTCGTCACCGGCAGCGGCTGGCTGCTCGCCGCGCAGGCGCTGGTTTTCGCCATCGGCGCGCTCGCCGGGCTGCGCTACGCGCCGTACGGCGCGGTGTACCGCTACCTGGTCCGGCCGAGGCTCGGGCCGCCGGCCCGGACCGAGCCGGCCGCGCCACCGCGGTTCGCGCAGGGCGTCGGCATGGTGATCGCCGCTGTCGGCGTCATCGGCTACGCGGCGGGCGTGACCGTGCTGGGCGCCGTGTGTGCCGCACTCGCCCTGGCTGCCGCGTTTCTGAACGCGGCCTTCGATTACTGCCTTGGCTGCCAGATTTACCTTTTCATCCAACGGATCCGGCCAGCCGCCTGAGGGCCGGCCGCACAAGGAGGGTTACGAATGAGCCGTTCCGACGTCCTGGTGGACGCCGACTGGGTTGAGGCCCGGATCGGGGATCCCGGCGTCGTCATCGTCGAGGTCGACGAGGACACCAGCGCCTATGACAAGGGCCACATCCCGACGGCGATCAAGCTCGACTGGAAGAAGGACCTGCAGGACCCGGTCCGCCGTGACTTCGTGGACAAGGCCGGCTTCGAGACCCTGCTGTCCGAGCGCGGGATCTCCAACGACGACACCGTCGTGCTCTACGGCGGGAACAACAACTGGTTCGCGGCGTACGCCTACTGGTACTTCCGCCTGTACGGGCACCGGAACGTGAAGCTGCTGGACGGCGGCCGGAAGAAGTGGGAGCTCGACGCGCGTGAGCTCACCACCGACGTGCCATCCCGCAAGCCGGCCAGCTACACGGCCACCGAGCAGGACTCCTCGCTGCGGTCGCTTCGCGACGAGGTCGTGGCCAGCATCGGCAAGAAGAACCTCGTGGACGTCCGCTCGCCGGACGAGTTCGCGGGCCGGCTCCTCGCCCCGGCCCACCTCCCGCAGGAGCAGGCGCAGCGGGCGGGCCACATACCGACGGCCCGCAACGTTCCCTGGTCCAAGGCGGCCAACGAGGACGGGACGTTCCGCTCGGACCAGGAACTGCGCGAACTTTACGAAAAGGACGCCGGGCTGGACTTCGCCAAGGACACGATCGCGTACTGCCGGATCGGCGAGCGGTCGGCGCATACCTGGTTCGTCCTGCACGAACTGCTCGAACAGCCGAACGTGAAGAACTACGACGGCTCGTGGACGGAATACGGCTCCCTGGTCGGGGTGCCCATCGAGCTGGGTGACGCCCGATGAGCGCCGAGGGCTGCGGCGCGCCGGCCGGCGGCGTTCCCGCGACGGCGGCAGCCGGGGACCAGGCCGTGGTCGAGGGCCGCGTGGTGCGCGCCGGTGAGCCTGTCACCACCGGGTACGCCCGGCTGCTCGGCACCGGCGACGAGTTCGTGGCGGAGGTGCCGCTCGGCGAAGACGGTGGTTTCAGGTTCTTCGCCGCGCCGGGCGCGTGGACGCTGCGCGTGATCGCGCCGGGCGGCGTGCGCGCCGAGCGCGCCGTGTCGGCGGACTACGGGAAGGTGACGAAGGTGGACGTGACCGTCTAGGTCCCGTTCGCCACGCGACGGCGGGCGCAGGCGAGCGTCGCCCGCGCCCGCCGTCGCTTGCCGGGCACACGTTCAGCTATGTTCACCGATCGTTCACCCAAAGGTGCTGTTCAGGCACTATTCATGGTCAGGTGCGATTCGCCCGGGGCGGCTATCACTGGGCTGTGGACGCCCGCGCCCGGCTGACAGCCCTCGCCGCCCTCACCTCCGTGGCCGCCGCCGCGCTGACGGCCTGCAGCGGCCATCAGCGCGGCCAGCGGGTTCGCGTTCACCACGCCGCCCATCGGCACGCTCTCCATGATCAACAGCTCGGCGCCGGGCGCCTATCCGATCATCAACTACGAGTACGCGATCGTCAGCACCCGTCAGCCCAGCGCGGCCAAGGCGCAGGCGATCAAGGCCTTCCTGCTCTGGGCGATAACCAAAGGGAACGCCTCGAGCTACCTCGGCCGGGTGAAATTCCAGCCGCTTCCGTTGTCGGTCGCCCCGGTCTCCGAGGCTCTTATCAGCAAGATCAGTTAGGTTTATGGGCGGGTAGTGCACATCCAGGAGGCCCTTGAACATGGTCGAGCACCGGCAGGAATTCCAGCGTGATCTGGAGGCTATCGAAGCCAAGGTCATCGAGTTGTTCGCAATGGTCGCCGAGGACCTGCCAAGGGCCACCGACGCCCTGCTGAGCGGCGACAACGAGGTGCTCCGCGTGCTGATCGAACGCGAGCAGGTCATCGACGCCCTTTACCCGGAGATCGAGCAGCTGGTCAACCGGGAAATCCTGCTTCAGGCGCCCGTTGCCTCGGACCTGCGTTTCCTGCTGTCGGTGCTGCGAATCGTGCCAGAACTCGAGCGCTCCCACGACCTCGTCATACAGATCGCCTCGCGCGCCAATCACATTCTCAGCGAGGATCTTTCGCCGCGCACCCGGGGGCTGGTCGAGCGGATGGGCAGCCTCGTATCGGGGATGTGGCGGCAGGCGGCGGACTCCTGGTACCAGCGCGACCGTTCCGCCGCGGATTCGCTGACCGAACGCGATGACGAGATGGACGAGCTTCGCGCCAGCCTGATAGCCGAACTCGCCACGGGGCGAATGGAACTGCCGGTGACGATGGACATGTCGCTGGTGGGGCACTTCTACGAGCGCCTCGGCGCACACGCCGTGAACATCGGCCGCCGGGTGGTCTACCTCGCGGGAACAGGGACAGACAAGCCCGCCGGCTCCTAGCACGCTGCCACGCGCTCATTTCCCGGGGGATCGCCCGGGCGGCTGGCCGCGCGGCCCGACGGCCGCCGTCCGGCTCAGCCCATGCGGCCGGTGACGTAGGCCTGCGTGCGGCTGTCCTGCGGATCCTCGAAGATCTGCCTGGTCGAGCCGTATTCGATGAGGACGCCCGTACGGGTGTCGTTCTTGCTGTCGGTCAGCACGGAGAAGAAGGCGGTGCGGTCGCTGACCCGCGTGGCCTGCTGCATGTTGTGCGTGACGATGATGATCGTGTACTGCTTCTTGAGCTCGCGCATCAGGTCCTCGATGGCGCCCGTGGCGATCGGGTCGAGGGCCGAGGCAGGCTCGTCCATGAGCACGACGTCCGGCTCGACGGCGATCGTGCGGGCGATACACAGCCGCTGCGCCTGCCCGCCGGACAGGGCCAGGCCCGACGACTTCAGCCGGTTCTTGACCTCGTCCCACAGCGCCGCCCGGCGCAGCGAGCGCTCGACGATCTCGTCGAGCTTGCGGCGGTTCCGCTCACCGTTGATGCGCGGCCCGTAGGCGACGTTGTCGTAGATCGACTTCCGGAACGGGTTCGGCTTCTGGAAGACCATGCCGATGCGCCGGCGCACGGCGATCGGGGAGACGTCCTTGCCGTACAGCGGCGTCCCGCGGTAGTGCATCTCACCTTCCACCCGGGCACCTGGCACGAGGTCGTTCATGCGGTTGAACGCCCGCAGCACCGTGGTCTTGCCGCTGCCGGACGAGCCGATGAAGGCCGTTATCTCGTTCTCGTGAATCGTCATCGAGACATCGGTGACGGCCTTGAAGGCGCTGTACCAGACCGAGACGTTCCGCACATCGAAGATCGGCCTGCCCGGCGTGCCGGAGACGTCCTGCGGCGCTGCCTGCTCGAGGGCCGTCGGCTTGGGCAGCTCGGTCTTGGCGGCGACGTTCTGCTCTGACTGTTCCATGACGTTCCCTAGCGCGTGTACCGGGTGAACCGGGCGGTGACGATGCGGGCGGCGAGCATGAGGATAAAGGCGATGGCGATGAGCGTGAGCGCCGCCCCCCAGGCGCGCTGCTGCGCACCGGTAAAGGGCTGCTGCGCGTTGATGAAGATCTGCGTGGCCAGCGCGGTGTTGGGCCCGCTGAACAAGTTGGTGTTCGTGCTCTCCACCACGAGGATGGTGAACAGCAACGGCGCCGTCTCCCCGGCGGCCCGGGCAATGGCGAGCAGCGCGCCGCTGACGATACCGCCGATCGCCGCCGGCAGTACCACCGTCACCGTCACGCGAGCCTTGGTGGCGCCAACGGCGTAGCTCGCCTCGCGGAGGCTGTCCGGCACCAGCCGCAGCATCTCGTAGGACGAGCGGATGACGACCGGCAGCATGAGACAGCCCAGCGCGAAGGAGCCAGCCAGCCCCGAGTACCCGAAGTGGAGCACCCAGATCGTGAATATGAACAGCCCCATCACGATCGACGGCACGCCGGTCATCACATCGGCCATGAACCCGATGAGCCGGGCCAGCGCGCGGTTGCCCCCGTACTCATTGATGTAGACCGCGCCCAGTACGCCAAGCGGAATAGCGATGAGCGCTGCGAAGCCGGTGATCTCGAGCGTGCCGACGACCGCCGGGCCCATCCCGCCTATGGTCACGGGCAGCACGTTCGGCGGGATCGGCCCCTTGGTCAGGAACTGCCAGCTGATGGCCGAGGCGCCCTTGGCGATCACCGTGACCAGGACAAAGCCCAGCGGGACCAGCGTGCACACGAACGCGACCCACATCAGCACTGTCGCGACGCGGTTCTTGGTGCGCCGCCAGCCAGCCGGCTCTCGCAGGTCGGCCGCTGGCTGCTCGGTGGCGACGGCCATCATGCCCCCCTCATGCGCCGGGTGGAGCGTTCCACGATCCCGCGGGCGGCCAGGTTGACGATGATCGTGAGGGCGAACAGGAGGACGCCCATCCCGATCAGCGCGGCGCGCCACTCGCCGGCGGCTTCGGGGAACTGGTTCGCGATGACCGCCGGCATGGAGTAGCCGGTGGCGAACAGGCGGGACGTCACCGTGGCTGATGAGCCGATCACGAGCGCCGCCGCGATGGTCTCGCCCATCGCCCGGCCCAGGCCGAGCAGCACCGCCCCGACGACGCCGTTCTGGCTGTGCGGCCACACCGCGCCACGGATCATCTCCCACCGCGTTGCGCCCAGCGCGTACGCGCCCTCCTTGTCGATCACCGGAACGGTCGCGATGACCTCGCGCGACAGCGAGGTCACGATCGGCGTGATCATGACGGCGAGGATGATGCCGGCGGTGAAGAACGAAGCGCCGCTCACAGGCGGGCCGAACAGGGACCCCAGCAAGGGGATGCCGTTGACGGCCGACGCGATATGGCTGTAGACGCTGCTCTGGATCCACGGCGCGAACACCAGGATGCCCCACAGTCCCCAGACCACCGACGGCACCACGGCGAGCAGGTCGATCAGGTAGACGATCGGCCGTGCCCACCGTCGCGGCACGACCTCGGTCAGCAGCAGCGCGACGGCCACGCTGACCGGGACGGCGATGATGATGGCGATCACCGACGTGATGACCGTGCCGTAGACGAAGGCCATCGCGCCGAAGTGGTTGGTCGCGGGGTCCCAGTCGGTGGAGAAGATCCCCTTGACGCCCGCCTTGCTGAACCAGTCCGTCGACTGCTGGGTGGTCGAGACGGCGATCAGCACCAGGATCACCAGCACCAGCAGGCCGGAGGCGAGCGCGAGGATCTGGAAGCCGCGGTCGCCGAGCGGCCGCCGCCGTGTCAGCGGGCTGGCGGATCCGGCCTGCTTCGCCGGATCCGCCTGCGTCACGCTGCTCACGACGATGAGCCCGTCTGAACTGCTTGCTTCACTGAACCCATACCTACGAGGTGATCTTGCTGAGCTGTGCCTTGGCCATCGAGTCGAGGCTAGCGGGCAGCGGCGCGTAGTTCAGCTGGGTCAGCAGCTGCTGGCCGTCGCCGAGCAGGTAGCCGAGGTATGACTGGAGCAGCTTCGCCGCATTGGCGTTCGGCTGCTTTTCATAGACAAGGTCCCACGTCTGGTAGGTGATCGGGTACGCGTTCGCGCCCGACGCCCAGACCGCGTGGAACGTCAGGTCGGGCTTGACGGTGACAGCGCCCGCGGCCGCCGAGGCCGACGTGGGAGATGGTGCCACGTAAGCGCCGGACTTGTTCTTGACGGAAGCGAAGGTAAGGCTCGACGCCTTCGCGGTCGAGTAGTCCACGTACCCGATGGCCCCGGGGGTCGACTTGATGACCTGCGCCACACCGCCGTTGCCGCTGGCGGCGTGTGCCGTGGAGGGCCACTTGATGATGGAGCTGCTGCCGAGCGTCCACGCGCTCCCCGCCGCCTTCTCGAGGAACAGGGAGAAGTTCTGTGTCGTGCCGGACGAGTCCGAGCGGACGGCGAGCGTGATCGCGGTGCTGGGCAGGCTGACGCCGGGGTTGACCGACTTGATCGCCGGATCGTTCCAGGCCTTGATCTTGCCCTGGAAGATGGCCGCGATGACCGCCGGAGTCAGCTTCAGGCTGGTGACGCCAGGCAGGTTGTACGACATCGTGATGGGGCCGATCAGGACCGGGAAGTAGAGCACCGTGCCCTTGAAGCTCGACTGCTCGGTAGGCGGAATTGTCGAGTCCGAGCCGGCGAAGTTGACCGTGCCCGAGGCCAGGGCCGTGCGCCCGGCGCCGGAGCCGGAGCCGTTGTAGTTGACGGTGATGCCGGGGTCGACCGACTTGAACGAAGAGATAGCGGCCTGCTGGAAGGTGAGCTGGAACGTCGATCCGGCCCCGTTGAGCGTGCCGCTGCCGGAACCGCTGCCCGACGTGGACCCGCTGCCGCCCGACGAGGGGGGTGATGAGGAGCTCGACGAGGAGCACGCGGCGACGGACAGGGCCAGCGCGACGACGGCGCCCCCCACCGCCGTGACCTGCTTGCTGCGTCGAAGTTGCATATTGGGCTTCTCCTTTTAGATTTACGCGTTTCTCGCCCGCGATAAAGCAGCACGGACGGCCGGTCGGCCTGCAACCGTAGCGTGCCAGTACAGTTTGGCGGCGCTGACGGTATCTATCGGTAACGGTGAGGTGGACAGGAGGGGGCTAGAAGGTTAACTTCTGGTGTCTAAGCTCCCGGAAGGCGCGCTGCCCGGACGGGATGGGCTTTGCCCGGCGCGGTTTTTCGGTGCCCATGCCGCGTTCGCGGGCGATGCGGTCCGCGGTTCGGCCCGACAACGTTACCATCGTCATCGGCGCTGTTCACGTCCTGCTTGCCGGCCCCTTAGCGCCGGATGGCCATGACCAGGCCGGGATACCGGGCGGCACCGGTGGTGCGCGTGCGCGTACGGGTCTTTTGTTTACTCACATGACATCAAGGCGCCCTGCATTCGTTCTTCTTTCATTCAACTTCTGTTTACCTAGCGTGCATATCAATGGGCGTGGACAGGCAGGATTTTGCCACCTGCGCTTCGCTCGACCACGCGTGAGGGCATATTGTCGCCGAATGCCGAACAGGCGCCGCCTTCTCCCGTCGATGGCCACGCCATCGACGGGAGGGCCGGCAAGCACACCTTTGCCCGGACGGGCGGCAAGCTCACGAGCACTCCGCCCGCCCGCCCGCAGCGGGGACACGGGCTGCCGGTCGCGGGGAAGAGCCTGTTCCACGGCGCGGCGGCGGTCCTGCCGGCGGCCGCCGGAGTGTTCATCACGTTCCGCCGGCCGGTCGTGGTGTACCCACGGCGACATGCGGGATGACTTTCGGCTCCGGGGGGAGCAGCGGCCAGATGCCGGCCCAGGGAAGCGCCGCGTCTGAACAGGATGGCCCGCTGGCGGCCACCGACAGCGTGCCAGCGCCCCGGGCCGCGGTGGGCGTGCTGGCCGACCGGATGGCGGCCGCGCTCGTGCACCGCGAGCCGGGCTGGCGGCTGCCCAGGCGGAGCGCGCTGGCCCGCCGGTACAGCGTCAGCATCGCCGAGATCGACGCCGCGATCGCGGAACTGGCGCGGCGGTCACTGATCCGGCGGCTGCCCGACGGGCAGCTCTACCGGGCCAGCCCGGCGGAATACCTGATCCCCGTCGAGGGCGTTCCCGGGTTCGGCGCCCGCCTGGACCCGATGGGAAGCCAGGTGATCTGCCAGGCAAGGCACGTGTCGCAACGCGGTGCGCCGCAGGACATCGCGTGGGCGCTCGGGCTGCCCAGCGGCGCGGCGGTGCGCATCGTCCGCTGCGTCTGGACATCCGGCTCCGAGCCCGCCGCGATCTCCACCGCCTACCTGCCCGAGGCGCTGGCGGATGCGTACTCCGGGCCGGAGATCCCGTCGTTCGGCGGCATGCTGCACTCCATCCCCGTCCCTGCCGTGCCCGCCGAAGCGGGGCGGAACGCCGGAGATTCCGCGGCCCGCGGCACCGGCCGGCTCGCGGCGGGTGCCGCCGCCGGACCCGCCGCTCCCGGCGCCGGCGACCGGGCCAACGGCGGCACCACTGACTCAGCCGCGCCCGGGCGGGGGCCGGGCGCGGCCTACCCGTCCGTTCTGGATCTCGAGCTGGCCCCGCCGCAGCCTTCGGTGGCCCGCAGCCTCCGCCTGGTGCCCGGGCAGCCGGCGATCACGGTGACGATCCGGTTCGACGATCCCGCGACGGCGCGGCCGGCCGGGCTGACCGTGGTGATCCTGAAGCCGGAACTGTTCCGCGTCGTCGTGGAGACGAAGGGACGACGGGCGCCTTGATGGCGCCTGACCACACCCTGCACTCTGGTACCGCATGCCTGGACATCCGCGGCGCGTTCCTGGGAACCTGGAGCCCATATGCCGGCCGAGATGGTAACAGGTACGGAGCAGATGCCGCGGCGTGCCCGTTACCTGATCCCGCGAGACCTTCCCCGCCGCGGCGAGATCCTGGCTGCCCTCGCACTTGCCGCAGCTCTGGCGCACCTGCTGCTCGCCCAGCTCACGCTCGTACTCGCCGTCCTGTTTTACGGGATCACCAAGGCGACCAGGTGGCGGCTGTGGTGGCTCACGGTCCCCGCGGCGCTCGGCGCGGTGTGGGCGCTGGCGGCAGGCCCGGCCGCGGCGGCCGCCGGCTTCGCCGCGGGTCCCCGGCAGGTGATCGGCTACCTGAGCGCCAGCGGCCATGAGGTGAGCCACCTGCTGCATCCAGGCTCCGCGTTCTCGGGTACCGGAGGCTGGCTGCCCAGGCAGTTTCCCATCGCGCTGATCGCCGGCGCGGCGGAAGCCGCCCTCGCGGGATGGCTGGGCTGGCTGCACACCGACGAATGGGCGGTGGCTCCGCCCCGGCCGGGGCTGCTGGCCGCGCTGCGGCGCGCCGCGGTGCGCCGTTCGGTCCGCGCGGGCGCCATCATCACCCGCGATGGCGTGTGCCTGGGCGTGGTCCCGGCGTCCGGTGACCGGGCCGGCCTCGCCTGGCGGGAGGTGACGGGCGGCGTCCTGTTCGCCGGAGCCGCCAGGCCGGACGTGGCCGCGACGAGCTTCCAGCTCGTGCACGCGGCGCTGCGCCGCCGCAAGCCGGTCATCGCGGTGGACCTGACGGCGGACCCGGTGATCCCCCGCGCGCTGGCCGCCGTCTGCGCGGCGGCGGGCACGGAGCTGCAGGTGTTCGGGGATGGTGCCGCAGGCTACTACGAGCCGTTCCGTTCCGGCGACCCCGCGCACCGCGCATCGCTCGTCCTCGCGATGATCAGCCTTGACGGTCCCGCCAGCCAGTACCGCAACAGCTGTGAGGCTTACCTGCTCGACGTGTTCGAGCTGCTCGACGCGGCGCCCGGCGACCCGCTGACCCCGGTGCTCGATGACGTCATCCATCTGCTCAACCCGCTGGCGCTGCAGGCGCGCATGGCCTGCGTCCCCCTCGTGCACCCGCGGCGGGACGCGCTGGCGGAGCGAATCCGGGTCTCCGCGCGGCTTGTCCAGGCCGAACCGCAGGTCGTATCGGCGCTCGCGCGGCAGCTTGGCGAGCTGCGGGCGTCGCGGGCCGGGCAGTGGCTCGGCCCGGGCGGCGGTGAACCGGATGCCCGCATCGACCTGGGCCGCGTCGTCAGGGAACGGACGGCGGCGCTTTTCCCGGTCGGCTCGGACTCGCGCGCGGCCGGCGTCGCGCGGGCGGTCGCGCGCGACATCCTCACCGCATGCGCCGAGCTGCGGCGAATCGGTGTGGACGGTGACGGGATCGTCTGGCTGTCCGGCTGCGAGCACCTGCCCAGCCGGGTCACCGCCGAACTCGCGCGCGCCGGCGCGGCGAGCGGCCTGCCGGTGCTGATCACCACCACCGCCGCCGGGGCGGCCACGGAACTCGCCGGCCAGATGAACGCTCTCGTCATTCACCAGCTGAGCGACATCGAGGCCGCGCGAAGCCTCGCCGCGCGTACCGGGCAGCGCCTGGTCCCGGCGACGCCATCCGGCGTGCCGGTTCCCGCGGCCGTCTCGGCGGAGACCTCGGCGGATGCCCGGCCCGGCGTGCCGCCACCGCAACCTCCCGCGCCGGCCGCCGGGGAATGGCCCGCGCTCGCCGCCAGGCCCGCGGTAGGGCCGCAGGAACTGCGCGTGCTGCGCCGCGGGGAATTCGTCCTGGTGGTGAACGGTCCCGCGCGCCGCCTGGTACCGCTCGCACAGGCCTTGCCCGCGCGGCTGCCGGTGCCGGCGCCAGGCACGGCGGGTCAGCCGCGCTGGCTGGTCAGGCGCACCGCCGTGAGCTACGGGGAAGTGCCATGACCGCGCCGGCCGGCCGCGGGCCCGCGGGCGGTGCCGGTGGTTCCGCCGGCGCCTCCGGGCCGCGCGGTCCCCACGGCGAGCGGATCTACCTGGGCTGGCAGTACGCGGCGCTGCATCCCGATCCCGGGCCGCCGCCACGCCGCCCCACGCCTCCAGACCGGGAACAGCTGAACCCGGCATGGGTCGCCGCGCAGCGCCGTGAGGAGAGCCTGCTCAACCGCCCGCTGAAGGTGACGTGCGCGGCCGCGGCGGCGATCGCCGTCATGCTCCTGGTGCTGGGGGTGGGCGGATGGCTGAACCCGGTTGTCGCCGCGCTCGGGATGATCATCTGCCTGCTGGCGGCCGGGATGAGCGGGTACGCGGTATGGCAGGGCGAGCGGGCCCTGCGCGAGAGGGTTGCCGACGAGCGGCGCAGGGTCGAGAAGTTCCGCGCCGACCAGGAGAGCAAGCTGTTCGAGTGGCAGGCCGAGCATGCCAGGCAGGTCAGGGAATGGCAAGCGCGGCGGTTCGCCTACGACAGCCAGAAACGCTGGTACGCGGTGTCGCTGCCGGGTGGCATCGACCGGGTCGACGTCGCGGGCGGCACCCTGCCCGGCTGGGGCGCCCTGCTGACCACGATCGGCGCGTACCGGCTGGCGACGGGCGGGGAAGTGGCGGTGCTGGACCTGTCCGGCGGAGCCGTCGCGAGGGACCTGCTGGCGGCATCCCGGGGCTCCGGTATCCACCCGCTGGTCTGGGTGCTGCCCGGTGATCTGCCCACGCTCGACCTCGGGACGAGGCTGGGGAAAGAGGCGCTGGCCGACGTTCTTTCCCTTGTCGTCAGCGTGGGCGAAGAGCACACCTCCACCAGGGAGCTGTCGTTCGACAACGCGATACTCGAGCGGGTCATCGACGCGCTCGGCGGCGATGTCTCGCTGGCCAGCGTGGCGGCGGCGCTGCGGGTGCTGGCACAGGCCGGCGACCCGGCCGATGATGTGGCGGCTGGGCTGCTGAGCACGGAGCAGGCCGGAAGGATCAGCACGCTGTTCGGGCAGGGCGCGGCCGACCGTGTGGTGCTCGAGCGGGCCTGGGGACTGGAGTCCCAGCTCCGGAAGCTGCAGTCGGCCGGCAGCGAGCTTCGCCGCCTGCCGCCGAGCCGGCTGCGCGTGGTCGCGCTGGACCCGCGGGTCGGCGTGCTGTCCGGCAAGATCCTCGGCACGTATGTGCTGACCGCGCTGACCCACCTGCTCAGGCAGGCCCGTCCGGGGCGCCCCTGGCAGCAGACGCTGTTCGTGCTTGGCGCGGACAAGCTGCGCGGCGACGTGCTCGACCGGCTGACCGACGCCTGCGAGAACTCGCGGACCGGACTGGTCCTCGCGTACCGCACGATTCCGCAGCAGGTCAAGGAGCGGCTCGGCCGGGGAAACGCGGCGGTGGCGTTCATGCGGCTGGGGAACGCGGAAGACGCCAGGGCCGCGAGCGAGCAGATAGGCACCGAACACAAGTTCGTGCTGTCGCAGCTCACGGAGACGATCGGCACGTCGGTGACGGACACCTCCGGCGCCTCGTACACGAGCACGGTCGGCAGTTCTGGATCGGCCGCCGTGTCCCGCTCGGTGAACGAGTCCGCGGGACAGGGCAGCGGCCTCGGGCGCAGCACCGAAAGCAGCTTCCTGCCGCTGCCGAGGTCCACGTCCTCCCGCAGCAGGGAGGCCAGCAGGTCGCGGGGAACCGGCGAAGCCGAGTCGATAACCGCGGGCATCAGCACCAGCACGGCGTGGGGAGTGTCCACATCGCTCGCCGCGGGGGACAGCGAATCGCTGGCCCGCTCCGCGCAGCGCTCCCGCGAATTCCTCGTGGAGCAGCACGAACTGCAGCAGCTACCGCCCAGCGCGGTGATCATCAGCTACGCTTCGGCGGCCGGGCGCCAGGTCGTCATGGCCGATGCCAACCCGGGGATCGCCTCCCTTCCCGCGGCGACGATGGTCCCGCTCGCCGAGGCCAGCCTGCTCGGCACGACACCGGCCCCGGCGCGGCAGGCCGCGCGGGACCGGGAAGCCGGCGGGGATGCCGCACAGCCCGCACCGTCCGGAACGTCCTCGCCAGACGGCGTGCCCTCGGGTTCTTCCACTCCCTCCGCCCAGGCCCCCCCGTCCCGGCCCGCGGCACCGGTGAGCTGGCGGGGCGGCCCCGGCAAGCGGCCGCCGCCCAATCTGGGGCCGCCCCCGGAGCGCCTGGACTGGCGCAAGCAGGGCTAGGCGCACCGCGATGGACGATCTGGGGCCGCTGGCCGAACCCGCAGCGATGATGCGCGCCGTGCCGGCCGGTTCGGCGGCTGGTGGCTGGAGACGGCCCTTTCGCGTGCGGCGAGCGGATAGCATCGGCCGCGATGGACCAGACTACTGACATGGCACGGCGCTCCCGGTTGCCGATCCGGGCCCGGCTCGCGACCACCGTCGGCGGCGCCGCGGCGACGGTTTCCCGGCTGGCAGGCCGCGGCGACGGCTCCGTCATCGGCGGCGTCATCGGGCTGCGCCTGGAGCCAGGCCTGCTCTCGCTGCTCGCACAGGGCCGGCAGGTCGTGCT
The DNA here is from genome assembly GCA_019239975.1 of Streptosporangiaceae bacterium. Taxonomy (GTDB): domain Bacteria; phylum Actinomycetota; class Actinomycetes; order Streptosporangiales; family Streptosporangiaceae; genus JAFAZE01. Next base: position 39,891 of record JAFAZE010000169.1, read on the forward strand.
GGTGACCGGCACCAACGGCAAGACGACGACCACGCGGCTGATCACCGCGGCGCTCGGCGCGCTGGGGCAGGAGATCGCCTCCAACGCGTTCGGCGCGAACATGGAGGCCGGGCTCACGTCCGCGCTGAGCCGGGCACCGGACGCGACGCTCGCGGTCCTCGAAGTGGATGAGAAGTACATTCCGGCGATGCTCGAGGCGACGGCCGCGCGGGTCGTCGTCCTGCTGAACCTGAGCCGGGACCAGATGGACCGCGCCGCCGAGATCTGGATGCTGGCACGGCGCTGGCGGGCGGCGCTTGCCGCGGCACCCGGGTGCCGGGTGGTCGCCAACGCCGACGATCCGCTGGTGGCGTGGGCGGCCGGAGAGGCGCGCCAGGTCACCTGGGTGGGCGCCGGCCAGCGGTGGCGCGACGATTCCTGGTGCTGCCCGCACTGCGGCTCGCACCTGCTGCGGGACGGCGACGACTGGCGCTGCGGCGAGTGCTCCAACCGCCGGCCGCCGGTCAGCTGGGTGCTGACAGGCGACCAGGTCATCGACCCCATGGGCAGGGCACGCCGGCTCGATCTCGCCCTGCCCGGCAGGGCGAACCGGGCGAACGCCGTGGTGGCGCTCGCGGTGGCCGACGCGTTCGGCGTCAGCACCGCCCAGGCGCTGCGCGAACTGCGGAACGTCACCTCGGTGGCGGGCCGGTACACGCAGGTCAGCCGGCGTGGCTGTGAGATCCGGCTGCTGCTGGCGAAAAATCCCGCCGGGTGGCTGGAGGCGCTCGACGTACTGGCGCCCCCGCCGGTGCCGGTGCTTCTTTCGGTGAACGCGCAGGGGCCCGACGGCAGGGATACCTCATGGCTGTGGGACGTGGACTACAGACGGCTGCGCGAGCGCCCGGTCTTCGTCGACGGCGAGCGGAAGATGGATCTCGCGGTCCGGCTGGAGGCCGACGAGGTGCCGTTCCAGCTTGTGAGCGGCATTGACGAGGCGGTCGGCCTGGCCAGGGCGCCGCACCTCGAGGTGCTCGCGAACTACACCGCGTTCCAGCAGTACAGGGCCGTCCTCGGGCGGGCTGTGTGACGGTGTGACGGTGTGACGGAGTGACGGAGTGATGCCGGGAGGCGAGATGGGATACGGGTACCCGGGGTACGCGGGCCGCGGGCTGCGGCTGGTGTGGATCTACCCGGATCTGCTCAGCACGTACGGCGACCGGGGGAACCTGCTCGTCCTGGAGCGCCGCGCCAGGCTGCGGGGCATCCCCGTCGACGTCACGCTCGTCAACTCCGACCAGCGGGTGCCGCCCGACGGGGACATCTACCTCATGGGGGGTGGCGAGGACCTGCCGCAGATCCTCGCCACGCGCAGACTGCGCGCGGACGGCGGGCTGGGCGCGGCCGTGCACAGGGGTGCCGTGCTGTTCGCGGTGTGCGCCGGGTACCAGATGATCGGCAGGGAGTTCGGCGGCGCCGAGGGCCAGCCGATGGAAGGGCTGGGCCTGCTCGACATCCGCAGCGGCCGGGGTGAGCGACGCGGCGTCGGAGAGGTCGTCGCGGACGTCGACCCGGCGCTGAACGTGCCACGGCTCACCGGTTTCGAGAACCACCAGGGCGTGACGTCCCTCGGTCCCGGGGCGAAGCCGCTCGCCCGGGTGCTGACCGGCGTGGGCAACGGTGACGGCACCGAGGGCGCCTACGCCGGCCGGGTGCTCGGCACCTACCTGCACGGCCCGGCGCTGGTCCGTAACCCCGGCCTGGCCGACCTACTGCTGACGTGGGCGGCGGGGCCGCTCCAGCCGCTGGTACCCGCCGCCGAGGAACTCGCGCTCCGGCTCCGCGGCGAGCGCCTCGCCGCCGTCGGCTCGTAGCACTGCCCGCGATCCGCGGCAGTTCGCGAAGCCGCCCGGGCTCGCGGTCGCCCGGGCCCGCGCCGCCGCCCAGGCCC
>JAFAZE010000048.1 GCA_019239975.1 Streptosporangiaceae bacterium
CCGCCGCACCCGCACCCTCGGCACCGGCCGCAGCACCCGCTGCGCCGACACCGGCCACACAGGCACCGGCCGCACCCGCCGCAGCACCCGCCGCACCCGCACCGGCCGCACAGGCACCGGGGGCCCCGCCGGCGCCTTCCGGCGCCAGCGTGACGCGGCTGCGCGGCGCGGCCGCCCGCACGGTCACGAACATGGCGGCAAGCCTGGCCATCCCCACCGCGACGAGCGTGCGGGCCGTGCCCGCCAAGCTGCTCGCCGACAACAGGATCGTCATCAACAACCACCTGCAGCGCGGCCGGGGCGGCAAGGTCTCGTTCACCCACCTGATCGGCTACGCGGTGGTGCAGGCGGTCAAGGCGCTGCCGGAGATGAACGCCGCGTACTCCGAGGAAGACGGCAAGCCGACGCTCGCCACCCCGGCGCACGTCAACCTCGGCCTGGCCATCGACGTCAAGAACAGGGACGGCAGCCGCCAGCTCCTGGTGCCGAACATCAAGTCCGCCGACGAGATGGACTTCCGCCAGTTCTGGACGGCCTACGAGGACGTCGTCCGCAAGGCCCGCAACAACAAGCTCACCGTGCAGGACTTCGCGGGCACCACGATCAGCCTCACCAACCCCGGCACGCTCGGCACCGAGCACTCGGTCCCGCGGCTGATGCCTGGCCAGGGGTGCATCGTCGGCGTCGGCGCCATGGAGTACCCGGCGGCCTACCAGGGAGCCTCCGAAGAGACGCTGGCGCGGCTCGCGATCAGCAAGTCGGTCACGCTCACCTCGACCTACGACCACCGGATCATCCAGGGCGCGCAGTCCGGCGAGTTCCTGCGCCGCGTCCACCGGCTGCTGCTCGGCGAGGACGGCTTCTACGACGAGATCTTCCGGTCGCTGCGGATACCGTACGAGCCCGTCCGCTGGATCCAGGATTTCCCGTACGGCCACGAGGACGACGTCGCCAGGTCGGCACGGGTGCAGGAGCTGATCCACGCCTACCGGGTCCGCGGCCACCTGATGGCCGACACCAACCCGCTGGAGTTCGAGCAGCGCAGGCATCCTGACCTGGACATCAACCAGCACGGGCTCACGCTGTGGGACCTGGAGCGCGAGTTCGCCACCGGCGGGTTCGGCGGTCACCCGCGGCTGAAGCTGCGGGACATCCTCGGCGTGCTGCGCGACTCCTACATCCGTACGGTCGGCATCGAGTACATGCACATCCAGGATCCCGAGGAACGCAAGTGGATACAGGCGCGTGTGGAGGTGCCGCACGACCGGCCCGGGCATGACGAGCAGATCCGCATCCTGTCCAGGCTGAACGTCGCCGAGGCCTTCGAAATGTTCCTGCAGACGAAGTTCGTCGGCCAGCGCAGGTTCTCCCTCGAGGGCGCCGAGTCGCTGATCCCGCTGCTGGACGCGGTGATCACCGAGGCGGCGAAGGCCCACCTGGACGAGGCCGTGATCGGCATGGCGCACCGCGGCCGCCTGAACGTGCTCGCCAACATCGTCGGCAAGTCCTACGCCCAGATCTTCAAGGAGTTCGAGGGCAACCTGGACCCGCGCAGCACACAGGGCTCCGGCGACGTCAAGTACCACCTCGGCGCGGAGGGGCTCTTCACGGCCGCGGACGGCTCGCGCATCCAGACCTCGCTGGTCGCCAACCCCAGCCACCTGGAGGCCGGCGACCCGGTGCTGGAGGGCGTGGTGCGCGCCAAGCAGGACATCATCGACAAGGGCGAGCCGGGCTTCACCGTGCTGCCGGTGCTCATCCACGGCGACGCCGCTTTCGCCGGGCAGGGCGTGGTCGCGGAGACGCTCAACCTGTCCCAGCTGCGCGGGTACCGCACCGGCGGCACGGTGCACATCGTGGTGAACAACCAGGTCGGCTTCACCACCTCGCCGCAGCACTCGCGGTCCAGCGTGTACTCCACCGACGTCGCGCGGATGATCCAGGCGCCGATCTTCCACGTCAACGGCGACGACCCGGAGGCCGTCGTCCGCGTCGGCGAGCTGGCGTTCGCCTACCGGCAGGCGTTCCGCAAGGACGTCGTGATCGACCTGGTGTGCTACCGCAAGCGCGGCCACAACGAGGCGGACAACCCGTCGTTCACCCAGCCGCTGATGTACGACCTGATCGAGGCGAGGCGCTCGGTGCGGAAGGTCTACACCGAGGCGCTGATCGCCCGCGGCGACATCACCATGGAGGAGGCGGAGGCCGCGCTGCGCGACTACCAGCAGCAGCTGGAGCGCGCCTTCACCGAGACCAGGGAGGCGGCGGAGCGCCCGCCCGAGCCCGGCACCGTGCAGATGCCGGAGCCGGAGGAGCGGCCGGTCGACCACGTGGCCGTCGCCACCGCCGTCACGGGGGACGTGGTGAAGCAGGTGATCGATACCCAGCTCAACCTGCCGGAGGACTTCACCCCCCATCCCCGGCTGCAGCCGCTGCTCGCCAGGCGCGCGACGATGGCCAGCGAGGACGCGATCGACTGGGCCACCGGCGAGCTGCTCGCCTTCGGCTCGCTGCTGCTGGACGGGCGGCCGGTGCGGCTGGTCGGGCAGGACAGCCGGCGCGGCACGTTCGGCCAGCGCCACGCGGTGATCGTGGACAGGCACACCGGCGCGGAGTACGCGCTGCTCAAGCGGCTGGACAACGGCCCGGCGAAGTTCTTCGTCTACGACTCGCTGCTGTCCGAGTTCGCCGCGCTGGGCTTCGAGTACGGCTACTCGGTGGCGCGGCCGGAGGCGCTGGTGCTCTGGGAGGCGCAGTTCGGCGACTTCGTCAACGGCGCGCAGACGATCGTGGACGAGTTCATCAGCTCCGGCGAGCAGAAGTGGGGACAGCGCTCCGGCGTCGTGCTGCTGCTCCCGCACGGCTATGAGGGCCAGGGACCGGACCACTCGTCGGCGCGGGTCGAGCGGTTCCTCAGCCTGTGCGCCCAGGACAACATGACGGTCGCGATGCCGTCCACCCCCGCCAGCTACTTCCACCTGCTGCGGTGGCAGGCGCTGTCCGGGCGGCGCAAGCCGCTGGTCGTGTTCACGCCCAAGTCGATGCTCCGGCTGAAGGCCGCGACCTCGGCGGTCGCCGACTTCACCAGCGGGTCGTTCCGGCCGCTGATCGGCGAGCCGGCGGACTTCGACGGGTCCGGCGTCCAGCGGGTCGTGCTGTGCTCCGGCAAGGTCTACTACGACCTCGCCGAGCGCCGCCGCCAGACCGGCGTCAGGGACACCGCCGTGGTGCGGCTGGAGCGGCTGTACCCGCTGCCGGTCCGCGAGCTCAAGGCGGAGCTCGCCCGGTACCCGGACGCAGCCGGGCTGGTCTGGGCGCAGGAGGAGCCCGCCAACATGGGCGCCTGGCCGCGGATGGCGCTGAAGCTGCCTGCCCTGCTGGGCCGCACGCCGTCCCTGGTGTCGCTGCCCGCCAGCTCCGCGCCCGCGCCCGGCTCGGCGAAGCTGCACGCGGCCTCGCACAGGGCGCTGGTCGAGCAGGCCATCCCCGCGGAGGGCTGATGTACTTCACCGACCAGGGCATCGAGGAGCTCGAGGAGCGCCGGGGCGAGGAGCAGGTCGCGATCTCCTGGCTGGCCGAGCGGCTGCGCGACTTCGTGGACCTGAACCCCGAATTCGAGACGGCGGTCAACCGGCTGGCGGCCTGGATGGCGCGCCTCGACGCGGACGACGACGCCTTCTGAAGGGGCTTTTACGAGGATAATCATCCCAAACGGGCGCCCCGTTCCCGTGCTGGTGCCAGCTTCGCGATATGTCTTGACTTTCCAATGACACGACATATCGTGGACAGCGAGATCATCGCGAAGGGACGTTGCCATGCCGTACTGGACCGTCGACGCTCCGGGCAGCCTCGAGTTCGACGACGTCAGGGCGCTGCGGGTACGGCTCCTGGCCGGATCGGTGGCGGTGCTCGCCACCGGCGGGAAGCCGTCGGCCGAGGTGACCAGCATCGTCGGGCGCCCGTTGCAGGTGCGCCACGAGGAGGGGGTGCTGACGATCAGCTATGAGGACCTCACCTGGGAGGGGCTGCTGGAGTGGCTGCGGCCGCAGCGGCACTCGGCGGCCGTCACCGTCGCGGTGCCCGAGGAGTGCCCGGTTCAGCTCGGCGTGGTCAGCGCCTCCGCCGTGGTCTCCGGGCTGTCCGCCGGCGCCTCGGTCAAGGGTGTATCGGGAGAGATCACCCTGGACGGCGTCACCGGCGACGTGACGGCCCAGACCGTGTCCGGCCCGCTCGAAGCGCAGAGCGTCGATGGCGCGATCCGCTTCAGATCGGTGTCCGGCGATCTCACGCTCGCCGGGGGCTCGCTGCGGCGGCTCGACGCGGACACGGTGAGCGGCGGCGTCGCGGCGGACATCGACCTGGAGCGGCGGGGCGGGATACACGTCAGCAGCATTTCCGGCGGGGTGACGCTCCGGCTGCCCGCGGCCAGCGACGCCCGCGTGAACATGCACTCGGCCTCCGGCCGGGTGCGCAGCGAATTCGGGTCCCTGCGTGCGGTCATGTCGCCCGCGTCACATAGCGTAAGCGGTAACCTGGGCGCCGGTTGCGGGAATATATCGGTAACCACCGTGTCCGGCACGGTCACGCTGCTACGCCGTCCCCTGCACGGAACGTCGCGCAGCACCGGCCCGTACCCCCGGGCGCCGCGCACGGAAGAAGAGATGGAAAGCGAGACCCGATGAGCCCGGTATTCCGCCATGGCAGACTCCGGCTGTACCTGCTGCGGCTTCTCGACGAGGAGCCGAGGCACGGTTACGAGGTCATCCGGCTGCTGCGCGACCGGTTCATGGGGATCTACGCTCCCTCGCCGGGCACGATCTACCCCCGGCTGGCACGGCTGGAAGAGGAAGGGCTCGTCACCCACGACGAGGTGGACGGGCGCAAGGTGTACCGGATAACCGAGGCCGGCCGCGAGGAACTGCGCAACCGTGGTGACGAGCTCGATGAGCTCGAGGAGGAGCTGTCGGCTTCGGTCAGCGACATCGTGCGCGAGGTCAAGGAAGACGTCCGCGACACCGTTCGCTCCCTCCGTGAGGAGCTCACCTGGGCGGCACGCGAGATGCGCCGTACCGAAAAGGAAGCCGCCGGCGACGCGCGGCAGCAGGACCAGGGAGCGGACGCCCGGGCGGCGCGGGAGAGCGCGTGGGCGCAGGCCCGGCAGGCACGCGACAGCGCGTGGGCGCAGGCGCGGGAGCAGGCCCGGCAGGTAAGGGAACAGGCCCGGCAGGCACGCGACGAGGCCAGAGAACGTGCGCAGCGGAGCCGCGACGAGGCCAGAGAACGTGCGCAGCGGATCCGCGACGAGGCCAGGGGGATTCGGGACGAGGTTCATGCGCAGCGTTACAAGGCCAGGGATGCGAGTGAGGAGTTCCGCGGCGCGCACGAGCACGCCGGACATGAGTGGGGCGGCTGGCCGGGCTGGGGCGACTGGTCCCGCTGGACCGACTGGCCGGGCAGGCGCAGCTGGCCGGGTCCGCACGACATGACCGCGTTCCGCGACCTCGAGCGGCTGGCCAGGGAGTTCGCGACGGACCTGCGCAAGGTGGCCTGGGAATCCGGGGCCATCGGCGGGGACGTCCTCACCAACCTCCGCGGCATCCTCGAGGAGGCGCTGGAGCGGATCAGGACGGAGATCTTCGGCGCCGGCCACGCGGACGATGCCGAGGCGGACTCCCCCTCCGCCGGTCCGGGTGCCGCGGAGAAGCCCTCCCCATCCCCCGCGCCGGACGAGCCTACCGGGGAGTGAAGACGATCTTCCCGGTCTGCTCTCCGGCTATCATGGCGGCGAAGCCGTCCCGGGCCCGGGCCAGCGGCAGGACCCTGTCGATCAGCGGGCGTACTCCGGTCTGCTCGCAGAAGCGCAGCAGCCGGAGCAGCTGACCCCGGGTGCCCATCGTCGAGCCGACCACCGAAAGCTGCGTGAAGAACACCCTGTTCAGCTCCGCGGGCGGCGCCTGCCCGCTGGTCGCCCCGGCGATCACGATCCGGCCGCCGGGCCGCAGTGACCGGAGCGAATGCGCCCAGGTGGCCTCGCCCACGGTCTCCATGACCGCGTCGACCCGCTCGGGGAGCCGGGCGCCGGGCGGGAACGCATGGTCGGCGCCGAGCTTGACGGCCCGCTCCCGCTTGGCCTCGCTGCGGCTGGTCGCCCAGATCCGGTAGCCGGCCGCCCGGCCGATGAGAATGAGCGCGGTAGCGACCCCACCCCCGGCGCCCTGCACCAGCACGGTCGCGCCGGGCTGCACCCCGGCCTTGCCGAACAGCATCTCGTAGGCGGTCAGGTACGCCGTCGGCAGGCACGCCGCTTCCTCGAAGGACAGCACCGCCGACTTCGGCAGCAGGTTCCGCCGGGGCACCGCGACCCGTTCGGCGAACGTCCCGTCGTAGCGCTCGGACAGCAGCGAGCGGCGCGGGTCCAGCGTCTCGTCGCCGTCCCCCGCGTCCGGGTCGGCGATCACCGCGTGCACCACGACGTCGTTGCCGTCCTCGTCGGTGCCCGCCACGTCGCAGCCGAGGATGATGGGCAGCCGGTCCGCGGAGATGCCCACCCCGCGCAGCGTCCACACGTCGTGATGGTTCAGCGTCGCGGCCCGCACGGTGACCGTCGTCCAGCCATCGGGCACGCGGGGCTCCGGGCGCTCTCCCACTTCCAGCCCGCGCAGCGGGTCATCGGCATCGATCCGTGCGGCGAATGCGGCAAGCATGATCCGACCCTACCGGCCCAGCGGATGCCGCCACCGCAGCCCCTGGAACCTCCCGAAGTCTCTATCTTCAGTGACGAACTCACACCCGTGCTCGATCGCCAGCGCCGCAAGGTACGCGTCAGGAACCAGCTTTCCCCAGGCGCCAACTTGCCGGCACAGGCGGGTAAAGATGGGCCAGAACCGGGCACCAGGGTTCACCACGGTAGCGTGCGGCTGGTTCCGGATCTCGGCCGCGTATGTCAGAGCCTCCTCGGTCGTTGAGGCATCCTCCCGGTAAACGCGGCGATTGGTGACCACCCGTATCATGCCGCTCACCGCGAAGTCCGATACGGCATACGGCTCGGGACCGTTGATCATCGATCGCATCCAGTCCCGGTATTCCTTATGCCGCTCGGCGTCACGCCGATGGGCGTAGATCATCACGTTCGTGTCGACCAGCATCATCCGCCATCACCTCCAGGAAGTGCTCGATGTCCTCTTGCTCGAGGATCTCCTTGATCTGCTCGGGCGTCAGATGCCGGCCACCGCTGGTGGGACCCGATGTTGTCAGCTCCACCGGCGGGCGGTTTTCTGTCTCCTGCGTGGCAGCGAGCATGCGGCGGAGGGCCTCTTCCATGACGGAGTTGAGGCTGCGGCGCTGGCGGGCGGCCAGCGCCTTGGCCTCGGCGAGGATCTCGTCGTCGATACGGACTGTCGTGCGGTGCATGCCTTCGAGGCTAACACCGCGACATAATGATGTCACTTTCGCGGCAACGCGTTGCCAGCGTCCGTTCCGTATAAGCGGCGCGCCACCCCCTCGGCGCGCGCCTGTGCGGCCACGGCCGCGGCGACGGCGGGCGCCACGCGCTCGTCGAACTGGCTGGGCATGACGTACTCCGCCGAGGCATCCTCGCCGACCAGCGCGGCGATCGCGTCGGCGGCCGCCAGCTTCATGCCCTCGGTGATATCGGTGGCGCGGACGTCCAGGGCGCCGCGGAAGACGCCGGGGAACGCGAGGGAGTTGTTGATCTGGTTGGGGAAGTCGCTGCGGCCGGTCGCGACGACGGCGGCGTGGGCGCGCGCGACGTCGGGGTGGACCTCCGGGTCGGGGTTGGACAGCACGAACACGATCGCGCCGTCCGCCATGCCGGCGAGCGCCGGCTCCGCGACGGTGCCGCCCGACAGGCCGATGAACACGTCGGCGCCGCGCAGCGCCGACTCGGTCGAGCCCTGCAGGCCAGCCCTGTTCGTCATCGCGGCCAGCTCGGCCTTGACCGGGTTCAGGCCGTCCCTGCCCCGGTAGATCAGGCCCTTGCTGTCCGAGACGGCGATGTCACCGACCCCGGCGCTGAGCAGGATCTTCGACACCGCGACGCCGGACGCGCCGGCGCCGGCGACCACCACCCGCAGGTCGCCGAGCCGCCGCCCGGTGACCCGCGCGGCGCTGCGCAGCGCGGCCAGCGTGACGATCGCCGTGCCGTGCTGGTCGTCGTGGAACACCGGGATGTCGAGCCGCTCGCGGAGCTTTTCCTCGATCTCGAAACAGCGCGGCGCCGAGATGTCCTCCAGGTTGATCCCGCCGAAGCTGGGCGCGAGCGCCGTGACAACCCGCACGAGCTCGTCGGTCTCGGTGCAGGCGAGGCAGACCGGCACGGCGTCGACGCCGGCGAACCGCTTGAACAGCAGCGCCTTGCCCTCCATCACGGGCATCGCGGCCGACGGCCCGATGTCGCCGAGACCCAGGACGGCGGTGCCGTCGGTGACGACGGCCACGGTGTTGGACACCCAGGTGTACTCGGCGGCCAGCTCGGGCCGCTCGGCGATGGCGCTGCACACCCGCGCGACGCCGGGCGTGTAGGCCATGGCGAGGCCGGCGCTGTCCGTCACCTCGACGGACGGCCGGACATGGATCTTGCCGCCCCGGTGCATCGCGAAAACCGGGTCAGCATCATAGGTACGGTCGGGCTCTGCGGCCACGGTAACCCCCAAGGCTCCTTTTCAGACGGCAGACGTCAGATGAGACCAGCCGCGTGCCGGAAAGCTGGCCGCAGGGTCGTCGGCCGCCCCGGAGTAGCGGTGGTCATTCGAGGCACGGGGGTTACCCGTCACACCATTGTGCCACGACCCTACGGCGAGCACCGCAGCGCCCTACGGCGGGTAGCGCGCGGCAGCGCCCTACGGCGACACGTGAAAACCGCAGCGCCCTACGGCGGGTAGCGCGCGGCAGCGGCCTACGGCGACACGTGAGAACCGCAGCGGGCTACGGCGGGTAGCGCGGAGTGAGCCGCGATAGCGGCTCACATTCCGCGATCGCGCGGCCCGCGGGAGGCCCTCGGGCCTCCCCGGCCGCGCGATGCTACGGCGAGCACCGCAGCGGGCCGGGGGGTCCGGGGGGCGTGCCCCCCGGACTAGTATTGTGTAATACTCGGTACCGGCGACAGACCATTACATCAACCTGCTCGGGATCGACCTCTCCTCGGGATAGGGAGTGGACCTCAACTCCTACGCGGAACTCGCGGTAAGGCTCGTGAATACCGCCAGCCTCGGGCACGAGGCCGGCGACCGGCTCACCACGCTGGACGGGCTGCGCGCCCTGGTCGCCGACCGGCAGCACCTGAACACCGGGGTCACGCGGAACGACCTGGAGGCGCTGCGCGACCTGCGCGCGGAGTTCCGCGCGTTCTACGTGTCGTGCTCCGAGGGGAACGGCGAGGACGCGGCGGCCCGGCTGAACGCCCTGCTTATCCAGCACCCGGTACACCCGCAGCTGTCCGGGCACGACGGGCAGCCATGGCATGTGCACTACACCGAGAGCGGCTCGGTGGCCGACAAGTACGCCGCGGGCGCGGTGATGGGTCTGGCGGTGCGGCTGACCGAGCTGGGCATCGAGCGGTTCGGCATCTGCCAGGCCGCGCCGTGCCAGGGCGTCTTCATCGACACCAGCACGAGCCGCACCAGGCGCTACTGCTCGGACCGCTGCACCAACCGCGCCAACGTCACGGCTTTCCGGGCGCGGAAAGCGGTATTGGCCCGGGGGGACGACCCCCCGAAACCCCCCGAAAGCCCGCCGCACTCCCCGCCGTAGCATCGCACGACCGGAGGGCCGTGGGCCCTCGCGGGTCACGCGATCGCGGTGTGAGCCGCGATCGCGGCTCACACCGCGGTATTCGCCGTAGCCCGCTGTGGCGGGGGCCGTAGCATCGCGGGCGCTGCCCGCGATGGGCGGAACCTTGCGTGCTCGCTCGCGGCACCGCCGGGGCGCTGCGGCCCTCGCGGTGGTGGTGCTGGGGCGCCTTCGGGGCGGGCGTCCGGAGGTTCGTGAATTGGTTCACAAGGTATACGGGGGGCGATTGTCTCAGGTTATGGAACTTAAAGGGAGGTCCCGGTTACTGCGGTGTTATTTCCTGGTTGCGGGTGTCATCTCGGCGGGCAACGGGCATATTACGGCCCCAAATCGGGAAGAACGTTGTGACCTGCGTTATCAAACCGAATCCGGGTGAACGCTTCTCATGCCGGACGATGATCTCTACGATGTTCTCACTCGAAGTCATACGAGACGCTCACTCGGTACCGGCGGGGATCTGACAAGGGGTCTCGCAAGGGCGGGGTGGCTTGCCCTTCGGGGCACGATCGGGAAAAGAGATCGATCATGGCAACTGATACTGGGCCGACCGGCGCGACCGTCGCCAGGCCCGCGGACGTCGGCCTGAGGCGGGAGATAGGGCTCGTCGGGGCCACCTGGGCGTCCGAGACCTCGATCATCGGCTCCGGCTGGCTGTTCGGCGCGTTCGGCGCCGCCACCGCGGCGGGCACCGCAGCACTGCTCGGGTGGGTCATCGGCGGGGTCATCGTCGTCATCCTCGCGCTCGTCCACGCCGAGCTCGGCGGGATGTACCCGGTGGCCGGCGGGACCGCGCGGTTCCCGCACCTGGCGTTCGGCAGCGGCGCGGGCATCTCGTTCGGCTTCTTCTCCTGGCTGCAGGCCGTGACGGTGGCGCCGATCGAGTGCTTCGCGGTGATGCAGTACGCCTCCTACTACTGGCACGGCCTGTACGACTCCAAGAGCGCCAACGTCACCGGCCTCGGTTTCGCGATGACGGTCATCCTGATGGCCCTCTTCACCGCGATCAACTTCCTGGCGGTCAAGCTGTTCTCCCAGGTCAACAGCGGAATCACGTGGTGGAAGGTCGCCATCCCGGTCCTCACCATCATCGTGCTGGCCTTCAAATTCCACGGCAACAACCTCGACGTCGGCGGCGGCTTCATGCCGTACGGCATCAAGGCGCTGTTCGCCGCCATCCCCTCGGCCGGGATCGTGTTCGCCTACCTGGGCTTCGAGCAGGCCGACCAGCTCGCGGGCGAGGTGAAGAACCCGCAGAAGAACCTGCCGCGGGCGATCCTCCTCGCCACCGGCATCGGCATCCTGATCTACTGCCTGCTGCAGCTGGTGTTCATCGGCGCGATGCCGCACAACCTGATCAGCGGCCCCAAGGGCTGGGCGGGCGTGCCGAGCACCAACCCGATAGCCATCGGGCCGTTCGCCGGCCTGGCGGGCGCGGTGGCGCTCGGCTGGCTGGCGGTCCTGCTCCGGATCGACGCGTTCGTCTCGCCGTTCGGCACTGGGCTGATCTACCAGACGTCGACCTCCCGCGTCGGCTACGGCCTGGCCAGGAACAGGTATTACCCGCAGGTCTTCCAGTGGGTGGACCGGAACGGCATCCCGTGGTTCAGCCTGATCATGTCGTTCGTGTTCGGCCTGTTCTTCCTGCTGCCGTTCCCGAGCTGGCACTCCCTGGTCGGCCTGGTCACCGGCGCGAGCGTGCTCATGTACGCCGGGGCTCCGCTGTCGCTCGGCGCGTTCCGCCGCCAGGTGCCGGACGCGCCGCGGCCGTACCGGATGCCGGGTGCCGTGGTAATGGCCCCGCTCGCCTTCATCCTGGCCAACATGCTCATCTACTGGTCCGGGTTCAACGTGATCTGGAAGCTCGGTGTTTGCCTGGCGATCGGCTACATCCTCATCGGCATCTTCATGGCCATGGACCCGCAGCGGCCGCCGATCGACTGGAGGGCCGCGCAGTGGCTGCCGGTCTACCTGATAGGCATGGGGCTCATCTCCTGGTTCGGCCAGTTCGGCTCCGGCGCGCCGCCGATCAACAACGGCCGCCTTCCGTTCTGGTGGGACATACTGACGGTGGCGGCCTTCAGCCTGGTCATCTACTACTGGGCCCAGGCCGTGAGGCTGCCGCGCGCCGAAGTGGAGCGGCTCGTCGAGCTGCAGTCCGCGCGGATGGGTGACGTGCCCGACATGCCGCGGCACTAGCTCCCGTCAGGCAGGCGCGAGGGCCCGTCCGTTCCGGACGGGCCCTCGCGCTGTCGGCGGGCCGGGCCGCGTGAAACCACGTCCCGTTCGGTATGACCTCGAAAGACCTCAGCCGGCGCGGCGGGGCGGCCGGTAGCGGGCCAGAACCCGGCCGACGATCAGCGCGTCAGGAACCGGGCCGAAGCGGCGGCTGTCCACCGCGCCGGCGCCCGGGTTGTCCGACTCCAGCCACCAGCCGCCGCGGACGCGGCGCGCGGCGCGCTTCACCAGCAGCATGCCGGGGTTCGCCGGGTTGCGGGCGAGCACGATCTGGCCCGGGCGGATGCGCCGCGTGCGCCGCGCCAGCAGCCAGTCGCCCGGGCGCAGGGCGGGGACCATCGAGTGCTCGGCCACCTCGGCGCGGATCAGCGGCCAGCGCACGGCGAACCCTCCGGTGTCACGGCAGGACGGCGGGGTAGCGTTGGAACTGCAACATTACTGATCTGGCACGGAGAAAGGGAATCGATGAGTCTCCTCACCCGGCTGCTCGCGCCGAAGGTCGTCGCGCACGCCCATTGCGACCTGCCCTGCGGGATCTACGACCCGGCTCAGGCGCGGATCGAGGCGGAGTCGGTCAAGGCGATCGACGAGAAGTACCAGCAGAACACCGACCCTGAGTTCAGGGCGCGTGCCCTCCTCATCAAGGAGCAGCGTTCCGAGCTGGTCAAGCACCACCTGTGGGTGCTGTGGACGGACTACTTCAAGCCGCCGCACTTCGAGAAGTACCCGCAGCTTCACCAGCTGTTCAACGAGGCCACCAAGCTCGCGGGCGCGGCCGGCACCAAGGGCAGCACGGACGCTTCCAAGGCGGACGAGCTGCTCGCGAAGATCGAGGAGATCAGCAAGATCTTCTGGGAGACCAAGCAGGGCTGAGGCCCTCCGTCCGGTGTCCGCGCCGTCCCGGCGATGTGACAGCGCCGATGTGACAGCGCCGCGCGCCGCGGCGGCGCTGTCACATCGCCGTTATTTCGGGCGCTGAGCAGCCCTTTCGCAGACGGCCCAAGAGGCGGGACGGTGCCTTTACCGCGTGCCGGGGCCAGGTTCATCAGCGGTTGACGGTAGGTTGCAACCAGTGGCCGGTGACCACAGCCGGCCCGGAGGAGTGACGTGACCGAAGACAGCGCGGCGACCACCGCCGTGCCCGGTGAGGGCGCCACGGCAGCAGACCGCGAAACACCCGACCACGTGCAGGTCTGCATGCCGGCCGAGGGCGCGTACCTGTCCGTGCTGCGCACCGCGACGGCCGGCCTGGCGGCGAGGCTCGACTTCACCCTCGACGAGATCGAGGACCTGCGCATCGCCGTCGACGAGGCCTGCGCGATGCTGCTCGCCCAGGCCATCCCCGGCACCAGCCTGGAATGCCGATTCGACCTGGGTGCCGACCAGATGACGATCACGGTGTCGGTCGTCGCCGCGCAGCCGCGCACGCCGGCCAGGGACACGTTCGCCTGGACCGTGCTGTCCGCGCTGGCGGGAACGGTGGACTCACGGCTCGGCCCGGACGACCGGGTGGCGATCGTGCTGCAGAAGCGCCGCGGCGTATCGAGGTCCGGGTGAGCAGCGAGTTCGAGGTTCAGGTGACCGAGGAGTTCGAGGTCAGCGTCGACGCCGTGCCCTCGTTCGGCAGGGCCGAGCACGCGGCGCCCGACCGGGCACAGGCACGCGAGCTGTTCGAGCGGCTCTCGCGGCTCGCACCGGACGACCCGGAGCGCGCCCGCATCCGCGCGACGCTCGTCGAGCTGCACCTGCCCCTGGTGGAGTACCTGGCGCGCCGTTTCCGCAACCGCGGCGAGTGGCTCGACGACCTCACACAGGTCGCGACGATCGGGCTCATCAAGTCCATCGACCGGTTCGACCTCGACCGCGGCGTCGAGTTCTCCACCTACGCCACGCCCACGATCGTCGGCGAGATCAAGCGGCACTTCCGCGACAAGGGATGGGCGGTCCGGGTGCCGCGGCGGCTCCAGGAGCTCAAGCTCTCGCTGACCAAGGCCATCGGAGACCTCGCGCAGCGCGAGGGGCGGGCGCCCACGGTCAGCGAGCTGGCCGCCCACCTGCAGATGAGCGAGGAAGACGTCCTCGAGGGCCTGGAGTCGGCGAACGCCTACTCGACGGTGTCGCTGGACGCGCCCGACTCGGGGGACGAGGACGCGCCGGCCGTCGCGGACTCGCTCGGGATGATCGACGACGCGCTCGAGGGCGTCGAGTACCGGGAGTCCCTGAAGCCGCTGCTCGAGCGGCTGCCGCCACGGGAGAAGAAGATCCTGCTGCTGCGGTTCTTCGGCAACATGACCCAGTCGCAGATCGCGGCCGAGCTCGGCATCTCCCAGATGCACGTCTCACGGCTGCTCGCCCGCACCCTCGCCCAGCTACGGGAGGGGCTCACGATCGACGATTTATCTCCCGCTGGAGCGCGCGGAAGCTGGCGGGGGCCAGCAGGCCGGCCAGCCCGGCGAGGGCCAGCAGCACGGCGGCCACGCCCCAGTCGAACCGGTGCCCTTCGAGCAGGTAGATCCCCACTCCGCCGGTGAACAGCTGGGTCATCACCGCGGGCGTACGGCTCCACGGCCGCAGCCGGGCGAGGCCGCCGGCGATCCAGGCGAGCGCCGCCACGGTGCCGAACGCGATCAGCGTCAGCGCGATCCCGCTGGCCTGCTGATAGGAACGCCCGGCCGCCGTGTCCACGGCGGTTATCACGGCGGCCACGCACAGCATCGCCGCCTCGGCGGCCTGCACCGCCGCGGCGAGCCGCAGCGCCGGCGGCGGCGACATCGCCCCCGTCCGCCCGCGGGGCGCCTCCGGGCTCGCGTCCAGCTTGCCGGACGCGCCGCCCTTGCCTGACCGCATATCCATAGTCTGGCACCTTCCCGCACCGTTAGCCTGATGCACGTGCGGGCGCTGCTGATCATCAACCCACGCGCGACCTCCATCACCGGACACGACACCGGACTGGTCGTCCGCGGCCTTGCCTCCCGGCTGGATCTCCGGACCGTGGAAACACGCTACCGCGCGCACGCGCGGGAGATCGCCGCGGCCTCGGCCGCCGACGGCTATGACCTCCTGCTCAGCTTCGGCGGCGACGGCACCGTGAACGAGGTGGTCAACGGGCTGATGAGCGCCGGGGCGCGGGACGCCGGCGGACGCGGTGGCGCCGCGATGCCGTCCCAGGGGACGGTGCGGGGTCCCGGGTGCCTGCCGGACCCCGGCAGCCCGGCGCCGGGGACGCTGGACTCGCCGGGGACGCTGCCCGCGCTGGGGACGCTGCCGGCCATCGCGCCGATACCGGGTGGCGGCGCAAACGTCTTCGCGCGCTCACTCGGGCTGCCGGCCGACCCGGTGGCGGCGGCCCGGCAGATCGCCTCCGCCGCCGCCGCGGGGACCGCGCGGACGATCGGGCTCGGGCTGGCGGGCGACCGGTACTTCACGTTCAGCGCGGGCATCGGGCTGGACGCCGAGGTGGTCGCCGACGTGGAGCGGCGGCGGGCCAGCGGCCGGCACAGCTCCACCCTGCTGTACATGTGGACGACACTGCGCCGCTACTACCTCGGCACCGACCGCCGCAACCCGGCGCTCACGCTGGAGATCCCGGGCCAGCCCCCGGTCGGCGACCTGTTCATGGGGGTCGTCACGAACAGCTCGCCGTGGACGTACCTGGGCAGCCATCCGGTGATCCCCGCGCCGCACCCGGACTTCAACTCCGGGCTCGACGTGTTCGCGCTGCGCCGGCTGCGCACGCTGACCACGCTGAGCGCGCTGCGGCAGATGCTGCACACCAGGGACCGGCCGCCGTCCGGGCGGGACGTGGTCGCCGCGGCCGACCATCAGGAGCTGACGTTCCGGTCACGCCGGCCGATCGCGTTTCACATCGACGGCGAGTACATCGGCGAACCCGACAGCGTGGTCTTCCGGTTCGTTCCCGCCGCGCTGCGCGTCATGGCGTTACGGCGTCAAAGCGTGACTTCCAGGACGCCCGTGGTGCGCGTGTGACCGATCTGACACCGAATTCCTGATGGCGGTTTGCCGTGCCCCCTTGCTTTCAGAGAAACAGGTTGAGAGGCTGGGAACGGTGCCTTGAAGGCGGCGCCTCGCGTGGTCATGAGCCTGTACGAGGGGTAGCTCAGTCTCCGGGGCGCGCCCGGGTTTCCGCTGAGACCCTGGCGGCTTTGGCTCGGCATCGGACAAGTTCAGCTCGGCATCACACAAGGTCGGGAATAAGAAATAGTTCCCGGCATATGGCATAGCTCGTGAAATCCTTCACAAGCACGGAGTGGCGTGGGACGGCCAGGACCGGCTGTCACGCCGAGAAGGAGTTGGACACCATGGACTGGCGCAACGCGGCCGCCTGTCGTGAGGTAGATCCTGAGCTGTTCTTCCCGATCGGGAACAGCGGTCCCGCGCTACTCCAGATTGACGAAGCCAAGCAGGTATGCGGGCGGTGCCCGGTCGTCGAGGACTGCCTGCGCTGGGCCATCGACACCGGCCAGGACGCTGGCGTCTGGGGCGGGATGAGCGAGGACGAGCGGCGCGCGCTCAAGCGCCGCACCGTGCGGCTGCGGGCCAGGGCTCACGTCTGAGCCATTCCGGCGGACGCGCCCGAGCGGGCCTGCGGCTCGTACCGCACGGGCACGTCGACGACCGCCACCGTGCCGCCGCCGGGACGCGGCGTGATGCTCAGCCGGCCGCCGAGCTCCGTCACCACCAGCGTGCGCACGATCTGCAGCCCCAGGCTGGAGGTGGACTCCAGGTCGAAGCCCTCCGGCAGGCCCGCGCCGCTGTCGGACACGGTGATCGTCAGCCGTTCCGGCGCGCGTTCGGCGAGCACCTCGAGAATCTCCCCGCCGTGCGCGCCGCGGCCCCGGCGCCGCGGCCCGGCGAAGCCGTGCTGCAGGGCGTTCTGCAGAAGCTCGGCGAGCACCATCGCGACCGGCGTCGCCACCGACGCCGGCAGCCAGCCGAACTCGCCGGTGATCTTGGGCGTGACGCGGACCTCGGGAGCGGACACCTCGCCGGCCATCATCGCCACCCGGTCGGCGATGTCGTCGAAGTCGACGACCTCCTCGGGGGCGTGCGACAGCGTCTCGTGCACGATCGCGATCGACCCCACCCGCCGGACGGCCTCCTCGAGCGCCGCCCTCGCTTCCGGCGCGCTCAGCCGCCTGGCCTGCAGCCGCAGCAGCGCCGCAACCGTCTGCAGGTTGTTCTTCACCCGGTGATGGATCTCCCTGATCGTCGCGTCCTTGCTGATCAGCTCGCGCTCCCGGCGGCGCAGCTCGGTCACGTCCCTGACCAGGACCAGCGCGCCCGTCCGCTCACCGGCCACGACCAGGGGAATGGACCGCAGCTGGACCACGGAGCCGTTGCCGTCGATCTCCGTCTCGCGCGGCGCCCTGCCCCTGGCCACGACCATCAGCGACTCGTCGACGGGCTCCCCCGGCTTGCACAGCCGGGCCGTCGTCGCGCCGAGCTCCGCGCCGATCATGTCGGCCGCCAGGCCGAGACGGCGGTAGGCGGACTGCGCGTTCGGGCTCGCATAGGTGACCCGGCCGGCGCCGTCGAGGCGGATCAGCCCGTCCCCGACCCTCGGCGAGCGCACCAGGGTGGCCTCCTGGCCCCCGTAGGGAAAGGTCCCCTCGGCCACCATGCGGGCGAGATCGTCGGCGCCCTGCAGGTATGTCAGCTCCAGCCGGCTCGGGGTACGCGCCGAGTTCAGGTTCGTCGACCGCTCGATCACCGCGATGACGCGGCCCTCCCTGGTCACCGGGATGGCCTCGGCCCGTACCGGTACGCCGCTCGTCCAGTCCGGGTCGCTCTCCCGCCAGATGCGCCGCTCGCTGCGCGCGGTGTCCAGCAGCGGGCGGCTGCCCGCGGCCGCCGCCGAGCCGACGACGTCGTCGGGGAAGGACGTCGGCCCTGTCGTCGGCCGCATCTGGGCCACCGCCACCCAGCCTGCGGCGGGCGCCGGCGCGTCGCCGGGCAGCGGGGCGCGGGCGCTCGGGAGCTGGACCGCGCGGGCCGCGGGGGCAGCGCCGACGGCGACGGGGCGGCCGGGAACCGCCGCCCCGGGGCGCAGCGGCACCCACAGGATCAGGTCGGCGAAGGAAAGGTCGGCCAGCAGCTGCCAGTCGGACACCAGGGAGTGCAGCCATTCCACCTCGGCATCGGTGAGGCCGGTGTAGCTCCTGGCGAGATCGGTCATCGTCGGCACATCCCCATCATGGCACGGGCCACGGCTGGTCATGATCGCCCGTGATTTTCACGTGAGGACATGACCTGGCATTATGCCCCCCATGTCATTCGATCCGCTGGCGCGGCTGCGCGCCGCGGCAGCCGGGCGCGAGGCGGCCGGGCTGCGACGGCTGCTCACCGCGCGCGGCCCGGAACCAGGCGGCATGCTCGATCTCGCATCCAATGACTACCTCGGCATGTGCGGCGATCCGCGGCTGGCCGAGGCGGCGGCCGCGGCCGCGCGCGCGTGGGGCACCGGGGCGACCGGTTCCCGGCTGGTCACCGGGACGACCACGCTGCACCAGCGGCTCGAGGAGGCGCTCGCCGCCTTCGCCGGCGCGCCGTCGGCGCTGGTCTTCTCCTCCGGGTACCTCGCCAACCTGGCGGCGGTGACCGCGCTCGCCGCGGCGCTCGGTGATGTCCTCATCGTCTCCGACGAGCTCAACCACGCCTCGCTGATCGACGGGTGCCGGCTCGCGCGCGGCTCCGGGGGCTCGGGCGCCCGCGTCCAGGTGACGCCGCACCGGGACGTGACCGCGGTGCGCGCGGCCCTGGCCGGCCGCCGGGAGCGCGCCGCGCTGGTCGTCACCGACGCGGTGTTCTCCGTATCCGGTGACCTCGCGCCGCTGGCCGGGCTGCACGCCGCGGCGCGTGACCACCAGGCGCTGCTGCTCATCGACGAGGCGCACTCGTTCGGCGTCCTCGGCGACGGCGGGCGCGGTGCGGCGTGGGCGGCCGGAATCGCCGCCGAGCCGGGCGTCGTGCGCACCGTCACCCTGTCCAAGGCGCTCGCCGGGCAGGGCGGCGCGGTGCTCGGCGCGGCCGAGGTGACGGGGACCGTCGTCGACACCGGCCGCGGGTTCATCTTCGACACCGGTCTCGCGCCGCCCGCGGTGGCGGCGGCGCTCGCGGCGCTCCAGGTGCTGCGCGCCGATCCCGGCCGCGGAGCGCGTGCCCGCGAGGCCGCGGGCAGGCTCGCCGGCTGCGCGGCCGAGCGCGGCCTGACCGTCAGCGCGCCCGCCGCGGCGGTGACGGCCGTCGTGCTGGGCGACCCGGCGGACGCCGTCGCGGCGCAGCGGGTCTGCGCGGCGCACGGCGTGCGGGCGGGCTGCTTCCGCCCGCCGTCGGTTCCCCGCGGTCAGGCCTGTCTCCGGCTGACCGGCAGGGCTACGCTGACTGAAGACGACTTCGCTACCGCGTCGCGAGCACTGGCCGCCGTGAGGGATCATTGCCGGATAGCCGCTCGAGCGGGAGGGAAGACACCATGACCGCGTCCGTAGTGCCGGCCGAGGACACCGCTGGCAAGGGGCCAGAGCGCGGCACCCCGCACGAGCCGGTACGGCTGCCCAAGTACTACCAGGTGAAGAAGCAGCTGCTCGAGCTCACCGCCAGCATGGCGCCGGGCAGCCCGGTTCCGCCGGAGCGTGAGCTCGCCCGGTCCTACGGCACCTCGCGCACCACCGTGCGGCAGGCTCTCGCGGAGCTCGTGATCGAAGGACGGCTGCTGCGCATGCAGGGCAAGGGCACCTTCGTCGCCAAGCCCAAGGTGGCACAGGCGCTGGAGCTGGCGAGCTACACCGAGGGCATGCGCGCGCACGGCCTGCACCCGCTCACCAGGATCCTCGACATCGGGTACGTCGCGGCCGACGAGCAGCTCGCCAGCCTGCTCGGCATCCGGCCCGGCGGGCGCGCGCTGCGGATCCACCGGCTGCGCCTGGCCGACGGTGAGCCGATGTCGATAGACACCTCCCACCTGCCCGCGCGGCGCTTCCCGGGCCTCCGCAAGCAGCTCGAGCGGCACGCGGCGCTGTATGAGACGCTGCGCACGGTGTACGGCATCCAGCTCGCCGAGGCCGAGGAGACCATCGAGACCGTGCTCGCCGACCCGCACGACGCACGGCTGCTCGGCGTGGACCCCGGCAGCCCGCTGCTGCTGCTGTCCAGGCACGCCATCGACTCGATCGGTGAGCCGGTCGAATGGGCACAGTCCTGGTACCGGGGCGACAGGTACAAATTCGTCACCAGGCTGCGGCGCGCGCCCGCGCCGTGACCGCGGCGCCGGGGAAGCCGCCGCCGGTCCTCATCGTCTCCGGCACCGGCACCGGTGTGGGCAAGACGGTGGTCACGGCCGCGCTCGCCGCGCTCGCCCGGGACCGGGCACACCGGGTCGCCGTGGTCAAGCCGGCCCAGACGGGCACGAGAACCGGCACACCGGACATGGCCACCGTTCGGCGCCTGTCCGGCGTCACCGACACCCACGAGCTCACCCGCTTTCCCGATCCGCTGTCCCCGGAGGCCGCCGCGCGGACGGCGGCCCTGGCGCCGCCCGACCTGGCCGCGGCGGCCGCGTACATCAAGCAGCTCTCCGCCGGCCGCGACCAGGTCATCGTCGAGGGCGCCGGCGGCCTGCTCGTCCGCTACGACCCCGGCGGCACCACGATCGCCGGCCTGGCCGCCATGCTGGGCGCGCCGGTGCTCGTGGTCACGGCCGCGGGCCTGGGCACGCTCAATCACACCGCGCTCACCCTGGAGGCGCTGGCCGCCCGCGCGCTGCCCTGCGCCGGCGTGGTGATCGGAAGCTGGCCCGCCGCCCCCGGCCTGGCCGAGCGCGCCAACCTCGCCGACCTGGAAACCGTGGCGGGCCGCGCGCTCGCCGGCATCCTGCCCGAAGGCGCCGGCCTGCTCGGCCGGGCGGATTTCCTCGCCGCCGCCCGCGCGGGCCTGTCGCCCGCGCTCGGCGGCCGCTACCGGAGCCTCAATCACCCGGTAACGTAACAATCTATATATCGCGCAGCGATAGATTGCGGCTCACCCGCGGCCGGCGCAACATGGATGAATCTACGTGACGCCCGTCGCGGACTCCCAGCATGTTAGAGGACATGATGACCCAGCCGGCCGTCCAGCCAGGAAAGCCTGGCGCCCGCAACCGCGTGGCCGCACACCCGTACATCTCGGCGGCCATCACCATCCTTATCGTCGCCGATATCTTCTTCGCGCTGTATGTCCCGCTCTACGCGCGCGCGACGCCGAAGGTCGGCGACTTCCCGTTCTTCTACTTCTACCTGCTGATCTACATGCCCGCCACCGGCATCGTGCTGTGGATCGTCTACCTGCTGCAGCGGCGGCTGCTGCCCGCCGCGCCCGCCGCGGGCAGCACGAGCGAGGAGGCGCGATGAGCAACGTCAACGCGGTGACCTTCACCATCGTCGTCGTGCTGTTCGTGATCGTCGCCGGCGTCGGCTTCGCCGCGGCGCGCTGGCGCCGGGCCGAGGACATGCTGCACCTGAACGAGTGGGGACTGGGCGGCCGGGGCTTCGGCACGTTCATCGGCTGGTTCCTGATCGGCGGCGACCTGTACACCGCCTACACGTTCATCGCCGTGCCTTCGGCGGTGTTCCTGTCCGGCGCCGTGGCGGGTTTCTTCGCGGTCTCCTACACGATCATCGTGTTCCCGATCGCGATGATCTTCATGCCGCGGCTGTGGTCGGTCTCCCGCGTGCACAACTACGTCACGCCCGCCGACTTCATCCGCGGCCGGTACGGCTCCCGCGGCCTGTCGCTCGCGGTGGCGTTCACCGGCATCCTGGCGCTGATGCCGTACATCGCGCTGCAGCTCGTCGGCATCCAGGCCGTGCTCACCGTGATGGGCGTCGGCACCACGTCGCACAACACGTTCATCAGGGACCTCCCGCTGATCATCGCGTTCCTCGTGCTGGCGATCTTCACGGCCCTGTCCGGACTGCGGGCGCCGACGATGATCGCGTTCATCAAGGACGCGCTCGTCTACCTCATGATCATCGTGGCGGTGTTCTACATCCCGGCCAGGATCGGCGGCTGGGGGCACATCTTCGCCGCCGGCGAGGCGCACATGAAGGCGATCAACCCCACGACACACAAACCCAACGGCGTGTTCATTCCCACCACGGGCAACAGCCAGCTCGCCTTTGCCACCCTGGCCCTCGGCTCGGCGTGCGCCCTGTTCTGCTACCCGCACGCGATCACCGCGACCCTCGCGACCAGGCGGCGCGACGTCATCAAGCGCAACATGTCGCTGCTGCCGCTCTACTCCATCATGCTCGGCTTCATCGCGCTGCTCGGCTACATGGCGCTGGCCGATCAGCCCACCGTGGCGAGCGTCAAGAAGGCCGGCGGCAACGCGCAGCTCTCGGTGCCGTTTCTGTTCCAGCACATGTACCCGAGCTGGTTCACCGGGATCTCGTTCGCCGCGATCGTGATCGGCGCGCTGGTGCCGGCCGCGATCATGTCCATCGCCGCCGCCAGCCTGTTCACCAGGAACATCTTCAAGGAGTTCGTCAAGCCCGACGCCAGTCCCAGGCTGGAGACCCGGATCTCACAGTGGGTCTCGTTCGCCGTCAAGCTGGGGGCGCTGCTGTTCGCGATCGGGCTGCCGAAGACGTTCTCCATCAACCTGCAGCTCCTCGGCGGGATCTGGATCCTGCAGGTGTTCCCGGCGCTGGTGTCCGGCCTGTTCACCCGCTGGTTCCACCGCTGGGCGCTGCTGGCCGGCTGGGCGGCAGGCATGATCTTCGGCACGATCGCCGCCTACAGGGTCGCGACCCCTACCGCGTCGCACTGGGGCGGGTCGACGGACATCGAGTTCGGCCACACGGTGTACATCGGCCTGACCGCGTTGCTGCTCAACATCGCGGTCAGCGTCGCCGCGACCCTGATCTTCAGGGCGGCCAGGGCGCCCCAGGGCGCCGACGAGACCCTGCCGCACCAGTACACCGCCGACCCGGCGGAGGCCCCGGCGCCGGCCCCGGCCGCCGCCGGAACCGGCGCGGGAACAAGCGGGGTGGTCAGCGACTGATTGGCGTATGACCCTGGCGTGATTGACCTATCACGCCGGCTGGGCATTGCTGATTTTGCTCATTGGGCGCACCATAGATGAAATCTATGTGACGCCCGTCACATTAACTCTCAGCATGCGAGAGGACACGATGACCCAGCCGGCCGTCAAACCCAGGAACCCCGTCGCCGCCCATCCGGTCACCTCGGCGGCCATCGCCATCGGGATATTCGCCTCGATCTTCTTCACCCTGTGGGTGCCGATCTACGCGCGCGCGACGCCGAAGGCCGGCGACTTCCCCTTCTTCTACTTCTACCTGCTCGCCTACATGCCGGTCGTCGGCATCGTGCTGTGGATCGTCATCCAGCTGCAGAAGAGGCTGACTCCGCCCTCGCGGGCCGCGGCCAGCGCCCGCGAGGAGGCCAAGTGAACCACGTCAACGCGGTGACGTTCACCATCGTCGTCATCCTGTTCCTGCTCGTCACCTGTGTCGGCTTCGCCGCGGCGCGCTGGCGCCGCGCGGAGGACATGATGCACCTGAACGAGTGGGGGCTTGGCGGCCGCGGCTTCGGCACGTTCGTCGGCTGGTTCCTGCTCGGCGGCGACCTGTACACCGCCTACACGTTCATCGCCGTGCCCTCGGCCGTGTTCCTCACCGGCGCGGTGTCGGGCTTCTTCGCGGTCTCCTACACGATCATGGTGTTCCCGATAGCGCTGATCTTCCTGCCCAGGCTGTGGTCGATCGCCCGGGTGCACAACTACGTCACGCCCGCCGACTTCATCCGCGGCCGGTACGGCTCCCGCGGCCTGTCCCTGGCCATGGCGTTCACCGGCATCCTGGCGCTGATGCCGTACATCGCGCTGCAGCTCGTCGGCATCCAGGCCGTGCTCACCGTGATGGGCGTCGGCACGTCGTCGAACAATACGTTCATCAAGGACCTGCCGCTGTTCGCCGCGTTCCTGGTGCTCGCGGTCTTCACGTACGTGTCGGGGCTGCGCGCGCCCGCGCTGATCGCGTTCATCAAGGACATCCTCGTCTACGTGATGATCATCGTCGCGATCTTCTACATCCCTACCAGGCTCGGCGGCTTCGGTCACATCTTCGGGGTCGCCGAGACGCACATGAAGACGGTCAACCCGAAGACGGGCAAGCCCACCGGCGTGTTCATCCCCACCACGGGCAACAGCCAGCTGGCGTTCGCGACGCTCGCGCTCGGCTCGGCGGCGGCGCTGTTCATCTACCCGCACACGATCACCGGCGCGCTGTCCACCCGGCGCCGTGCGGTCGTCAAGCGCAACATGGCGCTGCTGCCGCTCTATTCGGTGGTACTCGGCCTCATCGCGCTGCTCGGCTACATGGCGCTCACGGACAAGGTCACCGCGGCGAACGTCAAGAAGGCCGGCGGCAACGCCCAGCTGGCGGTGCCGTACCTGTTCCAGCACATGTTCCCGAGCTGGTTCACGGGCATCGCCTTCTCGGCGATCGTCATCGGCGCGCTGGTGCCGGCCGCGATCATGGCGATCGCCGCCGCCAACCTGTTCACCAGGAACATCTTCAAGGAGTTCGTCAAGCCCGACGCCAGCCCCAGGCTGGAGACGAAGGTCTCGCAGTGGGGCTCGCTGGTCATCAAGACCGGCGCCCTGCTGTTCGCGATCGAGCTGCCGCGCACGTTCTCCATCAACCTGCAGCTGCTCGGCGGCATCTGGGTGCTGCAGGTGTTCCCGGCTCTGGTGTTCGGCCTGTTCACCCGGTGGTTCCACCGCTGGGCGCTGCTGGCCGGCTGGGCGGCAGGCATGATCTTCGGCACGATCGCCGCCTACAAGGTCGCGACGCCCACCACGTCGCACTGGGCCGGGTCGACGGACATCGAGTTCGGCCACACCGTGTACATCGGCCTGACCGCCGTGCTGCTCAACATCGCGATCAGCGTCGTGCTGACGGTCATCCTCAAGCTGACGAAGGTGCCCGGCGGCGCCGACGAGACCCTGCCGCACCAGTACACCGCCGACGGGGAGGTGGCCGAGGCGCCGGCGCCGGCGGGCGTCGGTCTCGGCGCCGCGGGCGCGGGTGCGGTCGGGGATTTACAGCCCCTGCGCGGGGCCAAATGCGCCAGCGGCCCCACTGGGCGGGGCCAGATGCGCCAGCGGCCCCGCGACGCTCCCGCTACTGGCTGGTAACGTCGGCGGCATGATCTCCGGTCATGGCGGCGCGCACGCCGTCGCGGTCGCGCGGCGGCACGGCGTGACGGCGATGTTCACGCTCTCCGGCGGGCACGTCTTCCCGCTGTACGACGCCGCGGTCAAGGCGGACCCGCCGCTGCGGCTGATCGACGTCAGGCACGAGCAGACCGCGGTGTTCGCGGCCGAGGCGACGGCCCGGCTGACCCGCGCGCCCGGCCTGGCCGTGGTAACCGCCGGCCCGGGGGTCACGAACAGCGTCAGCGCGGTCACGACCGCGTGGTTCAACGGCGCCCCGGTCGTCCTGCTCGGCGGCCGGGCCCCCGACTACCGGTGGGGGTCCGGCGGGCTGCAGGAGATCGACCACCCGCCGCTGCTCGCCCCGGTCACCAAGCGCGCCTGGACCGAGCACGGCACGGTGAAGCTCGCGGCATCGGTGGACGAGGCGTTCCGGCTGGCCACGGCGCCGCACCGCGGCCCGGTGTTCCTCGACGTCTCGCTCGAGGCGATCTACGGCCAGGGCGAGGCCAGCCTGCCGGAACCCCGCGCGGAGGCCGCCGCGCCGCCGGACCCGGAGCAGGTCAGCCGGATCGCGGCGCTGCTGCGCGCCGCCCGGCGGCCGGTCCTGGTGCTCGGCTCCGACGTGTGGCTCGGCCGCGCGGAGGACGCGGCGCGGCAGGCCGCCGAGACCCTGCGGCTCCCGGTGATCACCAACGGCCAGGCGCGCGGCGTGCTGCCCGCTGGGCACGACCTGCTCGCCGGCCGCGCCCGCTCGCTCGCGTTCACGGAGGCCGACCTCGTCATCGTCGTTGGCGCACCGCTGGACTTCCGGCTTCGGTACGGCTCGTTCGGCCCCGGCACGAGCGTCGTGCACGTGGCAGACGCTCCCGGCGCGCTCGCCGCGCACTGCCCGCTCGCCGCCGCCGCGGCGGGCGACCTCGGCGCGTTCTTCGCCGGGCTGGCCGAGGCAGCCGGGCCGGCGGCCGCCGACCCGGACTGGCTGCCGCGGCTGCGGGAAGCGGCGCGCGCGGCGCTGGCCGCCGACGCTTCCCTGCTGGCCAGCGACGCGGAACCGGTCCACCCGGCACGGGTCTACGGCGAACTGCTCGAGGTGCTCGACGACGACACGGTGATCATCGGGGACGGGGGCGACTTCGTCTCGTTCGCCGGCCGGTACGTGGAGCCGAAGGCTCCCGGCGGCTGGCTCGACCCGGGCCCGTTCGGCTGCCTGGGCACCGGCCTCGGGTACGCGATCGCCGCCCGCCTGGCGCGCCCCTCCGCGCAGGTCATCCTGCTGCTCGGCGACGGCGCCGCCGGGTTCTCCCTGATGGACGCCGACACCCTGGTACGGCACAAGCTGCCGGTCGTGATCGTGTGCGGGAACAACGGCGCGTGGGGGCTGGAAAAGCACCCGATGCGGCTCCTCTACGGGTACGACGTCGCCGCCGACCTGCAGCCCGCCTGCCGCTACGACGAGGTGATCCGCGCCCTCGGCGGCGCCGGCGAACTGGTCACCGCTCCGTCCGGAATCGGCCCGGCCCTGCGCAGGGCCCTGGCCTCAGGCGTGCCGTACCTGGTCAACGTCGTCACCGACCCCGAAATCGCCTACCCCCGCTCCACAACCGGCGTGTGACGCGCCGCGCGGGCGCTCCGCCGGGACGCGCTAGTCGATGACGGCTATCAGGTCGTCTTCCTGGACCACGTCGCCTTCGGCGACGTGCAGCTTCGACACGGTGCCCGACTGCTCGGCCAGGACGGGGATCTCCATCTTCATCGACTCGAGTATCACCAGCGTGTCCCCGTCCTCGACGTGATCACCCTCGGCAACGACCACTCGCCACACGTTCGCGACCATCTCCGCGCGGACCTCGGCCACAGCAGGCTCCCATCTGTCATCAGGTCAGGGTGAGCGTACACGAGCACGTCACGCGGAACGCATGCGGCTTACGATTCCGGTGTCGTAGTCGCCGCTGACGAACTCGGGGCTGGCGAGCAGCTCGGCGTGGAACGGCAGGTTGGTCTTGAGGCCGCCGACCTGGAAGCCGCCAACCGCCTCCCTGGCCCGTTCGATGGCCTCCGCGCGGCTGTCGCCGTGCGCGCACAGCTTGGCCAGCAGCGGGTCGTAGAACGGCGTGACGGTGTTGCCCGCCTCGTAACCGGAATCCACCCTGATCCCCGGGCCGGCCGGCTCGGCCCAGCCGGTGATCGTGCCCGGGCTCGGCAGGAACCGGCGCGGGTCTTCGGCGTAGACACGCAGCTCGATCGCGTGCCCGGACGGGCGCACGGCCTCCGGATCGAACGATATGCCCGAGCCCGACGCGATCAGAAACTGCTGCTCGACCACGTCGATGCCGGTGACGAGCTCGGTGACCGGGTGCTCGACCTGCAGCCTGGTGTTCATCTCGAGGAAGACGAAATCACCGGAGTCGGAGTCCACCAGGCACTCGACCGTGCCGGCGTTCAGGTAGCCGACCGCCTCGCCGGCCCGGACAGCGGCGGCGAGCATCCGCGACCGCAGCGCCGGGCCGACGGCCGGCGACGGCGTTTCCTCCGCCACCTTCTGGTGCCTGCGCTGCACCGAGCAGTCCCGCTCGCCGAGGGCGAGCACCCGCCCGTCCGCGAGGCCGAGGATCTGCACCTCGACGTGGCGCGCGCGGGGCAGGTAGCGCTCGATCAGGATCTCCGGCGAGCCGAAGAACCGTTCCGCGCGGGACCGCGCGGTGCCGAACGCGGCCCGCAGCGCCGCGGCGTCGCCCGCCGCGCTCATCCCGATGCCGCCGCCGCCGGCCGCGGCCTTGACCATGACGGGATACCCGATCCGTTCCGCCTCGGCGACGGCGGCGTCCGCGTCGGCGGCCGGCTCGTGGCTGCCCGGCGCCACCGGGACCCCCGCCTTCTCCATCAGGTTGCGCGCCCGGATCTTGTCGCCCATCTGCTCGATCGAGTCCGGCTGAGGGCCGATCCAGGTCAGGCCCTCGGCAATCACGCGCCGGGCGAAATCGGGGCTCTCGGAGAGGAAACCGTAGCCGGGATGGATCGCCCCGGCGCCGGTGCGCCGCGCCGCCGCCAGAATGACCTCCGCGTCGAGATAGCTCTGCGCGGGCGACGCCGGGCCGATGCAGACCGACTCGCCGGCCTCGCGGACGTACGGCAGGCCGGCGTCCGCCTCCGAGTAGACCGCGACCGTCCTGACGCCCAGCCGCCGGGCGGTACGGATCACGCGGCGCGCTATCTCGCCCCGGTTGGCGACGAGTACGGAATCGAGCACCGCAGCAGCTTACCGGCCCGCCTGGCGGCCGTGCCCTACGGACCCAGCACCGACCGGCGGCTTACCAGCCTGCCGAGCGCGTCCACCACCTGCGGGTCGTACTCCCCGGCGGTGTCCAGCCGGAGCCGCTCGACCGCGGCCGCCGCCCTGCTGGGCTCCACCGAGGTGCCCACCAGGTCGTCGAAGGCGTTCGCCGCCCGGATGATGCGGCTGCTCAGCGGCGGCTCGTTACCGCGGCCGCGGCCGCGGCCGCCGTTGGCGGCGGTGCTCCCCGCGCCGGGGCGGTAGGGGTCGCTCTGCCGCCGGACGATCTCCGCGACCGAGTCCAGCACCTTGGCCTGCTGGATGACCTCCGCGCCGTACTCGGCGATCCGGCGCTGCTCGTCCCGCACGACCAGCACGGTGGCGCCGCCGGGGATCGGGTCGCGCAGCGAGAGCTGGCCTATGTCGTGCATGAGCGCGGCGTACTCGAGCTCGAGAAGCTCGGGTTCCGCCATGCCGAGCTCACGGCCGATGGACACCGCCAGGCGGCTCACCCGGGCCGAGTGCCCGGTTTCCACGTACCCGCCGATCTCGGTCACCCTGGCGAGCGCGCGCACCGTCTGCAGGTAGGTCGCGCGGATGCCGGCGTACCGGCGATAGGCCACCTGCGTGACCAGCAGCGGCGCGGTGAACATCGCCACCGCGGCGAGCCCCATGACCTCCGCGGCGAACGCGATCAGCAGCGCGGAGGCGCCGACCGCCGTGCCGAGCGGAAGCTGCACGCGCATCTCGTCCACCAGCGCCACACCGAACCGCGCGCGCAGCGCGTCCGTCCTGATCAGCGCCTCGATCACCGCTTCGACCAGCCAGGCAAGCGCGACCAGCGAGGCCATGACCGGCAGCGCCAGCCACCAGTGCCTGCCGATCTCCGGGTTGCTCGCCAGCGGCCGGAACACCCCGGCGGCGCACGCCACCGCGAGCAGCCGTGCCGCCATCCCGGAAAGCCTGGCCGGGCGGCCGACAGCCAGGTGCGGCAGCGCGCCCACGATCATGCCGATCGCCGTGACCGCGATCACCTGCTGGGCGGTGTGCCGCGCCGGGTGGTTCCCGACCTGGATGAGCATCGCGTAGGCGAGCGCTCCGGCGGTGGCGATCGGCGCGGACTCCCGGTCGCCGGGCAGGCTCAGGCGGAGCAGCTCGCCGAACGCGATGAGCGCGCCGAACGCGATCGCGTCGCGGACGTCCCGCGGGCCCGCGGCCGCCGTCTGCGCGACCGACGCGATCAGCAGCACCCCCGCGAAGATCACCAGGAGCGACTGGCCGGAATCCAGAACCTGGCGCGGGAAGCCCCGCGGTTCGTAGCGGCGCTCACCCACGGCCTCAGAGGCTTTCGATGATCCGCAGCGGCGCGGTCGGGTCGTCGTGGTCATGCGCGGCCGCCGCCCCGGCCGATTGCGGGGCCGCGGTGTCCGGGCCGGTCCAGCCGTCCCGTTCGATGGCCGCCACGAACGCGTCCACGAACGCGGGGTCGAACTGCGTGCCCGACCATCGCCGCAGCTCCGCGATGGCCTCCGGCACCGGGCGCGCGCCGCGGTAGGAGCGCGTCGACGTCATCGAGTCGAACGCGTCGGCCACCGCGAGCACCCGGGCGAACTCGGGTATCTCGTCCCCGGTCAGGCCCATCGGGTAGCCGCGGCCGTCGATCCGCTCATGATGGTGCATGATCCCGGCCAGCGCCTCGTCGAGGAAGCCGATCTCGCGCACTATGTCGAGACCGCGCATCGGGTGCAGCTGGATGGCGGCGAACTCGTCGTCCGTGAGCTTCCCGGTCTTCTGCAGCACCTGCGTCGGCACGCCGAGCTTGCCGACATCGTGCAGCATGCCGGCGTACCTGATCGCCTCCACCCGCTCCCCGCGCATGCCGATCTCGTGCGCGATCATCACCGATCCCCTGGAGACCCGCTCGCTGTGGCCGCGCGTATAGAAGTCCTTCGTCTCCACCGCCTGGCACAGCGCGCTCACGGTCGCCTCATACGCGCGCTGCTGGGCCGCGAACTGCGCGACCGCCCAGCGCGCAACGAACAGCGGTACCAGCACAAGGACCGGCGTGAACGGCCCGAGCACGCTCCACAGAGCCGCGATGAGCAGGCCGAACGCGCAGTAACCGAGCTCGGTGAGCGCGACCCGCGGATCCAGCAGGGCACGGGCCTGCTGCCCGGCGCTCCCCGGCTCGCCGGTCAGCCACAGCACACCGCACAGCAGCGAGTAATTGACGATCACGTGGGCCAGCGCGGCCCCGGCGAACGGCCCGATGAGCTCGGGGAAGGAACTCTGGCCCGGCGTGCCGACCTCACCGCCCAGCAGCAGGAAGACCTCTCCGGGCAGGTAGCCGGTGAGGGCCATCATGCCGCCGTTGAAGACCTGCTTGGTGGCGGACGTGCCCCGGCGCACCCCGAAGACGGCGCAGCCGCCGACCACCGCCGCCCCCACCGGGCCGGTCAGCACGATGGCGGCGAGAATGGCCGCGGAGTTGGGCGACCATGACAGGTGCCGTGAACGCAGGCGGGTCGCCGTCGACTCGCACACGACGACCAGCAGCCCGAGAACGGCCACTTCCAGCCATGCGATGCCGCCCAGCGGGCCTCGGACGACAAAAGCCAGACCCGCGGCCGCCACCGCGCCTACGTAGACCCGGGCGACCAGCGAAAGCCTGCCCAAACTCCCCCCTCGTAGCCAGCCTGTGACGTGCACTGGAGCCTGGCGGATGCCTAAGACCATGACACGCCGCGCGAGGCAGATGCGCGGCAGCACGCTGGGCAGAACTCACCCAGGATCATGAGCAACTTGCCGGTCGCCCGCATGGGTTGGACCTCCCTCGCGCAGGACAGACGGCTCACCGGGATACCGTCCAGGCTCAGGATAACGTGGCCACGGCGATTCGCGCAGACCCAAAGCTCATCGCGGGCTAAAACGTGAAAAGGCAATCACAGACCGCTACCAAACGCGGCGGCGCGCCCGGCGGCGCTCATTAGCTGTTTCGAAGCTAATCGGCTACCTCGAGTTCCGCCTGAACCTGCCTGATCCGTACCAGCACCTTGCTGCGCAGCGCGGCCGGCGCGGGATCGCAGCCGCAGTGCTTCGCGATCAGCCGTTTCACCGCCTCCTCGAGCCCGAACTCGCGCAGGCACGGCCCGCACTCATCCAGATGCTGGCGGATCTTGGCGCAGTCAGCTTCCGACAGCTCGCCGTCGAGGTAGCCGTAGACCCGGTCCAGCACCTCGGTACACGGCACCTCGTGCGGGTTCCCACAGCTCATGACCCCTCCTCCTCGGAGGCAACCGCCTGGCCGGCGGAGGGGCCGCTCACTCCCGTCCCCGCCCGGACCAGGCCGCGGTCAACCGCGTAATCCTGGAGCATTTCCCGTAGCTGACGCCGGCCACGGTGCAGGCGCGACATCACGGTGCCGATCGGCGTGCCCATGATGTCGGCGATTTCCTTGTAGGCGAACCCCTCGACGTCGGCCAGGTAGACCGCGATCCTGAACTCCTCGGGCAGCGCCTGCAGCGCGGCCTTGATGTCGGAGTCCGGCAGCCGTTCCAGAGCCTCCGCCTCGGCGGACTTGAGGCCCTCCGAGCTGTGCGAGGCCGCCCGCGCGAGCTGCCAGTCCTCGATCTCGTCGGCCCCGGAGCGCTGCGGCTCGCGCTGCCGCTTCCGGTAGGTGTTGATGAAGGTGTTGGTCAGGATGCGGAAGAGCCACGCCTTCAGGTTGGTGCCCGGCTGGAACTGGTGGAACGACGCGTACGCCTTGGCGAACGTCTCCTGCACCAGGTCCTCGGCGTCCGCCGGGTTGCGCGTCATGCGCAGCGCGGCCGAGTAGAGCTGGTCCAGGAAGGGCAGGACCTCCTGCTCGAAACGCTCGCCGCGCTGCTCGAGTGTCTCCGGTACCGGACCCACCTCCTCCAGGTTCTCCTCGTCAGCCCGCCACGCGGGAAGACCGTACGAGGATACCCGGCCCGCCGTGGCGGCCCACGGCCGGCGGGGCGCAGCAGCGGAAGCGGCGTGAGTTCTCCTGATCAGGCCGCTGGGCGGCGAGGCGACAGCCATGTCACGCTCAACACGGCCGCCCCCGCTCACATTCCGGAACTCACGCGGGGGTGGGCGAGACCGCCGGCGGGCCCGCCTGGCTGGGCACCCTGGCACCAGACCAGCAGCGGACGATGTCCCGCATGGACAGCAGCCCGACCACCTCGTGGCCCTCGACCACGACCAGGTGGCGGAAGCCGCCGCGTACCATGGCGGCCGCCGCGTCCTCCAGCGTCCAGGCGCGCGCCGCGAACACCAGATCCTGCGTGCAGTGCTGCGCGGCGACCTCGGTGTCGGGGCTCTCGCCGGCGGCGATCGAGTTGAGGATGTCGCGCTCGGTGAGGATGCCCACGCCCGCGTGATCCGGGTCGACGACGACGGCCGCGCCGACACGCCGCGCGGCCATCATGCGGGCGGCCTCGCGAAGGGTATGGGCCGGCCCAATCATGAGGACCAGCTCGGACATGCCGTCTTCCACCTTCATGGGCAGGCCACCCCCTTGGGCTGGTTACGGGTGCGGTGCGGTGCCGCGTTGCGAAAGGGCCACGTTGTGAACCTGTGATATCCATCAAGCGTCAGCGAAACGAGGGCCGTTGGCAACCCCCGGTTTCACTCGTTCGCCCTCAGCTGGGCCAGGACCTCGTCGTGCAGGTGGCCGTTGGTGCACACCACGCTGCCGCCGTCCGGGGCCGGGACGCCGCTCAGGTCGGTGAACCGGCCGCCGGCCTCCTCCACGATCACCTGCAGCGCCGCCAGGTCCCACAGCGACACCTCCGGCTCGGCGGAGACGTCCACGGCGCCCTCGGCCACCAGCACGTGCGACCAGAAGTCGCCGAACGCCCGGGTGCGCCAGACCGAGCGGGCCAGGCCGAGGAAGCCCTCGAACCGGCCCCGGCCGGCCCAGCCGTCGAGGCTCGAGTAGGACAGGGAGGCGTCGCTAAGCTTCGTGACGCCGGAGACCTGGCACCTGGCGGCCTTCGTCAGGCTGCGCCCGGTCCACGCGCCGCCGCCCGCCGCGGCCCACCAGCGCCTGCCGAGCGCGGGCGCGGACACGACGCCGACCACGACGTCATCCCCGTCCATCAGCCCGATCAGCGTCGCCCAGACCGGGACGCCGCGTACGTAGTTCTTGGTGCCGTCGATCGGGTCGATCACCCAGCAGCGCGGGCCGCCGCCGGTCCGGCCGTGCTCCTCGCCGAGCACCGCGTCCCGCGGACGCGCCCGGCGCAGGACGTTGCGCAGCGATTCTTCGGCCGCGTTATCGGCGTCGGTCACCGGCGTGAGGTCGGGCTTGGTCTCGACGCGCAGGTCGAGAGCCCGGAACCGCCGGGTGGTGACGTCATCGGCGGCGTCCGCGAGGACATGCGCGAACCGCAGGTCGTCGTCGTAGCGTGCCACCCGCGAAACGGTACCGCCTACGCCGTCGCGCTGGCCAGACACGAGGCGGCGCGGCGGCGCGGCGGCTGGCTAAGTCGGACGCCTCGCGGCTGCGCAGCAGGCGGCGGAGGGAGTCGAGCCTGGCCCCGGCGTGATGCGCGCGCGCCCATTCGCCGAGCGCGCAGCCCGCGGAGAGGTGGTCGCAGCCCGGCGGGCAGTCGCCGGTGCCCTCGGCCAGGTCGCCGAAGGCGGCGGCGACGCGCTGCGGGCTCACGTGTCCCAGGCCGAAGCCGCGCAGGCCGGGTGTGTCGATGAGCCAGCCGTCGTTCGGCTCGGGCTGCCAGGTACCGGGCGGGACAGACGGCTGGCCGCCGGGGCGCCTGGTCCGCGGCGGGAGCGGCAGGGCCACGGCGGACGAGGAGATGTGCCTGCCCCGGCCGGTGACCGGGTTCACCGCCCCGACCGCGCGCGCCGCGTCCGGGATCAGCGCGTTGACCAGCGTCGACTTGCCGACGCCTGACTGGCCGATGAGCACGTTCACCTGCCCGGCGAGCGCGGAGCGCAGCCGCGCCAGCGTGCGCGGCGGCAGCGGCTTGCGGGTGGTGAGCATCCGCAGGCCGAGCGGCGTGTAGACCGCGCGCACCCTGCGCGGGGAGGCCAGGTCCGCCTTGGTCAGCACGAGCAGCGGGTCGAGCCCGGCGTCGTACGCCGCGACCAGGCAGCGGTCGGCGAAGCGCAGCCGCGGCGGCGGCTCGGCCAGCGCGCAGACGATGACCAGCTGCTGCGCGTTCGCCACGATGATCCGTTCCTGCGGGTCGGTGTCGTCGGCGGACCGGCGGAGCACGCTGGTGCGCGGCTCGACGCGGACGATCCTGGCGAGCGTGCCCTCCGCACCCGACGTGTCGCCGGCCAGCGCCACGCGGTCGCCGACCACCACCGAGTTGCGGCCCAGCTCGCGGGCCTTCATCGCGACGACGAGACGGCCGTCGATGAGGCAGCCGTACCTGCCGCGGTCCACGCTGACGACGAACGCCTCGGCCGCGCCCTCGTGCGCGGGACGCCGGCGGGTGCGCGGCCTGGAACCACGGCCGGCGCGGACCCTGATGTCGTCCTCGTCGAGGTACGTGCCGCGAGTTCTCAGGAGCCCTGTCCCGGTGGATCGGCGGGACCTGCCGGCCCCGCGGTCACGGCCGCATCCCGGCCGCCGAGCATGTGCGCCCAGAGCGCGGCGAAACCGGGAAACGTCTTGCCGACCGTCGCGGCGTTCAGCACGCGGATGCCGGGCACGGCGAGGCCGAGGACGGCCGCCGCCATCACCATCCGGTGGTCGTCGTAACTGTCGAACTCGCGCCCGGACGCGCGCAGCGGGCGCGGCCGGATCCGCAGGCCGCCGGGCAGTTCGGTGACGTCCCCGCCGAGCGCGTTGATCTCCTTGGCGATGGCGGCGAGCCGGTCGGTCTCCTGCGCCCGGGTGTGCCCGACGCCGGTGAGCACCGACGGCGACGAGGCGAGCGCCGCCGCGGCGGTCAGCGGCAGGCACAGCTCGGGTATGTCACGCAGGTCCGCGTCGATGCCGCGGATCGCTCCGGTCCCGGTCACGGTCAGGCCGTCCGCGGTGTGCGAGCAGGCAGCGCCCATGCGGGCGAGCGTCTGGAGGATCTGGTCCGCGGCCTGCAGGCTGCTGGCCGGCCAGTCCGGCAGGGTGACGCTGCCGCCGGTTACGAGCGCCGCGGCGAGGAACGGCACCGCGTTGGACAGGTCCGGCTCCACGGTGAACGTGCCGAGGTTCAGCCGTCCCGGCAGCACCCGCCACACGCCGGGGCGGGAGCCCGGTGTGCCGCCGGTTTCAGCGCTGCCGGCTTCAGCGCCGCCGGTTTCAGTGCCGCCGGTCTCGACGGCCGCGCCCGCGGCACGCAGCATGCGGACGGTCATCTCGATGTGC
The DNA here is from genome assembly GCA_019239975.1 of Streptosporangiaceae bacterium. Taxonomy (GTDB): domain Bacteria; phylum Actinomycetota; class Actinomycetes; order Streptosporangiales; family Streptosporangiaceae; genus JAFAZE01. The sequence goes on from JAFAZE010000048.1 coordinate 35,908, forward strand.
GGCGCCGACGGCACCGGCGGCCCGGAGTGCCGTATCTCCGCGCCGGCGGCGAACCGCGGGGCGGCCAGCAGCAGCCCCGAAACAAGCTGCGAGGACCCGGACGCGTCCAGCGTCACCGTCCCGCCGCGAAGCGACCCGCGGCCGGAGACGGTGAACGGGAGCGCGCCCCGCCCGCCGTCAGATATCTCCGCTCCCAGCGTGCGCAGCGCGGCGAGCAGCGCGCCGACCGGCCGCTCCCGCGCGCGGGCGTCTCCGTCGAAACGGACCGCCGCGCCGGTGAGCGCGGCGACGGCCGGCAGGAAGCGCATCACGGTGCCGGCGTTGCCGACATCCACCGAGAGCGCGGCACCGGCCGGAGGCTGCCCGGGGGCGACGCGCATTCCCGTTCCGTAATCTTCGACCGTCGTGCCCATGGCCCGCAGCGCGGCCGCGGCCAGCAGTGTGTCCCGTGCCCGCAGCGGGCCCTCGATGACCGACGGCCCGTCGCTGAGCGCGGCGAGCACCAGGGCGCGGTTGGTCACCGACTTGGAGCCGGGCAGCCGCAGCCGCGCGTGCACGGGCCCCTCGGCGTGCGGTGCCTGCCAGCTGCCGGAGTCCATATCGTCGAGGGTATCGGTTTTCGCGGGATACCCCGCGGCACGGGCGGGGTTTGGCGATCGCGATTTCTGGTTATGAAGTGCCAATCCGGCTTCTACCGGGATAAAGGGAAGGCACATGTGCGGTCGGTTCGTCTCTGCGCGCAAACGCCTCGAACTCCTCGAGGAGTTCGAGGTCGAGCGCGACCGCGCCGGGGAGGAGCGGAACCCCGACTATAACGTTGCCCCGACCAAGCAGATTTATGCGGTGCTTGACCGGACCGAGGAGCACAGACAGCGCGAGCTGCGGCTGCTCCGCTGGGGCCTGGTCCCGTCGTGGGCGAAGGACGCCTCCGGCGGCGCCAGGATGATCAACGCGCGCGTGGAGACGGTGGCGGTCAAGCCGGCGTTCCGCAGCGCGTTCGCGCGGCGCCGCTGCCTGATACCGGCCGACGGCTTCTACGAGTGGCAGGCGGGGGCGGCGGGATCAAAGGTCAAACAGCCTTTTTATATCTACCGAACGGACGGTGGCATCCTCGCCTTCGCCGGCATCTACGAGCTGCGGCGGGACGAATCGGTGCCAGCCGACCACCAGGACGCCTGGCTGTGGACGGCGGCGATCATCACCACCGACGCACCCGACGAGGCCGGCAAGATCCATGACCGGATGCCGATGGTGATCGCCCGCGACCGCTGGGCCGACTGGCTCGATCCAGCCAACAACGACAAGGAACTGCTACAAGCGACGCCGCTGCCTGCCGCATCCCCGCAGGCCGGCGGGCTGACGTCGCACCCTGTTTCTACGGCCGTCAACTCCGTGCGGAACAACGGCCCGGAACTCATCGAGCCGCTGGCGGCCGATGATTCCGGTCCCGTCCGGTCCGGTTCCGCCGGCGCGCGGCGGCCGCCAGCGTTCTGAGCCCGCGGCGGTGACGGCACGGCATCTTCCGTGCCGCCGAACCGCCTGCGTATAGGAGGCGAGGACTTCCGTGGATATCAGCGTTGCCCGTAAGCGCCTTGAGGAAATGCGCGCCGACCTGGACCGGTCTATATCGGTGCTGCAGGGTGAACATCCGGAGGCGCGCGCCGACGATGCCGCCGACGCGGGCGCGATCCTCTCCGAGGCCGACCGGAACGAGGCGATGCTGGAGTCGGTGCGCTCGCAGCGCGCCGCGGTGCTCTCCGCGCTCGCGCGCGTCGAGACCGGCGAGTACGGAAACTGCGTTGACTGCGGGAAGCCGGTCGCCGAGGCCCGGCTCGAGGCGCGGCCCGACGCCGCGCGGTGCGTCGGCTGCCAGGCGAAGTGGGACCGGCGCCGCCGCTAGCGCCGCCGCGCGGACACGACGAGCTGGGCGCCCACCGAATCATCCGCGCGGGCCCGCAGCTCCGCGTTCACCAGCCGGGGCAGGCTGGCCGGGTCGCGGCCGAGCAGGTAGCTGACGGTCGAGGGGGAGAACACGGTGCGCGGCCTGATCCAGGTGACGTCGAGGCCGCCGCCCGCGAACAGCTCGAGCAGCTGCTCGCGGCCGTAGCAGCGGGTGATCGTGCCGTCCGGCCACGGAACGAGCACGACCTCCGCGTGCGGCAGGTCGGCGAGCTCCGGCCAGTGATGCTGCTCGGCGAGCACGGCCATGCCGAGCACGAGCGAGTCGACGCAGGCGAGCACCCGCCCGGACGGCCGCAGCACGCGCGCGATCTCGCTGACCAGCGTCTCCGCGGCCAGGTGCAGGGACAGCGTGCGTCCCTCCACGATGACGCCGTCGGCCCAGCCGCCGGCCAGGAACTCCAGGCCGGTCCCGTCAGCGGTCAGCGTGCGGAGCCGGGGCTGGTGCCCGTCGGCGTTCGCGGCGGGCTCCGCCGCGTGGCCCGCGGGCCCGGGCGCCACGACCCGCAGCACGGTGTGCCCGGCGGCGGCCGCGACCTGGGCGGCCCGCTCCCCCGGCCCGGAGATGTCGAGCAGGCGCAGGGGCCTGTCCGCGCCGTCCAGCTCCGCCAGCCAGGAGACGAGCTGCGCCCGCGCGACGGCACGGTGAAAGCGCCAGTAGGCCGCGAGGGAACCAGAATCCGGCGCGGCGATCGCGCTTGCCTGCACGGGATGACTCCTGGACGGGTGCCCGCTCGCCGGGCCCCCAGTGTCTAGTGTTCCCACCGGAAGCAGCGGCTACGCCCGATGTGCCAGCGCAACGGCCGGCCGGCGCGGAGCAGGCTCGGTAAAATTTCGCGGAGCAAGCTCCGTAAATTTCAGGTTCGGCGCTTGCGCCGGGTGCGCAGGTACTCGTCCACCCAGGCGCGGCTGGACAGGTAGCCGCGGCCGGAGCCGCGAGCGGCCTTGAGCTTGCCGCTGCGGACCGCCCGCTGCAGCACCTTGACGTCCACGGACTCGGTGGTGAGCTCCGACAGCGGCAGCAGCTCGCGCGTCGTGGCCACCTCGCGCGGCACGAAGCGGGTGAGGTTGTCGAGGACCGACCGGGCGATCACGCCGGCCAGGCGTGCGTGATCGCCGGAGTCGGCCTCGCGCAGCCCTCTCAGGTACGCCTGCCTGGCCCTGCCGCGGATGAACGCGGGCGGGTACCCCGAGCGCAGCAGCTGGAGGTTCAGGACGAGCAGCCCGGTGCGCCCGTTTCCGTCCGGGAACGGGTGCACCCGCTCGAACGCCGCGTGCGCGGCGGCGAAGTCCGCTATCGGCGGCGGCACGCCCGGCGGCGGTCCCGCCTCCGGTTCCGCCTCCGGTCCCGCCGGGGAGCCGGCCCAGTCCCGCATCGCCGCGGGCACCTCCGGCCCGGGGGGCGGTGTGACACCGGACGGGAGCGGGCCGATGTCATGGCGCCGGAAGCGGCCCGGTTCCGGGACGCGCTCGCGGTCATCTTCCTGCCATGCCTGGCGCAGTGCCAGGTCGTTGAGCCGCCGCACCTCGTCGAGGGTGACCGGCGGCGCGTGCCGCGGGGGCCCGTCCGCGAGCACCTGGTCGTACACCCAGCGCGCGGCGTAGGCGTATCCGAGGACCATCAGGTACTCCGCTGGCTCCTTGCGGCCGTAGGCCACGCCCTGCCCGAGCAGCAGCTCCACGGCCCACGGATCCATCGTGCTGCCGGCCATCGCGGTCGCCTGCTGAACCTCGGCATACAGGATGCGCGTCCAGGTGTCCCGTGCCGCTGACCACGAGGGCAGGCCGCCGAGCCGCTCGAGCACCCGGCCGATCTCCGCCTCGATGCGCCGGCAGACCGCCACCCGCTGAGCACGCGCATAGCCAGCGCTGTCATCTGGCACGGCCCCGGAGCTTAACACCGGATGTGGCCGCCATCCGGGTGCCACGCCGCACATGTGGCAGGGTGGGGGCGTGGGTCAGGGCCGGGTCGCGGAGCAGGCGGAGACGGATCTCGTGACGCTGCTCCGGCGGGCCGGCGTCGCCCGCGGGGATCCGGTGGGGCTGGCCGTGGCCCCCGGCGGCGGGCTCGGCGTGGCGGTCGCGGCCGGCGGCTGGTGGGTTCCGCCGCGCGGCGGCGGGCCGGCCGTGGCGGATCTGGCCGCCGCCGATGATGTCATCCGGCCGCGGTGGGTGGTGTGGTCGGGCCAGGCCGCGTCGGTCCTCGCCGCCGCGGGGCTGCGCCTGGCGACGTGCTGGGACATCGCGGCGGTGCACCGGCTGCTGTTCGGCGGATGGCGGGCGGATCCTGGGTGGGCATGGGCGCACCTGCGCGGGCTGGCACCAGAGACGGTCCCGGCGGCGGGGCCACCCGACCTGTTCTCGGAGGCGGGCGAGCTCCCGGAGACCGGCGAGCCCGGTGATCCGGTCGGCCCGGGCGGCCACCTGCTGCCCGAATGGGTGCGCGAAGCCGTGCGCGGCGGCTGGGGGGCCGGCAGCCCGGCGCGGCTGGCCCGCTGGGCGTCGCTCGGCCACGAGGCCGCCGCCCTTCAGCGGGCAGCCGTGGACCGGCTGCCGGACCGTCCGATGGCAGCCGCCACCGCTCGTTCGGAATCCACCGCCGAGCTGCTGTGCGCGGAACTGTCGGCCGACGGCCTGCCGATGGACCGGGAGACCGCCGAGCAGGTCCTCACGGCGTTCATCGGCCCGCGGCCGCGCGGCGAACCGGAAGCCGCCGCGATGCGGGCGGCGCGTGACGCCGAGGTGCTGCGGCACGCGCCGCCCGGCGCGGCCGACCTGCGCAGCCCGGTGCAGGTGCGCTCGCTGCTCGCGCGCGCGGGCGTGCGGGTGCCGGACACGAGGGCGTGGCGTCTGGAGCCCTACCGCGACACGCACCCGCTGGTCGCCGCCCTGCTCGAGTGGCGGAAAGCGGAAAGGATCGCGACCACCTACGGGTACGCGTGGCTCGACGAGCACCTGGGGGCCGACGGGAGGCTGCGCGGAACGTGGACGGGCTCGGACGGCGCGGCCGGGCGGATGACCGCCTCCGGCGGGCTGCACAACATGCCGTCCGCGATGCGGCGGGCCGTCGTGGCCGAGCCCGGCCACGTCTTCGTCCGCGCCGACCTCGGCCAGATCGAGCCGCGGGTGCTCGCCGCCGTGTCCGGCGACACGGCGCTGGCCGCCGCGACCAGAGCCGACGATCTCTACAAGCCGGTGGCGGACCAGCTCGGCGTGGACCGCCCGACCGCCAAGGTCGCCATGATCGCGGCGATGTACGGGCAGACCACCGGCCACGGCGGCCAGGCGCTGCGGCGGATGCGGGCCGCCTACCCGGTCGCGATGGCATACCTCGACGCGGCGGACCGCTCCGCGCGGGGCCGCCGGGACCTGCGCACATACGGGGGCAGGCTGATCGTCCTGAGCGGCGGCGCCGGGCAGGCGCCGGACACCGCGGCCCGGGCGGCCGCGCGCGGCCGCTACGGCCGCAACGCGCTGATCCAGGGAGCCGCGGCGGAGCTGTTCAAGATGTGGGCGGTCACGGTCCGGGCCCGGTGCGGCCCGCTGGACGCGAGTATCGTGCTCTGCCTGCACGACGAGCTGCTGGTTCATGTTCCCGCCCCGCACGCCGCCGCGGTCTCCCAGCTCGTCGGGGACTGCCTGCGGGAAACCGCGCGGCGCTGGGCGCCCGGCGGCCAGGCCCGCTTCACCGCCGACATCAGCGTCGTCCGAAGCTGGTCGGACGCGAACAGGAGGTTACCCGCGCCATCCAGCTCACGGGTTTGCCAGGATGGTCACGTGGACACCGAGGACCTGCGGCTGGCCGTGTACCGTTCCTTCGCCGGGTCGGGGCGCGTGCCACCCGCCAGCGAGCTCGCGAAACAGCTCACATGCGACGTATCCGAGGTCACCCGCGGCCTGCGGACGCTGGCGCGCAGACGTCACCTCGCGGTCGACGCGCGCGGGGAGATCGCCATGGCACACCCGTTCTCGGCCGTGCCGCTCGGGTTCTCGGTCATGGGCGGACGGACGCTGTGGTGGGGCGGCTGCGCGTGGGATTCGTTCGCGCTGCCCCACCTGCTCACCGGCGAGGGCGAGATGCTCGTCGCGACCAGGTGCCCGGCGTGCGGCAGGCCGCACGCGTGGAACGCCGGGACGGAACGCCCGCCGGACGGCAGCCAGGTCGCGCACTTCCTGATACCCGCGGCGCATATGTGGGACGACGTGGTGCATACCTGCCGGAATCAGCGCATCTTCTGCTCCGGGGACTGCGTCGGCGACTGGCTGCGGGCGACCGGGGCCGAGCGCGGATACGTCATGGACCTGGCCACGCTGTGGCGGCTCGCCGCGCACTGGTACGACGGCCGCCTGAACCGGGGCTATGTCAGGCGCGAGCCGTCGGAGGCGGTGAACTACCTGCGCAGCGTCGGGTTGTCCGGCCCATTCTGGGGACTGTGACGGCCGCCGGGCACGATGGGACTACAGGCACGATGGGACGATGGAGGAGAGCTGGATGGCGGAGGGCGCTGGCGTCGACGCACCGATCGTCGCCGTCACCGTCTTCAGGGACGGTGCACGCGTGCAGCGCGCCGGGAGCGTGGACCTCGAACCCGGGCTGCACCCGGTCGTGATCGGCGGTCTGCCGGCGACCATGGATCCCGCGTCGGTCCGGGTCGCGGCCCGCGGGCCCGGTCTTGGGCTGCTGAACGTCGAGGTACGCCGCGGCTACCGCACCGACCCGCTGCGCGGGGAGACCGCGCGGCTGCGTTCGGAGGCCGACAGATGCCGGGCCGCTGTCGCCGAACTCGACGACGAGGACACCGCCGAGCGCGCCCGCCTGGGCTTCCTTGACCATCTGTCCGAGGCGGCCGCCACGGCGCTCGCCCGGGCCGTGGGCTTCGGCCGCGCGAGCCACGACGATCTGGCCGGCATGGCCGGCCACCTCGCCGCCGACACCGCGGGTGCGCTCGGCCGCCGCCGCGAGATCGGCGCCCGAAGACGCGAGGCCCAGCGGGAACTCGAGGCGGCGGAGGAGCGCCTCGCCGCCGCGGAGAAACGGTCCGACCGTTCGGTCGCCGTTCTCGCGGTCGCCGCCACCCTCGAGGCCAGCGCGGCCACGCGGGCCGAGGTCGAGCTCTCCTATCACGTGTCCGGCGCCTCCTGGCGGCCGCTGTATGACATCGGGCTCGACGGCGAGCGGCTCTCCGTCGGCTACCTGGCGGAGATCACGCAGCGGACCGGGGAGGACTGGCCCGCCGTGGACCTGTCGCTGTCCACGACACGGCGCGGGCTGCGCCGGACGCTGCCGGAGCTGAATCCGTGGTACATCGGGCGCGCCCAGCCGGTCCCGGCGGCGGGCCAGCCGGTGAGGTTCGCCATGGCCGCGGGCGGCCAGCGCGAGATGCGGGCGAGGGGCGCCATGCCGGGAGGTCGCGTGCCCGAGGCGGACGTCCAGGATGCCGAGCCGCTCGTGGCCGAGCCCAGCGAGTCCGGGGCCGGGATGGTCTACCGCGTCCCGCGCCCGCTTGCCGTTCCGGCGGACGGCGGCCCGCACAAGACAACCGTCGCCCGGTTCGACCTCGGCGCCACGCTGGACCACCTCGCCGTGCCCGCCGTCGCCGCCGAGGCATACCTGCGGGCGAAGGTCACCAACGGCTCGTCGCTGCTGCTGCTCCCGGGCCCGGCGCGAGTCTTCCGCGACGGCCAGTTCACCGGGGAGACGTCGCTCGAGACCATCGCCGCTGGCGAGGAGTTCGAGCTGCAGCTCGGAGTCGACGAGCAGATCCGGGTCGAGCGCGAGCTGCGGCGCCGGAACACCAGCAAGGCCGTGATCGGGGGCACACGGACGATCGACGTCGCGTATGAGATCACCGTGGAAAATCACCGCGCGAGCAAGACCCGGGTGAGCGTCCACGACCATATTCCGGTCTCCACGGACGGCGAAATCAGGGTGCGGCTGCGAGAGGCGAGCCCGGACCCCGCCGAGCAGGACGACCTGGGCGAACTCACCTGGGAGCTGCGGCTCGACGCCGGGCAGACGGCGACGATCCGGTACCGGTTCACCGTCGAGCACCCGGCCCAGGTGACGGTCACCGGCCTGTGAGGGAGGCGATCGCTGCGCTCAGGGGCCCGCACGGGCGCGCGCTGGCCGCCGAGCGGTCTCAACGCGCGATCATGAACTCGTCGGCGCGAAGCGCCCTGCCGACGACGCGGACGTCGCCGATCCAGCCGTGGAAGACCTGGTTGACCGACCCGCCGTACTCGTAGCCGCCCAGCGCCCAGGGGAGGTTCAGCTGGGTGAGGCCCACCGCCCTGGTGGACGGGTTGTCCACGGTCGGGCAGCCCTCCACGTACAGCACGGTCCGGTTCCCGTCGTTGACCACGGCCAGGTGCCACCAGGTGTCCTCGGGCAGTCCCTGCCCCCAGTTGGTGGTCGGGCCGTTCAGGTTCAGCGGGTAGACGTTCCACTGCGGCTCGCGGCCGTTGCTGAAGCTGAGCGTGACGATCGGCTCCTGCGGGTCGGTGCCGGGGCCGGTCTTGCCGGCCTGGCCGCTTTCGCCCCAGCGGCTGAGCAGCGCCGCCCACGAGTCGTTCGACGGGTCCCAGTCGGCCGGAAACTTCACGAACGCCTCGAAGGTGTACCCATGGCGGAACGTCTCGGTGTTGAGCGGCGCGTTCGGGGCCGTCTCGAGCCACGCGCCGTGCAAGGGGTTCTGCCCGCCGCCGAAGTACAGGCTGCCGTGACCCGGCTGGTCCCGATGATAATCATCTGACCATTTCAGAACGTTGCTGGCGCTGCCCGGAACGGTCATCAGCACGCCGAGGTCGTTGCCATGGCCCGACTGGTCGGCGATGGTCTGCCCGGAAGTGAACGGCGTGCCGTCCTGGCCGCCCGCGTCGAAGCGCCAGTACGCCAGGGTGCCGTCCACCAGCATCTGCTTCGCCGGCCGTCCCGGCCGCACCGGCACCGGGTCGAACCCGGAAAAGCGCTGCCCGAAGTCGATCGCCACGGAGAAGTAGTCGACCGGCGTGGTCAGCCTGGCCTCCTGCGCGGCGAGCAGGTTCCGCTCCTCCGGCGGCTGGCCGAGGAACCACGGCGCGAGCGTCTCGACGTCGATCGCGTTCCGCGCGAGGTCGAAGTGGTACAGCCGGATCATGGCGGCGCCGCCGAAGTAACGGTTCTGGTAGTTCGTGATGTGCAGGTGGACATCGTTGCCCCTGGCGTTCCGCATCGTGACGCGGCCGGGCGGCCAGTAGTGCCCGTTGAGCGTCAGGAAGATCTGGTCGTTGCCGTTGATCAGCCGGTCCCAGACCTGCTGGCCGTAGCCGGAGAGCGCGGCGTTGTTCTCCGGGTCGCCGTACCGGTACGGATAGACGTCGTCGCCGTAGGTGGAGCCGACGATCTCGTGCGTGGTGAGGATCACCGGCAGGCTCGGGTGAGCGGCGATGAACTCGTTCGCCCACACGAAGTTGGCCGCGGAGGTCCGCCAGTCCATCGCGAGGAGCAGCCACTCGCGGCCGCCTGCCCTGAAGATGTGGGCGGTGTTGTAGCCGTCCGGGGTGGCGCCGGCGAGCGTCGGGGAATTCTTCAGCCGCTGCGGGCCCATCGTGTCCAGGTACGGCGTGGGGCCCCGCTGGTCGTCGGTGCCGGAGTTCACGTCGTGGTTGCCGGCCAGCACGCTGTAGCCCACGCCACGGGAGTCCAGGATGCCGAAGACGTGCCCGACGTGCTGGAACGACGAAGCCGCGGCGTCCTCGGTGAGGTCGCCGAGGTGCGCCATGAAGACGATGTTGTCGCGCTCGGGATTCCCGTTCTCGATGATGTAGCGGAAGGACGCCGTCTGCGGCTCCGGGTTGATGCTGTTCTGGTTTCCCCAGTACATGAACTGGGTGTCCGGCATCACGGCGAGCGTGAACTGCGGGCTATCCGGGTCCGGGTGCCACCGCCCGGAGTCGCTCGCGCCGGCCGCCGCGGCGGCGCCCGTCGCCGCGGCGGCGGTGCCCGCGCCGGCCGTACCCAGAGCCGCGGCGCCCGCGCCCGCCAGCCCCGCGGTCCGCAGGAACGCCCGCCGGTTCGGACCTGGCGGGTTGCTGTCATCGTCGCGATGCATACTGTTCCCTCGTGTTCGAAACGGTCATGATCGCGCCGCACACTACGCAGCACCCGCGAATACCGGTCAAACGCCGCGTGAACTGGGCGATTGAGCGACACAAACAGTTGAATTCCTGGACTCCAGTCCGGTACGTGTGGTCCCCTAGGTAATGATCGGCTCCCGCCATCTGGAGAGGGTTGGGGGGTGGCGGAGATGGCGGCTCATGGTCGGGCGCGCCACGCCCGGCCGCCGGAACCCTCCTGGCCGACGGTCATCGCGACCACGGTCCGGCTGTGGCTCGAACGGCGCGTCGGCATTGATGTGCGGATCGCCCGCGCGCGGCGCCTGCTCGCGCTGGCCGCCGCTGTCGTTGCCGTGCTGGTCACGGCGGTGGTGGTGGACGCGATCGTCCAGCGGGGCCCGGCGTCCAACGCGGTGGTTCCCCGCAAGGCGGCGCCTGCGCTGGCCGCGCTGCGGGCGGCCTCGGTGACCCGCGGCCAGGCCGCGGCCTGGATCGCGGGGCAGGTCAGCACGGGCGCGATCGTGGCGTGTGATCCCGCCATGTGCGGCGCGCTGCAGGCGAGCGGGCGGCTGGCGGGCAGTTTGCTGAGGCTCGGGTCCGCCGCACCCGACCCGCTGGGCTCGGACGTGATCGTCGCGACACCCGCGGTACGCAGCCAGTTTGGCTCCCGGCTGGAGAACGTGTACGCGCCGCTGATGATCGCGAGCTTCGGCGCCGGAGCCGAGCGGATCGACGTGCGTGCGACCGCACCGGACGGAGCCGCCGCCTACGAATCCGGCCTTGCCGCCGACCGCCGCGCGCGGATCGCCGCGGGCGGGCAGCTGCTTGGCAACCCGCACATCAAGGTCTCGGCGGCCGCCCGGGCGGCGCTGGCCGCGGGACGCGTCGACACGCGGCTGCTGGCAATGTTCGCGGCACTGGCCGCGCAGCAGCCGGTGCGGATCGTGGCCTTCGGCGACCGGTCGCCGGGCGCGAGCACCGTCCCGTTCCGCAGCGCCGTATTCGGGCCGGCCGGCGAGCAGATCCTGTCGTTCCTTCATGGGCAGCAGCCGCCATATGTTCCGGACCACATCCGGGCCGTCGGCAGGTCCCTGCTGAGCATCGAGTTCGACGCGCCGAGTCCGCTGGGACTGCTGGCGGGTCGCAGAGGCTGATCTACCTGTCTACCTGGGTTAAGGGGAGGACCCATGAAAGTTTCGCGAATCACCCGCCCGGCCATCGTGCTGGCGGCGATGTCAGTCCTGTGGCTGGGCCTCGCGCCCGCCATCGCCTCGGCCGCCGTGCCAGGCACCGCGGTGTCCGCGGGTACTGGGTGGATCCGGCTGGCGCACCTGTCGCCGAATGCGCCAGCGGTGGACGTGTACCTGTATTCGTTCGGCAATCCCGATGCGAAGCTCGTGCTGCGGCATGTCGGCTACGGGATCGTCTCGCCGTACGAGCCGGTCGCCGCCGGGGACTACAGCGTCGCGATGCGTCCCGCCGACGCGCCGGCGACCACGAAGCCGATGCTGTCAGCCGGCGTGATGGTGCCCGGCGGCGATGCGTACACCGTGGCCGGCGTGGGCCCGTACCCAGGCCTGCGCCTGCAGGTCATCGAGGACAAGCTGACCACGCCGCCGGGCCGGGCGCTCGTCCGGGTAATTCAGGCGTCGCTGCGCCAGCATCAGGTCACCGTGAGCTACGCCGGGCAGCTGCTGGCCGCTCGCCTGCCGTTCGCGTCGGTGAGCTCCTACCGGGCCCTGTCCCCGGGCACCGCGACGGTGCGCGTCCTCGGTGCCGGCTCACGCGCCAGCACTGACGTCACGCTCGCCAGCGGGACCGTGCACACCCTCGTGGTGCTGGACGGGACCGGCGGTCTGATGATCGACCCGCTGCAGGACGCGGCCGGTTCCGCCGCCGTGCCCGCGGGCGGGGCCGCGACCGGGTTCGGCGGCACCGCTCCGCACGGCGCGCCGTCCCCCGTGCCGTGGGTGGCGGTCATCACGGCCGGGACGCTGCTCGCCCTGGCGGGCGGCGGGCGCCTGCTCCGTCGGTCCCGGCCCACCTCGTCCCGGGCCTGAGCATGCGGTTCACCCGCCCGGCCGCGGCGCTCGCGCTGGCGGCCGGGCTGGCTACCGTGGCCGCGGGCGCGGGCGGCCTCGCGCTCACCCGCCACCCCGGCCCGGCCGTCGCCGTCCCAGCCCCGGCCGCCGCGGTGCTGCCCGCCCCGGCCGGCCCGATCGCCGCCCCGCCCGGGCCGCATTCCGCCGGCGTCGCCCGGCCCGCCACGCTCACCATCCCCGCCATCGGCATCCGTACCCGGCTCAGCAGCCTCGGCCTGACCGCCAGCGGCGCGCTGCAGGTACCGCCGGTCACCGTCGCCGGCTGGTACACCGGCAGCCCCCGCCCCGGCGCCACCGGGCCCGCCATCATCGCCGGGCACATCGATTCCGACTACGGCCCCGCCGTCTTCTACCGGCTAGCCCAGCTCCGCCCGGGCGACCGGATCTACATCCGCCGTACCGACGGAACCCTCGCCGTCTTCCGGGTCACGTCCATTCACAGCTACCCCAAAACTCACTTCCCCACCGAGGCTGTCTACGGACCCACCCCCGATCCCGAACTCCGCCTCATCACATGCGGCGGCGCCTTCGACCCCACCACCGGCTCCTACCTCAGCAATGTCGTCGTCTACGCCGGCGAAACCGGCTGACCGCCGCCGTCCGTAGGCGCGCAGGCTGTTACTCGCTGACGAGGCCCGCCCACCAGGGTAAAGGCTCGTGTGCGGACACCGGGGGACATGTCAGTCCGGCGTTACCCGCGGTACCGCGGTACGCCACTCGGCGGCAAGCAGGCCAAGGATGACCTCGTCGGCGAATTGCCCGTCGACCCAGGCCGCCCGGCGCAGCGTGCCCTCCGGCACGAACCCGGCGCGGGTGGCCGCGGTGATCATCGCGCTGTTCACGGCGAGCGTTTCGGCCTGCAGCCGGTGCAGCCCGCGGATGGAGAAGCCGTAACGGCACAGGATCCGCACGGCGTCGGTGCCGAGGCCACGGCCGCGGAAGGCGGGCCGCAGCGAGATACCCACATGTGCCGCGCGGTTGTGCAGGTCGATACCCCACAGCAGCGCACCGCCCGCCAGCTCCCCGCTGGCGAGCTCCACGACCGAGAACGTGGCGGAGTCATCCGCCGGGGGCGTCACCCGGTACGGCGATTCGCCGGAGTCGGCCGCGACCGGCCGCCACGGCCGGTAGTCCGCCTGGACCCGGGTCGCCACGTCGTCGTACAGTTCCGCGTGCAGCACGGGAACGTCGCTGTCCTGCCTGGCCCGCAGTGCCGCCACCTCGCCGCGCAACATGCGACCACGATACCGGCGGGCTCTGGGCGCGGCCGGCCCTGGGCGCGGCCGGCGGGGCCTGGCCGCGCTCGATTCGGTCATCTGCCATGGAACCGTCACGGAGGGTCCGTGCGTCAGAGGTGTGTGGGATGGAGCCGGGCTGGGTTATCCCGGCCCTACCCAGCCCGGCTCTCGCTGTGGGGTATGCGGGGAGGGAGGCAGGTGCCAGCCTTCCTCCCCGCACTCACGCGGGCCCCGCGCGGCGGCACACCGTATCGCCGTTAGCCTTTCTGGGTGAGCGCAGCACGAACCGGCCACGAGCATGCCCGCCGCGGCCGGCCGCGAGCCGGGGTGTCCGCGCCGTCCGGGCGCGTCATGACCGCCATCGCGGTGCTGCTCACGTTCGTCTCCGGCGCCGTCGACGTCGCCAGCTTCACCCGGCTGGGCAACGTTTTCGCGAGCGTGATGACCGGCAACATCGTGCTGTTCGGCCTGTCCCTCGCACGGGGATCGGTCTCGCTGGCGGGGCACACCGCAATGGCGTTCGCTGGTTACGTCATCGGCGTCGCTATCGGCACGCGTGTCGCGTGGTTCCACACCGAACGTTCCGGCCCGGACTCCGGCTCCGGCTGGCCGCCCCACGTGACCCTCGTGCTGCTGATCGAGCTCACGCTGCTGAGCGGGTTCGCGGCCGGGTGGGAGCTCACCGGCAGCCGCCCTGGCGGCGCGGCCCAGCTGGCGATACTCGCCGCCGCCGCTTCCGCGATGGGTCTTCAGTCCGCCGCGGTCCAGCACATGGGCATCTCCGAGGTCTCCACCACCTATCTCACCGGGACCCTGACCGGCCTGGTCGGCGCGATCGCCAGCCCGGGCAAGAAGTCACGGCCCGGGCTGCGGCGCCCGGGCGTGCTGTTCGGCCTGATCGCCGGGGCCCTCCTCGCCGGCCTGCTGGTGGCGCACGCCCCCGCCGTGGTACCGGCGCTCCCGCTGGCCGCGCTGGTTACCGCGATCGTCCTCGGCTCCGGCCGCGTGCGGGACCGTGACTAACGGGACCGTGACTAACGGGACCGTGATCAACGAAGGGCGGCGGCTGGCGAGGAAGGCGATAACCTCTGGAGATATGGCCATTCGCCCCATCCGGCTGTTCGGCGACCCGATACTGCGCACCCCCGCGGATCCGGTGACCGATTTCGACCGCCAGCTCCGCAGCCTGGTCAAGGACCTCACCGAGACGCTCAGGGACGCGGGCGGAGCCGGCCTCGCGGCGCCGCAGATCGGGGTGGGCCTGCGCGTCTTCGCCTACATCGTGGACGGCGAGCGCGGATACCTGGTCAACCCGGGGCTGAACTTCCCCGACGAGGCGGAGCAGGAGGGGGAAGAGGGCTGCCTGTCCTTCCCGGGCCTCTACTTCGACGTCAAACGGCGCCGGAACACGGTGGCGCGCGGCTTCACCGACCGCGGCGACCCGGTGCAGATCGTCGGCACCGCGGTGCTCGCCCGCTGCCTGCAGCATGAGACCGACCATCTCGACGGCGTCTTGTTCATCGACCGGATGGACCCCGCTACCCGCAAGGCGGCTATGAAGGCGATCCGCGAAGCCGAATGGAACGGCCAGCAGCCGCCCGCCGTAAAAATGAGCCCGCACCGTATGTCCGGCCGCGCGTTCTGATTTATTCCAAACGGATCCGGGAGCTTCTCTACCTCCCCAGTCACGCTGTGTATCGGCTGACGTGAAAGTCGCGGTCTGATAACATTCGGCGCCTGAAGGGAGGTGCTATGACGTCACGCCCGGCCGCCGTCGCGTTCGACGTGATCGACACCCTGATGACCCTGGAACCGCTGCGCGGCCGGCTCACCGGCATCGGGCAGCCGCCGCACCTGCTGGAAGCCTGGTACGCGCGGACCATCCGCGACGGCATGGCGCTGTCGGTGGCCGGTGATTACGCCGAGTTCCACGACGTGGCGGCGACCACGCTGCGCGACCTTACGGCCGGCCAGGTCAGCGACGAGCAGGTGGCCTACGTGCTGGCCGGCATGGCGGAGCTGCCGCCGTTTCCGGACGCGGTGCCGGCGGCGGAGCGCCTGGCGGCCGGCGGCGTGCGCCTGGCGTGCCTGACCAACGGCGCGCCGAAGCCGACGGCCGCGTTCGTCGAGCGCGCGGGGCTCGCGCCGTTCATCGAGCGGGTGATATCGGTGAGCGAGGTGCGCCGGTGGAAGCCCGCCGCCATCGTCTACCGCTACGCCGCCGAGGTGCTCGGTGTGCCGCCGGAGCGGCTGGCGCTCGTCGCCGCCCATCACTGGGACTGCCATGGAGCCAAGCGCGCGGGCCTGACCGCCGCGTGGGTCAGCCGCGAGAAGCGTGACTACCCGCACCTGTTCGCCGAGCCGGACGTGACCGGCGCCGACCTGGTCGCCGCCGCCGGCGCGCTGCTTAACCTGGGGAATTCCCCGGGCTAGCTCTGCTGGCCCGGGGGCGAAGCCCCCGTAACCCCCGTAGAGTCAGGGCGATGGACGACGAGACGCTGCGTGACCTCATGCCCTTCGCCCGCACGCTGGGCATCAGTTTCCTGCGGTACGCTCCCGGCGAGGTACGGGGCCGCCTGGAATGGTCACCGGGCCTGTGCACGGCCGGCGGTGCGCTGCACGGCGGGGTGATCATGACGCTGGCCGACAGCACCGGCGGCGCCTGCGCCTTCCTGAACCTCCCGGAGCGCTCCGCGGGAACCACCACGCTCGAGTCGAAGACGAACTTCATGCGCGCCGTCCGCGACGGGTTCATCGAGGCGGTGTCCCGGCCGCTGCACGCCGGGCGGACGGTCATCGTCGTGGAGACCGACGTCAGGGACGCCAGCGACCGGCTGGTCGCCCGGGTGACGCAGAGCCAGCTCGTCGCGTCCGGCGGCTGATCACGAGCCGCGGCGGAATAGCCGCAGCACCACGAAGACCGCGACCGCGAGCACGACGACGGCCGCGCCGATCAGGTAGGGCGCGAGGTCGCCGAAGGTCATGCTGCCGTTTCCGCTCATCATTGTCATCCCGCCTTCGCGTCGGCCGTTTCAGTCAGAGAGCCGTCGGCGGCGCGCACGACCCGGTCGGCGACGCTGGCCATCCTCGGGTCGTGGGTGACGAGCACTCCCGCGGTCCGCCGGCGGCGCACCTCGCGGGCGAGCAGCACGGCGACCGCGTAACCGCGCTCGGTGTCCAGGCTCGCCGTCGGCTCGTCGGCGAGCAGCACCGCGGGCTCGTGGATCAGCGCGCGGGCGATGGCCACCCGCTGCTGCTCGCCGCCGGACAACTGCCCGGGGAAGTCGCGCTCCCGGCCCTCGAGGCCCAGCTCGGCCAGCAGGTTCCCCGCCCGCCGCCGGGCCGCTGTCCTCGTGGTTCCGGCAAGGGACGCCATCAGCAGCAGGTTCTCCCTGGCGGTGAGGAACGGCACGAGGTTCAGCGACTGGAACACGAAGCCGACCCTGGTGGCCCGGTAGCGGGCTCGTGACCCGCGCGACAGCGCCGTGACCTCGACGCCGCCGACGACCACGGTGCCGGTGTCCGGGGTGAGCAGGCCGCCGATGACCGCCAGCAGGGTCGACTTGCCCGACCCCGACGGTCCCATGACCGCGACCAGCTCGCCTGGCATGACGGTGAGGCTGGCGTCGCGCAGCGCCGCCACGGCGGTACGGCCGCGTCCGTAGGTCTTGCTCACGCCGGTGAGCCTGACCGCCGCCTCGTTCGGTTCGGCCGTCACTGTTCCTCCATGGTGATCATGGGGTCGACGCTGGCGGCGCGGACCACGGGGACGATGGCCCCCGCTCCGGCGGCCAGCAGGATGAGCGCTCCTGTCCCGGCCGCGTCGGGCAGCGGCAGCGCCGCCGGGAACTGCGGTGGCGCCGCGGCGAGCAGAGCCGCTGTGAGCAGGAAGGCGGCGCCGACGGCGAGGATCGCCGGGATACCTGTCTGCGCGAGCAGCGTCATGCCCAGCCGCCGGGCGGAAGCACCCAGTGCCCGCAGCCGGGCGAGCTCCGCCCGTCGCTCGGCGGCCTGCAGAGCGGAAAACAGCGCGCAGACCGCCGCGGCGACGCCGAGCACCGCCGCGATCAGCTCGGCGATCGTGGTGCGCATCGCCGCGGCTCCCGGGACCGCGAGCATCGCCTGGTCGCGGCCGATTACGGTGGCGCCGCCGAGTGCGGCGCTGACCTCGTCCTGCACCTGGCGCTGCCGTGCACGCGCCGTCAGGCTCACGGTGAGAACCTGCGCCACCGGTACGGAGCTGGAGGATTCGGGCTGCGCCGCGGCGCTGAGCGCCTGCCAGGTCGCCAGCGAGGTCCACACGGTGGGCAGCAGCTCGAACTGCCCTGCGGCGACGAAGCCGGTCACGCGCAGCCGCGGGCCGCCTGCGAGTGGCCGCAGCCAGCTTCCGAGCCGTACCCCGTCGGCGCGCAGGGCCACATCGACGGCGGCCGCGTCCTCACCGGCCCGCGGCAGCCGCCCCGGCAACGCGGCTGGCGGCGCGCCGGGGCCGGAAAACTGGCTGCCCATCACCGCCACGTCCACCGTCTGATGCGGCAGCGACATCGCGGTGGTCAGCGTGCCGAGAGCGCCGGCGGCGCGGACGCCGGGAAGCCGGGCCACCCGCGCCAGCTCGGTCAGCGGGAAGCGGCTGCGCGCGAACGAGCCAAGGCTGTCACGGGAGAACGCGAACTCATCGGCCGACGAGCGGCCGATCGCGCCGGTCGCGCCGGCCCACAGGCCCGACGAAAGCGACACGAGGATGACCGCGAGCGCGGCCAGCGCCGTCATCGTCACCGTGACCCCGGCGAGCCGGCCGGGCCGTCGCCACAGCTCGATGACCATCATGGCCTGTCTCCGGCTCGCCTGCGGGCCGGCAGCAGGGCGGTGGCTCCGGGGCGCGCCAGCGCCGCGGCCGGGTCCAGGCGCCCGATCCGCCGGACCGGCAGGATGCAGCTCAGCAGCGTGCCGGTCAGCGCGGCGGCGGCGGTCGCGGCGATGAGGCCTCCGGGCGCGTGCACCGGGAACGCGGCTCCCGACGTAGCCGCGACGGCCGCAAGGGCGGCGGAGGCCGCCGCGAACGCCGCCGCGACCACGACGACGGCCTGCGCCATGACGGCCAGGCCCAGCCGGCCAGCGGTCGCGCCCAGCCCGCGCAGCAGCACCCATACCCGCTGCCGCTGCACGGTGACCAGGAGGAAGACCGAGCTGACAACGAGCACGGCCGCGATGAACGCGACCGCTATGAGCAAGCCGAAGGTCGCGGCGAGCACGCCAGCCCCGGGAACGCCGGCTATGGCCGCCGACCGGGTGAGCACCGTGCTGCCCGGCACGGCCGCCGCCAGCCGCCCGGCCAGCACGCCGGCCGCCACGCCAGGATCGGCCCGCACCGCCACCGCGTTGGGCAGCACGGCCCCGGCTGGGTTCCCGGCGCGTACCGCCCGCGCCCAGGACCCGAACGTCGTCCACGCCGTGACCAGGCCGTCATAGCGGATGCCGCTCGCCGCGCCGGTGACGCGCAGGGAGATCCCGCCGGGCCGGAGGGTCAGCCGGCGGCCGGTTCCCAGTCCGGCGGCAACCTCGGTCGTATCCGTCAGCGCACCGGCCGGGCCCGGCAGGCTCCCCGACGCCGGACGCGGCCACATCGCGGCCGCCGGGCCGGCGGGCGCACCCCGCCCGGCGGGATCCTCGCCGAGACCGATGAGGCCGAGTTCGTAGCGGCCACCCGGGCCGGTGGCCGTGAAGTCCGCCAGCCCGAGCGGCTGCGCGACCGCGACTCCGCCGACCCGTGCCGCCATAACGACGGCGCTGGCCGGCAGGCGGCTCGCGTCCAGGCTGCCGTCCGAGCTGGCGCTGTAGATGATCAGGTCGGCACGCAACTGCCTGAGCGCCCCGGTGTTCAGCTCCTGCAGCGAGGACGACACCGCCGCCAGATACTGCACAAGGAACAGCAGCACCGCGACCACGAGAACCAGCAGCGCGGTGCGCCCCGGCGCCCGGCGCAGCTGCGCGATGGCGAGATTCACGGCACCCATCATGCGGTTATCCTGGCGGCGTGCCTAGACAGGATGGACACACTCAAGACAACTGTCCAGACGGTACCGATGAGGCCGGCGAGTGGGCGGCGGCGGTCGCGGCGCACAAGGACCGTACGCGCGCCCGGATCCTGGCGGCGGCAGCCGACCTGCTGGCGGCGCGGGGAGCCGCCGGGCTGGCCATGACCACGCTGGCGCGGCGGGCGCGGGTCGCGCGCGCCACCCTGTACAACTACTTCCCCAGCGCCGAGCGCGTGCTCGAGGCGCTTGTCGAAACCGAGGTCGCGGCGTTTCTCGCGGAGCTGGACCGGCGGCTGGGCGCGACGTCAGACCCCGGCGAGCGGCTTGAGCGGGCCATCTCCGCACTCGTCGGCTGGGTCGCCGGGCAGTCGGCGCGCGGTCCCGCACCCGCCCGCCGGGGTCCAGTCGTCCGGCGGGACGTCGCGAGCATCCACCGCCCGCTGGCGGATATCGAGAAGCGTGTCGAGGAGGTCATAGCGGCCGCCCGTGACTCCGGCGCGCTGCCGCCGGGCACGGAGCCAGGCCTCGCCGCGAGGTTCGTGGTCGCGCTGGTGTTCGGCATCCGCTGGCAGCTCGGCGGTACCGGGGCCGATCGCGTCGCCGCGGCGCTGCGGGCGTTCCTCCTCGGCGGTCTCGGCGCCAGGTCCTTACAGCCCGGGCCGGCCTTCGCCCATGACGGACTCGCAGAGGCGCGCCTCGGTCTCGGCCGAAAACGGTTCACGCCGCGCGGCGCCGACCGCGTCCTGAGTCTCCTCGGCGACCAGCGCCGCGTTGATCGCGGCCGCCGCGGCCACGCCCTGGGCGGCCGCCGTGACCACCTGCGCCTGGAGGTCGGTGACGTTTCCGGCGACCCAGACCCCGGGGATCTGGGTCAGCCCTCCGGCGTCCGCGGGGTACGCCTGGCCGGCATCGGCCCCCATGGGATGCGGGACGGGGCGCAGGCCCAGGCTGTCCAGGACCGGCGACCGGGCCGTCATCCGCGGGCCGGCCACCACCACCTGCCTGGCCACGACCCTGCCGTCTCGCATCCGCACCCCGGTCAGCCGGTCGCCGGTCACCTCCAGTCGTTCCACGTGACCGGCGACGACCCGAATGCCCCGGGCGGCGAGCTGTTCAGCCTGCTCCGCGGTCGGCGGGCTGGTGTGCCCGAACAGCACCACGTCCGCGGTCAGCTGCCGGAACAGCAGCGCCTGGTGCACGGCCAGCGGGCCGCTCGCCAGTATCCCGACGGCCTGGTCTCGAACCTCCCAGCCATGACAGTACGGGCAGTGCACCACGTCGCGGCCCCACCGTTCGCGCACGCCGGGCACGTCAGGCAGCTCATCGGTCAGCCCGGTCGCCACCAGAAGCCGTCGCGCGGCGATCGCCGTGCCGTCACCGAGCGTCACCTCGAACCCGCGCTCGGTACGGCGCGCGGCGCTCGCCTCCCCGCGCAGCCTCAGCCCGCCATAGCGGTCCACCTCGTGCCGGCCGGCCTCGAGCAACGCGGCGGGCGGCATGCCGTCACGGGTGAGAAAGGTATGCACGCCATCGGCCGGGGCGTTGCGGGGCGCCCCGGCGTCAATGACGATCACCGCCCGCCGGGAGCGGCCGAGCACGACGGCGGCGCTCAGGCCGGCCGCCCCGCCGCCGATCACCGCGACGTCGAATGTCTTCGTGAGCTCATCGTGGGTCATTGTGGTACCTCCGCGTCCGACGATGCCTCGCGGCAGGCGGTTTTTGCAATGTAAGTTGCTGTTCCGGCAAACTGAACGGCATGGACGGCGATGTCGGCGGCGTGCTCGCGGCGGTCGGGCCGAGGCTGCGGGCCGTCCGGCGCCAGCGTGAGGTGACCCTGGCGGCCCTTGCCGAGGCCACCGGCATCTCGGTGAGCACGCTGTCCCGGCTGGAAAGCGGCCAGCGGCGGCCCACCCTGGAGCTGCTGCTGCCGCTCGCGCGGGCGCACGGCGTACCGATCGACGAGCTGGTGGGCGCCCCGCCCACGGGCGATCCGCGTGTGCACATCCGCCCGATCCGCCGCAACGGCAGGACGTTCATGCCGCTGACCCGGCGCCCGGGCGGCGTGCAGGCCTACAAAATAATCATCCCGGGCGGCCGCGAGCCCGCCGGCCCCGAGCCGCGGAGCCACGAAGGCTACGAGTGGCTGTACGTCCTGAACGGCCGGCTGCGGCTGGTGCTCGGGGACCAGGACATCGTGCTGGTGCCGGGCGAGGCGGCCGAGTTCGACACCCATGTTCCGCACTGGCTTGCAAGCGCGGACACCACCCCCGTCGAGCTCCTCGGCTTGTTCGGGCCGCAGGGCGAGCGCGCCCATGTGCGCGCCCGTTCCCGGCGGGGTTAGCGGAGCAGCCCGGGCGGGCCGCATCGGCAAGCGTGACCGACGTCATGTCTGAGACGTGAGTGAGTAGTGATGCAGGCAATTATGGTGAGCGAGTTCGGCGGTCCTGAGGTGCTGCGCGCCCGTGAGACCGGGGTGCCGCGGCCAGGTCCCGATGAGGTTCTCGTGCGAGTCGTAGCGGCCGGGGTCGGTCCCTGGGATGTGTCGCTGCGCCGCGGGGGCTGGACCGGCTCGCTGCCCTACATTCCCGGCGCGGACCGGGTTCGCTGGCAGCCTTACGACGGGCAGCCGCGGGGCAGCCGGCTGATCAGGATGGCGCCGTGGTTCGATGACGGGTCGCTGTCGGTGACGGTGCAGGCCCGGTACTTTCTCCGCGACGCGGCGGAGGCGCACCGCGTGGCGGAGCTTGGCCACACTCGGGGCAAGCTCGTCCTGATCGCCGACGAGGACCTCGCGGCCGCGCTCGGGGTCTGACCGGTCACGGCTTCCGCGCGACGCCGGCGAGCGCGCCCCAGTACGAGGTGGGGTCGGCGGGCACCTCTGCCGGAGAGCCGGGCCGCCAGAACGGTATTGCGACCAGGCCCGGGTCAACGAGCTCGAATCCGTCGAAGAAACGCAGGATCTCCGGGCGGGAGCGCATGCGCAGCTCCGCGGAGACCGCGCGCTGATACACCTTCTCGCCGGCGTGCGCTACCGCGGGGTTGCCCTCGTCCGTGCCATGGCAAACGACGAGATAGCTGCCCGGGGCGAGCGCGTCCCGGAGCGTCGCCACGATGCGCCAGGGATCCTCGGCGTCAGAGACGAAATGCAGCACGGCGACGAGCAGCAGGCCGACCGGCTGGCTGAAGTCGATCAGGCTGCGCGTTCCCTCGTCAGCGAGGATCTTCTCCGGCTCGCGGAGGTCGCTGTCGATGATCGTGGCGTTCTGGTTGACCGCCAGGATGGCCTTGCTGTGCGCGATCGCGACCGGATCGATGTCGGCGTACACGACGCGCGCGTCCGGCGCCAGTTTCTGGGCGACCTCGTGCACATTGCCCTCGGTCGGTATGCCGGAGCCGATGTCGAGGAACTGGCGAATGCCAGCCGCGGTGAGGAACCGCACCGCCCTGCCCAGGAACGCGCGGTTGGCACGGCCGATCGCCCGGGCGTTGGGCTCGACCGCGACGATCGCCCGGCCCACGTCCTGGTCGGCCAAAAAGTTGTGGCTGCCGCCCAGAAGGTAGTCGTACACCCTGGCCACGTTCGCGCGCCTGGTATCCACTCCCGGCGGTACCCAGTCCGGCTCGCCAGCCCCCATGGCCTGCCTCCTCTGCCTGGTCTCCTGCCAAGCTCATTGTCGCACCCGTAATGCGATACATTACGTGGTTGCGTGATATCTCCAAGGTACGAGGTTGGTGCAGGTGCCAGTGGAGTCGCAGTCGGCGACGGGCGCGCAGCGGCCCGGGCGGCCCGGCCTGCCCGGGCTGCCCCGGCGGCGTGACCCGGTGCTGGCCGACTTGGCCACGTTCACGCTGGATCCGGCCGGGCTGGTGACCGGCTGGCCGGCGAGTGCCACGCGGCTGTTCGGGTACCCGCCGGGCGCCGCGGCGGGGCGCGACGTCTGCGACCTGCTGATGACCAGTCCGGGGCAGCGCGAACTGGTCGGCCATGCGCTCGCCGAGGTCGCGGCGGGCCGGGTGTGGACCGCGACGGTGGCCGGCGGCCATCTCGGCGAGGGACGCTTCGCCATCCGCGCCGAGCCGCTCGCCGCGCCGGAAGGCGGCGCCATGGTCGTGGTCCAGCGTGCCTGGCCGCAGCCCGGCCCTGGCTGGCTGACCGAGGCGGCGGCCAGGATCGGCAGCACCCTCGACCTTGATCAGACGGCCTCGGAGGTCGTCGAGATCGCCGTCCCCGGGTTCGCCGACGGCGCCTCCATCTACGTGGCCGAGCATCTGCTCACCGCCGATGAGACCGCCGCCCCGCGCTCCGGGCAGGGCACGGCGGTCCGGCGGCTCGTGGCCCGGCTGGCCGGCCAGAGCATCGCCGTCGCCGACAGCCTGATGCCCGCCGGCGAGGTGGTCGTCTTCGGGCCGTCCACGCCCGGCTCGCAGGCGATGGCGACGGGAAAGCCGGTCCTGTTCGACCGGCTGGACGGCCAGACCGCCGAGCGGATCAGGCGCCGGCCCGGCGGCCTGGAGACCATCGCCAGCTACACCTCGTTCCTGGCCATGCCGCTGGCCGCCCGCGGGACGGTCGTGGGGTGCCTGCTGTTCGGCAGGACCGCGGCCAGCCCCGCGTTCAGCGCCGCCGAGCTTCCGCCGGCCGGCGAACTCGCGTCGCGCGCCGCAGTCTGCATCGACAACGCCCGGCTCTATCATCGCGAACGCCGGACCGCGCTCGCGCTGCAGCGCGGCCTGCTCCCCGGACGGCCGGACGTGCCGCCCGGCCTGGAGGTCGCCCACCGTTACCTCCCGGTCGGCGCCAGCGTGATAGGCGGCGACTGGCACGACATCATCTCGTTGTCCGGCGGCCGCGCCGCGCTCGTCGTGGGCGACGCCATGGGGCACGGCCCGGAGGCAGCGGCCGCGATGGTCCAGCTGCGCACCGCGGCCCATACCCTGGCCGACCTCGAACTGCCGCCCGCCGAGCTGCTGCGCAGGCTGGACCGGATAACCGGAACGATAGCCACGGCGCCGTTCGCGACCTGCATCTCCGCGGTAATCGACCCCTCAGCCGGCTCGTGCCTCGCCGGCCAGGCCGGTCACCTGCCGCCCGTGCTGGTCATGCCCGGCGGCGCGGCGCGGATACTCGACCTGCCGCCCGGGCTTCCGCTCGGCCTGGGCGCCGAGTCGTTCGAGGAGACGCGGATCAGCGTGCCCCCCGGGGCAACCCTCGCCCTGTACACCGACGGGCTGGTGGAGAGCCGCGTCCGGCCGATCGACGAGGGCCTGGCCGAGCTGCGCGATGCTCTCGCCTCCGCCCTCGCCGTCCCGCAGGCGCCGCTGGACGCGGCGGCCGAGACCGTGACCAGGGCACTGTGCGAACACGGTGAGGACGACATCACCCTGGTCCTCGCGCGGGTCCGCGAGGGTTAGGCGCAAGGCCGGTCAGTTAGGGCTCGTTGCTGGTTGCCAAATCGGCGGTGAGGATCGCGATGTTGATGGTGGCTTTGTAGGTGGTGCGGTCGACTCGTCCCTTGGCGTTGTACCTGGACATGGCTCGTTTCACGACGCGGGGGCTGATGCGCAGCCGTCTGGAGGGCATGAGGCTGGCCAGGACGGCGCGGCCGATCCGTCCTGCGAGGTCGATGGTGGTGCCGGCGATGACGCCCGCGGCGAGGGTGACCTGGTCGCGGGCGGTGTTCAGGGCGACGGAGAAGCTGGCGCGGTCGGGATCGGTCCCGGAGACGGTGCTGGCGGCGTCGGCGATGGCGGTGCGCAGAGCCTGGTAGGTGACGAGCAGGGCGTAGATCTCCTGCTCGATGCCGTCGGGAGTGCGGGCCCGCAGCACGCGGCCGCCGAGGATCGTGGATTTCAGCTCGAGGTAGGCGGTTTCGATTTCCCAGCGCTCGTGATACAGAAGTGCCAGGTCAGGGGCGGTATAGCGACCCGGGTCGGTGAGGGTGGTGATGAGCCGGCAGTCGCTGGTGAACCGTCCGGTGGCGGTGGTGACGGTCCAGCTGGCGTCGAAGACCCGGACGGGAACGCCGCCGAACTTCGACAACCACGACCCGTCGGGCAGCCGGCCCAGGACGGGGAGCTTCGGGGCGCCGTTCCCGGTCCGGACCCGGATCAGGAAGTCCGCCTTCGTCGCCGCGACCTGCCTGGCCAGCGGGCCGGAGCCGAAGCCCCGGTCGGCGAGCAGCAGCATCCCGGCGTGCAGGCTGCGCAGCAGGCCGGGCGCATAGGAGGTCTCGCCGTCCGACGTCGGGCCGAACACGGCGTCGAGGACGGCGCGGGTGCCGCAGGCAACCAGGGCCAGTAGCCGCAGCTGCGGGTACCCGGACCCGCCGTTGGGGCCGCCGCGCTGCTTGGCGTAGACGGCCAGGTTCGCCGCGCTGTCGGCGACGGTCATGATCGTGCCGTCGATCGCGCAGACCAGCAGGCCCCGCCACCGCGTGTCTGCCGGGGACGGTCCCCGGAGCAGGAAGAACAGCTCCCGCAGCGGCCCGGCCCCTAGCCGCCGGCGGGCCTGGGTGATCGCGGACGCGGCCGGGGCCGCGATGTCCAGGCCCTCCAGTCCCGCCGTGAGCTTGCGCCAGACCTGCGGGTATCCCAGCTCGGCGAACAGGCACCCCGCCAGCAGCAGGTACACCACGACACGAGCCGGGAGATCGCGGACCCGGCGCTGAACGCGGCAGGTCTCCTCCAGCACGGCGTCGACCATCTCGAACGGCACCTGCTGCGTCAGCTCGCCGAGATGACCCGGCGCGAACCGGCCTCCGGCCACCGTCACAGCACGGGTGATGACAGACTTATCCAACAGCGGGGCTCCCTGGTACGAGGCATGTCT
>JAFAZE010000005.1 GCA_019239975.1 Streptosporangiaceae bacterium
CGATCAGCTGCGCGCGCACGCAACCGCCCACCACATCACCCTCACCGGCATACCCGCCGGTAAGCCATGCACCGACACGTACAGCCCAACACTCGAAACAACCGCCAAGTTAAAAACAGACGCGCCCATACGGCACCTACGATTCCGTGATCATGGAGCGTGGTGCTGATGGGGCGCACGTGGCTGATGCACGACCCCGCTTGCGGGTCGAGCGTTGCTGTTGTGAAAGCGGCCCGACGGCGAGGCAGCCTGGGACCACGCCGCCGGGCAAACGGCGGCCGGCGGCGTCGCAGACCCGCCACCACCCCGAGATGTGCATCAGAGCCCGGAATGTGAGCCGCGATCGCGGGTCACTCCGCGTTACCCGCCCTAGCCCGCTCTGGTCCACGCCGTATCATCGCGCGATCACGGAGGGTTCGGTCCACTACTCACCGTAACATCGCTGCGGATTTAGGCGTTGCCGAAAACGGCTGGGCGCAGGGCGCGTTCGGGTGTCATCGAGCCCAGCAGCCTCTCGAGTGCGACCTCTACGTCTTCGCGCCAGGTAAGAGCCGTCCTGAGTTCCATGCGGAGCCGGGGATGGTGATGGTGCGGCCGCACGGTCTTGAACCCGACCGCGAGCAGGTAGTCCACGGGAAGCACGCAGGCCGGGGCCGACCACCGCCTGTCCCCGAAGGCTTCGATCGCCTTGACCCCCCGCCTGGTGAGGTCCTTGGCCATTCCCTGGATGAGCATCCTGCCGAGGCCGCCGCCGGAGAACTCGCTGAGCACCCGCGCCGTCATCAGCAGCACCGCGTCGGCGCTCACCGGGCTGGTGGGAAACGCCACTGAACGCGGCACGTGCTGCGGCGGGGCGAACAGGACATACCCGGCCGGTATTCCGTCGACATACAGAATTTTTCCGCAGCTGCCCCACTCGAGCAGGACAGAGGAGATCCAGGACTCCTTTTCCAGAGCCGGGTCTCCAGATTCCTCCGCCCTTGCCTTGCTTACCGGATCAAGTTCCCAGAAGACGCAGGCACGGCACTTCGGTGGCAGGTCACCGAGGTTATCCAGCGTAATGTTGGCAAGACGGCGTGACATCCCGTTCCTTTATTCGGCGGCGTGCCCGCGATATACCCCTTATCCTGGCATGATACCCGCCGACAGGAGGAAAGGCCGTGAACTCTGAGCCAGATCAGGTAACTCCGGCATGCGAGCCGGAGGGGTGCGGCGCCCCCTGGACTGTGCCCTCCCCCCGAACCCACCCCAGGGGCGAGGGATGAGCGACGGGGAAACGCGGCGCGGCGACGGGGGAATGGGGACGGGGGCGGGAGCCCGGAGGCGAGCGGGAGACACAGCGCCGCCCGCGCCCGCGGTGCATGGCTCCCGTATCGACCAGTACGCGGATCAGTACGCTGCGCGTGCTCGCGGGATGGTCGCTTCCGAGATCCGTGCCCTCTTCGCGGTGGCCGCACGGCCCGAGATCGTGTCGCTGGCCGGCGGCTCTCCCTACGTCGCCGCTCTCCCGCTCGACCTGGTGGGCGAGATGGCGGGCAGGCTCATCGCGTCGCAGGGGCGAGACGCGCTGCAGTACTGCACCGCCCAGGGTGATGATGAGCTACGGGAGCGTATCTGTGAGGTCATGGCTCTGGAGGGAGTTCACGCGCATCCCGATGACGTTGTCGTGACGGTCGGCTCGCAGCAAGCCCTGGACCTGATCACCAGGATCTTCGTCGACCCCGGCGACGTGGTGCTGGCCGAGGCCCCGTCTTACGTCGGCGCGCTCGGCGCGTTCGCCGCCTATCAGGCGGAGGTGGTGCACGTCGCGATGGACGACGAGGGGCTCAATCCGGAGGCGCTCGCCGCGACCATCGCCGGGCTGTCCAAGGCGGGACGGCGCATCAAGTTCCTGTACACGGTGCCGAGCTTCCACAACCCGGCAGGTGTGACGCTGAGCGCGGCGCGGCGCCCGCGGGTGCTGGAGATCTGCCGGCGTGCCGGCGTGCTCCTCATCGAGGACAACCCGTACGGCCTGCTCGGCTTCGACGGTGAGCCGCTGCGCCCGCTGCGCGCCGAGACCGCCGAGGGTGTCGTCTACCTGGGCAGCTTCTCCAAGACGTTCGCAGCGGGCGTGCGGGTGGGCTGGGCCGCGGCCCCGCCCGCGATACGGGACAAGCTGATCCTCGCCGCGGAGTCCGCGGTGTTGTGCCATCCCAGCTTCTCGCAGCTCGCGGTGCGCGAGTACCTCGCCACCCAGCCATGGCGCGAGCAGATCAAGGCGTTCCGCGAACTGTACCGCGAGCGCCGGGACGCCGCGCTCGGCGCGCTGACCGCGCTGATGCCCGCCGGCTGTCACTGGACGCACCCGGCCGGCGGTTTCTTCGTCTGGCTTCGGCTGCCTCCGGGAATCGACGCGAAGGCCATGCTGCCGCGCGCGGTCGCGTCCCGGGTGGCCTACGTTCCGGGGACGGGTTTCTACGCGGACGGGTCCGGCAGGGAGTACGCCAGGCTCTGTTACTCGCTGCCGGAGCCGCATCAGATCGCCGAGGGCATCCGCAGGCTCGCCGGGGTGGTCGAGAACGAGCTCTCGCTGCGGGACACGTTCGCCCCGGTGATGCGCGGCGATCAGGTCAATGGCTGACCTCGGTCATGTGATCGTGCTGGCCGGCGGTCTCTCGCCGGAGCGTGAGGTCTCGCTCCATTCCGGGCGGCGGGTGCGGGACGCTCTCGTGGAGGCCGGCGTGGAAGCCGTTCTCGCCGACGCCGACGCCGGGCTCGTGTCCGGCATCCTCGCCGACCCGCCCGGTGCGGTGTTCCCCGTCATTCACGGAAGCTCTGGCGAGGACGGGGCCATCAGGGAGGTGCTCGAGCTGCTCGGCGTGCCGTACGTCGGCTCTCGGCCAGGCGCCTGCCGGATCGCATTCGACAAGCCCGCGGCCAAGACGCTTGTCTCCGCGACCGGAGTCGCGACGCCGGACTCGGTGACACTGCCCCGCGAGACATTCCACGATCTGGGTGCGGGCTCGGTGATCGACCTGATTGCCGGGCGCCTGGGCCTGCCCCTGTTCGTCAAGCCGGCCCGTGGCGGCTCCGCGTTCGGCGCGTCCCCCGTGCGCTCGGCGGATGAGCTGCCGACAGCGGTGGTCGGCTGCTTCGCCTACGGCGAGACCGCGCTCATCGAGCGCCTCGTGACCGGGACCGAGGTGGCGGTCGCCGTCATCGACCTGGGCGGCGGACCGCGCGCGCTGCCCGCCGTGGAGATCGTGGCGCCGGGCGGGGCGTACGACTACGCCGCACGGTACACCGCCGGACGGACGGAGTTTTTCGTGCCCGCCAGGCTTCCCGCCGATGTCGCGGCCGCCGCCGCCCAGGCGGCGGTCGCGGCGCATTCGGCGCTCGGACTGCGGGATCTGTCGAGGACGGACATGATCGTGGACCCGTCGGGCGGCGTCTATTTCCTCGAGGTGAACGTTTCGCCGGGCATGACCGCCACCAGCACGCTCCCCATGGCCCTTGCCGCGGCCGGCCATGACTTCGGCGGCGCATGCGCCGCGCTGCTCGAGCTCGCCGCCTCTCGCGGCGAACAAGCCCGCTGACCAGCGCCGGACGCTCGCGAACCCTCCCGTTCCAGGCCGCCACCCGCCCGTTGCCCGACAGCATGGAGCCATCGCGCATGCCCTAGGCTCTGGACCCATGAGCCGAGCAGCCACCCCCCGCAAGAGTTTCGGCAGCGACAACCACGCCGGCGTCCATCCGGAGGTGCTACGGGCCATCGCCGAGGCCAACACCGGTGACGCCGTCGCCTATGGAGCCGACCCGTGGACCGAGCGTGCCACGGCCGAACTGCGCCGGCTGTTCGGCACCGAGGGCGATGTGTTCTTCGTGCTCAACGGCAGCGGGGCGAACGTGCTTGGTCTCGGTCTGCTGCTGCGCCGCCACGAGGCTGTCATCTGCGCCGAATCCGCGCACATCAACATGAACGAGTGCGGCTCCAGCGAGCGCATCCTGGGCACGAAGCTGCTGGCCGTGCCCGCTCCGGACGGCAAGCTGACCCCTGACATGATCGCCGGAATGCTGACTGGGCGCGGCGATGACCATCGCGCGCAGCCGGGAGTTGTCGCCATCACCCAGTCGACCGAACTCGGCACCTGTTACACCGCCGGGGAACTGCGCAAGATCAGCGAGTTCTGCTCCGCCAGCGACCTCCGGCTGTATATCGATGGCGCGCGGCTCGCCAACGCCGCCGCGTATTGCGGCTGCAGTCTGGCGGACATGGCCGGGTATGCCGATGCCGTCAGTTTCGGTGGCACGAAGAACGGCGCGATGGGCGCCGAGGCGCTCGTGGTCATGCGCCAGGACGATGCGGCGCGGGTACCGTACCTGCGAAAGCAGCATATGCAGCTCGCATCGAAGATGCGCTTCCTCGCCGCCCAGTTCATCGCGCTGCTGACGGACGACCTGTGGTTGCGCAACGCGTCGCATGCCAACGCCATGGCCGCGAGGCTTGCCGCGGGTCTCGCTGAACTGCCCGGCGTCGAGGTGGTTCATCCCGTCGAGACGGACGCCGTCTTCGCGCGCCTCAGCCCACAGCACATCGATGCGCTCCGGCGCGAGTGGATGTTCCATGTCTGGGACGAGGCGACCTCGGTTGTGCGCTGGATGACCGCTTTTGATACCCAGCCATCGGACGTCGACGCGTTCCTGGAGAGCATCAGCGCGGTGACGCGTTTCACGTGAAACCAGCCCGCGCCCGTGCCGCCAGACCGTGCCGCCAGACCGTGCCGCCAATGACTGTTTCACGTGAAACCGGGCGAGACGTCCACAGCCGTTGGCTCTCAGCACCGCTCCGCCCACGAGTTCACCCGCCGTCCGACGCCTCCGCGTACCGGCGTTCCGGCCGCCGGGCCCATGTTCGTTGCACCTGCTGGCCGATGTCCGTTGCATTAGACTGTCGGTCCGGGGAGGGCGGAGGCAAGGGCGGCGTCGCGCCCCGGTGACGGCACGATCCGGACCAGGGAGAAACGGTGGCTCAGCAACGTCGAGGGCTCGGCAAGGGTCTAGGCGCACTCATACCCGACATTCCCCGGACGGGCGCGCCTGGGCGCCCGGCCGACGGCGGTCCCGGAGACGGCGAGGATACAGGGGGCGGAGCACGCGGAGTGGACCGCGCGCGGTACAGCCAGCACGATGCCGCCGGCCAGCCTGGGGCCGAGGCCGTCGCGCTGCGCGAGGTCACCGGCGCCTATTTCGAGGAAGTCGCCCTCGACTCGATCATCCCCAACCCGAGGCAGCCCCGCCGCAGCTTCGACGAGGAAGCGCTCGACGAGCTGGCCGCCTCCATTACCGAGGTCGGCCTTCTCCAGCCGGTCGTGGTGCGCAGCCTCGGCTCAGGCCGCTACGAGCTCATCATGGGCGAGCGTCGCTGGCGTGCATCCCGCCGGGCCGGTCTCGAGTACATCCCCGCAATCGTCCGCGAGACCCCCGACAACGAACTGCTCCGCGACGCGCTCATCGAGAACCTCCACCGCCAGCAGCTCGACCCGCTCGAGGAGGCCGCCGCGTACCAGCAGCTGCTCGACGACTTCGGCGCCACCCATGAACAGCTCGCGCAGAAAGTGGGCCGATCCAGGCCGCACATCAGCAACACCCTTCGGCTCCTGAACCTCCCTCCTGCCGTCCAGAAGCGAGTGGCCGCGGGCGTGATCAGCGCCGGGCACGCGCGAGCCCTGCTCGCGATAGACGACCCGCAGGCTCAGGAGCGGCTGGCCCAGCGGATCGTCGCCGAGGGCCTATCGGTGCGTGCGGTCGAGGAGATCGTCGCCATCGGCGAGGACGGAACGGCCAAGCCACAGCGCAAGCCGGCCGCGAAGCAGCCGGTCGCCCCGGCGCTCCGCCATCTCGCAGACCGGCTGTCGGACCTTTTCGACACCCGGGTAAAGGTGGAACTCGGCAAGAACAAGGGCAAGATCGTCGTCGAGTTCGCCACCATCGACGACTTGGAGCGCATCGTCAAGGCGATGTCCCCCGACGAGGCGTGAGCCCCGGGACCCCAGGAGCCACGCGGTTCCCGGCCGTCTTCCAGCGTCCCGGGTCGTCGCGGCCGGTGCGGTGCGTGGTGATGCGACCGCTGCGATGCGCCACGCCAGCACGGCGGGCTCACATGGCAGTGGGGCCGCTGGCGCATCTAGCCCCGCCCAGTGGGGCCGCTGGCGCATCTGGCCCCGCGTAGGGGCCGGGCGCCGACAGCAGGGGTGTTACCTGTGTGCATGCAGGGCGGATAGCGATCGATGAGGTTAGGCGGTGCCGGACGAACGGCGGCCCGGTGGTCACCGCCGCCGGACGTCAGCGGCAGATCCCCGCTCGCTCCGGCCGCGCGATGCCACGGCGAGCACCGCGGCGGGCAACCCGGGCAACCCGGGCAACCCGGGCCCCCGTGAAGGCGGCAACCTGGGGCCCCCGTTGACCAGCACCGATAACACGGACCGCATCGCCAGCTCTCTCGCGGCCTCGACATAGGCGATCGCGCCGCTGGAGGCGGGATCGTAGGTGATCACCGACTGACCGTAGCTGGGTGCCTCGGAGACCCGCACGCTTCGCGGGATGATCGTGCGCAGCACGACGTCGCCGAAGTGCGAGCGTACGTCGTCCGCCACCTGTGAGGCGAGCCGCGTCCTCCCGTCGTACATCGTCAGCAGGATCGTCGAGATCCGCAGCCGTCCGTTCAGGTGACCGCGCACCAGATCGACGGTGCGGAGCAACTGCTCCAGCCCTTCCAGCGCGTAGTACTCGCACTGGATCGGGATCAGCACCTCTTCGGCCGCCACGAGGGCGTTCACCGTCAGCAGCCCGAGAGATGGCGGGCAGTCGATCAGCACGTAGTCGAGGGCGGACACGTCGAACGCCTCGATCGCGCGCGTCAGGCGGGACTCCCGTGCCACCATCGGGACCAGTTCGATCTCGGCTCCGGCCAGGTCGATTGTTGCCGGGGCACAGGAGAGCCCCGGCATACCCGGCACCGCCGTGACGACCTCTGTGAGCGGCCTGTCCTCCACAAGCGAGTTGTACACGGAGACCCGGCCCACGTGATGCTCCACGTCCAGCGCGGTCGACGCGTTGCCCTGCGGGTCAAGGTCGACCACCAGCACCCGGGAACCGTGCTGAGACAGGCTTGCCGCCAGGTTGACCGCGGTCGTGGTCTTGCCGACGCCGCCCTTCTGATTCGCTATCGTCATGATCCGGCACCGCTGCGGCCGCGGCCAGGTCTCGCGTTCCGCCGTGCCGCGCACTCCGACCGCCGCTTGCGCCGCGCGCGCGATCGGCGTGTCCGCGGGGCTCTGCGGAACCTCCGGCACCACGACTGGTGCCGGGTCGCCCGTGCCGCGCGCCATGACTCCGCCAGGCATCTCGTCGTCTCCTTTCCCGGCGGTTCCACGTGAAACGGCCGCGGACAGAGCCTGCCGCACTCGCGCCGAACCGGGGCCGACCGACGGCTCATGACCGTTCAACAGTTCACCTCTCCCTGCCACCGCACTTGAGACGGCCGAACCTGGGGCTCTCGCGCCCGAAGCCACCGCACCAGGAAGCGCGCCGGGGGTCACCGCGCTCACGACCGCCGCTCCGGAAGCCGTGCCCGGTCCGGCCGGAACCGGCGCCGCTTCAGGGGCCGCCGCGCCTGGCCCGGTGGGGACCGGCGCCGCCACGGGAGCCGCCGTGCGCTCCGATCGTGCCGGGGGCCAGCCGAGTCCGCCGGATTCGCCCTCTCCGGCAGCGGGCCACACCCTCGCGGATTCCCCCTCAGGCCACCCCAGGCCGACTGCCGTGAGCACCAAGCTGCTCCTCTCGGCCGTGTGCTCCTGTCACGACACGGACAACCGTGGTCGCAGGTACGACCCTACCGTGACCGACTCGCAGAACCTCCGCGCTCGGCACACCGAGTCGCCGCAGCGCCGGCCGCGCCGCCCTGAGCTCGTCCTCCGCGCCCTGTCCCTTGATCGCGAGGATCACCCCGCCCGGCCGGACGAGTCCGGCGGCCCAGCCGGCCAGCCGCCCGAGCGGCGCGACGGCCCTCGCGGTGGCGACGTCGGCCGCCATGGCCGCGTCCTCCGCCCGGGCGCGCATCACCGTCACGTTGGCGAGCTCGAGCGAGTCCGCGCACTCCGATAGGAACCGCGTGCGCCGCAGCATGGGCTCCAGGAGCACGACCCGTATCCCAGGCCGGAGCATGGCGAGGACCACGCCGGGAAGTCCCGCGCCCGACCCGATATCCACGAGTTCGCCACGGGACGGGACCAGGTCGGCCACGACCGCGCAGTTCAGCAGGTGACGTTCCCAGATCCTGCCGGCCTCCCGTGGGCCGAGGAGTCCGCGGCTCACCCCCTGAGAGGCGAGCAGGCCCGCGAACTCGCGAGCCTTCCCGAGCGTATCGCCGAACACGGCGGCGGCACCCTCAGGAGGGGGCGGGCAGACGTCGCCGTGACGATCCGGCATGGATCCGTCAGCTTGCCGGGAAAACCACCACGCGGCGGTTCGGCTCCTCGCCCTCCGACTCGCTGCGCAGGCCGGCTGACGCGATGGCGTCGTGGATGATCTTCCGCTCGAACGGCGACATGGCGCGGAGCTTCTTCGGCTCGCCGGTGCGCTCGACCTCCTGGGCGATCGTCCGCCCGAACTCGGCGAGCTCCGACCGCCGCCGCGCGCGGAAGCCGCCGACGTCGAGCATGAGCCTCGCGCGAACGCCGGTCTGCCGGTGCACCGCGAGCCGCGTCAGCTCCTGCAGCGCCTCGAGGACCTCGCCGTCGTCGCCCACGAGCTCGTCGAGCGTCGCGCCGACCACCGACACGACGGCGCGTTCCCCCTCGACATCCATGTCGATATCGCCATCGAGGTCCGCTATGTCGAGCAGGCCCTCGATGTAGTCGGCGGCGATGTCGCCCTCCTGCTCCAGCAGGCCCACATCGGCCGGCCCGTCATCGGCGTCGTCCAGCTCCTCGCCGCCATCGAGGTCCGTCACCCCGGCCGTGTCCTCCGCGCTCTCGGTACTCACCATCGTGCCGAACCCCTCACCGCGTTCATCGCCCACCGTTTCGTCTGGAATGCTCACCGCCGGACCTCCCGTCCAGGGCCACCGAGGCCGAGGCCTATTCTCACCTCTTGCCCGAGCGTTTGCTGCGCGACTGCCGTACCGGCTGGTTGCGTACGACCTTCACAGGGGGTGCCTCCGGAACCGGCTCAGGCTCCGGCTTGCCCCTGCCCATCCTGGGCAGCCTGGGCAACGCGCGCCCGCTCCCCGCCGTCTCGCCGGAATCACCCGTATCTCCAGTGCGCACAGTTCCGCCAGAGTTCCCGGCCTGCGCGCCCTGCCGCGCCGCGCCCTGCCGCGCGGCGCCCGTCTTGCCGGAACCGCCGCCGGGCTTCGTGCCCGCACGCGCCGGTGCTCCCGTCCGCGCCGCGCCCGAAGAGGCACGTCCCGCCACCGATCCCGCGCCGCGGCCGTTCGCCTGCTGCACCGCCGACCCGGCCCCGGCGCTGCCCACGATGGGCATGTTGCGGAACATGAAGTGCTGCTGCCCGAGCGTCCACACGTTCGTCGTGACCCAGTAGATGACGAGGCCGTACTGCCAGTACAGGCCGGTGAGCGCGAAGAACGGCGCGATGTACATCATGTACTTCTGCGACTGCGCCATCGGGTTGTCCGGGTCCGGCGACGTCTGCATCATGCCGCGCCGCTGGCTCTGCCGCATGGTCAGGAACGTTGTGGCGGCGCTCACCGCCACGGTCAGCAGGATCACGATCCGCACGTGCCAGGGCGCGGCCGGGTGCTCGAACAGGAACCTGTCCGCGAGCGATACGCCGAAGATGTGCGCGTGCTTGGCGCTCTCCACCACGGCCACCGTAAGCCCGTACTTGGGCGTCTGGGGCGGTACCCAGTCCGAGATCGCGCGGAGCACGCTGAACAGGGCGATGAAGACCGGGAACTGGCCCACCAGCGGCAGGCAGCCGCCGAGCGGGTTGACCCCGTTCTCCTTGTAGAACTTCATCGTCTCTTCGTTCAGCTTCTGCCGGTCGTTCTTGTACCGCTTCCGCAGTTCCTGCAGCTGCGGCGCGACCGCGATCATCTTCCGCTGGGCGTGCACCTGCTTGATGAACAGCGGCAGCAGGAGAAGCCGCATGAAGATCACGAGAATGACGATCGAAAGACCCCACGCCCAGCCGCTCGACGCGCCGAAGGGTACGGCGAGCACGGCGTGGATCCGCATGATGATCCATGCCACCGCGTCATACAGCGGATTGAGAATGCCCACCTGGTAACTCCTTGGACCTCGCCGGTACGGGGTCGTATCCGCCCGGGTTAAACGGATGGCACCGGGCAACCCGGCGTGCGGCCAGCCAAAGTCCGCGTGCGGCACCGTGCGTGCGCAGCGCCTCCAGGGCGTACGCGCTGCACGAGGGCTCGAATCTGCACCGCGGCGCGAGCAGGGGGCTCACCAGCCGCCGGTACCCGGCGATGGGCAGCATGAGCAGCCGCGCCGCGGCCGTCGGGCCTGGCGCGTTCCCGCCCTCGTCCACGGCGGCCACGGCCGCCGTGTCCGCTAGCCCAGTACCCACGAGCCAGCGCTCTTTCCCGACGCGCTCATTCCTGGCGCAGCGCCCCAACCTGCCGCCGCAGCAGTCTTCGGATAACCAGGTCCAGATCTGCGGCGAGATCCGCCTGGCGTGCGGTCGCAGCCGCCGGGTTGGCGCGCACCACCAGTAGGCAACCGCCCGGGAGTGAGCCCACATACCCGCGCATCAGATCTCTCATCCGACGCTTCACACGGTTACGAACCACGGCGGAACCAACCGCGCGGCTGACGATAAAGCCTACCTTCGCCGGCTCACCGGAGCGAACCCTGTCCGTCCCGTTCGTCCCCTGCGCTGGCCGCGTCATCCCGGGCAGCAGCAGATGAACTGTCAGCGTGGGGCGCCCGGCCCGGCTTCCGGCACGCACCGCGAGCCGGAAGTCCTCCGGCCGCTTCATCCGCGACCGCCGTGGCAGCATGGTCCGCGCTACGGCGGGCAGGCCGGCCGTTTACGGTCCGTGACTCAGGCGCTGAGCCGGGAGCGGCCCTTATGGCGCCGCGCGGCGAGAACCGCGCGGCCGGCCCGGGTACGCATCCGCAGCCGGAAGCCATGGGTCTTCGCCCGCCGACGGTTGTTCGGCTGGAACGTACGCTTGCTCACTGGGGCTCCGTCCTCACTGGGGCTCCGTCATCGTGCTTCTGCTCGCGGAACTCGCTCCGCTTCGGGGCTCTGCCCAAGGCTACAGGCGGCTCTACGCCAGCCTGTACACGGTAAGGGCGCGCGCGCCCCAGGTCAAACCGGCGGCCCGGACCCCGCGGCCGGGACCCGGGTCCCGGCCGCCGGCGGCCACGCGGCCGCCCCTGTCCCGCGGCCCGCCCTTCTGCCTGCGTATCCCGCGGGCTACCATCTGGAACACTGCCGTTTACCAAACGCATACCGCCGCCGCGTCCTAGGCTGTGGAAAACAACGTCCAGACCGGATGGGCTCGGGTTCACCCAGCGGTCGCCACGCCGGGGCGATGGTGACGGAGCGGAATCGGAGTGCCACGTGCACAACATGTGGACCGATCTGTGGACAGCGGACCTGCCGGGGAGGGCTCTGCGGCAGAGCGACGCGAGGGGAGCGCATCGGTGACTGACACAGACCTCGCAGATGTGTGGGCACGATCACTGGACGGGCTTGCGGACCTGCATATCCAGCCGAGCCAGCTTGCCTGGCTGAAGCTCACCAGGCCGCTCGGCCTGGTGGAGAACACGGCGCTGATAGCGACGCCGAACGCGTTCGTGAAGGAACAGCTGGAGACGCGGCTGCGCCCCCTGGTCACCCACGCGCTCTCCCGAGAGCTCGGCCGGAGCATCCAGCTCGCCGTCACCGTCGACCCCAGCCCGGGGACCCCCGCCTCCTCGTCCTCCCCGCCGGTGACGACGGCGGCCTCGCCCGTGGCCCCGCCGGTCCGCCCGCACCAGCCCGGCGCGCACCCCCAGGCGCCCCGGCCGGCTGAGGCCCTCGCGACGGGCAGCTACCCACCCGCCGCGCACCCGCCCGCGCCGCACACCACGGGGCCGCACACCACGGGGCCGCAGGGCCCGGGTCCGCACGCGCCGGGCGCCTTCCCGGATGTCTTCGCTCCCGCCCCGTTCGCCCCGCAGGAGGCCCCGCCGGGCGGCGCGCGGCCGGACGAGGCACCCGTCCGCCCCGCACACCAGGCCACCCAGGCCCGGCCCGCCGCCCAGCCGCAGCCGCAGCCGGGCCCGGCGCAGCCGGCTCCGCGGCCGGCCTCCGCGCGGCTCAACCCGAAGTACACCTTCGAGACCTTCGTCATCGGCTCCAGCAACCGGTTCGCGCACGCCGCGGCCGTCGCGGTCGCCGAGGCGCCCGCCAAGGCCTACAACCCGCTGTTCATCTACGGTGACTCGGGGCTGGGAAAGACCCACCTGCTGCACGCCATCGGGCACTACGCGCAGACCCTGTACACGGGCCTGCGGGTGCGCTACGTGAGCTCGGAGGAGTTCACCAACGACTTCATCAACATGATCCGCGACGGCAAGCAGGACGGTTTCCGCCGCCGGTACCGCGACGTCGACGTCCTCCTGGTGGACGACATCCAGTTCCTGGAGAACAAGGAAGGCACCCAGGAAGAGTTCTTCCACACCTTCAACACGCTGCACAACGCGAGCAAGCAGATCGTGATCTCCAGCGACCGCGCCCCGAAACGGCTGGTCACGCTGGAGGACCGGCTGCGAAGCAGGTTCGAGTGGGGGCTGCTGACCGATGTCCAGCCGCCGGAACTCGAGACCAGGATCGCGATCCTGCGCAAGAAGGCGATCCAGGAGGGGCTCAACGCCCCCGCGGACGTCCTGGAGTACATCGCCAGCCGGATCTCCACGAACATCAGGGAACTCGAGGGGGCGCTGATCCGCGTCACCGCGTTCGCGAGCCTGAACCGCCAGTCGGTGGACCTGCAGCTCGCCGAGATCGTCCTGAAGGACCTCATCCCCGAGGCCCAGGGGCCGCAGATCAACGCCGCGACGATCATGGGGCAGACGGCCGCGTACTTCGGCCTGTCCATCGAGGACCTGTGCGGCACGTCCCGGTCGCGGGTGCTGGTGACGGCCCGGCATATCGCGATGTACCTGTGCCGCGAGCTCACCGACCTGTCGCTGCCCAAGATCGGCCAGCAGTTCGGCGGCCGCGACCACACCACCGTGATCAACGCCGACCGTAAGATCCGCTCGCTGATGGCCGAACGCCGCTCGATCTACACCCAGGTGACCGAGCTCACCAACCGCATCAAGCAGCAGGCGCGGACGGGATGAGCCCCCGGCCCCGGCCCCGGCGGCGCGGGCGAGACGCACAGGCGGTGCGCAGGAGTTACCAAGATCTGTGCACACAGCGTGTGGACAACATTGTGGAGACGATAGGGAAAACCGGGGGACGGGCGGTGGGCATCGGCTGTGAGCGAGGCCGGCGGACACAGCCAGGGCCGCCGCATCCCCCGGACGGGCACAGCCGCTGTGTACACAAAGAGGGCCCTGGCCAGGTAAAACACCGGTCTCCCCAGTGTCCACCGCGGCTATGACGATGACGTTTAGAGCTAACTAGGAAGACAACAAAACCAAGTAGGTGGCTCGCCTGACGGGAAACCTGCTTGCGCGACGGGGGTATACCCGGGGTGCGGGACCCGCACACACCGTTCCCGCAGAATCCCGCCGGGCCGCCGCCCCGCCGCCAATAAGCCCACGCAGCCAGTGATCAGACCGCCAGCGCATCCGCGCCACGGCGCGACCGGTAGGAGGCAGTTCCCGTGAAGCTCCAGGTTGAGCGTGACCCACTCGCAGAGGCCGTGGCATGGACGGCCCGTGCGCTACCGGCGCGCCCGACGGCGCCGGTGCTGGCCGGCATGCGCCTGCAGGCCGACCAGGAACTCATGCTGTCCACTTTCGACTACGAGGTCTCGGCGCAGGCCACGATCCCCGTGGCCGCCGACGAGCCCGGGACCGTCGTGGTGTCCGGCAGGCTCCTGGCCGAGATCGTGCGCAGCCTTCCGGCCAAGCCGGTGGACCTGGCCACCGACGGCACGCGGACCACGCTGCGCTGCGGCAGCGCCACGTTCACGCTGATGCTGCTGCCGGGTGACGAGTACCCGACGCTGCCGGACATGCCGCCCACGACCGGATCGGTCGGCGCCGACGCGTTCGCCTCCGCGATCGGCCAGGTCGCGATCGCCGCGGGCCGGGACGACACGCTCCCCGCGCTCACCGGTATCCGGATGGAGATCGCCGACGACACGCTCACCCTCGTCGCCACCGACCGCTACCGCCTGGCCGTGCGGGAGCTGCGCTGGACGCCGGTGCAGGCCGGCCTCAACATGGCCGTGCTCGTCCCGGCACGGGTCCTCGGCGACACCGCGCGCGCCCTCACCACGGGCGCGGAGGTCGCGGTGG
Source organism: Streptosporangiaceae bacterium (assembly GCA_019239975.1). GTDB lineage: Bacteria > Actinomycetota > Actinomycetes > Streptosporangiales > Streptosporangiaceae > JAFAZE01. Next base: position 14,487 of record JAFAZE010000005.1, read on the forward strand.
CCCTGGCCACCGAGGGCGAATCCGCCGGTGACGGCATCATCGGCTTCGAGGGCGGCGGCCGCCGGACCACGACGCGGCTGCTGAGCGGCGAGTACCCGCGGTACCAGACGCTGCTGCCGAGCGAGTTCAGCGCCGTCGCCGAGCTGCCGGCCGCCGCGTTCGCCGAGGCCGTCAAGCGGGTCGCGCTCGTGGCCGAGCGGAACACTCCGGTGCGCCTGGCGTTCGCTCCCGGCGAGGCGGTCCTGGAGGCCGGCACCGGCGACGAGGCGCAGGCCACGGAGGCCATCGAGGCGTCCTTCGACGGGGACGAGATGCAGATAGCGTTCAACCCGCAGTACCTGATCGACGGCATCGGCGCGATCGACTCCGACACGGCGAGGATCTCGTTCACGACGCCCACCAGGCCCGCGGTCATCACGGGCAAGGGCGAGGGCCAGCCCGACTACCGGTACGTCCTGATGCCCATCCGCTCGGCCGGTTAGGGACACGCCCAGCCTCCCTCACGTAGGCTCGATCCGTGTACCTGACCAGGCTCGCGCTCACGGACTTCCGGTCCTGGGCGGTCGCGGACGTGTCCCTCGAGCCGGGGGTGACGGTCTTCAGCGGCCCGAACGGCGAGGGCAAGACCAACCTGGTCGAGGCCGTCGGGTACGTGGCGACGCTGGGCAGCCACCGGGCCGCCCAGGACGCGCCGCTCGTCCGCCGCGGCGCGGAACGGGCGGTGCTGCGCGCCGCCGTGACCAGCACGGACGGCAGCTCGATCCTGGAGATCGAGGTGAACCCGGGCCGGGCCAACCGGGTACGGCTCAACCGCGCGCCGCTGACCCGGCCGCGCGAGATCCTCGGCGTGCTGCGCACGGTGCTGTTCGCGCCCGAGGACCTCGCCCTGGTCAAGGGCGACCCCGGCGAGCGCCGCCGGTTCCTCGACGATCTCCTCGTCGCCATGGCGCCGCGCTACGCCGCGGTCCGCGGCGACTACGACCGCGTGCTCAGGCAGCGGTCGGCGCTGCTCAAGTCCGCCGGGCTGAAGTCGGGGCGCAGCGCCCAGGCGCGCGACGCGATCGCGGCCACGCTCGACGTGTGGGACGCGCACCTGGCCCGCACCGGAGCCGAGCTGCTGGTGGGGCGCGAGCGCCTGGTCCGGGCACTGCGGCCGCTCGTCGAGCGGTCCTACACCGCCGTGGTCGGCGCCCAGGGCCCCGCGGCGATCGCCTACCGCCGTTCGTTCGGCGAGGCCGCGCCCGGCGGTACCGGGAATACCGCTGAGCGGCAGAATGCTGAAAAAAGTGCCGGTACGCGCGGAGCCGAGCTGGGCATGGCGGAGGCGGGGCTCCGCGACGCCCTGGCCGACGCCAGGACCAGCGAGCTGGACCGCGGCGTCTGCCTGGTGGGCCCGCACCGTGACGAGCTGGAGCTGTTCATCCGCGAGATGCCCGCCCGCGGCTACGCGAGTCACGGTGAGTCCTGGTCGCTCGCGCTCGCCCTGCGGCTGGCCAGTTTCGATCTGCTCCGGGCGGGACGCGAGGACCCCGTGCTGATTCTGGACGACGTGTTCGCCGAGCTGGACGCCGGGCGCCGGGACCGGCTCGCGGCCCTGGTGGCCGGCGCCGAGCAGGTGCTGGTGACCGCCGCGGCGCCGGCCGACGTGCCGCCGGTGCTGGCGGGCGCCCGGTTCACGATCTCCGGGGGCGTGCTGACCCGTGCGGGCTGACGCCGATCGTGTCCGGCTGGCTGCCGAGGCACTGGGCCAGGTGAAGGCGGACGCCTGGGCCAGAGGTGACCGGCCGTCAGCCGCCGGGCATCAAGGGGATGCCGAACGGGCGGTGGCCGATCCCGCGGCGATCGCCGCCGGCGGCGGGACCGTCCCGCCGGCTGGCGCGGCGGCGGCCCTCCGCCCCGGGCGAACCCGCAGGGACGACCCGCAGCCGCTCAGCGCGGCGCTCGGCGGCCTGCTGTCCGCACGAGGATGGCGGGAACGCGCCGCCGTCGGCTCGGTCTTCGGGAGCTGGGACCAGATCGTGGGCCCGGACCTGGCCGCGCACACCAGGCCCGAGGCCTTCGATGACGGCGAGCTCGTCGTCGCCGCCGACTCAACCGCCTGGGCCACCCAGCTCCGCCTGCTGGCCCCGCAGTTGCTCAGGCGGCTCGCCGACGAGCTGGGCCCGGGCACCGTCCGCAAGGTACGCGTGCGCGGCCCCGCGGGCCCGTCCCGCCGTGGGCGGCTGCGCGTTCCGGGGAGCCGGGGACCTCGCGACACCTACGGGTAAAGCCCCTAACCCACCCGGTCAGTCGGTATCCGAAGGTAAAATAGAGACAGCTACGCGGACTAGACTGCCAGGCTCAGATTTCACTGGGGGCCAGTCGATGGGGGCGTCTACAGGCTGCGTGAAGCAGGGATGGAGTTCCATTTGTCCTACGATGCACGGTCGATCACGGTACTCGAGGGCCTGGAGGCCGTCCGCAAGCGTCCCGGCATGTACATCGGGTCAACCGGCGAGCGGGGCCTGCACCACCTGGTCTACGAGGTCGTAGACAACTCCGTTGACGAGGCGCTTGCCGGGCACGCGAGCCAGATTGACGTGACCCTTCTCGCCGACGGCGGGGTGCGGGTGCGTGACGACGGGCGCGGCATCCCGGTTGACGAGCATCCCGTCGAGCACCGGCCGGCGGTCGAGGTCGTGATGACCACGCTGCACGCCGGCGGCAAGTTCGACGGCAAGTCCTACGCGGTCTCCGGCGGCCTGCACGGCGTCGGCGTGTCGGTGGTGAACGCGCTCGCCATCCGGCTCGACCTGGAGGTACGCAAGGACGGCCACGCCTGGACGCAGGCCTACGAGCGCGGTAACCCGGTCGCGCCGCTCGCCCGCGGCGCCGCCACCAGCGAGACGGGCACCACGACCACGTTCTGGCCGGACCCGGCGATCTTCGAGACGACCGAGTGGGACTTCGAGACGCTGTCCCGCCGGCTGCAGGAGATGGCGTTCCTCAACAAGAACCTGCGGATCACGCTGACCGACGACCGCACCACGGACGACTCCGGCCGGCCACGCGCGGTGGAGTACCGGTACGCCGGGGGCATCGCGGATTTCGTTCGGTACATAAATGCTTCTAAAGAGCCGGTGCACGGTTCCGTCGTCGATTTCGGCGATGACGGTGACCGGATGTCCGTAGAGATCGCGATGCAGTGGAACGCCTCGTACACCGAGTCCGTGCACACGTTCGCGAACACGATCAACACCGCCGAGGGGGGCACCCACGAGGAGGGCTTCCGCGCGGCGCTGACCGCGATCGTCAACCGGTACGCGCGCGAGCAGAAGCTGCTGCGGGAGAAGGACGACAACCTCACCGGCGAGGACGTGCGCGAGGGGCTGACCGCGATCGTCTCGATCAAGCTGGCCGAGCCGCAGTTCGAGGGCCAGACGAAGACGAAGCTCGGCAACACCGAGGCGAAGTCCTTCGTGCAGAAGGTGTGCAACGACCACCTGCGCGACTGGTTCGACCGGAACCCCGGCGAGGCCAAGGAGATCATCACCAAGGCCAGCCAGGCCGCGCGCGCCCGCATCGCCGCGCGCCAGGCCCGGGACCTGACCCGCCGCAAGTCGCTGCTGGAGTCCACGTCGCTGCCCGGCAAGCTGGCGGACTGCCAGTCCACCGACCCGGCGAGGTCAGAGATCTACGTGGTCGAGGGCGACTCCGCCGGCGGCTCCGCGAAGGGCGGCCGTGACCCGCAGTTCCAGGCGATCCTGCCGATCCGGGGCAAGATCATCAACGTCGAGAAGTCGCGGATCGACCGGGTGCTGAAGAACAACGAGGTCCAGTCGATGATCACCGCGCTGGGCGCCGGCATCCACGACGAGTTCGACATCACCAAGCTGCGCTATCACAAGATCATCCTGATGGCGGACGCCGACGTCGACGGGCAGCACATCCGCACACTGCTGCTCACGCTGCTGTTCCGGTTCATGAAGCCGCTGATCGAGGCCGGGTACGTGTACCTCGCGCAGCCGCCGCTCTACAAGATCAAGTGGGACGGCCGCGGCGTCGAGCCCGAATACGCGTACAGCGACGCGGAGCGGGACCGGGTGATCGAGGCGGGCATCGCCGCCGGGCGCAGGGACCCGCGGCCGCGCGACGCCGTGCAGCGGTTCAAGGGCCTCGGCGAGATGAACGCGAATGAGCTGTGGGACACCACGATGAACCCGGCGCGGCGGATTCTGCTGCAGGTCACGCTCGACGACGCGGCGCAGGCCGACGAGCTGTTCAGCGTGCTGATGGGCGAGGACGTCGAGGCCCGCCGCTCGTTCATCACCCGCAACGCGAGGGACGTGCGGTTCCTGGACATCTGACCGGCGGGGGCCGGCCGGGTGTCCTTTCCATGTTTACGTAGGGATTGTGAAGTGACTGAAGTTACGGACCAGCAGAACGGCGGGCACGACCGCACCGAGCCGGTCGACATCCAGGTCGAGATGCAGCGCAGCTACATCGACTACGCGATGTCGGTGATCATCGGCCGCGCGCTGCCCGACGTCAGGGACGGCCTCAAGCCGGTCCACACGCGCATCCTCTACGCGATGTACGACGGCGGCTACCGTCCCGACCGCGGGTACTTCAAGTGCTCCCGCGTCGTCGGCGACGTGATGGGCACGTACCACCCGCACGGTGACGGCGCGATCTACGACGCCCTTGTCCGGCTCGCCCAGCCGTGGTCGATGCGCTACCCGCTCATCGACAGCCAGGGCAACTTCGGCTCGCCGGGCAACGACCCGCCCGCGGCCATGCGGTACACCGAGTGCCGGCTCGCCCCGCTGGCCATGGAGATGCTGCGCGACATCAACGAGGAGACCGTCGACTTCCGCGACAACTATGACGGGCGCTCGTCCGAGCCGGTCGTGCTGCCGAGCAGGTTTCCGAACCTGCTGGTCAACGGGTCTGAGGGCATCGCGGTCGGCATGGCCACCAGGATCCCGCCGCACAACCTGCGCGAGGTCGCCGGCGGGGTGGCCTGGTACCTGGAGAACTACGAGCGCTTCGAGGCCGTCTCCCCGGCCGAAGACCCCGACGCCGCCAAGGCCGTCCAGGAGGAACTCCTGGACGGGCTGATGGAGCGGATCAAGGGCCCTGACTTCCCGACCAGCGGTCTCATCGTGGGCAGGCGCGGTATCCGGGAGGCCTACCGCACCGGGCGCGGCTCGATCACCATGCGCGCGGTCGTCGACGTGGAGGACGACCCCAAGACGGGCCGCCCGTGCCTGGTCGTCAAGGAGCTTCCGTTCCAGGTCAACCCCGACAACCTGGCGACGAAGATCGCCGAGCTGGTACGGGAGGGCCGGGTCACCGGCATTTCCGACGTGCGCGACGAGACCAGCGGCCGGACCGGCCAGCGGCTGGTGATCGTGCTGAAGCGGGACGCGATCGCGAAGGTCGTGCTGAACAACCTGTACAAGCACACCCAGCTTCAGGACACGTTCGGCGCCAACATGCTCGCGCTGGTCGACGGCGTGCCGCGCACGCTGCGGCTGGACCAGATGATCCGCTACTGGGTGGCACACCAGATCGAGGTCATCGTCCGGCGTACCCGGTACCGGCTGCGCAAGGCCCAGGAGCGGCTGCACATCGTGCGCGCGCTGCTCAAGGCCATCGACCGGATCGACGAGGTCATCGCGCTGATCCGGGGCAGCGCGTCGGCGGCCGAGGCGCAGCAGGGCCTGATGGTGCTGCTGGAGCTCGACGAGATCCAGGCGCGCGCGATCCTGGACATGCAGCTGCGCAAGCTGGCCGCCCTGGAGCGGCAGGAACTGGTCGACGAGCAGGACGAGCTGACCGCGAAGATCGCGGACTTCGAGGACATCCTCGCCTCGCCGCCGCGGCAGCGGCAGATCGTCGGCGACGAGCTCCGCGAGATCGTCACCAGGTACGGCGACGACCGCCGGACCGAGATCATCGCCTACGACGGCGACGTGACCGACGAGGACCTGATCGCTGAAGAGGACGTCGTCGTCACGATCAGCCACGGCGGCTACGCGAAGCGGACGCCGACCGCGCAGTACCGCGCGCAGCGGCGGGGTGGCAAGGGCGTGCGCGGCGCGCAGCTGCGCACCGACGACATCGTGGACCACTTCTTCGTCACCACGACCCATCACTGGATCCTGTTCTTCACCAACAAGGGCAGGGTCTACCGCGCCAAGGCCTACGAGCTGCCCGACGCGGGCCGCGATGCCCGCGGCCAGCACGTCGCCAACCTGCTCGCCTTCCAGCCCGACGAGCGGATCGCCGAGGTGCTCGCGCTGCGCGACTACCAGGTCGCGCCGTACCTGGTGCTCGCCACCAAGTCGGGCCTGGTGAAGAAGTCGAGGCTGACCGACTTCGACTCGCCGCGCTCGGGCGGGATCATCGCGATCAACCTCCGCGAGGATGACGAGGTGATCGGCGCCCGCCTGGTGTCCCCGGACGAGGACCTGCTGCTGGTCAGCAAGGGGGCGCAGGCGATAAGGTTCCAGGCGAGCGACGAGTCGCTGCGCCCGATGGGCCGCGCGACCTCCGGGGTCATCGGGATGCGGTTCAGCAACGGGGACGAATTGCTCGGCATGTACGTTATCCGGGATGGCGAGGACGTGCTCGTCGCCACCGGCGGCGGCTACGCCAAGCGGACGCCGGCCGACCAGTACCCGGTGAAGAACCGGGGCGGCCTCGGCGTCGTCACGGCCCGGATCGTGGAGGCCCGTGGCGAGCTGGCCGGCGCGCTGCTGGTACGGCCCGAGGACGAGGTCTTCGCCATCACCTCGGCGGGCGGGGTGATCAGGACCCGGGCCAGCGAGGTGAAGCTGTCCGGACGGCAGACAATGGGTGTGCGGCTGATGAACCTCGCGCCTGGAGATAGCGTGGTAGCTCTGGCGCGGAACGCCGAGTCCGCCGAATCGATCGGTGACGCGGACGAACTCAGCGATCCAGGTCAGGGACGCGTCTGATCATCGTACCGGCCGGGGAAAGACGGGCCAGGTCACCGTGGTCGTCAGGTGCCGTCCCCGGTCGAGATAACCTCAACAGAAGGCGAATGACCCGAGAGGGCATCGAGGAGGACGGCGTGGACGAGGCGGGACGATCTGCGGAGCCGCCCCTGATGGCGCCGCCACGGCGGGAGAATACTCCCGAGGCGGACGGCGAGGCTTCGGCCACCCCTAACGGGATCATGGCACCCCCGCCAAAGGCGGATGCGGGCAAGAAGCCGGATGCGGGCAAGGCGGACGGAGCCAAGGCCGCCGGCCGGGACCAGGTGCCGTTCCCGGCCGACGGCATCGGGCAGCCGGATGAGACGCCGGCCGACGGCGAGGACGGTCGCGCCGGGAACGAGCGCGCCGACGAGCAGGCCGCCAGGGACGCCGGCAAGACCGGCGACGCCGCCGGGAAAGCGGACGATGCCGGGAAAGCGGACGATGCCGGAGAGGCCAGCGGTGACGGGCCGGCGGCGGCATCCCGGGGCGGCAACGGCACCGGCAAGCTGGAGGGAGGCCTGCAGACGGTCAGGCAGGCCGTGGCGGCCACGAACAACTGGTTCGCCAGCCGCGTCGCCAAGGCCGAGGCCGCCCCCTCCGCCCCTGCCGCCTCCGCCGCGCCGGGCGGGTCCGCCGGGCCCGCCGCGCCGGCCCGCGCCGTGTCCGACGGCGCCCGCGATCAGCATCACGAGTGGGGCGATCCGCCGCCCAAGTGGAACGACCCGTACCCGGGGCACACCACGGCGCCGTCCAGCACGCAGCCGCCCGCCGCGCACACCGCGCCGCTGGCACCGGACGCGACCGCGCCGAGCCCGCTGGGGCCCGGTCTCCTCGGATCCGGGCCGCGGGGAGCCGCCCCGGGGACGCGGCCCGCGTCACGCGGGTGGACGGCCAGGCCGTCTGGCCAGCCCGGCTCCGGCGGGTCCGCGAAACGGCAGAGGGCGTCCTCCGCCCGGCGCAACCGCAGGCAGGCGCACCTGACCCTGGCAAGGGTGGAGCCGTGGTCGGTCATGAAGTTCAGCTTCGTGGTCTCCGTGGTGGCGTTCATCATCCTGTTCGTCGCGATCGCCATTCTGTACGGCGTGCTCTCGAGCGTCGGCGTCTTCGATTCGCTGCAGCGCGTGGTGAACAGCGTGACGTCGAGCCAGACCTCGGCGGGGGCGAACGTGAAGCAGTGGTTCTCCGCGTCCAAGGTCCTCGGCTACACCGGCCTTCTCGGCTCGCTGAACATCGTTCTGATCACCGCGATATCAACGATCGGCGCCGTGGTCTACAACCTCATATCGCGCGTCTTCGGCGGGATCGAGATAACGCTGCGCGAGACGGAGTGACGTGCCGGACCCGCGTCCCGCACGTGGTAGTCTTTCCCGGCGTGGCCGTCTTCCGGCCAGTCACCGGCCGGTCCCGGGGCTATAGCTCAGTCGGTTAGAGCGCTTCCCTGATAAGGAAGAGGTCCGTGGTTCAAGTCCACGTAGCCCCACCAGACCACTGCTTGCTGCTCTGTTTCCGCGGCTCTGTTCACCGGGAAGGGCGTTCCGGCCCGCGCGGTAGGCTGGCCAGCGGGGATTTCCCAAACATAGAGGTGGAGGGTTCGGCGCTGTGAAGAAGCTGCTCATCCTTGCCGTACTGGTGCTCGGCGGGCTGGCCGTGTGGCGTAAGGTCCAGGCCCAGCGCGCCGAGCTGGACCTGTGGAGCGAAGCCACCACTGCCGACGACTACTGACCCTTCCGGTGAGCGACACCCCTTCCGTGTCGCTGGTCTGCTGTGATCTGGTGAGCGTCGCCTTCGACGGAACCATCGTCGAGCGCGCGTTCACCGAGGCGATCGCCACGCAGGGCATCGTCACGGGGACGGAAGCATATGTCCGGTCGATGGTCAGGTTCGACCGGACACAGGGATGCCCGCCGGCCGACGTGATGCGAGATCTCTTCGCCGGCGACGAGCCCCGGGTACTCGCCTCCTGCCTCGCCTTCGAACGGTCGTTCCGTGCCGCGGCCGACCGGTTCTGCATCACGCCCCCGCCGGACGCCGCCGCCGCGCTCGGCAAGATAGCCGAGTCCGGTGTGCGCGTCTGCCTCATGTCCGGCCTGTCCCGCAGCTCATCGAAGGTGGTCGCCGACCGGCTCGGCAGCCTGGCCGGTCTCGGCCCTGTGCTGTGCGCCGACGACGCGCCGAGGGGCTTTCCGTGGCCCGACCTCGCGCTCACCGCTTCGCTGCGGCTGGGGGTGGGAGACGTCCGCGAGCTGGCGATGGTCAGCGCCACCGAAAGCGGCATCCAGTGCGGGCGGCGGGCCGGCGCCGGCGTCATCGTCGGCATGCTCACCGGCTCGCGGACCGCAAGGGCGCTCCGCAGAGCGGGTGCGACCCACGTGCTGGACAGCTTCGCGGCCCTGCCTGACCTGGTTTTGCAGGAAGCCGAGCTGCATAAACTCTGAGGTATGCCGGAACTGCCCGAAGTGGAGGCGCTCGCCGCCTTCCTGCGTGACCGGGCCTCGGGGCACGCCGTCGCCCGGGCTGAGGCCGCCTCCTTCGCGGTGCTGAAGACGTTCGATCCGCCGCTCACCAGCCTCACCGGCCTGACGGTTGGCGACGTGGGCAGACACGGGAAGTTCCTGGACCTGTCCTGCGCCGCCGGCGGCCAAGCGCCTCTGCACCTCCTCATTCACCTGGCGCGCGCGGGCTGGCTGCGCTGGCGGGACGAGCAGCCTGACAGGCCGGTACGGCCGGGCAAGAGCCCGCTGGCGTTCCGGCTGGTGCTCGACGACGGTTCCGGATTCGACCTCACCGAGGCCGGCACCCAGAAGCGGCTCGCCGTCTACCTCGTGAGGGACCCGGCCGAGGTCCCCGGCGTCGCTTCCCTCGGCCCCGACCCGCTGGCTCACTCCTTCACCGCGGAGGCACTGGCCGGCCTGCTGGCCGGGCGCCGCACGCAGATCAAGGGCGTCCTGCGCGACCAGCAGATCATCGCCGGGATCGGCAACGCGTATTCCGACGAGGTGCTGCACGCCGCCCGAATGTCCCCCTTCAAGCTCGCGTCGAGCTTCACCCCCGACGAGGTGGCAACGCTGCACGCCGCGATCATCACGACACTGCGCGACGCGGTGGAGCGCTCGGCCGGAATGGCCGCCGCGGACCTCAAGGGCGAGAAGAAGAGCGGCCTGCGCGTGCACGGCCGCGCCGGCCAGCCCTGCCCCGTCTGCGCAGACACCGTGCGCGAGGTGTCGTTCGCCGACTCCGCCCTCCAGTACTGCCCCACCTGCCAGACCGGCGGCAAGCCCCTGGCCGACCGCCGCCTCTCCCGTCTCCTCAAGTAGCGCAACGTTCATGCCCAGCGGCGCTGGCGATCCGTTCGTGCGGCGCTGTCCCCAGCGGGTACCCTGAAGCATCCGGGGCTATAGCTCAGCTGGAAGAGCGTCTGGTTTGCATCCAGAAGGCCAGGGGTTCGAGTCCCCTTAGCTCCACCAGTGAGATCCTGGACACCCCTCTACGCCCGCCTGCCACTTCGCCATGCTCATCGTCCTCAGCGAGCCAGGTCCTGAATGATGGACGCGACTTCTTCGCCGTCAGCCGACTGGACCGCTGCGCTGGCGATTTCGACGGTTACTTCGGCGCCGTGTGGTTCGCGGTTGGCAAGCAATAGCCGGCCGCCGTGGCTTGCGGCGACGCTATCGGCGATGCGAAGCCCAAGCCCGTGGCCTGACAAGATGTCGCCGTCCCGGCGGAGCCTGCGTTGAAGCTGGTCCGGCGCCGCGAAGCCGGAGCCGGTGTCCCGCACGGTGATGTCGATCGAGCTTTGGCTGGCGCGCGCAGCCAGGGTGATGGTCCCTCCCGGCGGGGTGTGTCGCAGCGCGTTGTCAATGAGGTTGTCAAGAACCTGCCGTACCCGCATCGCGTCGAGGAACGCCGAGATGCCGGGAGCGTCGACGTCCAGTGTGATCTGGTGAGCTTCGGCGCGGGCCCGGCTCGCCGCAGAGGCACATTCGAGCAGCCAGCGCACGCTGTGCGTGGCCCGGCTGATCGGCATGCGCCCGGAATGGGTCCGGGCCAGGGCGAGCAGGTCGTTGGCGAGACGGATCACCCGGTTCGTTTCCTCGGTGGCGCTGGCGATGGCGGCCGATAGTGTGGCCACGTCACCAGGGCCGGATGCTGCGACGTCGAGCTCGGCCTTCAGGGCGGTCAGCGGGGTGCGCAGTTCATGGCTGGCGCGTTCGAGGAATCGCCGGTCGTGCTGGGCAGCCGCTTCGAGCCGGTCGAGCATCTGGTTGAGCGTGGCTCCGAGCCGGCGCACCTCGTCCTCCGCGACCGGGAGGTCCAGGCGGTGGTCGAGCCCGGAGGCGGTGATCGCTGCGGCCTGGCGGCGCATCCGTTCGACTGGCCGGAACCCGAGACCGGCGACCCACCATCCGGTCAGGGACGCGAGCAGGACGGCGACCGGACCGCCGACCGCGAAGACCAGCACCAGGCTGGCCAGTTCGTCGGCGCGGTCGGCCATGGTTGCGCCCACGATGAGGACCTCGCTGGCCTTTCCGTCTTTGATCGGCACGGCGAGCAGGCGCGCGGCGTCCTGGACACCGGCGACGTGACGGACGAAGAACGTGGGGGCGTGGACCGCGGCGAGCTCGCGCAGGCTGAGCAGCGGTCCGGGAGGCAGCCCGGCGCTGGAGCGCATGATGCGCCCGTCGCCGGCGAGCAGCTGGTCGAACGCCTCGGCTCGCTCTTCGAGCAGGGGGTTGGGTGTCTCGACCAGGGCATGAGGTGACGGGGAGGCGATGGCAGCGGCCCGGAAGCGCAGCCCGGAGTCCAGCTCGTCCAGCAGGGCGCCGCTCATCGACCAGTAGACCGGCAGGCCGATACCGACCAGCAGCAGCGTCATCGCGGCGGTGAACGCGGCGGTCACGCGTGTTCTAATCGGTAGCCGGCGCAGCGAGATCATCACGAAGTCGGTAGCCGGCGCCGCGGAGGGTCTGCAACGATGAGCGGCCGAACGGACGGTCGATCTTGTCCCGCAGATAGGACACGTAGACGCTGACCACGTGAGGGTCGCCGTCGAACGCGTCGTCCCATACGTGCTGGAGGAGCCGGGTCCGGCTCAGTGACTCGGACGGGTGGCGCATGAAGTATTCCAGCAGCGAGAACTCCCGGGCCGTGAGCTCGATCGGCTGCTCGCCGCGGCGGACCTCGCGGCCGGCGGGGTCGAGTGAGAGATCCCCGACCCGCAGCGTCACCGGGCGCGGCGGGCGCCCGCGGCGGAACAGCGCCTGCAGCCGGGCCACCAGCTCGGCCAGGTCGAACGGCTTGATCAGATAGTCGTCGGCGCCGGCGTTCAGCCCGCGGACCCGGTCCTGCACATCGTCGAGGGCGGTCAGCATGAGAATGGGCGCCCAGCTGCCGGTGACGCGCAGCTCGCCGCAGACGGTGAACCCGTCGGTATCCGGGAGCAACACGTCGAGCACGATCGCGTCAAAGTTCGACTCTCGCGCCCGCCAGAGTGCTTCCGCGCCGTCCGCCGCGACCGCGACCGCGAACGACTGCTGCTCCAGGCCGCGCTGCAGCAGGTCCCTGACCTTCGGATCGTCCTCGACCACCAGCACCTGCACTGCCTCATCACCTCCTCTTACGGTACGCGTGACGGAGCAGGCCCGGGCGGCCTCGCGTCAGCGGAGCACGTCGACCAGCTGCAGGACTTCCCTGCCACCCTTGACTGTCAGTTCCTTGACCTCGCCGAGACCGCGCACGTAGTACTTGTTGTCGATGACGCCCGGCTCTAGATTCGTTCGCTCCTCGGTGCGCAGCGCGTTGCGGAAGCTGCCATAGCGGACTGTGATCGACGCCGACGTGCTCAGCGCCCGGAACCGGTCCTCGGCCTGGCCCCGGTACCACTCCTGCCGGAACCAGCGTCCGATCTGTGGCCGCGCCTGCATGAACACACCCGGCTGCGCACCGTGCACACCGGCATGGAATGAGCCCGACCGGTCGATGACCCTCCCGTTCCTGTCAAGCGTCGCGGTGTCCTCACCGAAGTACCACACGTTGCCGCACCGGTCTTGGGCGTAGTAGTCGGTGGTCCGCTCCTCCAAGGCGTTGTCGAGGAACAGCCGGTCGTTGATAACCCGGGCCCGCACCCCGTCGATCTTTCTCGTCGCCGGGGAAACCTGGAAGACGTCCATCGCCGTCTTGCCGTCCTTGGTGCCCGTGTACAGGTAGGTCGTGCCGGGCCGCAGCGGGAACCACGGGTTGGTGATGTCCGCCGAGAAGTCAGACGGGTGGATCGTCGGGTGGTATGAGCTGCCCGGGCCGAAGACGGGCAGCTGGCACCGCGGCACAGTCCGCGCGTGGGCCAGGTTCGGAACCACCGCGGCCGCCGCGGCGCAGACAGCCGCGACGGTGATCCGGCCGAGTCTGTTCATTCGCTTCCTCCTGATCGATGCCTCACAGCTCCACAGGAAGCTACACCGGGCAAGGTCAGAGGACCGTCAGAGCCGTCGGGTGCCAGCTGCTCGGGACGGCCGACGGCGCCGTTCCACGCACGGCTGAGCTGCGCCCGGTCATCACCACCGGCGCCGACGTAATGGACCAGATCTTCGTCTCGTTCCGGATCTCACCCACCACCGGCAGCCCGGACTACTGTACGGGGACCGCGCGTCCCTCATCGGCCCGGCGGCGGCAAGCCGGCTCCCGGCGTGTTGCGGACGGAACGTTCCCGCAGATCAGGTACGTGGCGCGCGGCGGTAACGAAGTCGCTGTCGTCATGCAGCACCACCAGGTCATGGTGCGCCGCGGTGGCGCAGACGAGCAGGTCAACGGCGGACAGCGCGCGGTGGGTCCCATGACGCAGCAAGCGGTACTGTACGGACTCTATCCACCGCCAGCCGCCCCTGGGGACCGCCGCGTCGGGATACAGCGCATCGAACATCTCCGACATCTGCTCGTATTCGTCGGGGGTGCGGGCCGAGCGGCGAAATTCGACGCGCTGCGGCTGGCAGGATCCGACCACGCCGAGGGAAATGACCTCAGCCCACGATGCCCGGAGGGCGGCCTCCCGCAGGATCCGCCACAACGCGGAGGAGTCGAGCAGATAGCGAATCACGCTGCCGGGTCTTTGTCAGCCGCCCGCCGGCGCTGCCATCCCTCGAAGTCCCATTCCGCCGACAGCTCCGCATGGCGCTCCAGAGCCGCCGCCCGCCGGTGCCGGGCGGCGAACTCCCGCAGCGCCAGGTTGACCGTGTCCTTCTTGGTCTTCGCGCCCGATAGCCGCATGGCCTCGGCGAGCGCGTCTTCGTCGATGTCGATCTGCGTCAGCGCCACAAGTCCTCCGGTGACGTTGATGATATACATCGTAAGTGTATAGCATCAACATTCAGGGAAGGGCGCCCCGATGGAGCTGGTGGTCGAGGACGCCGCCATCGTCACGATGGCTGAGGGTGGCGGCCGCGCGCACAGCATGCTGGTCCGTGATGACCGGATCGCCGCGGTGGGACCGGCCGGGGAGATCCGCGCGGCGGCGACGCCAGGCGCGAGGGTGGTCCGGCTGGACGGGGCCACCGTCATTCCGGGCCTGATAGACGCGCACTGTCACGTGTCCGATGTCGGCTATCTGGCCGCGGGCGCCGACTGCAGCCAGCCGTCCGCAGCCGACGTGCCGGCGATTCAGGCCCGGCTGCGGGCGGCCGCTGAACGGACGCCGGAAGGCTCCTGGGTGACCGGGAGCGGGTATGTGGAGTACAAGCTCCGCGAGGGACGGCACCCGACGCGGGCGGAGCTCGACGAGGCCGTGCCGGGACGTCCGGCGGTGCTGTACCACACGTCGCTGCACGCCGCTGTCCTGAACACGGCGGCGCTGAAGGAAGCCGGCTTCGCCGACGGCCAGCCGGATCCCCCGGGCGGCGCCTTCGGCAGGGATCAGGATGGCCGGCTCGACGGCGTGGTGTACGAGCGCCCGCTGTTCGCGCTGTTCGAGCGCAACCTGCGCAATGACATCGCACGGATGGGCGCCGATGAGCGCGCCAGGCTGGTGCGGGTGGCGGGCCGCCGGCTGGCCGCGCTCGGCCTTACCGCGGCGTGTGATGCCGATATGCGCCGCGACAGCTTCGCCGCTTTCGCGGAGGCGGACGCACGGGGCGCGCTCAGCCAGCGGATCTACGGGCTGGTCGTGCACGACCAGGTGGACTGGCTGCTCGCCTCGGGCCTGCGCGGCCGCCACTCCGGCCGGCTGGCCGCCGAAGCCGTCAAGATCTGGGCCGACGGCGGGATGAGCAGCCGCACCGCCGCGATCAACGGCAGCTACCCTGTCCCGCCGTACGGCTCGGGAATCATGTACTTCGACCGCGGCGAGCTCACCGAGATGGTCCGCGACTTCGACGCCCGGGGATTCCAGGTCTGCATTCACGCCCAGGGGGACCGGGCGATCGAGACGGTCCTGGACGCGTACGCCGCGGTCCTTTCCGGCGGAGCGGGCAATCCGCGACGGCACCGTATCGAGCACGGCGGCGCGATGTACCCGCCGCTCGCCGCGCGGGCCGCCGCGCTGGGGATAGTCGTCGCGAGCCAGCCGGGGTTCCTGTCGGCGCTGGGCGACGGGTTCGCCGAGGCGTTCCCGGGCCAGCGCGACCAGCTCTACTCGTTCGCGTCCTGGCGGCGGGCGGGCATCACCGTCGCCGGATCGTCCGACGCCCCGGTCATCACCGCCGACCCGCTGGTGGGCATCCGCGACGCGATGCTGCGCCGCACCGGCGGCGGCCGGGTGCTCGGCCCCGCGGAACGCCTGTCCGCCCGGGACGCGCTCGCGCTGTACACCACGCATGCCGCCTTCGCCTCGCACCGTGAGAACGAGATCGGCTCCCTCGAGCCGGGCAAGCTGGCGGACTTCACCGTCCTGGACCGCAACCCGCTGGAGACGGAACCCGAGGGGATCACGAACATCCAGGTCCTGGCCACCGTCCTGGGCGGCACGCCGGTTCACCAGTCCGGGAGCATCTTCTGAGCCGGCCGGCCCGTCACACCGGCGGATCGGTGCGCAGGAGGCTGTAGGTCACCCCATCCCGCCACGCGCCGTCGCGCCAGCCTTCGCCGCGCTTCACGCCCTCCCTGGTAAATCCCGCGCGCTCCAGGGCTTTCTGCTCGGCGATGTTGTCCACCTCCGTGTTCGCCTCTATCCGGTGGGCGGTCGTGTGCGCGAACAGGTAGCGCGCGAGCAGCCGGTGGGCCTGCGTGCCATGGCCGTGCCCGCGGGCCCCGGGAAGCAGCGCGATGCCCATCTCCCAGTAGAAGGCCCCGACGCCGGCACTGCGCCGTCTCCAGTTGACGAAACCCAGCGTTTCGCCGCCGCGGCTGACCATGAGCGTCCCGCGCTCGCCGGAGATCATCCTGTTCTCGTCCCACTGACGCCGGTCCTGCGTGTCATACCAGCCCAGCCAGCCGAACTCGCCGGCGATGGCCGGGTCCTGTGTCAGGCTCTCGATGACCGGCAGATCGTCCTCATCGACGCGCCGCAGCGCGATCCGGGGCTCCATGCTCCCGAGCATGCCTCACGCCGGCCGCGTGGCGCGGACGAGGGTGTCGATGGCCACGGCCGGCCCGTCGTCCCGGTTGACCGTGCGCCGCACCCGCCCGGCCCGCAGCACGCTGAGGCCGGGCAGGTCGGCCGTGATCGCTTCGGGGGTGTACAGCCGCTCGGGATCCTGCGGGCCGCCGACGCCCTCGGTGAGGTTGCTCAGGTCGTGCCCGACGATGAAGACGGTGCCGCCGCCGGCCAGCGCGGCCGCCGCCCGGCGGAGCACGGTGGTGCGCAGCGCCGGTTCCACCTGCAGGTACGCGATGAGGACCAGGTCGAACGCGCCGGGCGGCGAATAGCTGGCCAGGTCGGCGACCACCCAGTCCACGGTGACGCCGCGCGCCTCGCTCAGCCTGCGGCCCTTCTCGAGACCGACCCGGGAGAAGTCGACCGCGGTCATCTTCCAGCCCCGCTCGGCCAGCCACACCGCGTTACGGCCTTCCCCCGCCGCCAGGTCCAGGCCCCGGCCGGGCGGCAGCCCGGCCAGCTCAGCGGCCACGAACTGGTTGGGCTCCGTCGTCCACTCGTACTCCGCCCGGGAATAGCGCTCGTCCCACTGCTTGCTGTCCACCGTCTCACCCTCGCCGGTCGCTGAGATTGCCCGCCTTCGCAAGAGTTCCCCCGGTGAACGGGCCCATCACCTGGCGGGGCCGTTGGCGTATCTGGCCCCGTCCAGTGGGGCCGCTGGCGCCATCGGCCCCGTGCGGACGGGCGGTGAGCCGGCCTCGCGGCGCCGGGGCGCGGCGGAGGCGGTCCGCGGCGAGGCGCGCGAACACCGGGTCGGTCTCCGCCGCGAACGCCCGGCGGCCGAGCGTCACCGCGGCCACCGAGGCGGAGCACAGGCCGCCGAACGGCTCCCAGACCACGTCCCCGGGCTCGGTGACCGCCTGCACGAGGCGTTCCATGAACTCGAGCGGCTTCTGGTTCAGGTGCGCCGAACTGCCCGCCGTCGGCCTGTAGACCCTGGGCGCCGCGCGCCGCAACGTTCCCTTCAGCCGCTCGTCGTCGTGCAGCGGGCCGCGCGCCCACACGTTCGTCAGGCCGTGCGCGTGATGCCACTTGTAGCGCAGCGCGTCCCATTCTTTCGCGGTCACCGGGCGCTCGCCGTCCAGCGAGTAATACGGCCATCCGGCCGGCGCGCCGTGCGTATTCGCGTAGCCGGCGAGCCGCTCCATCATTTCCCCTGGCGGCCAGTACCACAGCCAGTCCGTGGTGAGGTACTTTCTCGTTGCGGCGTTCCGTACGCCACACGCCTCATTCGCGGCACGCAGCGGCAGCCCGGTGCGCAGCCATTCGGCGCGCACCCATTTCTTCACGGGCACCAGATTCGCGCCGCCGGGCCCGGGGACACCGAACTTCCGCTGATAGAACGCGCAGACCTCGGTGACGACCGGGAACTGGCGGATCGTCCGGCCGTTCACGTTGCCGGCTATGTGCGCGAGGCCCTTGTCCCAGACGACGAGCTGCACGTAATCCCAGCCGGAGGCGGCCAGCAGGGGATGCACGCTCGCCCAGCCGATTTCCGTGTTCCAGAACCACAATGTGGTGGCGGGGGTGGCCGCCGCCGACCAGCGCTCGATATGCGGGCGGTACCATCCGGGAAGGTCTTCGGGACCGGCCGTATCGCCATGGAACCCGCGGACGCCATAGGCGCCGTCGCTGATGATTGCCGTCGGCGGCGGCCACCCCGCGTACGCGTCCAGCGCGTCACCCGGAAACAGCTCGTGCACGCCAGTCAACATACCGAACGAGCGGCGGTTCCCGGGAGAGACACCACCGCTCGTTCAGTAAACATATTTTTTAAGCATTCGATGACGTTGACGGCCAGCCCGCCACGCGACGTCTCCTTGTATTTGTCCAGCATGTCACGTCCGGTCGCGCGCATCGTCGCGATCGCCTTGTCGAGGGACACGAAATGGCGGCCGTCGCCGCGCAGCGCCATCCGCGCGGCGTTGATCGCGGCCACCGAGGCGACGGCGTTGCGCTCTATGCACGGCACCTGGACGAGGCCGCCGACCGGGTCGCAGGTCAGCCCCAGGTTGTGCTCGATGCCGATCTCCGCGGCGTTTTCCGCCTGCTCGGGGGTGCCGCCGAGGACCTCGGCGAGCGCGCCGGCCGCCATCGAGCAGGCCGACCCGACCTCGCCCTGGCAGCCGACCTCGGCGCCGGAGATCGACGCGTTCTCCTTGAAGAGCACGCCGATCGCCGCCGCGGTGAGCAGGAAGCGCTGCACGCCGGCCTCGGAGGCCCCGGGCACGAAACGGTCGTAGTAGTGCAGCACCGCGGGGATGATGCCGGCGGCGCCGTTGGTCGGCGCGGTGACGATGCGGCCGCCCGCCGCGTTCTCCTCGTTGACCGCCAGCGCGAACAGCGTCACCCAGTCCATCGCGTGCAGCGGGTCCTGCCCGTCGCGCTCGCGGCTGAGCTGCCGGTACAGGTCTGGTGCGCGGCGCCGCACCTTCAGGCCGCCGGGCAGGACGCCGCCCGTGGCGCAGCCGTGCTCGACGCATTCCCGCATCACCCGCCACAGGTCCCGCAGCCCGGCGCCGACCTGCCCGGCGGTCCGGCCGAGCGCCTGCTCGTTGGCGAGCATGATGCCGGAGACCGGCAGCCCGGCCGCGGATGTGTGCGCGAGGAGCTCGGCCGCCGTCGTAAATGGATATGGAACGGGGCGGTCTTCGCCCGCCGGCGCGTCCTTCTCGCCGACGACGAAGCCGCCGCCGACGGAGTAGTAGACCCGCTCCCGCAGCACGGTGCCGCCCCGGTCGTACGCGGCGAAGCGCATGCCGTTCGGGTGCCTGCCGAGGGTTCGCTTGCGGTCGAAGTCGAGGTGCTCGCGGGGAACGAACGGCACCTCCTGCTCGCCGAGCAGGCGGACCGTCCCGCGCCCGGCGATCGCGTCCAGGTGCGCGGGTACCGCGTCGACGTCGACGGTGGCGGGCAGCTCGCCCTCGAGCCCCAGCAGCACGGCCTTGTCGCTGCCGTGTCCCCTGCCGGTCAGGCCGAGCGAGCCGTAGAGCGTGACGCGCACCCCGGCGACCCGCGGCAGCAGCCCGTCACGGCGCAGCCCCTCGGCGAACATCCTGGCGGCCTTCATCGGCCCCACGGTGTGCGAGCTGGAGGGGCCGATGCCGACCTTGAACAGGTCAAAGACGCTGATCGCCAAGAGCTTCCCCGATCCGGGCGCGTTCATTGCCAAGGTTAGCCGACGCGCCCGGCGCCAGGGGTCCGGAGGTGACCCGGGGCTGTAGTGTTGCACTGTGGACAACGGGGGGCGGGCGGGCTCCGGAGGCGTCCGGTCGCGGGAGAGTTCGGGTACGGTCCAGTCGGTGGACCGGGCGGTGGCCATTCTCGAGATACTCGCCCGGGACGGGGAGGCGGGAGTCACCGACATCGCGCGCGAGCTCGGCGTGCACAAGTCGACGGCCTTCCGGCTCATGGCCGCGCTCGACCGGCGTGAGCTGGTGGCGCAGGACACCGCGCGCGGCAGGTACCGGCTCGGCGTGGGGATCGTGCGGCTGGCCGGCGCCGCGGGGGCACGCCTTGACCTGGTGCAGGAGAGCCGGCCGGTCTGCCAGGCCCTCGCCAGGGAGGTCGGCGAGACCGTCAACATCGCGGTGCTTTCCGGCAGCGACGCGCTCTACCTGGATCAGGTTGCCGGGCCGTCGGCGCTTTCCCCGCACAACTGGGCGGGGCAGCGCATCCCGCTGCACGCCACCTCGGACGGCAAGATCCTGCTCGCGCACCTGCCGCCGGAGCGCATGGCCGAATGCCTCGCGGCGCCGCTGAAGCGGTTCACCGACCGCACGATCACCGCACGCGCCCAGCTCGAGCGCGTGCTGGCCCAGGTGCGGGAGCTGGGCTACGCGATCACGGTGGAGGAACTGGAGGTGGGTCTCACCGCGATCGCGGCCGCGGTGCGCAACGCGGAGGGCAGCGTGGTCGCGTCCATCAGCACCTCCGGGCCGAGCTTCCGCATCCCTGCCGGCCGCATCCCGCCGATCGCGACGGCGGTCCGCCGCGCCGGCGCCGAGATCTCCCGCCGCCTCGGCTGGTCAGCCGCTAGTGACAACCCATGGTTGTCCAGACAAGCGTAACCATGGGCATTCGCTCGGTCACCGCTGTGCCCACATGCCCTAGCATGCGGTGAACCTGGCCGATTTCTGGCGACGGTGCGGTGCGTCGCAAGCACCACGGCGTGCCGCAGTGTCGCACAATGCGTAGTAAGCACCTGTAAGGGGGATGTAGTGGCGTATACGGCGAAGATGGCCGCCGCCCTTTCCGGGGCTACGATCAGCCAGCTTCGGCACTGGCGCAGCGCGCGAACCGGGCCGCTGCTCGCACCCGAGGTCTCAGCGGCATCTCGAGTGGTGTACTCGTTTCGCGACGTGCTGGCACTGCGCACGTTCGTCCGCCTGCGTGAAAACGCTTCGCTCCAGAAGGTTCGTGCGGCAATCGGAAACCTGCGCGGCATCGGTGAGGCCGACCATCTGGCGTCGTACAGCCTTGTTTCTGACCGAACCGGCAACATTCAGCTGGTCAGCGGAAATGAGGCCGTCGATCTGATCAGCAAGCCCGGCCAGCTGCAGCTGATCGTGGTAATGGGTGACGTGATTGAGCCGTTCGCGGTCCGCGCTGGCGTCCTTGTCCCGCATCTGCTGCGCCCGCGTCCCCGGCTAGCCGTGGACCCAGAAACACAAGGCGGCACACCTGTCATCGCCGGAACCAGAGTGCCTTACGACGCCGTGGCGGGCCTGATGCGTGACGGGGTAATCGCTGACCAGGTCACTAACTACTACCCTTCGGTGACAGCCGCCGCGGCAGACGATGCGCTCGACTTCGCCCGCTATGTCGAGAGTTACGATCCCGCCTCCCGGGCTGCGTAAATGCGCGTCCTCATCGACGAGGACACTGCCGTGCAGCTAGCAGCAGGGCTGGCTATCACATCCTTATCACGAGGGATCGCGCGCAGTTTGATGACCCGGAAGAGTGCGATGCGATCAAGAAATCAAGGTTGCACCACGTGCGCTACGGACAGCGTCAGCAGGGCGCACGGGGCCTGGCGCTTGCCATGGGCGCGGTCATCGCGGCGATGCCGATGGTCATGCAGGAGCTGGAGATCGCAAGCGGCCAGCGGCTTGTGCACATCGCCGGCCTCGACCCACGACGCCGTTTCGAGATCGTTGACCCGCGAAAGAAACCGCCGTCACCCTACTGGCCGCACTGACGCAGCTTCGCTTGTGAGCCTGCGCCGTTCAGTCGCCGAGCTCGCGGCGGCGGCGGGCCACGTAGTCGTCAAGTTCGGCGCGGATGGCGTCGTCGAGGGGCGGCGGCTCGAACTCCCCGAGCTTCCGCTGCCAGATCTCGGCGGCGCGGGCGGCGGTGTCCTTGGCGCCGAGGCGCAGCCAGCGCTCGAAGTTCGCGGTCGAGGAGAGCAGCGGCCGGTAGAAGCACTCGCGGAAGCGCTCCATCGTGTGCTGCGCGCCGAGGAAATGGCCGCCGTGGCGGACCTCCTCGTGCGCGCCGAAAGCGAGCGAGGCCTCGTCGATCTCCAGCGGCGTGAACTCCACGCGGAGCATGCGCAGCAGCTCGATGTCGATGATGAACTTCTCGTAGCAGCTCACCAGGCCGCCTT
Source organism: Streptosporangiaceae bacterium (assembly GCA_019239975.1). Classification (GTDB taxonomy): domain Bacteria; phylum Actinomycetota; class Actinomycetes; order Streptosporangiales; family Streptosporangiaceae; genus JAFAZE01. Next base: position 36,661 of record JAFAZE010000005.1, read on the forward strand.
CGAGCCACCCGGCGGCGTGCATGACGAAGTTGGTGCCCGCGAGGAACGTGGGCAGCAGCGTCATGAGCGCCTCGTACGCGGACTGCGCGTCCGCGGTCTGGCTGGAGTTCAGCCCGCCGCCGGTGCGGAACGGCAGCCCGTAGTGCCTGGCGAGCTGCCCGGTGCACAGCAGCCCGATCGCCGACTCGGGCGTGCCGAACGAGGGCGAGCCTGACTGCATGTCGATGTTGGACAGGAACGAGCCGAAGATCACCGGGCATCCGGGCCGGATGAGCTGCGCGAGCGCGATACCGGCGAGCGCCTCGGCGAGCTGCTGCGCGAGCGCCGCCGGGATCGTGACCGGCGACATCGCGCCCATCAGCAGGAACGGGGTGAGCACGACCGGCTGGTTCGCGGCACAGTACTCGAACTGGGCGTCCAGCATGCGGTCGTCCCAGCGCAGCGGCGAGTTGCAGTTGATCAGTGAGATCGTGGCCGGGGTCCGCTCGATCGCCGCCCTGCCCTTTCCCCCGGCGCCGCCGAACAGGATCTCCGTCATCTTTATCGTGTCCGCCGCGTTCGGGCCGGAGACCACGTTGCCCATGTAGATCTTGTCGGTCAGCGTCTGCAGCGCGTAGGTCATGTCCAGGTGCCGGGAGTCCAGCGGCGCGTCGTTCGGCTCGCAGATCACGCCGCCGGCCGAGTCCAGCTCCGGGTACGCCTGTGACAGGCTGGCCAGGCGGCGGAAATCGTCCAGCGTGGCGTCACGCCGCACGTCGCCCTCGCGGACGAACGGGCAGCCGTACACCGAGGTGAACACCATGTGGTCGCCGCCGATGTGCACGTTGTTGGCCGGATTGCGGGCCTGCACATCGAACTCGCGCGGCGCCTTCGCCACCTGCTCGAGGACGAACTCCGGGTCGAGCCGTACCACGTCGCCGTCGACCTGCTGCCCGGCCTTGGCGAACAGGCCGGCCGCCTCGGGCTTGGCGAACTGCACGCCGATCTCGGAAACGATCCGGCGCCAGCCGCGGTCGAGCACCCCGATCGCATCCGCGGAGAGGATCTCATACCTCGGCATCGTGTTGACGAACATCCGCCTCACCGTCTCAGTGCGGAACCGGAAGCTCACCCGGTGCGCAACCGGGAGCTTGACCGATCCTAAACCACGGCCTTACGATCACATAGTAGAACGAAGTTCCATAAAGTGGAACTTATGTGTAAGCGAGGCCCGAGCGAACGCTGCGACACGAGCGAAAGCGTGGAACAAAGCGAACCCCGTGGAACACGTCGTGGAACGGAATAGAAGAGGTATGAGCAACCAGAACGGCACGCAGGCTGTTGACCGGGCGGCCAGGCTGCTCTCAGAGGTGGTGCACTCGGCGGAACCGGTCACGTTCACCGAGCTGACCGCGACCACCGGCCTCGCCAAATCCACCACGTCCCGGCTGCTGCTGGCGCTCGAGCGCAACGGCCTGGTCCGGCGCGACAGCCACGGCAGGTTCCTGCCCGGTGAGATGTTCGTCAGCTTCGCCTGGCGCGGCGGCGCCGAGGCCAGCCTGGTGGCCGTCGCGCAGCCGTTCCTGGACAGGCTCGGCAAGGCGACCGGCGAGACGGTCAACCTGGGTGTGGCGAGCGGCGGCAGCGTGGAGCAGATCGCCCAGGTCGACAGCACGTACCTGATCGGCGGGACCAACTGGGTCGGCCTGTCGGTGCCGCTGCACTGCTCCGCCCTGGGCAAGGTGCTGCTCGCCTACGGCGCCGCGCAGATCCCGGCCGGCAAGCTGGGGCGGCGCACGGACAAGACGGTCACCAGCGAGACGGCGCTGCGCGCCGACCTTGCGGGCGTACGGGCGCGCGGCTACGCGGTGACCGACGAGGAACTGGAGCCAGGCCTGGTCGCCCTGGCGGCCCCGGTCTTCCGGTATGACGGCGCCGTGGTCGCCGCCATGTCGGTGTCCGCGCCCGCGGCGCGGATGACCAGGGAGAGCGCGGCCTTCGCCGCCCGGCGTTGCGTGGAGGAGGCCGCGGCGCTGTCCGCGGCGCTCGGCTACCGGCCGCGGACGGCGCGGACCGCGCAGGCGCAGAAGGCACCGGAACGGAAAGCGGGTGCCGCATGAGCGAGCCGAAGGCGCCCGCAGGCGAGCGGGGAGGCGCAGTGTGACACGTGATGAGCTGCTCGCCGGGCTCTACGACAGGACGCTCACCGGTAACGGCCCGGCGGTGCTCGAGCTGACCAACGAGGGCCTGTCCATGGGCCTCGGCCCCGAGGAGCTCCTGTACGAGGCGCTGATCCCCGCCCTGGAGGAGGTCGGGGCGCGGTTCGAGCGCGGCGACTTCTTCGTCCCGGAGATGCTCATCGCCGGCAAGGCGATGGCGGGCGCGCTGGAGATCCTCCGCCCGCTGCTGGCCGAGACCGGCGCCCAGACGATCGGCACCGTGGTCATGGGCACCGTCAAGGGCGACGTGCACGACATCGGCAAGAACCTGGTCAACATCATGTTCGAGGGCGCCGGGTTCCAGGTGATCGACCTCGGCGTGCAGGTCGCACCGGAGAAGTTCGTCGAGGCTATTCGCGAGCACAAACCCGACATCGTGGGCTTCTCCGCCTTCCTCACCACGACGATGCCGATGTTCAAGGCGAACATCAACGCGCTGCGGAAGTCCGGGCTGCGCGACCAGGTCATCGTCATGGTCGGCGGCGCGCCGGTCACCCAGGAGTACGCCGACGTGGTGGGCGCCGACGGCTACGCGGCCGACGCGTCGGCCGCGGTGGTGCGCGCCAAGGAGCTGCTGAAGCGCCGCCGCGCGATGGCGAGCGCCTGAGACCGGAGGGGGCAGCGGCAGTGCACACCATCGTCTCCTCGGCGGCCAGGACCGTCACGATAGGCCACGACCAGCCGTTCGCCATCATCGGCGAGCGGATCAACCCGACCGGCCGCAAGATCTTCCAGCAGCAGCTTCGCGACGGCGACCTCTCCCGCGTCGCGACCGACGTCCGCGAGCAGGCCGAGGGCGGCGCCATGCTGCTCGACGTCAACATGGGCGCGCCGCTCGCCGACGAGGCGGCCCTGATGGCGAGGGCGGTCGGGCTCATCCAGGAGCTGACCGACCTTCCGCTGGTCATCGACTCCTCCATCGTCGAGGTGCTGGACGCCGGCCTCGCCGCCTATGAGGGCAAGGCCCTGGTCAACTCGGTGACGGCCGAGGACGAACGGCTGGACGCCATCCTGCCGCTGGTCAAAAGGTACGGCGCCGCCGTCATCGGGCTGCCGAACGACGAGGAGGAGATCCCGGAGGAACCCGCCCGCCGGCTCGAGCTGACCCGCAAGCTCATCGGCGTGGCGACCGGCAAGTACGGCATCGCCATCGAGGACATCGTCATCGACCCGCTGGCGATGCCGGTCGGCGCCGATACCGTGCACCCCGGCAGGACGCTCGACACCATCGCGATGATCGCCGGCGAGTTCGGGGTGAACATGACGCTGGGGGCGTCGAACGTGTCGTTCGGGATGCCGGACCGGCACTCGATCAGCGCGGCGTTTCTCCCGATCGCGGCGGCCCGCGGGCTGACCAGCGCGATCATGGACGCGCGGTCACCGCAGGTGGTCAGCGCGGTCAAGGCGGCCGACCTCGTGCTCAACAGGGACGAGTGGGGCGCCGCCTGGATAGCGAGGCACCGTGCGCGGCAGGCAGCGACGTGACCACGCAGGTCCACGACGCCGCGGAAGCGGACGGGCACTGTGACGACGAGGCAGCGCACGGCCCCGTTCGGATAAATCTGCTCTTCAATGACCACCCGGTGCGCGCTCCGTACGGCGTCACCCTGTTCGACGCGGCGAGCTGGAACGGCATCGCGATCGACTCCACCTGCGGCGGCCACGGCACGTGCCGGAAGTGCCGGGTGCGGTTTACCGCCGGCGCTCCGGCACCGACCAGCCTCGACGTCAGGGCGTACAGCGCCGAGGAGCTGCGGCAGGGCTGGCGGCTGGCGTGCAGGACCCCGGCGGTCGCCGACGCGAGCATCGAGGTGCCCCCGCTGGCCACCCGGCCGAAGGCGGCGACCGTGGGCGTCGGCAGGCAGGTCATCCTCCGGCCGGCGGTGCAGAAACGCTACCTGGAACTGTCCGAGCCCACCCTCGCCGACCAGGCCACCGACCTGGAGCGGGTGCTCGCCCGGCTGGACGACCTGCAGCCGCGGGCCGAGCTGGCCGTGCTCAGGAACCTCGGCAGGACGCTGCGCGAGTCCGGCTACAAGGTCACCGCGGTCGTCGTGGACGACGTGCTGATCGCCGTCGAGCCGGGTGACACCACGCAGCGGCGGTTCGGCATCGCGTTCGACCTCGGCACGACCACCGTGGTGGCGACGCTGCTCGACCTGTCCACCGGGACGCCGGTGGCCGTCGAGTCCACGCTCAACAGGCAGCAGCCGTTCGGCGCCGACGTGATCACCCGGATCAGCGCCACGATGATGGACCCCGCCGCGCTCGGCACGCTGCAGCGGCTGGCGCAGGAGACGCTGCGCGAGCTCGCCGCGGCCGTGTGCGAGCGGGGAAACGTGGGGCCGCACGAGGTCTACGAGGTGGCGCTGGCGGGCAACGCCACCATGACGCACCTGGTGCTCGGCATCGACCCGGAGCCGCTCGGGATGGCGCCGTTCATCATGTCGGCCCGGCTGCTCCCCGAGGTGCTGGCCGGCGACCTCGGGCTCGCCCTGAACGAGCGCGCCAGGGCGGTGCTGTTCCCCGCGTTCGGCGCGTACGTGGGCGGCGACATCACCGCGGGGCTGCTGGCCTCCGGGATGGACCGCGACACAAGGGTACGGCTGTTCGTCGACATCGGCACCAACTGCGAGATCGTCCTCGGCAACCGGGAGTGGCTGCTCGCGACCGCCGCGCCCGCCGGCCCGGCCTTCGAGGGCGCCGCGATCCGCTGCGGGATGCGGGCGGCGGCCGGCGCGATCGAGGTCGTGACCATGACGCCGGAGACCCTCGACCTGAAGGTCATCGGCGACACCGAGCCCGCGGGGCTGTGCGGCTCCGGGCTGGTCGACGCCGTCACCGGCCTGGTCCGGGTCGGCCTGCTCGATTCCTCCGGGCGGTTCGTGACCGAGGAGGAGGCGCGTGCCAGGGCGCCTGGCCTCGCCGCCCGGCTGACCAGGGCCGGCGAGGAGCGGGTGTTCGTGCTGCACTGGCGCGGCGCGCCGGAGGACAGCGTCTGCCTGTCGCAGCGCGACGTCCGCGAGCTGCAGTTCGCCAAGGCCGCGATCGCCACCGGCTGGCGCATCCTGCTGGAGGAGGCCGGGCTGGAGGAGGGGGACGTCAGGCAGGTGCTGCTGGCCGGCTCGTTCGGCAGCTACCTGTCGCCGGCCAGCGCGATCAGGATCGGCCTGGTGCCGCGGGTCCCGGTGCAGCGCGTGGTGAGCGCCGGGAACGTGGCCGGCGAGGGCGCGAAGATGGCGCTGCTCAGCCTCCGCGAGCGGGCCGGCGCCCTGGCGCTGCTCGAGGAGGTGAGATATGTCGAGCTCTCCGACCGCGCCGACTTCAACGACCGCTTCGTCGGCCAGCTCGCCTTCCCCGCCGGTTGAGGTCCTCGCGTGCGGCGCGCTCGCGGGCCATGTGCGGGACATCGCGAGCCGCCGTGGCTGGCCGGTGACCGTGCGGCCGCTGCCGGCCCTGCTGCACAACCGGCCGCAGAAAATCACAGAGTTTGCCGAACGATACGTGGTATCCGCCCTGGCGGACGGCCGGCGCGTCGCCGTGGCCTACGCCGACTGCGGCAGTTACGGCGCGCTCGACGCCCTGTGCTCCAGGTACGGGCTGCGCCGCCTGCGGGGGCTGCACTGCTACGACGTGTTCGCCGGGCCGTCCCGGGTGCGGTCGCTGCTCGAAGCCGAGCCGGGGACGTACCTGCTCACCGACTTCCTGGTGCGCAGCTTCCGCCGCAGCGTGGTCGCCGAGCTGGGGCTGGACAGGTACCCGGAGCTGTGGCCGGACTACTTCGGCCACTACCGGCGGGTGGTGTGGCTGGCGCAGCAGCCCACCCCGGAGCTCGCCGCGGAGGCGGCGCGCGTGGCCGGCATGTTCGGGCTGCCGCTGACGCGAATCGATACGGGTGTCGGCCGGCTGGAACGAGAGCTCGCCGCGCTGGTCGGGGAGGCGGCGTGACGGGTCTGGCGGCGCTGCTCGAGTCGCCGCGGTATGAGGTGTTCCCGGCGCCCGGCACGGAGGAGGCGGTAGCGGAGTGGGTGCCGGCCGGGATGACCGTCACCGTGACGGCGTCCGCGGTGAAGGGTCTGGCGGCGACGATCGGCCTGGCCGAGCGGCTGGCGGCACGCGGCTACCGGGTGGTGCCGCACCTGGCGGCGCGGTCGGTCGCGGATGACGCTCACCTGGCACAGCTCGTCGCCAGGCTGACGGCGTGCGGCGTGGACGACGTGTTCGTGCCCGGCGGCGACGCGGCCGAGCCGGCCGGGCGGTTCCACAGCGCCCTGCACCTGCTGGAGCGGCTGGCCGCCATGGGCAGGCCGTTCGCCAGGATGGGCATCACCGGTTACCCGGAGAGCCACCCGCGGATCAGCGACGATCTGACGATCCAGGCGATGTGGGACAAGCGGCGGCACGCCAGCTACATCGTCAGCAACGTCTGCTTCGACGCCGCGGTGCTGCGCGCCTGGATCGCGCGGATCCGCGCGCGGGGCGTGACGCTGCCGCTGTACGTCGGCGTGTCCGGGCCGGCCGGCCGCGGGAAGCTGCTGCGGATGGCGACCGTGGCCGGCGCGTCGGAGTCCGCCCGGTTCCTCACCCGGCATCCGGGCTGGGCGCTGCGTCTCGGGCTGCCCGGCGGGTACAGCCCGGACCGTTTCCTCGACCGGGCCGGGCCCGCGGACGAGGTGGCCGAGCTGCACCTGTTCACGTTCAACCAGATCCGGCGGGCCGAGCAATGGCGCAGGGCCGTGCTCGATGAACACGGGCTCCATCACCAACATCGATCACTGGCGGGATTAGCGGTATGACTGACTCTCCGGCCCAGGTGTCCCGGGCCAGCGCCATCGTCATCGGCGCCGGCATCGTCGGCAACAGCCTCGTGCACCACCTCGCGCTGCTCGGCTGGCGGGACCTCGTGCTCGTCGACAAGGGACCGCTGCCGAACCCCGGCGGCTCGACCGGGCACGCGTCCAACTTCATCTTCCCCATCGAGTACTCGAAGATGATGTTCGAGCTGACCAGGGACTCCACCGAGCAGTACAGGGAACTCGGCGTGTTCACCGAGAGCGGCGGCATCGAGGTGGCGCGCACCCCGGAGCGCATGCAGGAGCTGCGCAGGCGCTGCACGCAGGCGAAGGCGTGGGGCATCCCCGCCGAGGTGATCTCGCCCGCTGAGGTGCGCAAGCTCGTGCCCTACGTGGACGAGTCCGTGATCCTGGGCGGCGCGCACTTCCCGACCGTCGGCGTGGTCGACTCGCTGCGGGTCGGCACGCTGATGCGCGAGCGGGCCCGGCAGGCCGGCGCGCTCACCGTGCTGTCCGGCACCGAGGTGCTCGGGATCGCTTCTGAGGCCGGGCGGGTGCGCGCGGTGACCACCAGCGCGGGCGAGATCGAAACCGGGAACGTCGTCATCTGCTGCGGGGTCTGGTCGCCGCGGATCGCCGCGATGGCGGGCGCCAGGCTGGCGCTGACCCCGGTGGTGCACCAGATGATCAGTGTCGGGCCGATCCCGCTGTTCGCCGGCACCACCGGCGAGATCGCCTACCCGATCGTCCGGGACGTGGACACGAACATGTACGAGCGGCAGCACGGCGGCGACATGGAGGTCGGCTCCTACGCGCACCGGCCGATCATCGTCGAGCCCGGCGAGATCCCGTCGAACGAGGAGGCGGCGCTGTCGCCCACCGAGCTGCCGTTCACCGCCGACGACTTCGACCCGCAGCTCGCCCAGGCGCTGGAGCTGATGCCCGAGCTGCTCGGCGACGAGCGGGCAGGCATCCGCTACGCGATCAACGGGCTGATCTCGATGACGCCCGACGGCCACCCGCTGCTCGGCGAGATGCCCGAGGTCAGGGGGCTGTGGGCGGCGGCGGCAAGCTGGATCAAGGAGGGCCCGGGGTGCGGTCGCGCGGTGGCGGAGCTGATGTCCGGCAAGGTGCCGACGGTGGACGTGCACGAGGCCGCCGCCGCCCGGTTCTGGCCGGCCCAGGTCAGCCGGGCGCACGTGCGCGAGCGGGCGCGCGAGGGCTTCAACAAGATGTACGGCATCGTGCACCCGGCCGAGCAGTGGGAATCCGGGCGGCCGCTCCGGCTCAGCCCCGTGTACCAGCGGGAACGTGACCTCGGCGCGGTGTTCTTCGAGACCGCCCGCTGGGAGCGGCCGCACTGGTACGCCTCGAACGAGCCGCTGCTGGAGCGGTACGCGGGGCGGCTGATGGAACGGCAGGCCGAATGGGAGGCCCGCTGGTGGTCGCCGGTCATCAACGCCGAGCACCTGGCGATGCGCGAGGCGTGCGGCCTCGTCGACCTGTCCGCGTTCGCGGTGCTCGACGTGACCGGCCCGGGCGCGCTTGACGGGGTGCAGTCGCTGGCCGTCGCGCAGCTCGACGTTCCGGTCGGCCGTGTCGTGTACACTTCGCTGCTGAACGACGACGGCGGGTTCGTCTCGGACCTGACCGTCATGCGGCTGGGCGCGGACCGGTTCCGGTTCGTGACCGGCGGCGCGACCGGGATGTCCGACGCCAAGTGGATCCGCGATCACCTGCCCGCGGGCGCGTCCCTCTCGGACGTCACCTCCTCGTGGACGACGCTCGGGCTGTGGGGCCCGCGGGCGCGGGACGTGCTGTCGGCGGTGACCGGCGACGACGTGTCCCACTCCGGGTTCGGCTTCGGCACCTGCCGGGAGATCGAGCTCGCCGGGACGGTGGTGCTCGCGTCGCGGATCTCCTACGTCGGCGAGCTCGGCTGGGAGCTGTACGTGCCGTTCGAGCAGGGCGCCGTGGTGTGGGACGCGCTGTGGGAGGCGGGCCGCCCGCACGGGCTGGTGCCGGCCGGCATCGGCGTGTACGGGACGACGGGACGGCTGGAGAAGGGCTACCGGGCGTTCGGCGCCGAGCTGACGCCGGAATACAACCTGGTGGAGGCCGGGATGACCAGGCCGCGCGTGAAGCCGCAGCCGTTCACCGGCAAGGAGGCCTACCTCGCGCAGCGCGCTGCCCCGCCCGCGGCGCTGCTGTGCACGCTCACCGTGGATTCGCACGTCTCGGCCGACGGCACCCCGCGGTACATGCTCGGCGGCGAGCCGGTGCTGTCGGCTGACGGGTCACGGCTGGTGGACTCGCAAGGGCGGCCGTCCTACGTGACGAGCGCCGGCTCGGGCCCGTCGGTGGGCAAGCACCTGCTGATGGCGTACCTGCCGCCGGATGTGGCGGTCGAGGGCACGTCGCTCCTGGTGGAGTACATGGGCGAGCGGTATCCGGTCACGGTGGCGGTGGCCGGCTCCCGGCCGCTGTTCGACCCGCCGAACGAGCGGGTGCGGTGCTGATGGACATCCTGGTCTGCGTCAAGCGCGTCCCCACCGTGGGCGGCAGGATCACGCTCACCCCGGACGGGCAGGAGGTGGACACCCGGATGTCCGGGTTCACCATCAGCCCGCACGAGGAGTGCGCGGTGGAGGAGGCCGTGCAGATCACCGGGCGGCTCGGCGGGACGGTCACCGTGCTCACGCTCGGGCCGCCGGAGGCCGCGGACCAGTTGCGCGAGGCTCTCGCGCTCGGCGCCTCGCGGGCGGTGCTGCTGGAAACCGGCGGGCGGGAGTTCGGGCCTGTCGCGACGGCGTCCTCGATCGCCGCGGTGGCCCGCTCGGGCGGCTACGGCCTCGTGCTGCTCGGCAACGAGGCGTCGGACACCGGCGACTACCAGGTGGGCATCCGGGTGGCGCACCTGCTCGGCTGGCCGGTGGCGACCGGCATCAAGTCGCTGACGGTGTCCGGGCCTGGCTCCGGTTCCGGCTCTGGCTCTGGCTCTGGCTCCGGTTCCGGCGTCGGCATCGGCGTCGTCGCGCGGCGTGAGTACCGGGGGGTGGCGGAATCGTACTCGCTGCCGCTCCCGGCGGTGATCACCGTCAAGGAGGGCATCAACCTGCCGCGTTACCCGTCGCTGCCGGGCCGGCTGCGCGCCAGGCGCGCGGCGATCGAGACGTCGCCCGCGGTGTTCCAGCCGGAGGGCCTGCGCAAGACCGCGCTGCGGGTGCCTGAGGCGCCGAAGCACCAGGCCGAGATCCTCGGTGCGGGCGCTTCCGCGGTGCCATCACTGGTCCGCGTGCTCGGCGAGCTGGGGGTCCTGCCGTGACCGTACTGTGCCTGGTGGAACTCGACGGCGGCGAGGTGTCAGAGGCCTCGCTGCGCGCGCTCACCCTCGCGAGAGGCCTGGCGGGCGCGGTCGCCCCAGGCAGCTCCGCCGTCCCCGCCCCGGAGAGCTTCGCCCTGGAGAGCGCCGCCGCGGAGAGTGCCGCCCCGGTGAGTGCCGCCCCGGTGAGTGCCGCCGACCCAGTTACCCCTACAGCCCCATCTGCCCCGCTGGCCGCGTTGGTCTTCGCGGACGCGGCGTCCCTGCCGTCCGGTGTGCTGGCCGAGTACGGGGTCACGGACGCGTACGTGGCCGAACCGGGGACGGTCGGCGGATACGCGCCGCGGGCGTGGGCGCGCGTGCTGGCCGGGCTGGCGGAGGAGACCGGCGCGACCGCTGTGCTCGCGGCCGGCACCGACCGGGGCAACGAGGTGCTCGCGCATCTCGGCGCGATCACCGGCCTGCCCATGGCCGCGAACTGCGTCGCGGCGTCGCGCACCGGTGAGGCCGAGTACCGGCTCGTCCGGCATCGCTGGGCGGGCCTGCTGCTGGAGGACGCGGCTCTCGAGGCGCCCGTCGCGCTGCTCACGGTGGCGGCGGACGCGGTGGCCGCCGTCCCCGCCTCGGCGCCGGCGTCGCCGGCCACGCACGTCGTCAAGCCGGAACTGGCCGAGGGAGACATGCTTATCCGGGCGGAGGAGTCGGCCGCGGGCTCCGGCGGGGCATCGCTCGCCACCGCCCGCGTGGTGGTCGGCGGCGGACGCGGCGTCGGCGGTGCGGACGGGTTCGCGTCGCTGGAGGAACTCGCGGAACTGCTCGGCGGCGTGGTGGGTGTGTCCCGCGTGGTCACCTCGGAGGGCTGGCGCCCGCACACTCAGCAGGTGGGGCAGACCGGGACGAAGATCACCCCGGAGCTCTACCTGGCCTGCGGCATCAGCGGAGCCATCCAGCACATCGCCGGCTGCTCGGGCGCGAAGCACATCATCGCGATCAACACCGACCCCGGCGCGCCCATCCTCGCCCACGCCGACTACGCCGTCATCGGCGATCTCCACCAGGTCGTCCCCGCCCTGGTCGAGGCGCTCCGCGCCCGCCCGTGACGGCCGTGAAAGCCGATTGCGGAAGACTGGCGACCGAAATGCCAATTCCGTACCGGCTCCGGATGGCCGCTCGGCTTTCACCGCCAACAGAGCCGCGGCGCCGATCGGACAAAACGGACAGTCATCATGATCGCGGAAACGCAGGGTCATATGCGACACCCAGACTTCCGCGATCATAAGACGTGGTGCTTAGGCGGCTCACGGTACTGGTGTGGTCTGATGCGGGCGTGCCAAGTGATCCTGGTGTGGCCCGATAGCACGGGAGCGGTCGGCGAGTTGGCGGTCATCGCCCCGATGCCACTGGCCGGTGCGGTCGCCGGGCGGAGGCGATCTCTGACTATCAGAGATGTTCGCCACCGGCCCGGGATAATGATCGCGAGGAGGCGGCCGGGTGCGGTTTCATCGGGTGCGGGTGGTGCGGCGGCTGCCGCATCCCGGGAGAGGGTTCACCCAGGGGCTGATCGCGGACGGCGGGACGGTGTGGGAGTCGACGGGACTGTACGGGCGGTCCACGTTGCGGCGCTACCGGCTCGGCGCGAGCGTGGCGGAGCAGCGCGCGGCGCTTCCCGGCGAGCTTTTCGGCGAGGGCATCTGCCGGGCCGGTGACGACATTTGGCAGCTGACCTGGCGGGAGCGCGTCGCGCTGCGATGGGATCCGCGTACCCTCACGGTTCGGGAGACCGTCGCCTACAACCGTGAGGGCTGGGGGATGTGCGCGGCCGGTGAGTACGTCCTGACCAGCGACGGCAGCGGTGAGCTCGTCCGCCGTGACCCGCGGACGCTGGCCCCGGAGGCGGTCATCAACGTGCGCTGCGCGGGCAGCCGGGTGCAGGGCCTGAACGATCTCGCCTGGTCCGGTGGTCTGGTGTGGGCCAACGTGATCGGTACGACACGGCTGGCCGGGATCGACCCGGAAAGCGGCGAGGTCACCGACATCGTGGACGCGGGCGCGGCCGGGGAGCGGCACTGGGCGGACCCGCAGGCGGTCATGAACGGGATCGCTGCGCTCGCCGAGGGTGAGTTTCTTGTCACCGGGAAGGGGTGGCGGTCGATCCGTCACGTCCGGCTGGTGCCCGGCCGCCCTCATCCGCGCCCGGAACTGCTGCTGGCCGACGCCGCCCGGTTAGGCCCTGGCCGGCGCCGATCCACACCGTGAGCCGCGGCCGCAGCGGCCGGTCGGCGTATCCGCCGTCGGCGAGCCCGGCCAGCCGCTCGAACGGGTTACGGGAACCGAAATCCCCGGTCAGCACCCATGATGTGCCGGCGGCCGCCAGGTACAGCGGAATCATCGCCAGGCCGCCGCACCAGGCGAACTGCGTGGCGTGCCGCGCCTCGTGCCGCAGCAGCCGTGGCGGCAGGGTATCCGTCCCGTCCAGCCTGGTCAGGATCACGTTGCCGAGACAGAACGCGGGGGCGGGCGGCACCGGCAGCCGGTACCCCGTGCCGGTCAGCAGGCCGTCGGGGCCGCGGCCAAGGCGCGCGCGGCCGGCCAGCGCCACCAGGATGCCGGCGGGCGTGGATCCGTTGAGCAGGTTGATCACCCGTCGTGCGCGGTACGTCGGCCGCAGTGCTCCCGTTCGCCCCGTGGGCCCCGGCCGCCTCCCCGCGTCTCCAGGGCCAGGCCCCCCGGGTTCACTCACGGAGGTGAGGGCTGGTCGCCGTGCCCGTTCAGCGACCCGCTGCCGAGCCCATCCGGCGAGGCGCCGCCGGCGCCGTCCGGTGACGCGCCATCGGGCCCGTGCGGCGAGGCGCCGCCGGGCTGGAGCGCCGGGTCGGCCAGGGTGTCCGCCGGGCCGGCCAGGCCGTCCGCCGAGTCGGCGACGACGATGCTCGGGGCCCATGGCTCGGCGGGTACCCACTTCGGCAGGGTCAGCTGCTCGTGGCTGTGGTCACGATGCGCCCTGGCGGCCGCCGTGTGGTAGTCGCCGAGCTCACGGATGAACTCGTCGTCAGCGTAGGGCGTGCCGTCCACCAGCGGCCCCCGCTGCTTTTCGAGCACCGCGACCACGTCCTCGCCGCTCAGCGTCTTATGTGTCTCCAGGGCGTGCGCGAGAGCGAGGACGCTGCCGCGGTTTTCGCGCAGGATCTCCTCCGTGCGCCGCAGCAGCGTGGACAGGTTGTCCTCGATCCGGTCCGCGAGCGCGCGCCGGAGCTGAGCCTCGTTGTCGGCGTTCCGGCCGCCCGGCGCGCCGCGGCCGCCGCCCGGCGCGCCGACCTCCAGGCGCTTGGCCGACGAGTACGAGGACACGGTGGTGCCCATCCCCCAGAAGCCCTCCATGAACGAGGCCACCGTGGTCGCCGATTCCAGGTCGCCGGAGACGCCGGACGAGCTGTCGCTGTCGAAGAACATCCGCTCCCCGGCGAGCGAGGCGAGCGACACCAGGATGTCCGTCTCGTACTCGCTGCGCCACCGGGTGAACTGGTCCTCCGGGGGGATGCTGGCCACCATCCCGAGGTAGTCGCTGCCCTTCTCGATCGTCGCGATGTCGATCTCCATGTGCTGGCGGGTGCGGTACGCCACGAGCGCATGGCACGCCTCGTGGACCGCGACAGCGTGCCGTTCCCGCTCGATGTACTCGATGTCCTCGGGCGGCCCAAGCTCCTTGAGCTGCTTGGCCTTGATGACGTCGCGCCAGGTGATCACGTCCCGGTCGTCGCGGATGGCCTGGATCAGCGACTCGTTGACCAGGTCCTTGATCGTGGCGCCGGTCGCGTACGGCGTGATGACCGCGAGCTTGTCGATGTCCTCGGGCGTGAGCTCGTGCCGGACCTTGGCGAAGTAGCCCTCGTAGGTGCGCACCCGGCCCACCTTCGACGGGTAGCCCACCTTGTAGATCCGGTCGATACGGCCGGGGCGCAGCAACGCCTCGTCCAGCGACTCCGGCATGTTGGACGCCATCATGACCAGGATCCGGTACTTGGGCGGCGGCTTGGGGCGCATGCCGAGCGTCCGCCGGACGACGCGGTTGATGAAGCCCCGCGGCTTCTTCAGCCCGGACAGCTCGGTGAGCAGGGCCTGCAGCGTGCCCATGCCGCCGCCGCCACCGTTCATGCCCATGCCCATGATCTGCTTGTTGCGCCGGGTGTCCGGCTCCTCCTCGGCCGCCGAGGACAGAGCGCGCTGCGCGAGCCGCCACTGCACGTCCGATGACAGGTAGGAGAAGCCGTGGCAGCCGCCCGCCTGCCAGGCCGCAGGGGTGTCGCGGGGGAAGCCCGGGCCGCCCTGGGGCATGGCGCCGCGGCTGCCCAGCGAGTCGGCCTCGTCGAAGAACACGATGACGCCGCCGTAGCGCAGCGCCAGCTTGCGCAGCTTGCGGAACAGCGACTTGACCTTCAGGATGCCGACACCCATGAACATGTTGATGAACGCGCCGGGGTCCACGAACACGTAGGGCCGGCCGGTCTCCCCCGCTACCGCCTCGGCCATCAGCGTCTTGCCGGTGC
>JAFAZE010000068.1 GCA_019239975.1 Streptosporangiaceae bacterium
GTACTGCAATGAGGCGATGAATGCCAAGCGGATGCTCTCCCGCACGACGACGAGCTCCGCGGGGTCGCTGCGTCCGGCGATCATACGATCAGGGATCGGTTCCAGCCACGCCACCTCGGGGCCGGCCAGCTGCAGCGGCCCGCCGGAACCGGTGGCAGCCGCGCCGAGTCCGGCGGGCAACATGCGGCGTTGCGGTCCCCGGGTGAGCGCGTTAAGGCAGACGTTGGTGGCGATCCGGTACAGCCACGTCCGCATCCCGGCACGCTGCTCGAAACTGCCAAATGCACGCCATGCGCGCAGCATCGTCTCCTGCAGCAGGTCTTCGCTGTCGTGCACTGAACCTGTCATCTGGTAGCAGTGCGCGAGCAATTCGGCGCGGAACGGACTGGTGAGCTCCACGAACTCGTCCGGGCGAACAGTGCCCCCTGACGAGGCGCCGACCGGACTGGTTCCGTTTTCGGGATGACCGGTCATGATCAGCGCCGGACGTACCTGAGCGCCACCGCGTCTCCCGCAAGCGGGGTCACCTCAGTAAGGGCCAGCGGTGGAAGGTCGTCCGGCTCGCGGAAATGCGGGATCGGGTCGCCGTCCGGGCCGGCGATGAGCGGGTGCACGATGATCACATACTCGTCGATCAGCTGTTCGCGTGACAGCGCACGCGCCAGCGTCGGAGCGCCTTTAACGCAGATGCCGTCTCCCGGCTCGGTCCGCAGCTGGGCCAGCTCGGCAGCCGGATCCCCGGTAGCAAGGCGTGAATTCGCCCAGTCAAGGGTGTCGAGTGTCCGCGAGAACACCACCTTGGTCATGGCTGTGAGTTTCTCACCGAGCCGGTTCGCCTGCTTCGGCCAGAACTCGGCCCCGGTGACGTACGACACCCGGCCGATGAGCAGCGTGTCGTAATCAGCCAGCAGATCGGCCTGCCAGTCGAACTGCTCGGCGACGACCGGCATCAACGCCGCGGCGTTCGCATCAGCGCGACGGGCCAGGTATCCGTCGAGCGTGGCGTTGTCCAGCAGCATCAACTTCCGCATCGGAAGCCTCCCTCCGAGCGCAGGCCCGCGGGCCTTCAGTTTGGTCAACATGGATATAGACCCACCGGCGGCGCCGCACTCACCGGGATTCTCGAAACCCCTGCGGTGATCGTCGTGCTCGCCGCAGAAGGAGGCCGATCGGCACGCTGGATCGTTGACCGGGATATGTGGGCGGTGGCGGGGACGGTGTCGGGCTGCACGCGCCGGAGGCGAGCGAGCGAGAGGGCGGCTGCGCGTGGCGCACGGTGGCGCGCTGCAGCCCGTCGCACTGATACCAGTACGGCTCAACGGTCGTTATCGATTAGTTACCTGGCAGCTGAGAGCGGCCGTACAACGATCGAACGAGTACGGCCGTCGATGTATGTGTGGGGGCACCCGACAAGGAGATCTCGTGCATCGTCGTAAACTTTTTGTGCGTGCTTTGGCTTTCGTGCTTTCGGCCGGCACGGCGGTCGCGGCGGCAGCCGTGACCGGCCTTCCGGCGGCGGCCGCGCGGTCCGCGGTGGCGGCGAGCCCGTCGGCGACGCCGATTCCCGGGACCACGGCGACTGTCGTTCCCCTGGTCACCGGGGACCAGGTGGTGGTGACCGCGGCTGACCACGGTCAGTCGTCGTATGTGCTCCGGCGGGCCGTGGGCGGCGGCGGGGCAGCCGAGTCCGTTCAGATCGCGGGTGACCATTACGTCATCCCGGCGGTCGCGGTGCCGTACCTGGGCCGACAACTCGACCGGTCTCTGTTCGACGTGTCCGCGCTGGCGCGTGATGGCATCACCGGCGCGGCCCGGATTCCGGTCACCTTGACGTTCGCCGCGGGCGTCGCGCCGTCTGCGCCACCGGGGGTCACGCTGACCTCGGTCACCGGTAGTTCGGCGCGCGGATATCTGACCGCGAGGTCGGCGCCGGCGTTCACGGCGGCGCTGCGCAAGCAGATCGGCGCCGACGTGGCGGCCGGGCACCGCGTCGGCAGCGGGGCGCTGCCGGCTGGTCTGGCGAGCATGAACCTGGCTGCGCCGGGGGGCCCGGTCGCGGTCACGCCGCACTATCCGCTGTACATCCTCCAGCTCAACCTGACCGATGAGACCGGGCAGCCCGCCAATGCCGTGTACGCCAACCTGATCGACAACACGAATGTCGCCGCCTCGGTCGGCCCCGTCCCGGTAGCCGGGGGCGTGGCGCGGGTCGCGGTCCCGGCCGGTGACTACAGCGCGTACCTCTTGTTCCTGGACTTCGACGCACAGGGGAACCTGACCGCCACACATGCGGTCACCCGGAATGATTTCACGGTCGCGGCCGGAGGCATGACAATGGAGGCATTCGATGAACGGAGCGCGAGCTCGGCGGTCTCCGTGAGGACGCCCCGTCCGGCGACCGCGGATGGGCTCAACCTCAACTTCTACCGGTTCGACGCTTCGGGCTATGGCACTGACGTCGTCGGTCTGATCGACCCCGGGATACGTGTGTACGTCAGCCCGCAGGGCGCCGCGACGGTGGGCCGATTGCACTATGTGGTGCAGTGGGGGGGCACGGGGACGGCGCCGGGGGAAGCCTACCGCTACGATGTGGCGTTCGCCGACGACAACATCCCGGCAAGGGAATCCTTCACGGTCCGGAACGACCAGCTCGCCGTCATGCACCAGCATTTCTCCGCCGACCCGGCCGCCGGGGCCACCAAAGGATCACTGAGTAATTTCCCGACCGACCCGGTCGCGGCCCCCCTGGCCACCTTCTATGGGATAGGGGCCGACGAGACCATGCCGGGAGACCTCACCGATTACCTAGGAACGGCGGACGGCGGCCAGTGGTCGCAGATCATCATCACCCCCAATGCCCTGGAATTGGCGGGCGACTGGCGCACCTTCGCGGCCGGCCGCGACTACTCGCAATCCTGGGCGCACGGGCCGCTTGCCGCTGATCTCGGCCAGCACACCGGACCATTCCAAGACTGCCTGGCGTGTACCGCGGGCGGGACGCTGACGCTGGGCTTCTACCCCCTGGAGGACAGCGAGCCTGATCATTCCGGAATGCTGCAAGCACCAACCGTCGCGCACTTTACGCTATACCGCGACGGCACCCGGATTTTCGATGCCGCCGATCAGTCCGGCGCCGTGGTGCAGGGTATCCCCGCGGCACCAAGCACATATCGGGCCGTGTTCGATCTGGACCTTACCGGTATTCCTGGGTTCAGCCAGTCCACGCGCGCGGAAACCGATATGACGGTGAAGTACCTCCCCCAGCAAGGCGCCGCCCTGCCCGCCTACGATTCCTGCACCGGGCAGTCGGCGAGCAGCCCATGCGAAATCCTGCCCGCGCTGACGCTGAACTATCAGCTACTCACCAATGAGGCCAACACCAGCGACCGGCCGGTTCAGGTGCTGTGCCTCCACATTGGCCACGTCAGCTATGACGGGGCGGGCTCGCGTTCCCGGATCACCTCGGCGGCGGTATCGGTGTCGTTCGATGGCGGTACCACCTGGCAGCCGGCCGCCGTGGCCGGATGGAACGGCCAGTACATCGCGACCTGGAAGAACCCCGTTTCAGCGCGAGGTACCAGCCCAGAGATCCGGGTGACCGCGAGCGATGCGAGCGGCGGCTCGATCGCCCAGACCATCACCAGCGCCTACACCATCGCCAGCTCGGGTATGCCGGCCCGCTGAGCGACGGGTCAAACCCTTCCTCACCTTTCCGCCGGGTCGGCTGGTTCCCCTAACCGGGTCGGCCCCAGCCGAACGGAGTCACCGATGAATCGTTCCCGCATGCGTGCTGCCCTGATCGCGGTCGCCGTCCTCTCGTGCACAGCGCTGGTTCCGGACCTTGCCGCTGCCGGCGTGCCTGCCACCGCTGCACCGCAACACCCGGCCAACGTCCGGTCCGCCTGCCCGCAGGCGAGATCAGGACGCTTCACCTGTTTCGCCGAGCTCCGCACCGACGTCCATGGCGGTTTCGGCGTGCGCGGACCCGCGGCCCGGGCCGCGGGTCACTCGGCCGCTGCCGCGTTGCCGGCCGGTTACGGGCCGGCCGACCTGCGCTCGGCGTACAAACTGCCGGCCACCGGCGGCGCGGGACAGACCGTCGCAATCGTTGACACGGGCGATGACCCGGCTGCAGCGGCCGACCTGGCCGTGTACCGCACCACGTATGGCTTGCCGTCCTGCACGACGGCGAACGGGTGCTTCCGCAAGGTCAACGAACAGGGCAATTCCAGCCCGCTGCCGGCCGACCAGGGCTGGGGCGTGGAGATCTCGCTGGATCTGGACATGGTGTCCGCGGCTTGTCCATCATGCCGCATCCTGCTCGTGGAGGCAGACACCCCCACATTCGCCGACCTCGCCGCCGCCGAGGACACCGCTGTCACCTTGGGCGCCAACGAGGTTTCCAACAGCTATGGCGCGAATGAGTACAACGGAATGCAGGCGTACGAGGCCAGCTACGCCCATCCAGGCACCGCGGTCGTAGCGTCCTCCGGCGATCTCGGCTACGGCATCCCCGACTTCCCGGCCGTGTTCAGCAGCGTGGTCGCGGTCGGTGGTACCACGCTGAGTGCGGCAGGCAACGCTCGCGGCTGGACGGAGGCCGCATGGAGCGGCTCCGGAAGCGGCTGTTCCGCATGGATCGGCAAACCCGCCTGGCAGCACGACCCGAACTGCCCAGGACGGATGGTCGCCGACATCGCGGCGCTCGCTGACCCGCGGACCGGTCCGGCCATCTACGACACGCACGACGGAAACGGCTGGGGCGTGGCCGGCGGCACCAGCGTGTCCGCTCCGTTCATTGCGGGGATGATCGGCCTGGCCGGCCATCCCGGGCGTTTCACAGACGCCTCCCATCTCTACTCCCACGCCAGTGCGCTCTTCGACATCATCGGTGGCAGCAACGCGGAATTCACCGACTGCGGCGGCGACTACCAGTGCACCGCCGTCGCCGGCTACGACGGCCCCACCGGCAACGGAACACCCGACAGCGTCGGCGCCTTCTGATGCGTCTCCTGGCGATCGGGCGGGGACGATACCGAGCAACTATGACCGAGCGTGCGGATACTCGGTGTGGTACCCAGTCCGGCACCGGAAGGCCAGCGGGAATGTCTCGGCGACCAGGTGACCAGGTCAGCGGCCGCGTCCGGCTCCAGGCGGCGGGCGGCATAGCGGTGGATCGCGCAGACGTGGCGGTCGAATAGAGTGGCGGGCGTTCTGGCCGCGGATCGATTCTGCGGTCAGGACGGAATAGCCACGGTTCGTTTTGAATGATTAATGGCTTGATCTTTGCGTGGCGTGTGCTGAACCGCTGGACTCATCGGCGCCTCGCGACGTCCGTGGAGGATATCCCTTCTCCGCGGCTCGCCTGATCCTTTTCCCGGCCGGCTGGTCCCGCGCAGCCGGTCCCGGGCGAGTGCCCGAGGTTTCCGGCATTCCTGGCGTCGTGTTCCGTCCGCACCGGCGACCGTGATCGTTCGCGTGCAGCACCGGAACGAATGGCGATGTGTGCGGATGTCCCGGCGCTGAGAGCACCACCGCCAGCCGCGGCGCGTTCGGCTGTCCGCGTTGCCGCCCGCGCGTGCGCTCGGTGCCGTGAACTGGTTTGGGTAGTCCGGGTGATAGTGGGTGACCATGTTAGGCCCCTCGCACCGGACGGAGCCGGACTTGACTGTGCCGCCACAAGAACGCGCGGACGACGCCGCGCTGATCGAGCAGTCCTGGCGGGAGCCGGAGAAATTCGCCGGGCTTTACGACCGGCATGCGGCCTCCATCTACCGCTATGTCGCCCGCAGGCTCGGCGACGGGGCGGCCGACGATGTGGTTGCCCAGACGTTCCTGGATGCGTTCCGGCACCGGCACCGGTATGACCTCAGCCGGGGCGATGCGCGGCCCTGGCTCTACGGGATCGCCGCCAATGTGATCGGCAAGCAGCGCCGGGCGGAAATCCGCATGTGGCGGGCGCTGGCCCGCACCGGGATCGATCCGGTGACCGAGGAGTTTGATGACCGGGCTGACAACCGGGTGTCGGCCTCTGCCGTGCAGCGGGAACTCGCGGCGGCGCTGGCTGACCTGACCGGCGGAGACCGGGACGTCCTGCTCCTGGTCGCATGGGCCGATCTGTCTTACGAGGAAGTGGCCGCGGCGCTGGCCATCCCGGTCGGGACGGTGCGGTCCCGGCTGAACCGGGCCCGGCGGAAGGTGTCCGGGGCGCTCGGCGGTCACGATCCGACATCGCTGGATGAGGAGATGTGTCATGAATGATCTCGACGTGGTGCGCGAGATGCGCGCCAGAGTTAAGGCACCCACGCCCGCCCGGCTGGCGCGGGGACGCGCCCGGCTGCTCGCCGCCATGTCCGGTGCTGATACGTCCTGGAATGAACTGCAGGAGCGCCGGATGCAGGGTCGCCGGCCCGCGGCCGGGCCGCCGCGGCAAGGCCGGCGCCTGCTCCGGCGGTCCTGGCTGGCCGCGGGAGTGTGCGCCGCCGCTGCCATGGCCGTCCTGGTAGCCGTCGTCCTGCCGGGCTCGCCCGGACTGACCCGTCCGCTGCACATTGGCTGGCAGCCGGCGCGTCCGCTGCCCCGCGGCGTGCTCCCGCCTGATCGCAGCGCGCCGGCCGGGACCTGGCGGCTGGCGAGCTACCTGGTACCCGCGGGATGGCAGCTGAACACGGCGGGCCCGGAGCCGGGCTCTCTCACCTGCCCGACGGCGGCTACCTGTTATGTCCTGGGCAACAGCGCGGCTGCCTTCAGCTACCGGCCCGACATGAACTCCTTCTATGCCTCAAACGACGGTGGCCGGTCCTGGAGCGTCCTGCCGGTGGCCGCCGGTATCCAGTTCACTTCCGCGCTGTCGTGCGCGTCGGCGGAGAACTGCGCCGCGGGTGCGACCTATCATGGCCAGCCGGTCTTCGCCGTCACCGCGGATGGCGGTCATTCCTGGACCATCGATCCGCTGCCGGCCGGGTACGGCCCCATCTTCCAGCTGACCTGCCTGACCGCGACGACCTGCCGCGGACTGGCCGCGCCGGCCCAGCCGGCTTTCGTGCAGTTCCATACGGACGTGCGGTTCGTGTCCACGAGCGATGCCGGGGCCCATTTCACCGCCTCGGTATTCCCAGCCGGGGCGGCGATGCAGACGGTGAGCTGCCCAACGGTGAGCCGCTGCGTCGCGATCGGGCTGCCCGGCAGTTTCGACAACAAAAAACTCGTGCAGGCCGTGGCGGCGACCTCGAACGACGGCGGTGCCACCTGGAGCCCGGCCGCGCTGCCGCGAGGGCTGAGCATCATTCCGGTCTGGGCGCCACTGACCTGCGTCAGCGAAAGCCGCTGCTTCCTGCTCGGCTACATCAACTGGCAAGATCCCCGCCGTGGCGTCAGCGATCTCGCCGTGTCGCAAGACGGCGGGCGGACGTGGACCGAGCGCAACTTCCCGGCCAGCGTGCCGGACCCGCAGCTTGCGTCGATCGCCTGCCCGGGCGAAGCGACCTGCTACGTCGCGGGCTCCTACAGCGCGCCAGGCGCCGGCCAGGACGCTGTCAACGCGGACACCTCGACGGTGCTGGTCACCCGCGACGGCGGCGTGACCTGGGACCGGATCGCCCTCCCTGGGCCCAGCCACGGGCCATCCGGATGGGACCACGACGCCTACATATCCGTGGGCGACATGCAGTGCCCGCAGGTCAGCACCTGCATCGCGCTCGCCGCCGCCGACCAGGGCGCCAAATCCGTTCCCGTCTATACGAACGCCCCCTGACCCCCTGACCGGGGTCGGGGCCGGGGAGAACGCTTCCTGCCGTTCCGGCGTGAAGAAAGAGGTGTCTGATGAACCAGGCGCTGGACGAAGAGTTCGGCAGGTTCATGCGTGACCGCTGGCCGGCCATGGTGCGGCTCGCCTATGCCCTGACGAGGAATCCGTGGACCGCTGAGGACGTCGCGCAGGCTGCCTTCACCAAGGCGTACGCGGCCTGGCCACGGGTGACGCAGGCGCGTAACCCGGCCGCCTACGTGAAGCGGATCGTCATCAATGAGCACCGGGACCGGGCCCGCGAATGGCGGCTCGCCGAGCGGTTTGCGGAAATACCACTGGACCGCGGGGTGGATGTGATAGCCGAGACCGACGATCGTTCGGCGCTGATGGCGGCGCTGCGGGCGCTCGGGCCCCGGCAGCGGGCCGTCGTGGTGCTCAGATACTGGCTCGACCTGAGCGAGGCCGAGATCGCGACCGCTATGAGCTGCTCCGCCGGCACCGTCAAGAGCCAGGCATCCCGCGCCCTGGCCGCTCTCCGCAAGAGCACGGAACTCATGGAACGAAGCTCCCGGTAGGCGTCGATGCCAACTCGACCTGCCACCTCTTATGGTATGGAGTCACCAGTTCGGCCGTGGGTAGCGCGCGGCCGCACAAGGCCGGATTCGTAGGCGGCGATGACGAGCTGGGCTCGGTCGCGTGCGGTGAGTTTCATCAGCAGCCGTCTTATGTGGGTTTTCACGGTGGAGGGGCTTACGTGGAGGTGAGCGGCGATCTCACTGTTGGACAGTCCGCAGCCGATGAGCGTCAGCACTTCCTGCTCTCGTTCTGTCACGTCGGCGAGCGTGGCGGCTGGCTGCTGGCCGGGCTCGGGGTGCCTGGTGAACTCTTCGATGAGGCGCCGGGTGACGGCGGGGGCGAGCAGCGCGTCGCCGGCCGCGATGACCCGGATCGCTGCCAGCAGGTCAGCGGGCGGGGTGTCCTTGAGCAGGAAGCCGCTGGCGCCGGCGCGCAGCGCGGCGAATACGTACTCATCCAGGCCGAAGGTGGTCAGGATCAGCACGCGGACCGTGGAGGTCTGCAGGGAGGCGGTGATCTGCCGGGTTGCCTCGATGCCGTCCATGCCGGGCATGCGGATGTCCATCAGCGCCACGTCGGGCTGCTCGCGGCGGGCCAGCTCGACAGCTTCCGTGCCGGTGCCGGCCTCGCCGACGGAGATCAGGTCGTCGGCGGTGTCCACCAGGATCCGGAAGCTGCCGCGGACCAGGGCCTGGTCGTCGGCGACGAGCACGCGGATGGTCATGGCAGCGGGACCGCCAGCGGCAGGCGGGCGGTGACCCGGAAGCCACGCCCGGGCAGCGGGCCGGCCTCGAACTGGCCGCTGTACATGGCTACCCGCTCGCGCATTCCGGCGATCCCGTGCCCGCCGTTGCCCGCGCCGTCGGCGCGACCCGGGGCGGGGCGGCCGGAGGGCCTGCCCCGTCCGCGGTCGGTGACCTCGATAGTGAGGTCGTTGTCACCGTAGGACAGCCGGACGCGGCAACGGTCCGCCGCGGCGTGCCTGACGACGTTGGTGAGCGCTTCCTGGATCACCCGGTAGGCGGTCAGGTCGATGCCTGCCGGCGGCTGCCGCGGCTGCCCGACGATGTCCACCTCCACCCGGACGCCCGCGGCCGCGGCATGCTCGGTGAGCCCGGCCAGGCCGGCGAGCCCCGGTGCCGGCGCTAGGCCGCCTTCGGCTTGCCCGGTGCCGGATGGCTCGTCCGCGCGGAGGACGCCGAGCAGCGTCCGCATCTCCGCGAGAGCGCTGCGGCTGCTGCGCTCGATGGATGACAGCGCGCGGGCGGTCTCGTCCGGGCGGGTTCCGATTATGTAGTTGGCGACTCCCGCCTGCACCGCGATCAGGCTCAGCGCGTGCGCCACGATGTCGTGCAGTTCGCGGGCGATCCGCAGCCGCTGCTCGGTGAGCTGCTCGGCGGCTTGCCGCTCGGCCTGCTCGCGAAGGCCCTTCGTGTAGGCCCGCTGCTGCCTGACGGCGTAGCCGATCACCCACGCGGCGGCCAGCACCAGGCCGCTGGCCAGCAGGCGGGCTGCCATGGTCTCCGCCCAGGCGCTATCGTGCCTGGTAACCGCCACCACGCCCATCTGCGTCATGACCACGGCAGCAACCGTGGCCATGGTCGCCGTGAGCAACCGCACCGCGGCCGGGACGGGCTGAGCTAGCGCGACGACATACAGCACCAGCGCGGCGGACGCCGGCGGGTCGGTGCTGAACCCGGCTGTGCCCGCGGCGACGGTGCCGGCCAGGATGACGGCCAGGGCAGCGCGCGGCCACAGCCGCCTGACGGCAGCCGGTACCGCGACGCAGCCGGCGACCGTGACAGCGGCCCAGTGCGGGAACCCGAAGAACAGTGGCTGCCGCTCCGCGCCGGCCACCAGCAAGACGGCGATTCCTGCAGCGACGGCGCAGTCGACGGCGATCCAGTGTGCTGGCCGCAGCCGCCGGGTCAGTGGCGGCCGCAAGGCACCGCTGCCACCCGCGTTCCCCCCGCCCGCTGGTGCCTGCCCCGGCCTGCCCTGGGGCGGGACGGCGCCGACGCCGGATCCTGCGCCAATGGTCATGCTCGACGTTAACCCACCTTGACGCGGCCCGCGCCGGCCCTGGGGCCGGCGCGGGCCGTCGTCCCCAGGGCCGAGCCGGTGACGAGCGGAAGCGGCAGCCGCCCTCCGGGAGGACGCGAAGCTGCGTCCCGCGGGCTGACGACACCGGGCAGCCATGGACAGCACAGTAGAGCCGTATCCGTCAACCGCGAGGAAGGCAGACATGATCGAGGTCTACGACCTGTCAAAACGCTACGGTCCCGCAGTTGCCGTCGACGGGCTGACCTTCGAGGTCCGCCCCGGGACGGTGACCGGGTTCCTCGGGCCGAACGGCTCGGGCAAGTCCACCACCATGCGGATCATCCTGGGCCTGGACGCACCGGACTCCGGAGAGGCGCTGGTCTGCGACCAGCGCCGTACCAGCGCCTGGCCCGGCCGCTGCACGTGGCCGGCGCGCTGCTGGACGCCGAGGCCGTGCACGGGGGGCGGACCGCGTTCCGGCACGTGGAAGCGATCGCGCGCAGCAACGGCATCGAGCGGGCGCGGGTCGCCGAGGTGCTCGGCCAGGTCGGCCTGGACAGCGTGGCCGGCCGGCGGGTGGGGGGCTTCTCGCTCGCCCCTGCCAGCAGCCCGCCGGCTCCGCCGGCCACCGTCCGCGCCGGCGACCTGCTCGCCTCCGAATGGATCAAGCTCCAGTCCGTGCGCTCCACGTACCTGACCATGCTCGCCGCCGCTGTCGTCGCCGTCGGCATCGCCGCCAGCACGGGTGCGGCGAACGCAGCCCGGTGGGCGAGCCTGAGCCCCGGGCAGCGGGCCGGCTTCGACCCGCTGACGGCCAGCCTGTTCGGGATGATCCTGGCCCAGATGGCCTTCGGTGTCCTCGGCGTCCCTGCGATAACCTCCGAGCACGCCACCGGCATGATCCGCACCACCTTCGCCGCAGTCCCCAGGCGCCGGGCCGTGCTCGCCGCCAAGGCGGCCATCACGGGAGGCGTAACCCTCACAGTGGGCATGGCGACCGCCTTCGCGGCGTTCTTGACCTGCCAGGCGCTGCTGTCCAGCGCGCACGCCGGAGTGGCGCTGTCCTCGCCCGGCCCGTTGCGTGCCGTCTTGGGCGCCGGCTGCTACATGCTGATCGCCATGCTGATCGGAACCGGGCTCGGCGCCATTATCCGGCACACCGCCGGCGCCATCACCGCCCTCTTCCTCCTCATCATGGTCCTGCCGCAGCTCGTCATCGTGATCCCGTCGCCCTGGAACGGATGGATCGAGCGGTGGCTTCCCGAATTCCACCCGGTCATCGCGCAGCACCCCCAAGCCGGCTTGTTGTCTCCCGGCATCACCATCGCGGTCGGCGCCGGCTACGCGGCCCTAACCCTCGTCACCGCCGCAACGCTCATCACCCGAAGGGACCCTTAGGGCGAGGAACTGGTCGTCAGTTACCTCCTGCTCGTTCTCGCCGGCTGGTCGCCTGCATTCGGCGGATTAGTGATCGCGATCTCGGTGCGCCGGACGGTGTCCCGGATGTGGGTGAACGCGCGGGCTGCCCGCCGCGGCTGTGAGTAAGGTGCGCGTCAGGCAAGCGCGCTCTGGCCCTCGCGATCACAGCGTACTTATTGAAAATTCTTCCAGAGTGTTGAGAACGATTCGCCGTCGGAATTGATCGATTGCGGTACTGAAAGCGTATCGCTGTTATTAAACATCGTGATCGGGGAAGGGCTGCCGTCTATGAGGCGGATCGCGTTCTGGTTGCCGGGATCGAAGTAGAGGCAGTTCGAGAAGGTCTCGGCAACGTAACGTGCCAGCGGCGGCAGGTTCCCGTTGATCATTGTCCTTTCGACGATCCACTCGACGCTGCTGCCCGGCGGGTCGGTGACCTGGCTGCCGTCCACGCATATATTCTGCGTGAAGTCACAGAGCGTGAAGAAGGTCGTGCCAGTACTGGTGTCGTATGCGGTGTCGGCGGCTACCGATTCCCCGGGATTGGGAATGAGGTTGGTCACCATTTGCTGATTTTCGAGTGGAAAGTCCTCGAACCAGAAGTAGTAGTTGGTCGCGCCAGACGCCGAGACATCAGATTCGGTGCCATCCTGGAGAAGCTCGCCGGACCCGGAATTGAAGCCGCCGCCGAGGCCTACCCAGCTGCTCTCAGAGTCGAGCTGACCGTTGCCGGTCACGGCCGGTACGCTCCAGAATCCCTCTACCTCGTCAGCGGACGGGTCGGTGAGCTGGTACCCCGACCAGTTACCGGAGCTAATAGAGGCGGTGGCCGACCCTGGCGCCGGGCGGAGAACCGGCTTCCGGGGCAGCTGCCTGCAGGTTAGCCTGGACAGCCAGCGGACGTGGTGCTTGGCGGCGTAGTCCCAGATGCCGCGCTGGCCGCTGGGAAGGTGGAGGGCCTGAGGTGACAGCGCATGACCAGGCGCCGGGGTGTAGACCTTCGTGATACCACCGCACCCTGAATTCGCGTGGACTGTGACCTGAGCGCCCGCGGGTGAGGTCGTCGCCTCCGCTGCCGACGCGAGCGGTATGAGGCTCGCCAATACCACTCCGCCGATAAGCGACGACAGAACCACAATTGGACGTGATTGCATGACTCCTTCGGCTCCTTCCCAGTGTGAAAGCAGGACCGCCTGCCCATGCGCCGGTGCTGCCTCATCCATGCCGAGAGCGTAGGGCCCTCTTTTACGTTTCTGGCCCAGGCTCCAGCCCGTGTTATAACCACATCGGGACGGCAGACCCGGTAAGAGGCAGTGGCCTGTGTCCCGTCCGGGGCGTCGTCGGTGTGGCGCGTGATCATGGTGTCTGCGTGTCTTTTGAGAACGCGGGATTGCACCCGGCCGGGCCGTGAGCTCCTTCCTGGGCAGCCGCCACGCAGTCACGGTAGGGCGCCCTGGCAATTTCGGGGCAGGCTTGTTGCAGCCGAAACCCTTACCCGCAACAAGCCTTGACACCTTCTGGCCGACCTGATAAAAGCCGAATGGAACGGCGCTGTGCCTGAGGCGGCGCACCGCAGTCATGTCACAACAGCTCGGGATTCATGCCGGGACGCTCGCCGGCCCGAGCAAGCGTCCCGCGGGCAGACCCGGACTCCGCCCGCAGCTCGAAGACCATCGCCACCGCACGTTCCCGCAGCCCGGCGGGGCGCTGCCTCCTCGATGACATGGGCCCCAACCTCCCAGAAGTCACGGCCTCCAAGAAACCCGGGGCGGCTCAAGCCCACCCGTAAGCGGGTTCATAGTGCGGCCGTGCGGCCTTCCTTCCCTTAAGCCGTCTTGTACGGGACGATTCGTCATGGTGCGTTATCGGTGACCAGCGATTCCGCACCGCCTCGCTGTCCCGCCATCACGGAGGAGCCCGAGATGATCCAGGTGACGATCATCGATGATCACCCGGTTGCCAGGCGCGGACTTGAGTCGATGCTTGGTGATGCGGGTGACATCGTCGTCGCGGCGTCCGTCAGCTCACCGGCGGGATTCGCCGCGGAGGGCACGTCCCCGGACGTGATCCTGCTCGACCTGTACCTCGGCACCGACGAGCCTTGCCTGGACGCCGTCGGCCAGCTGCGGGCGGCGGCCAGGGTCCTGGTGATATCGGCGTCCGGGCGGCCTGCCGACGTGCTCGGCGCGATCCGGGTCGGCGCGTCCGGCTACGTCACCAAAGAGGTCGGAGCCGGGATGCTCGTGTCGGCGGTGCGGACCGTGGCCGGTGGCGGCTTCGCGCTGTCCTCGCAGCTCGCCGACATCCTGCAGAGCGAGCTCACCAGGAACCCGCCGGAGGCGGCCGGCCATCAGCCGGGAACGCTGCTGTCGCCACGCGAGGAACAGGCGCTCGACCTGATCGCCAGGGGGTTCACGCACGCCCAGACGGCGCGCCGGATGGGCGTCAGCAAGGCCACGGTGGATACCTATGTTGAGCGGGTCCGCGCCAAGCTCCAGGTCAGGAATAAGGCGGAGCTCACACGGGTAGCGCTGCTGCGGCTCGCCTCCGGCGAGAAACGATGAGCGCCCGCGCGCCCGGCGCGGAGCTTGCCGTCACCACCCCGGCACCCGCCGAATACAGCGCGGTGCGAGCAGAGATCGTGCTGGCCCGTGCCATCGTTTTCTTCCGCGCGTGCGGCTTGGTCGAGGTCGGTTGCGTGCTCGCGCTCGACTGGCGGCATTACCGGTCGCCCGCCCTGGTCCTGCTGCTGGCCGGTGCGGTGCTGGCCGAGAGCGTGCTGCTGGTCGCCGCTGCCTGGTGGCGCGGTGAGATCAGGCGCTGGTGGGTCGGCGCGGACGTCGCGTTCCTGGTTTGCTGCCTGGCGGGGAGCGCGCGGCTGACCGCGCCAGCCGACGGGCACACCTGGGTGTACTTCATGTACCCGTTCACGGTCATCACCTGCTATTCGATCGGCATCGCATACCGGCGTCAGCCGGCCGTCATCGCGGTCAGCTCCGTGCTGGCTGGCGGCTACGCGCTGTCGGCGATCATGATCCACCACGATCCTCCGTGGAATGTCCTGCCGAACGCCGCCGCCTACTATTCCAACATCGTCATCGCCTGGGCCGCCGCCGAGCTGCGGCGCAGCGGTCGGGCCAGCGACGCCTCACATGCGGTGGCGATCGCTCACGCGGCTGATCTGGCCCGGGAGCGGGAGCGTGCCCGGCACGCGCGGATGCTGCATGACCGGGTGCTGCAGACGCTCGAGGCACTGGTGCACCACGGCAGCATCGTGGCGGACCGGGAACTGTCCTCGCATATCGCCGCGGAGGCGGCCTGGCTGCGCGCGCTCGTCCAGGGCACGCCCGTCAGCGAGCCCGGTGACCTGCTGTCGCGGCTGCAGGAACTGGCCGCGCAGCGCACCGCCGCGGGCCTGCGCATCGAGTTCAACAACACCCAACTCCGGGCATCCGGCCTGCGCCGGAGCTTCCCGCCCGAGGTGACGGACGCGGTCGTGGCGGCGGTGGGTGAGGCGCTGACCAACATCGTCAAACACTCCGGGACCAGGTCCGCGATCATGCGGGCGACGGTCACCGGCGATCAGCTCACCGTCAGCGTGCTGGACCACGGGGCGGGCTTCGACCCGTGCGAGATACCGCGCGGCATCGGCCTAGCCGAGTGCATCACCGGGCGGCTCCAGGAGGTCGGCGGGTCGGTCCATATCGAGAGCGCGCCGGGCGCGGGCACCTACGTGGAGCTCACGATTCCTGTCGGCGGCGTGGTGCGTTCGGCCCACACCGAACGCATGACATGACAGCGCGCACCTGCTGCCTGGAGCATGTTCGGTGGATAACGTGCCCAGCGCGCAGGGGAGCTTGCGATGAAACACGGGCTGCGGCGTCTCGCCGCTATCGGGCTGACGGCCTGCTGTCTGGCCATCGGGCTGGAGATCGTGGCGGCCGGTCCCGCCCTGGCATGCGTACCCGGCCCGAACGGGGGGTGTTACACCCCGCACACCTACTACGTCAGCGGGACGGACGGCACTCTAGCGGTCCAGGTTCAGCCGCACGTCAGCAACGTCACCAGGCTGCTTCATGAGGGCAACGCTGTGCAGGTGATCTGCCAGATCAACTGGGGCGGCACCGACCCGTACGACGGTCTGTCCAGCCATACCTGGGACCTGATCGCAGGCGGCGGCTGGGTGTACGACTGGTACATCAGCACCCCCGCGCAAAATGCCGACGGATGGTCGGCCGGCCTCACCCGCTGTGACCTGCCGGCAGGTCAGCTCAGCACCGCCGTACCGGTCCCCAGCCTCGCGGTCAACGCCATGTGGGTCGCCTCCTCACCCGCCCAGGTCTTCAGGGACGGCCCCGGTTATTTCAACTCCACCGCGGTGCGCGGACTCAGCGATGGCGGCGCCTGCCAGGACTTCGTCATGGCCAACACCGACTTCTGGTGGCTATGGGACTCCTGGGACGGCTATCAGACGCTGAACGACGTCTTCACGTGGGCTTCGATCTCGCAATCGTACGGGCGCTCCGTGTACAGCACCCCGGGCGTCGGCGACATCGCCGTCTTCGCCGGCGGCTGGCATGGGCCCTGGAACTACGGCACCGGACACGTTGCGATGGTGGTCAAGGTGAATGACAGTTCGAGCTTCACGGTCGCCGAATACAACTGGCACGCGAACGGCGGCGGCTTCGGCGTCATGGACTTCCGCCGGGTCGCCATGGGTGATTTCGCCGGCTCGTACCTGAAGTTCATACGCTGAACCTGGGGAAGGAAACGCCATGTGGGGCGGCAGGAGACTAGGCCGGATGGCCGCGACCGCCGGGATCGCCGCGGGATCTCTGGCCTGGAGCGCGGGGATCGCCGCGGGCCCGGCGGACGCCGCGACCACTTACCACGTGCAGGGCACCACCGGCTCGCTGGCGGTTCAGAGCCAGCCGGCCGTCGACCACGTGACCGGCTGGCTGGCCAACGGAGCCGCCGTGCAGGTCGTCTGCCAGATCAACAACGGCGGCACCGATCCCTATGACGGCCTGACCAGCCGCACGTGGGACGAGCTCACCAGCGGCAACTGGGTCTACGACTGGTACGTCTCCACCCCGCGACAGGGCAGCGACGGCTTCTCACCGGGAGTCCCGCACTGCGACGCGGCCACCGGCCTGAACCCGTACAACTATCCCTGGCCGTACCCGCAGTCGGCCACCTGGGTGGCCGATGGGCACGGCTACTGGGAGGGCGAGTGCACCTCGTTCGCTGCCTGGGCGATCCGCGCCGACGGCCGCCCGCACCGCAAGTCGCCCGACTGGCTGGGCGACGCGTCGATGTGGACCGGCTCGTACTCGGAGTCGACGCCGCACGTTGGCGATATCGCCCAGTGGGACCCATGGCACAACCAGGCGTTCGGCGGCGGCCATGTCGCCTATGTCGCAGCGGTTTACCCGAATGGCACCATCAAGGTCTACGAGTACAACTGGGGCAACTTCCACCAGTTCAACATCCGCGTCATCTCGTCCGGCGCGCCCAGCCGGTACCTGCACTTCTGACCCGGCGGCAACGGAGGTACCAATGCGGACCATGTTCGCAAAGTTCGCAGCGCTGCCGCGGCGGCTGACCGCACCGATGGTCACGTGTGCGCTCGCCGCGTTCACCCTGGTGGCGGTCGGCCAGTCGCCGGCGAGCGCAGCGCCCGGCCTGACCGCGGGCACCATCGTGTTCGACTCTGCCTGGCAGGCAAGCCTGCAGAGCGAGAAGTGCGCGGACAGCCCGCCGCCCGTGGGCACGCAGCCGTGCAAGACCTTCACGCTGGTGTTCGGCAACCCGTTGCCCGCGAGCCTGAGCCCGGGCCAGGTGCTCACCTCGGCGACCAGCGCCAAGCTGCCGCACGGGCTGCTGGTCAAGGTGACCAGCGTCAGCGCGGGCAGCGCGACCACCACCGTCCAGGCCAACGCGGCCATGCCGACAGACGCCTACACCGGAACGGTCGGCTTCAACGTGCCGCTCAGCGGATCGGCGGTGGCCGCCGCGGCAGCGCGGGCGACTTCGGGGGTCAGGATCGTGCCCGCGAGCCAGGTACCGCCGAAGATCAGGGTGGGTCTGCTGCGCCGCGGCGCGGCCGCGCACCCGGCCGCCGCGTCCGCCGTCGGCACCTGCCCGACGCAGCGGACCGGCTCTTCCGGCGGCTGGTATGTGGAGATCACCGACGTGAACATCCCGGTCGGGCCGAGGATAGCGCTCAACGTGCAGGGGTGGGGCTATGCGTCCGCCTCCGCCCAGATGACTTTCTACCAGCCCGGGGACACCAGCCATCCGGGGATACAGGCCCAGTTCACCGAGACGAACTACACCGACTACAGCCTTTACATCACCCCGACCATCACCGACGGGTCGGGCAACAGCGTGCTGGGCATCAGCGGCGAGAAGAAGCTCATCCCGTCGATCAACCTGCCTCCCATCGACATCCAGGTCGGGCCGCTGCCCGTGGTGGTCGTGCCGTCCATCGATCTCAACCTGGGGTTCAAGGGCGACATCATCGCCGGGCTCGGCTTCGACATGGAGGGCGGCAACGAGGGATACGGCGCCACCTTCCTGGTGCACTCCGATGGCAGCGTTACGCAGACGCCCACCACCGGCGCGATGAAGGCCTGTGGCAACCTCGGGGCCGCCGGCGGCAACCCGGTGAACCCGACCTCCGGGGTCAAGGTGCAGGCCTACCTCAGCCTCGAGTTCTCCCTCAAGTTCTATGACATAGGCGGCCTGGCCACCGGCCCGGCGGTGTTCGTCGAGGACTGGCTGACCGCGACCGCCAACTCCGATAAGTCCTGCGCCTGGCCGGCCTTCGAGAACGACCTCTTCGTGGGCGTCGAGTGGATGTTCGACCTGTCCACCCCCTGGAACGATTACAACCTGGGAAGCGTCGGC
This sequence comes from Streptosporangiaceae bacterium, assembly GCA_019239975.1. Taxonomy (GTDB): domain Bacteria; phylum Actinomycetota; class Actinomycetes; order Streptosporangiales; family Streptosporangiaceae; genus JAFAZE01. The sequence continues at coordinate 18,698 of JAFAZE010000068.1, forward strand.
ATCGGATTGACGAAGATGATCAGCTTCACCGTCGATCCCTGCCAGAACGCCACGCCACCGGGTCCCGGTCCGGGTCCGACGCCTGCGGGCTGGGTGGTGGGCCACGCCGCGCACGCGGGCAACGACTATCCATATGAGGGGCTGGGCCTGTTCGAACGGCACGAAGGGACCGACCCATGGAACGAGTTCTACGGTCAGTGTGACTCGTTCGCCGCCTGGAAGGTGTACGAGAACCTGGCCGGCTCCGCCGCCGAGCACCCGCCGTACCGGCCGGACAAGGGCTGGTCACCGTCGAACCCGGGGATCTCCCCGGTGTTCGGCAACGCGGACCCGTCCCGCTCGGCCCCGTCGGGAAAGCTCACCTGGCCCAACGCCATGGACTGGGGCAGGGTCGCCGCGCAGGCGGGCTACCGGGTCGACGGCTATCCGTCGCCCGGCGCGATCGCCTACTGGACCAGCGGCCAGTTCGGCCACGTTGCCTACGTGACCGACGTCTACCCGAACGGCACGATCCGGATCGAGAACTACAACCTGCGGCTCAACGGCGAGTACTCAACGCTGGTCATGGACACCACGGGCGCCTGGGACTCCAGCTTCGGCTACCCGGCCTGGCACCTGAGCTGGCCGGACGGCTTCGTGCACATCGGCGACGGCTCGGCCGGCCCGCCGCAGACCTACCCGGCGCCGACCGGCTACCCGCAGGGCGTGTACGGCCCTGGCTCGCCGGAGTTCAGCCTGACCGGCTCGGCCTACCCTGGTTCGGTGCACGGCTGGTACTCCCGCCCGGGCCACGGCCTGATCGGCCAGGAGGAGTGGACCAACACCAACGGCACGTCGACCCCGGACTCCACGGCCACCTGGGCGCCGGCCCTATCGGCGAGCTCCTGTTACGAGATCAGCGTGTTCGTGCCGGACAACTACGCGAACGCGGTGGCGCACTATACGGTGACCGGATCCCAGTCCTGGTTGCCGGTGCCGGTCAACCAGGAGAGCTATACCAACGCCTGGGTCCCGCTCGGGGTGTTCCAGGCGGATTCCGGTGGTCATCTCAGGCTGATGGTCTCCGACGTCGGGCCGACCGGCTTCTACGTCGCGGCCGACGCGGCACAGTTCGTGCCCGCCTCCTGCGGCCGGATCGGGGCCGCCAGCACGGTCATCGATCCCTCGTCGCCCGCCGGCCAGTTCACCCTGTACGGGTCGGCCTATCCCGGCTCCAACCATGGCTGGTACAGCCGCCCCGGCCACGGCCTGTACGGCAACGAGATGTGGACCAACACCAACGGCGCGACCGAGGGCTCATCCGCGGACTACCGGGCCCAGCTCAACCCCGGGCAGTGCTACGACGTCTCCGCGTACATCCCGGACAACTACGCCAATGCGGTGGCCCATTACAGGGTGTTCGACTCCAACGGGCCGCACGACGCGACAATCGACCAGTCGATCTGGACCAACCAGTTCGTCAGCCTCGGCGCTTACCACGCTGACGCGTACGGCTCCCTGACGGTCGTCGTGGACGACGTAGGGCAGACCGGCTATTACGTAGCCGCCGACGCGATGCAGTTCCTGCCCAGCCAGGACTGCGGAGCCGGCGGCCCCACCGGCAGCCCCGGCTACCCGCAGAACACCTTCGGGCCCGGCTCGCCGCAGTTCGCCACCTACAACTGGTGGGCCACTCAGAGCGGGCACGGCCTGATCGGCCGGGAGATGTGGACGCACACCAACGGGACGGCCGCGGATTCGCGGGCGCTGTGGACGCCGCACCTGGTGGCGAACGGCTGCTACACGGTCTCCGCCTACATTCCGGACAACTACGCCAACAACCCGCAGGCCCACTACACGGTGATGGACGCGAACAGCTCCGGTACGCCCGTCGTTGTCAACCAGCAGAACTACACCAACAGCTTCGCGCTGCTCGGCAACTTCCGCGCCTGGCCTGACGGCTCCCTGGACGTGCTGCTCACCGATGTCGGGCCGACCGGGTACTACACGGCCGCCGACGCGATTCAGTACGCGCCGGCCGACAGCACCGTGTGCCAGTCGGCGGGAGGTCCCGCACCAGGCGGCGGGTACCCCGCGGGTACCTACGGCCCGGGCTCGACGCAGTTCTCCACCACTAACTGGTGGGCGGCACAGCCTGGCCACGGCCTGACCGGGCAAATGCTCTGGACGCACACCAACGGCGCCAACGCCAGCTCCACCGCGAGCTGGGCTCCGGTCCTCAGCCCGGGCAGGTGCTACGTCATCGACGCCTACATTCCGGACAACTACGCCAACAACCCCCAGACGCACTATTACATCTGGGCCAGCACCATCACGCCGCAGCAGGTGATCAAGGATCAGTCGCAGATCACCGGGTGGACCACGCTGGGCACGTTCACCACGTACTCCGACGGGTCGATCCTGGTTGAGGTCACCGACCAGGGCTCTGATACGAAGACCTTCACGGCAGCCGATGCGATGCGATTCACCCCCTGCTGACCAGAGGCCAGCCTCACAGCGGCCCCGAGTGCGGTTCCCCGGGGCAGGCAATTCCAGGCTCAGGCGGCGTCGAATTCCGGGATTAGTTCGCCGATCAGCTGGATGCTGCGCATGACGCTGTCGTGCGGGAGGGCAGCGACCTGCTGGAAGGTCATAAGCCTGTCAATGCCGAGATCAGCGTACGCCGTGAGCTTCTCGCGGCAGGTTTGCTGGGAGCCAACGATAAGGGAGCCCTGAGCGTAGAGCACGTCATACAGCTTGTCCTCGGGAACGGGCTGACCTTGCAAGATGCTGGCGATGGCAAGCTGGGCGTCGTTCGGGGCCGCGAACGCGGCTTCGCCGCGCAGGAACTGCCCGGTCAGCCCGCCGCCTGAGGGGTCTTCGATCAGCTTCTGCTCTTGCGCAAACCTCTCGGCGTAGGCCGCAGCGGCCTCGAAGAATGTCAGCGCGGTTACCGTGTACCAGGCGGCGGCTGCGGCAGCCCCGTCACGCACGGCCTGCTCGTCGGTGTCGGCGCAGTGCACGAAGGTAAAGTAAGCGATCTGGTTGTTGACGTACGCGCCCACCGACCTGTCGCATTGCGCGACCGCGTCGCGGTAAAACCGGACCATTCGCTCGACGTAGTCGAGCGGCTCCCACAAGGTGGTGCCCAGCACGCCGACTCCCCGCCGCCCCGCATCTCCGAACGACGCAGGGCTGGCCGCGGCCTGCCACAACGGGGGGTGCGGCTGCTGGTACGGCTTGGGTACCACCGAGACACCATCGAGATGGTAGAAACGACCGCGGTGGGTGACCCGAGGGTTCGTCCATAGCTTCGGGACCAGTTGGAACGCCTCTTCGGTCTGCTCCACGACCTCGGCGGGGTCGACGCCGAACAGGCGCCATTCCGGAGCTGTGGAGCGGGTTAGGCCCACCTCCAGCCGGCCGCCAGAAAGGTGATCCAGAGTCGCCGCGCGCTCCGCGGCCCGCACCGGGTGGTTGATCGCGCCAGGCGCCAGCACAGCGGAGTGACCCAGGCGGATACGCCGCGTGCGCTGGGAGATCGCTGCCAGCATGATCTCCGGGGCCGACGACAGGCTGAACTCCTCCCCGCCGTGGTGCTCCACCTCCCACCAGCAGCCATAGCCAAGCTTGTCGGCCAGTTCCGCCTGCTCGACCGCCTGCAGGAAGCGCAGGTGCTCGTGGCCCTCGGTCCACGGTCGCGGATCCTGAATCTCATTGAAGAGATCGATCTTCATTTGCTGGGAACCTCTGCCGTCGGGGCTTGTCTCACGGTCAACATCGCAACCGAAATCCGGCTTGTCAATCCCAGAATGATTCGCCTGGTTCGCCACTCTGATTAACTTTGGTCTCATTTCGCTGGCCGCTGCCTCGCATGGAAGCTTTCCGCCGGTACATCAGGCCGCCATTTACCGTAAGTCGGGCCGGCTCATCAAAGACCTGCGGGGCGACCCAGCCCCGGGCCGGCGTCAGCAGCCCCGCCCGGTGCGGCAGGGTAAGACGCGCCGCGTCCCGTCTGCCGGTCTTGACCCGGTCCGAGATCATCTTCGGGAGCAGTGACGGGGCCACCACATCACAGGCGGCCCCATCAACGACACAAGCCAAGCGCTAAATACGGACAGAAACCGGAGTCGGCCGTTTCATGCCGACTTACCATTTACCGTGGGACAGCCGGGGTGAATGTGACGGGAAGGGTGGCCGGGCAGCGGTTCCACGGGGACGGGATCAGGCTGATGTTCTCGACCGGGATGGCCAGCCGAATGTCCGGGAGCAGGTGCAGCGCAGTCTCGACCGCGCTCTTAGCGATGATCCGGGCCGGGACATGTGCCGGGCAAGCGTGCGCCCCGGCCGACCACGACAGGTGAGACCGGTTCCCTATCTCGTTCCACAGGTTATCGCTGTGCACCCTGGGGTCGGCGTTCGCGGCTGCCAGGCCGAGGATGAGCACGTCGCCCTCGGCGACCGGCTGCCCAGCCAGTTCGACGTCGTGTAGCGCGAACCTGGCCGGCAGGTTGGCTTGAGGAGGATCCCGCCACAGCACCTCATCGAGTGCGTCGTCCACGCCGAGTCGCCCGCCGCGCACCCGGCCCGCGAACCGGGGATCGGTGAGCATCAGCCGCAGGGTTTGCGCAATCCAGGCCATCGTGCTCTCGAGCCCGGCGGACACCATCAGCACGATCGTCTGCAGGATCTCCGCGTCGTCATGCAGGTTCTTGTGGCTGACGAACACGCTGGTCAGATCGTCGCCTGGCACCGCCTGACGCGACCGCATGAGATCAGTGAGGATTTCCTCGTACCGCTGGTTCGCCGCCTGGGCGTTCTCGCCTGCGCCGAACAGCGCGTGCAGGCACTGCAGCAGCTCGTGGCCGAGCGTGACATCCAGGCCCGCCATCTTCCCGATGGCCAACATCGGGATTACCGCGGCGTAGTCGGATACCAGGTCGGCCCGCCCGTCAGCGGCGAACCCGGCGATCAGGTCCGCGCAGATCTTCCTGTTCTCCCGGCTGACCCGGCGCAGCGGCAGCCCGCCCACCGCCTCGTCGAGCGGCGCGCGCAGCCTGCGGTGCACCTCACCGTCCTTGAAGTAGGCGTGCTCCCTCGGGAACATCATCGGACCGAGCTTGGAGTCGGGCGGCACGCGCCCTTGCGCGAAGTCCCGCCAGTGATGCGGGTCGTGGGAGAACACCCGCTCATGCTTGACGACCTGGCAGATCTCGTCGTAACCAAGCACCAGCCAGGCGTTGACGCCCGGCTCTAGCTGAATCGGGGCCACCGCCCCCCACTGGTCTCGCAAGCGCTGGTAAACGGCCTGCGGATCGCTGGTGGCGGTCGTTTGGGTGAGCGGAGCCAGGCCGTCGAGATCGGACAGCCGGCCCGCGACCCGGGCTGGTGCGGGGACTGCGGAGGTCATGATGGCACCTTCTGGTTGGCGAGGGCATGCTCTACGAGAGTGATGAGAGCCTTGACCGACCCCGCGCGGTCCCGTGCGTCACAGCTGGTGACCGGGGTGCGCGGTGGCAGGTCGAGGGCGTCGGCGAGTTCGTCCTCGCTGCACCACGGGCTATTGGGGAACTGGTTGATCGCTAGCGCGAACGGCAGCTCGGCGGTGTGTGTCTCCAGCTGGTCGAGCACCTCGAAGCTCTGCTCGAGTCGCCGGGTGTCGGCGAGTACGAGGGCGCCGACGGCCCCTTCTGCCAGCCCTTCCCACAGATCCCAGAACCTTCGCTGTCCGGGCATCCCGAACAGGTAGAGCACGAGCCGCGGCGAAACCGTGATCCGGCCGAAGTCCATCGCCACAGTGGTGGCCTTTTTATCCCCAAGGCCTGCCAGGTCGTCCACGCCCACGCTCGCCGTCGTCATCGCTTCCTCGGTGCGCAGCGGCGTAATCTCGCTGACCGAGCCGATCAATGTGGTCTTGCCGACCCCGAACGCGCCGACCACCAGGATCTTCGCCGACCGCTGAACGGTTTCAGCCAGGTAGCGGCCACAAGTTTCCGAGGCGCCGTTTTCCGGGGCGCCGTCAGGCGAGCTTGCGTAGGCCATGGAGCAGCTCCTGAAGGACTTCACGGCTGACTGGCGCGCCGCCGGGGGTGCGCACCAGCAGATGACCGGAATCGACCAGGTCGGAGGCGACGACCATCACCACGCTCACCGGCAGTTCCAGGTAGGCGGCGGCCTCGGCGAGTGAGAGCAGGCTGCGGCACATGCCGAGCAGCGCCCGTTCCGTCCGGCCCGCCGAGACCGGGAGCGGCATGCCGGGCGACGCGGCAATCACGAGCGTGTCCGGCCTGATCGTGTTCCTGGTGGGAACAGCGCGACCGCCGGTCAGGACATAGGGCCGGACTGGACGGTCACGGTATTCGCCCGTACCGCTCATGCGTCGGCCCCGTCAGTTCTCACGCTGTGGCGTGCCGAGATTGGATTCCCCGATCTTGAGCACCTGCGCCTGCATCTGCTGGGCGATCAGCGCTGGGTCCACGCTCTGCTCCGTGATAACCGCTAGGTGCGAGCCGTCTCCGGCGCCGCGTACGAACAGATAGCCGCCATGCCCGTCGAACTCCACCATGACTTGCCGGGCATTGCCCATGCCGGTACCGAACTGCCTGGCCAGGCTTTTCCCGATCGACTTGAGCCCGGCGCATGCCGCAGCCAGCCGATCGGCGTCGTCCTTGCTCGTCTGGGCCGAGTGCGTCCGCACTAGGCCGTCAGCTGACAGCACCACCGCGTGCCGGACGCCGCGCACCACGGTTACCTCGTCAAGCATCCAGTTCTGGTCGACAGTCATCACAGCTCCTGCTCTGCTGAGTCGTCCCGCTCGCCAGTGCGGTCACTGGCGCCTGCGTCCCCGCCCAGGAACGCGTTCATCCACGCCCCGGCCTGCTCTGGAGAAAGTGGCTCGGCCGGGCCGGCCTCGGCCGGGCTGGCATCGTCCGGCGCGGTCCTGGCAGCCGGTGGACCGACCGTCGCCGGCCCAGCGGCGGCCGTGGCCGGATCGGCAGTCCCGCGCCTGGGGGAACGCCGGCGCGGCAACTGCCGTCTGCCGTCCTCGGCGACCGTGGTCGGCTCCGTGCCCGCTGCGGGCACCGCCGCCGGCGGCGGCACCGTCAGCGCTTCCGCGGGTGCTACGGTTTCCACCAAGTCGTTCGGGATGCCGACGACCACCCGCACGCCGCCGTACACGGATTCCGACACATCGACCCGGAATCCGTGCCTCCGCACATACTGGCCAACCACCGCGAGGCCCGTCTGCGGGGACTCTCCCAGATCGTCAAGCCCGATAAGGCGGGCGCCGGAGGCGATCTCGCGCGCCTGAGTCAGCCGGTAGTCGTCGAGGCCGACGCCGCAGTCGTGCACTTCGATGACCGCGCCGCGCTGCACCGCCCGGATCGTCACCGGCACAGACGTCGCGGGCGGCGAGGACTGAGTGGCGTTGGCGAGCAGTTCGGCGACCAGGTGGATGAGCGGCTCGACGACCGGCGCGGTCGCCGCGATGTCCGGATCGCCGGCCACCTCGATGCGCTGATAGGCGATGATCCGGCCGGCCGCGGCGCGGACAACGTCCACGAGCGGAAGCGGCTTCGGCCACTGCTGACCAGGCCATTCGCTGCAGAGCACCGCCATTGACTGCGCATGCCTGGCCTGCTGCGCCGCCGCGTGGTCCACCCGCATGGACACCTCGAGCACGTCAGGATCGCCCGGGTGGCGCTCCGCCATCAGCGTCGCCTCCTCCTGGATGCGGTGCGCTGCCGTCTGCACTCGGCGGGAAAGGGCAACCACCGCCGAACGGATCGACTCGCCCCGGTCCCCAGCCCGGACAGCCTCTGTCACCAGCCGGTCGAGCAGTTTTGCCAGCTCCGCGTCGAAGTCGTCGGGCAGTTCCGCGGACGGCACGTCCCGCCCGTCGAACGCGGCGGGCATGCGGTGCATGACCGTGTGATCGAGGGCCCGGCGAAGCGCGGCATCCTGAAAGGCCAGGGTCTGCTGGGTCGCCCGGCTCTGGTCCAGGCGCGCGCGCAGCACGCTCTGCTCGTCGACCAGGCTCTGCTCGCGACCGCGCGCCTGCATGAGCCGCTCCTCCTGATCGGCGAGCCGGCTGGCTTGATCGGCGATCCGTTCGGCCTGCTCCGTCAGTTTGGTCTCCTGTCGGGCCGCCCGCAGCACCAGTTGAGTCAGTTCACCGCGCTGGCGTCCACCCGCACGCCAGGCCAGCCAGAGCAGGACGAGGACCGCGACCGTGGCGGCGACCGCGACGCCGTCGGCCACTGTGATCCATATGTCAGCCGTGCCTGATCGGCGAAGCGACGAGGCGGCGACGGCATAGCCGGCCAGGCAGCAGGTGAGGATTGCGGCAACGACGGACAGCAGGGGCCGCGGCGGTGGAACTGAATTCGGAGAACTGGTCATGACCTGCCTTCATAAATGTTCACAAGTCAAGCTGCTCTTATGGCTCATTAGCCTGTCAGAGCACAAGAGCCACGTCGATGATGCTAGCCACATAGGCCTTGGTCCAACGGCCGATTCCGATAGGTCGTCTCAGGTCCGATTGCCGTCTTGATCCTGCCGCCAGCCCCCCGAGGCCGGGCGGCCCTTATTCAAGCGGCTGCCTGGCGGCCGCTGGCGGCTCACGCCCGGCGATCTGGCCGGGCTGGGTGCCGGGAAATTCCGCGCCGGCCCGCGTATCCCGCGGCCTTCGCCGCGCACAAAGACCTCCGGGCGGTGAAGTGACCGGCTGACACCGTCACGATCCACCGCCCGGAGCTCACACTCCCCGACGACACGACGAGCAAGGGAGGGGGGACTTCACCACCGCCTCAACGTAGGCATCGCCCCGGAGGCGGCTATCGAGACGCTATTGCATTCGGCTGTTTGCTGCGGATGCCTTTACCGGCGGCGTCGTAGGAGTCGACGTAGTCGGTGCTGGGCGCGCCAACTCCAGTAACGTCGTCGTAGCCGGTGGTGGCGTGCAGCAGGCCGTCGTCGCCGAAGGTGATGACCCGGGTGGTGACGGGGCTGGTGGGGTCGGAAACGTTGGTGTAATCGTTGCGGACCACGCCGAGCAGGGTGCCCGGCCCCAGCGGGCTGTCGGTGACGTCCTGAAGCGCGTAGGTGCCGTAGCGGGCATACAGCGCCGGATTGGCGAACCCAAGGGGGCGCCCGAGGGTTTGCTGGGCCAGCGCCTGGAGCGCGGCGAAGACCGGGCACGCCAGGCTGGTGCCGCCCCATCGGGTCTCGTGATACCGGGTGGATCCGTCCAGGTAGGTCTGGGTCTGGCCGACCAGGATGCCGGTGTTGTTATCCGCATCCGCGGCCACATCGGGCACCACTCGCATCGGCGTGGTCGTGGTGCTCCCGTCCGGCAAGGTCTCCGACAGGCTGGCGGGCACCACGCCGGCCTGGTAGGACGGCTGGCCGTACAGCGCGCTGGTGCCGCCACCGGCACCGGCCTCGAAGGTTGCCGGGTAGCCGGTTCCGGGAGCGGGGGTCCAGCCGGTTCCGTCCGGGGTCAGCGCGGACGCGACATCACCCCATCCGGTCTGCCACACCTGCGAGCCGTTCGCGCCGACTTCCAGTGTGGTGCCGCCGACCGCGGTCACATGAGGGTCGGAGGGGGGCCACTCGGTCCCCGGCCCATCGGCATACACCGGGCATCCGGTGTGCGGGTCGTCCTCGCCGCAGTCGCCGCTGCTGAAGTAGAAGCCGATGCCTTCGGCCGCACCCTGCAAGAAGACCTGGTCATAAACGCTCCGCACGGCCTCGCTGGTGTGACTCTCCAGGTCATCGTTCCACGAGTTGCTGACGATGGTGGCCAGCCTGCCGTCCACGATCCGGTTCAGTGCGTCCGACAGATCGGTGTCCTGACAAGATGCCGCGGCGGCGTACACCACGTTCGCATCCGGTGCGATGTCGTGCACGGCCGTGACGTCCAGCGATTCCTCGTAGTACCAGGCACTACCACCGCAGGCGCTCACACTGTTCCAGCCGCTGGGCAGATTCTGGGTGAACTGGCCGGGCCGGAAGCCGGCGATGCCATGGTGGCTGGCGAAGGTCTGCACGTCGGAGGCAATCGTCGGTGACGCGTACGCGTCAACGATTGCCACGGTCTGGCCCGCGCCGGCGGGCCCTGAGGACACGCCGTACGCCGAGCGCATCTGCTGCGGGGTGTAGCCGCAGTTGGTCCAGACTCCGGTGTGACCGTAGGTGGCAGGCTCGCCGGTCGCCGGGTTCTGCCCGTAGTAGGCCGAACACGGTGCGGCACGCAGTATCACCGGCGCCGGCCCTGGCAGCGTGTCATCCGGCTGGGCGGGCGAGCCCGCGTGGCGCGCCGAAACGCCGCGCAGCGGACCAGTCGCCGCGCCCATGCTGGCCGGATGGGCCAGATGCGAACCGTTGTCCAGGCCGGTGACACCCAAGACCGAGGCAGACAGCGCGCCGGGCACGGTGATCCGGCCCGCCGGAGCATAGTGCACCGCATTCCCGGCGGAGTGATCGGTGTAGTAGTCAATGGCGGTCCCGAACGCCTTCTCGGCCTGGGCAACGGAACCGTGCACAGAAACATAATGCTGGTTCATCCCGGTAACGGTCAGCCCGGCCGACTTCAGCCAGGACGTGACCGACCCGATCTGCGCCTGAGTCGGCCCGAACCTCGCCTGGTACTGAGCCGGCGTGAGGTAACGCTGATAGCTGGGGCTGTGCGGGTCGGACACCGCAGCATCGAATGCGGCAAGGCCCCGCGCATCCCGCCCAGCCAGATACACCCGGGCCGCCAGGCGCGTGCCGGGGTCGGCCGGGCCACGGTCGGCCGAGGCAGCCGCCCAGAAAGGACGACCATCGGCAACCGCCGCCCGGCCGCCGCCCGGCCCGGCGCTTCTGGCGGCGGTCCCAGCCTCGGCGGCGGTCACCGAACCGGTAAATACCGCCAGCGCAATTACCATCAATATCCCCATCCGGCGGCCTGCCCACCGGGACACCGGACTTCCAACTGCCTGTCTGGTCAACTTTCGGTCCCTTCTGTCGCACGCACATCTGCCGCATGCATATCCTCGCCGCAGTCGGTGTCACATCGCTGTCATGAAGCTGCCACGCCGCCGATGCGGCCGTTCTGCAACTGATGGCTGAATGCGCTCGGGAAGGGTTTGCTGGCGGGCGCGAACGGACCGTTCCACTGGCATGTTCTCGCCCGGCCGGCGCAGAGCGGATACGGACCCGGCCGGGAACGGCGGTGCCCGTTCCCGGCCGGGTCGCTTGATGTCCCGCCGGGGCGTCAGCGGGTGGCGTTGGCGGCTTGCTTGATGAGCTGAGCGACGACGGCCGGCTGGGACACGTAGATGGCGTGGCTGCCGGGGGCCTCGGTGACGGCCGCTTTGGCCCGCTCGGACATGGCACGCTGGGCGGCCGGCGGGATCATCTGGTCGTCGGTGGTGACCAGGTACCAGGACGGCTTGGTTCGCCAGGCCGGCTCCGAGACCGCCCCGTTCAGCGCGTCGATGCCAAACCCGACCTGAGAGTCGGCCATGAACGCCGCCAGCTTCTCGGGCACATCGGCTGCGAAGGAGGCCGCGAACTTGCCCCTGTCCAGGAACAGGAACCCGTCCTGAGGCGGCAGGATCGGCGGAGCCGGCGCGCCGGCGGGCGCCTCGGCGATCAGCGTGCTGAGCGACTCGCCCTTGTCGGGCGCGAACGCCGCGATGTAGGCGAGCGCGGCGACGTTGGGGTGGCTGCCGGCCTCGGTGATGACGGCGCCGCCGTAGGAGTGGCCGACCAGCACGGCGGGGCCGCCGAGGCCATCGAGGATCTGGTGGGTGGCGGCGACGTCGCCGGCCAGTGACAGGGTGGGATTCTGCACGACCGCTACCCGGTAGCCGTCAGCGGCGAGGTGGTCGTAGACGCCCTGCCAGCCCGATCCGTCCACGAAGGCACCGTGCACGAGCACGATGTTCCTGATTGCCATGGTTGCTCCTGCCTCAAGGGGACAGGCCCTCACGCCCGTCCCGAAACTCAGATACACGCCCGTTCCCGGGTCTGGGTTCACGCCCGTCCCGGTGCACGCAATTCAAGTGGTAGGGAAGCGGCCAGACCAGGCAGAACAGCATGCAGAAGTAACTCGCAGGCACGCCGGTGCCGAGGCGGCTCCTCATCCTCGCCGGGTTATCCCGGTGACCACCCATGCCCGGCCAAGGGCGCTGCAATACAAAGCCACAATGACGAGGACCAAAGCATATTGCAGCGCGGCACTCCGGGTGTTCGCCAGGAGCGCTATGGCGAGGCCGAGCTGCACTGAGTAGCCCCCAGCCGAAATCGACGCGAAGGCGATATTCAGCTTTCTGGTTCGAAAGCCGGGGGAGAAATTTCCGGCCCGCTTCGCCCTCGGTACCAGCCGTCTGGTGGCCAGCAGGCCGACGGTTGCCATTGCGAGGCTTGACAGCCCGAAGACGACTGAGCCCCCGGTCAAGGCCACGATCGAGACCAAGAAGATGTCTACCAGGGCGACAAACGCGCTCCCGGCCAGCACAGTTCGATTCTCCCGGGTTTTGGGGTTCGCGTCATCCGCGTTGACGACCGATACGGCGACGACCAGCAATCCCAAGATGGCCGCGGACGCGCCCGCGCTTGTGATGAAGAAGCTCTCATAGTGGCCCACCACAACGCCACCCTATCGGCATCGGCCCATCCGCCACCGGCTCGTCACCCTGCTGGACGACCTGGCTGGACGACCTGGCCAGCCACTCTGCCCGTCCCAGGCGGGGGAAGCTCGGGTCAGGACGAGATCAGGGGGCGGCCAAGGCGTCGCAGCGGCTGCTCGCCTCGCCGTCATCGATCGCCTTGAAGACCTGCGCCGCCCGCGCGTAGGTGCGGCGGCTCTCGGCGGCCCGGCCATCCTTGGCCAGCAGGGCCGCCAGCGACTCCAGGGCCTCGGCCTGCCGGAAGTTCGGGTGGAGCGCCTCCATGAGGCCGACCGCCTCGGTGAGCGTGGTGATCGCTTCGGTCCGGCGGCCGAGAGCTCCCAGGCACTGGCCGGTCTGGAGCAGCGCGTACGGCCGGCTCTGCGCTGCGATGGCCGGTGTCATCCCCGACTCCTCGTCGTCGATCAGAGCGAGGGTGCTGCAGAAGTAATCCAGCGCCTCGCTGTAGCGTCCCTGGCCATAACGGCAGAGTCCGATGAGGGAGAGGCACTGGACGTAGGAGTCGAGGTCGCCGAGGGTCTTGAACATCTCCGCCGCCCGGGACGCCGGCGCGGCGGCCTCATCGAGTCGTCCGAGCGTGAGCAGCGCTCGCCCGGTGGACTGGTGTGACGCGGCGACCTGCGCTGTGGCGCCGCTCCGGGTGGCCAGGTCCAGTGCCCGCGTCGCGCACCGCAGCACGGCTTGCGGGTCGCTGGGCGGCACCGAATGCACCCAGGCCAGGTAGTTCAGCTGGGCCGCCTGCTGCGCCAGATCACCAAGAGCAGCGGCGGCCTCCGAGCCAAGGGTGAACACCTCGTGCCAGTGCGAGGCATGCGGCCACCGGTCGGAGAACCAGTGCATCGACTCCGCGCAATCCAGGACCATGGAGTGCTGCCCGCTGGCCGCCGCGGACCGCAGCGCACCCAGCCAGTTGTCCGCGTCCACACGCAGCCACAGCTCGGCATCCTCGGCAGAGGACACGACGGCGAGGTCTGGGCCGGGCCCGGCGGGACGGCCGAAGCCCGGCTCGAACCACCGCCCGGCCATCGTGGCCATCCGCAGCAGCCACGACGTCATCCTCTCGGTCAGCGCCGCACGCTCGGCCAGGGACTCCTCGTCGAGCCGCTCACGGGCGAACCGGCGGACCAGATCATGGAACCGGTACCGGCCCGCGGCGCTGTCCTGTAGCAGGCCGAGGTCGACGAGCTCGTCCAGAGCGTCCCAGGCCTCCCCGGCTGACGTCCCGCCCGCTACCGCCGCGAGGGCGGCGTCGAAGTCCCGGCCAGGTACCACGGCCAGCCGCCTGAACACCCGCCGTGCGGACTCTGCGAGCTGCTCGTACGACATCGCGAACGCGGTGGCGACCTTCAGGTCGCCGGCCTTGAACTGATCCAGACGGCGCTCCTCGTCCGCCAGCCGGGCAGCGAGTTCGGCGGCATCCCATCCGGGCCGGCTGACCAGCCGGTTCCCGGTGATCCGCAGCGCGAGAGGCAATCCCTCGCACAGTTCGGCGAGCCGGGTGAGCGCCGGTTCCCCGTCGGAGACGGCACGGTCACCCAGGATCCCGGTCAGCAGCTCCGTCGCCTCCGGCAACGCCAGGGGCCTCAGAGCGAGCCGGCGTACACCCTCCAGGCCAGCCAGGAGCCGCCGGGCGGTGATCAGCGCCCGGCCCGCGCCCTCACCCGGCAGCAGCGGGCGCACCTGCTCCTCCGACCCGGCATTGTCCAGAACGACCAGGACACGCCTGTCCCGCAGCAGCGACCGGTACAACGAAGCGCGCCCCTGGACACCACCCGGGACCTGCCTGTCCGCGACACCGAGCGCGCGAAGCAGCAGCCGCAGCGCGTCACCGGCAGCCATAGGCCGTTGGGACATACCGAACAGATCGAGGAAGAACACCCCACCAGGAAAGCTCGGCCGCAGCATATGGGCGGCCCGGACGGCGAGCGTGGTCTTCCCCATGCCCCCTGAGCCTGTGATGAGACCCACCACGCCGGCGCCCTGCGGACTCTCGGCATACGCCAGCTCGCTTATCCAGTCCAGCTCCGCGGCGCGGCCGGTGAAGTCGTCAACCAGCCGGGGCAGCTCACACACACCAGCCGGACGCGCCCAGTAATCCCGCAGCCGGCCATCACGCGCCAGCTCGATGAGCTGCTCGCGAGCATCCCCTTCCAGCGCAAGCGCATCCGCCAAAGCGGTTACGGTCCGGTGCTGAGGCCCCTTGCTCCGTCCGCGCTCCAGATCCGACAAAGTCCGGGCGCTGACCCCCGACACCTGAGCCAGCTGCTCCAGCGTCAGGCGCGCCGCATGGCGATGACCGCGCAGCACCTCCCCGAAACCCGGGTGTCCAGTCATGGAACCGCACCCTTCCCGGCAGCGCAGACACCCCACCCCGTTACCGGGCCAGCCTAGCCCGATCACCCTAATCACGACGATCCCATCTGACCCGCAATGGAAAGGGTGCAGCTCGTTTCGAGTGAGGCGAGGTCAGGCTCCGAGCGCGTACTGGCCCTGCGCTGGTCCCGGTACGCGCGCGCCCCTGTCGTTGGCAGCGTTCGCCTATCGGCGGCCACCTACGCCGACGCCACGGAGGCGCTGACCGGGCATTAGCACCGGTCTCCCGCTGGTGACAGTTAACCGGTGACCTGGAGGCCGTCGCGGACGTCGATGACGCCGAGCGCCATCCAGGCGGCGCTGAGTACCGCGTCGTGTTCGGCCCAGCTGCGGACATGGCCGGTCAGCGTGATGATGCCGTCCTTGGTATCCGCATTCACGTCGCTGTCGTCGGGGACCAGCGCAGCGCGGTCCAGCGCCTCCTGGACGTGCAAGTCGACGTCAACCGGATCGGCGGCGTAGACGATACCGATGTCGTTGCTGACGTTGCGGACGCCGGCCACGCCGGCAACGGCCGCTTCGGCGGCGGCGCGTTCGGTGCCGTAGGACACGGTCCCGGTCAGGATGATGTTGCCGTCGTCTGCGGTCGCCTCCACGCTCTCCGGCACGGTGATGTTCTGCGCGAGCGCGTTGTTCGCCGCGGTGGCCAGCTTCACGTCATCGCGGTAGTCACGTTCCGGCAGCGCCACCTCCAGGTGGTTGTGCACGCCCGTTACCCCGGCGACCCGCCGCGCGGCGGTCGCCGCCTCCAGGTACTGCGGGTAGCTCGGCACCGTGCCGGTAAGTGTCACATCTCCCATGATGTTTCTGACTGTGATATCCGTGGAGTCGACCAGCGGGTCGAAGCCGAGCTCCGCTTCGACCGCCGCGCGGACGTCCTTGGTCTTGCCCACCGGGTCCTTGCTCACTTGCCTGATCCTTTCCCTGGGCGAATGAGGGTTGCCGCTCGTTAGCCAGTGAGGTGAGGGTGACGGGTCAGGCCAGGACCTTCGCCTTCTCGCGGTCGAACTCCTCAGCCGTGATGACCCCCCGGTCGCGCAGGTCGGCAAGCTTGGCCAGCTGGTCCGCCGAACCCTGCGGGCCCGCGGTCTCCTGGGCATAGCGACGCAACTGCTGGTCCTGAAGCTGCGCTTCCCTCTCCGCGTGCTCATGCATCTTGCCGCCGCGGGCGATCAGGTACACCAGGACCCCGATCAGCGGGAGGATCAAGATGAACACGAACCACAGGGCCTTGGCCCCGCCGGACAGGTCACGGCTGCGGAACAGATCGATGAATACGGTGATCAGGACCCAGAACCACAGCACCCACAAGAAGATCATCAAGATCGTCCAGAACGCATCCAGTATCGGATAGTTGTAGGAACTCGAAGCAAGCAACATCAGGTCTCCCTGGCTGATAGTTCGCGTTGTAACATCGGCTACCGAGCTGCCGGGCGTCATCCGGAATTGCGCAGAGGCAAATCTCAGCAGTATTGTGCGGCCTCCGCAGCCACACGCTCAGCAGCGCGGCCGACCCTCACCTCCTGACGCCCGTTCCCCGCCTCGCCGAGCACCCGACCAGTCCCTGAATCAAAATCGATCGAAGCGAATCCGGACATCACCCGGCGAGGGTGAGTTACACCGCGCCAGATGCGGTCACCTGCCCGGATGACCACCATGCGTGTCCCCTCTGCCTTGTGTCTCAAGCTGACCGTGCCGCAGTAGCCCAAGGCCAGCGGTGTAAGGTAAATCTCTCGGTGAGATTCCCGTCATTGAACGTCCGTGCAGCAGCCAACTATCGAATCTGCGGTGCTTCCATGGCACGCCGGAATGGTGGCAGGGCTCATCGCTGCCGGCGAGTCGGCCATCGAAAAGGCACTCGACCAGGGCGCGTACCAAAGCCGCCAAAGTCGTAAAGCGCACGGTCGAGGCCACGACCGATTAAATCGCCAGCGAGTTGCAGGAAGCGCTTAAAAGCTGAGCCTGCCGCGGACCCAGGCACCACCGCCCGTTGTGGAGAAGAGATCCTTTCTATATCGGAACGAACCGTGGTGCTTGCCAGCGGCAGCCCCCGGCGGCACCGCGCGGGTGCCTGCCTTGGTGGAACGCACGACCAGGGCTAGCATCAGATGCGCGGTGGGAGCGACCGTGGGGAGCGCACGTTGCTGCACGTCGAGGTGAGCCGGATTACCGGGAAGTCGCTCCGGTTGGGTGACGCGATCAGCTATCTGGCGAGCGAGGTCCGCCCGGCCGTGGAGCGCCAGCCCGGCAGCCTGGGGACGTCGCTGCTCATCGACCCGGAGGCGCGTGCCATGGGGTTCGAATCGTTCTGGGCGTCGGACGGTGCGCTCGTGGCGAGCGAGGACGTGATCGCGGCGGCCCTCCGCGAAGCGGCCCGGCGGGCAGGGGGAACGGTCAGCCGTGAGCGCTATGCGGTCCTGGTGTTCGAGCGGGAAGCGCCGTTGCACGGCGGCCAGGGGGTGCGGGTGACGCAGATGGACGTCGAGCCGTCAAAGCTGTCGAATGTCGAGGATGCTGTTGCCTGGTACGGGGACACGGCGGTCCCCCGGCTGGCGGATGCCAGCGGGTTTTGCGCCGCGCTGCTGTACGCCGACTGGACCTCGGGCCGGTTGATCAGCGAGACGGTGTGGGAGGATCCGCACACCCTGGCGACCGGCCGTAGCGCGGCCATGGCGGGCGAGGCCGCCGCTGCGGAGGAGCTGAACGGCGTGATCGGCGCCTCCGGAGAGTACCGGCTGGAATTCAGTTCGGCGCGGCCCGCCTGATCGGAGGACTGTACCCGGTGAGGGTTGGGGGGCCTGCATCCGGTATCACGGTCAAAGCAGCCGTGAGGAGGAATGAGATCGCGATGAGCCCGTTCAGCGATGAGCTGTCGCGTCATGGCTGGCGGCGCGCCGATCCGCTGCGCCGGCCGGTCTTGTTCGTCAACCCCAGGTCTGGCGGTGGCGCGGCGGCACGGGCCAGGATTGCGGAGCGGGCACGCGAACGGGGCATCGAGGCGGCCATCCTGGCCCCTGGCCAGAACCTGGCGGCGCTGGCCCAGGCGGCCGCGGCCAGCGGCGCTGACGCGCTGGGGATGGCGGGCGGCGACGGGTCGCTGGCCGTTGTAGCCGCGGCAGCGGCTGGGCACGGGCTGCCGTTCGTCTGCGTCCCTGCCGGGACCCGTAACCACTTCGCGCTCGATGTGGGGGTGGACCGGCGCGACCTCGCCGGCGCGCTGGACGCGTTCACCGATGGGGCCGAGCGGCGGATCGATGTGGCCGAAGTAAACGGGCGGATGTTCCTCAACAATGTCTCACTGGGGATCTACGGCGATGCCGTCCGCAGGCCGGGCTACCGGGATGCCAAGGTGCGCACCCTTGTGGAGACCGCGGAGCAGGTGCTCGGGCCGAGCGCACGGGCGCCCGAACTGCGCCTCGTTGACGATACGGGGCGTGAGCACGATCATCTCGCCGTCGTGCTCGTGTCCAACAACCCTTATGCGCTGGAACGCCCGCTGGTCCAGGGCACCCGCCCAGCGCTCGGCACCGGCCAGCTCGGAATCGTCATTCTCGACGTGCCGGACGACAGCCCGCTCCCTCCCGGGCGAGCGTGGAGCGCGCCGCATTTCGAGGTGAGCGCCCCGGTACCGGTGCACGCCGGGGTCGATGGGGAGCCCATGGACCTGAGCCCGCCGCTGCGGTTCACCATCCTGCCCGCGGCACTGCGCGTCCGGATCTCCTCCCGCCATCCAGGCGCCTCACCATCGGCGCGCTTCGCACTTCCCGGACCACCGCGCCGGGCTTAGCCGATGAGGGCGGCGGCCAGGTAGGCGACGGTGAGGGTCAGCGCGAGCAGGGCGCCAGCCATCTCTTTCGCGCTGTCTTCCGCCCGCCGGTGGGTGATCATGGCGCCGGTGAGGAGGACGGCCATCCCGGCCGCCGCGGCCAGGCCGAGGGGGTGCCACCACAGGCCTGCCAGGACGCCTGCGGCGGCGGCCAGCTCGGCCACGCCGATGAGCCGGTAGCGCTGCCAGCGGATGCCGAAGTGGGCGGCCGATGCGCGCATCTTCGGGTGGCCGGTCAGCTTGGCCGCGCCCGGCAGGAGACAGGCCGCGGCCAGCAGCAGTGACAGAGCAACGAACATGTAAGCCTCCAGATGGATGGGGTTCGAGGGAGCGAACGGGACGAGCCGCGGGCGCGGCGCCAGCGGGACGCGGGCGTGGCTGCGGCGGGGGGACGTGCCACGGCAGCCGCGGCACCCGGGACCCGGACTCCACGGCCGCGACCACGCGGTCCGGCCGGACGATGATGCTGAGCGCTGGGTTGCCGGTGAGCGCCTGCATGGCGGCGGACCGCTCGTGGCGGGCGAGACGGATGCCGGCCCACCCGGTCCGTGTGCCCGCGCCGGACTGTGCCTGGTCCCCGGCCTCGGATGGCCCGCTGACCCGCACCAGCAGAAGGTGGTGCCGGCCGCAGAAGTCCGCCAGGACCGCCTCAGGCTGCCGCGCGGTCAGCACCGCCGTCCGTCCCGCCAGGATCGTGTCCAGCCGGACGGGCGGGCCGTCACCGGTGGACACCAGCGGATTGGGGATCAGGCCGCCGGTCCGTAGCGCGGCGGGGGCGCGGGAGGGGAGGAGGCGCCGCGGCGCATTCTGCAGGGCGCCGGCCTTCAGACGCGGTGTCGCGGTGGAGACCATGGCCTGGCGGACGCGGTCGCTGCGCACGACGGCGGCCAGCGCGATCCGGCGGACGGCGGCGGCCCGGTCCTGGCCGCCGGTCATCGCCCAGCCGACCCTGACGGCCTTGCGCACCATGGCCCGGGCGTGCGGGCGGCGTTCGGTGTCGTAGCTGGCGAGCAGGTCCTCGCCGGCCTGCCCGGTCAGCACCTGCGCGATCTTCCAGGCGAGGTTGCCGGCATCCCGCAGCCCGGCGGCCAGGCCCTGGCCGATGAACGGCGGGGTGAGGTGCGCGGCATCGCCGAGCAGGAAGATGCGGCCGGCCTGGAAGCGGGACGCCAGCCGGGCGCGGAAGGTGTAGCTGGCGGTGCGGATGATCTCCAGGCCGGCCAGGTCGCCGCGCCCGGTCCACGGCCGCAGCAGCCGGCCGAGGGCGTCCGGGGTGGTCAGGGTGGCTTCGTCCTCGCCGTCGCGCAGCTGGAATTCCCAGCGGTAGCGGTCGCCGGTGACCTGCATGAAGGTGGCGGCCCGGGCGGGGTCGCAGACCTGCTCCGCGCCATCCCAGGTATCGAGGGCGGTCGCGGTGCGTATGTCGATGACCAGCCATCGTTCGGTAAACCCGAGGTCATCCATGGTGATGCCGGCCAGCTTCCGTACGGTGCTGCCGGCGCCGTCGCAGCCCAGCACCACGGGTCCGGTGAACGCCACCGCCTGGCCGGCGGCGAGGCGGGCGTGCACCCGAACTGGGGACGTGGTGAGCGGGCCGAGGGCGCCGTCCACCCGGAGCACCTCGGCTCCGCGCCGGAGGTCGATAAGCGGGTGCCTGGCGATCCGGGCGAGCATCAGCTCTTCCAGGTCCGGCTGGTGGAACATGTTCGCCTGCGGGAAGCCGTGCACCCCGGCCTGCTGGTCGCGGCGGAACTCGGCCATGACGCGGTGCCTGGCGTCGAGCAGGCGCAGCCCGCTGCAGGGCCGGGACCGGGCCAGGAACTCCTCGCTGACGCCGATCCGGTGCAGGGTCCTGGCGACCTCGTCGTCCAGGTGCACGGCGCGGGGGAGGGGATGGGGTTCGGCGTGGCGTTCCAGGAGGGTGACGGGTATCCCGAAGCCGGCGAGCAGCAGGGCTGCGGTGCAGCCAACCGGGCCGGCGCCGACGACGATGACAGGTTCCCCGGTGGCGTAGTGCTGGTCGTTCATGGCGCGCTGCCTTTCTCGGTAGGGCGGTCCTGGTCCGCTACGGCGCGCAGCGGACGGTGAGGGGGAATCCGGCGACGGCCTCGCGGACGCGGGCTGGGTCGGCACCGGCCACGGTGACGGCGAGCCGGCCGTCCTCACGGGCCGCCGTGACCTCGCGGGCGGATTGCAGGCCCGACGCCGCCAGCGCCTCGGTGACGGCACGGATCGCGGCGTCGGCGGCCAGCGCGGGCTTGAACGGCTTGCCTACCGCGGTAACCGGGATCGCTGTCACCGGGTAGATCCGTTTGGGCCGTGCGGCGCGCTCGGCGATGGCTGCGCCGGCCCATGCCAGCAGCTCTGCCTCGTCGAACTGGCCGGGGCTGGCCGGGACGACATAGGCGACCGGGACCTCGCCGGAATGCCGGTCGGGGCGCCCGACGGCCGCGGTCGCGGCGACGGCGGGATGGGCCAGCAGTGCTTCCTCGATCGTCCGCGGGTCGATGTTGTGGCCGCCGCGGATGATGAGATCCTTGGCCCGGCCGGTGAGGTAGACGAAGCCGCCGGCGTCCACGCGGCCGAGGTCGCCGGTGTCCAGCCAGCCGTCTCGGACGATGCCCTCCCGGCTCACCCGGGGACGGCCGGGGCGCGGGTCGGTGACGTAGCCGGCGAACACCGCGGGCCCGCCGATCGCCAGCACGCCGGTCTCGCCGGGGGCGCAATCACTCCACGACCCGTCGTCGCCGATCCGGACGGCTTTGACCTGCTGCCCGGGCAGGGGCCGGCCGACCGACCCGGGCCGCTCCTCGCCCGGCGGGGTCCAGGTGCTGGCGCAGGTGGCCTCGGTGAGCCCGTAGCCCTCCAGCAGCCGCAGGCCGGTGTGCCGGGCGAAGGCCTCGCGCACCGCCGCCGGCAGCGGGGCCGCGCCCACTACCGGCAGCCGCAGCGGGCTGATATCGGCGTCGACCGGGACCTGCGCCAGCTTGCCATAGACGGTGGGGACCGCGGACATGGCCGCGATCCGGTAGTGCTCGACGATCTTCCAGAACCGGGCGTACAGCGCGGGGTCGCGGTAGCCCGCCGGGCCGGGCCACACCCCCCGGGCGCCGCTGAACATCGGCGCGATGCCGGTGACCACCAGCGCGTTGACGTGGAACAGCGGCAGCCCGCCCAGCACCGCCTCCCCGGCCGCCAGGCCGAAGCGCTGCGCGATCCCCTGGCCGCAGGCGAGCTGGCTGGCGTGGGTGTGCGCGGCGATCTTCGGGGCCCCGGTGGTCCCGCCGGTGTGCACGAACGCGGCCAGGTCCCCGGCCTCCGGCAGCCCGGCGCCGGCCAGGTAGCCGGACGGCAGCCCGGCGACCACCTCGTCCAGGTAGGCCACGGTGAGGCCGCCGCCGCCGGGCAGGGGCGGCGGATCGCCGCGTACGCCGTCGGGCCGCAGGGCCAGCACGGCGGCCACGCCCGTCTGGCGGGCCACCGAGAGCATCCGGTCCCACAACTGCTCGTTCAGTTCCGGCCCGGCGGCGACGATGACGCGGGACTGGGCCCGGCGGACCAGCCCGGCGACGTGCTCGCCGCCGAGAGAGGGGTTGACCGGCGCGGCGATACCGGCCGCCTGGGCGGCCAGCGTGGCCGCGTACAGCATGGCGGTGTTGGGCCCGGTAAGGGTGACCGCGTCCGGCCGCCGCACCCCGAGAGCGGTCAGCGCGTTGGCGATCCGGGTCACCGTGCCAGCCAGCTCGCTGTAGGTCCATGCCAGGGAGCGGGTGTAGTCGCCCGGGTCCGGAATCCATTCGGTGGCGATGCCGTCGGGCCAGCTGCGGGCGGCGTCCAGCAGGAGCTGGTAGGCCGACTCCGGCAGCGGCAGGACCTGAGCGGCGCTCATGGCGTCTTCCCGACGACGGTGTTGCGCTGCGTGCCGAGGTCCAGCCGGCCGTCCGGCGAGGCGATCGTCGCGGTGATCACGTCACCGTCGCGCAGGTACAGGGGGCTGGCGGCCTGCCGCCTGAAGAACAGCTTCCATCTGGTGGCGGGCGGCAGCAGGGCGGCCAGCTTTTCGGCGATCTTCGCGGGTGCCTTGAGCGCGGTGCCGCCGGGCGTGCCGGTCAGCAGCAGGTCTCCCGGCGCCATCGGCTGGAACCGGGACAGCAGGGTCAGCGCGCGGGCGGGCCGGACGATCATGTCCGCCGCGGTGCTGTCCTGCCGCACCTGCCCGTTGACGGACAGCGTCAGCCGCAGCGAGCCCAGGCGGGCCAGGCCGGCGGCGTCCACCAGCGTCAGCCACGGACCCACCGGGGTGAACGTCGGGTATGACTTGGCCTCGTAGAACTGGGTCTTGGTGAGCTGGATCTGCCGGGCGCTGACGTCGTCGGTCACCACGAGGGCGGCGACGTAGCGCGCCAGGTCCGCCTCGGTCACCGTGGTGCCCACCGGCAGGTCAGCTCCGATGACCAGGCCGAGTTCGGCCTCGTAGTCGAGGAACCCGACCCCCGCGGGGCGGATGATGTCGCCGGCCGGGCCGGTGATGGAGTGCGAGGCCTTGCGGAAGAAGGCCGGCGGGACCGTGTCCGGGTCGAACCCGGAGTCGATCGCGTGGGACCGGTAGTTCACCGCCTGCGCCACCACCCGGGCCGGGGCGGTCACCGGGCTGAGCAGGTCCAGCGATTCCGGCCGGACCGCCTCGCCCGGCGCGGCGGCGGCGGTCGCCCGTGCTGCTTCGATGGCCGCGTCCAGGGCGGCCCGGTCGGCGAGCAGCCCGGCCGTCGTGGCTGCGCGCAGCCCGAGCCGGATCAGCCCGGCGGGCGTCACCGCCCACCAGCCGTCCGCGGTGCGGGCCAGGTTCGCGCTCATGATTTCATCGCCTTGATCAGGCCGCGCAGCGCGCGCAGGTCAACCTCGTTGCCCGTCTCGCGCAGCGCCTTGATCGCCGCGACGACGACGCGCGGGTCGCCGGTGCCGGTGAACTCCGCCGTCGCCCTCGGTCCCCACTGGGCCAGCCCGCTGACCGACAGCGGGGCCCAGCCGG
The DNA here is from genome assembly GCA_019239975.1 of Streptosporangiaceae bacterium. Taxonomy (GTDB): domain Bacteria; phylum Actinomycetota; class Actinomycetes; order Streptosporangiales; family Streptosporangiaceae; genus JAFAZE01. The sequence goes on from JAFAZE010000068.1 coordinate 42,585, forward strand.
GTTCCATCGTGGCGTCGAACATGTCGCCGTCGGCGTAGTGCTCGAACATCAGCCGGTCCGCATCACGCCAGTAGTCGAAGATCTGGCTGCCCTGGACGTGCCGGCCGATGCCCCACGCGTGCCGGTAGCCGCGCTCGCGCAGGTACTCCCCGCTGGCGGCGACCTCGTCGGTGTCGGTGAGCTGGTAGGCCGAGTGCACGTATTCGGTGCGCGGCTGCAGGATCATGGCAAGGGTGTGGTGGTCGGCGGGCACGCTGCCCAGGTCGCAGCGGATGAACGCCATCGCCGGGCCGCGCTCGCGCTGCCCGTCGAGGTAGAGGAAGTCGGACACGATCAGCCCCAGTGTGTCCAGGTACCAGTCCAGGGCCGCGCGGAACCGGGTGGTGCCCAGCACGACGTGCCCCAGCCGCTGGATCTCCGCCGCCCGCCGGGCAGGCCGCTGAGCGGCGTTCGCCCGCGCCGGCCCGCACCCGAAGTTCAGCGGCAGCGGGGCGCGTTCGGGCAGCGCCGGCAGTTCCGGCACGCCGTGCACCACATGCACCGGGAACCCGCTCGGGTCCCGCAGCAGCACGGCGTGACCGCCCCCGTGCGGCATGACCGTCCCGTCCGCGCCGCGGGCCAGCCGGTCCAGGTCCTCCCGGTCAGCCGCCTGGAAGGCGGCGCCGGCGAACCGGGCGCGGGGGCCGCGGCGGATCACCAGGCACGCGGTGGACGCCCACCGGCCGCGCAGCAGCAGCGTTTCCGGCGTCCGGTCGGCCACGGTGAAGCCGAAGTCGGCGCCGAACCGCCCGGCTCGGTCCAGGTCCGGCTTCTCGAACTCCAGCCAGGCCAGGCCGGCGACTTTGACCAGCGGATTCCTCGACCGCCCGGGATGCTCGCCGGGCAGGCCCCCGGCCTCGCTGTGCAGCGCCCGGTGCGGATCCTGCCCGGTCTCCTGGTGAGACGGCCGTGCGGCCGGGCTCTGCTGTCTCATCATGATCGGCTCCTAGTCTCCCTATGCCTCCACAGGGCCTTACTGTATGACTACATCAGTCTTGTAATAGACTATCAGTCATGATGAATGATAATGTCAAGGGCGGATCCCGGAGAACCGGCGGCAGGAGGCGGTACTTCGCTCAGCCCTGGCGGCCAGCCGGCCGCCGAAAAGGCGGGGCACGGCCGGTTACCGTGGTGGGCGAAAGATCGGAGGAGCGGTGATGGCAGAGGCGGCATCAGCGGCCGGCGCGCCGAGGGCGTCACGGCTGGACCGGCGCAAGGCGCGGACCCGGCAGGCGCTCATCGACGCCGCGGTGCGGCTGATCGCCGAGGGACGCGGGGACCGGGCGAGCATCCAGGAGATCACCGAGGCTGCTGACGTTGGCTTCGGATCCTTCTACAACCACTTCGACAGCAAGGAACAGCTGTTCCAGGCCGCTGCCGAAGAGGTGCTCGAACGCTGGGGGCAGATGATCGACCGGGCCAGCGCCGGCATCAGCGACCCGGCGGAGCTGTTCGCCGTGGGCACGCGGATCACCGGGCGGCTGGGCTGGACCCACCCCGACATCGCCGGTTTCCTCACCGGCACCGGCCTGGACGCCCTGGACATCCCCGGCGGCCTGGCGCCGCGCGCCCTGCGGGACATCCAGGCCGGGCGGGCCGCGGGCCGCTTCAGTGTTCCCGACGCCGAGATCGCGCTCAGCGCGGCGGCCGGCGGCCTGCTTGGACTGCTGCGGGTGCACCAGCGCCACCCCGGGCGCATCGACGAGGCCGCCGTCGATCAGCTCGCCGAGGCCCTGCTGCGGCTGCTGGGCGTCCCGGCGCCTGAGGCCGCCCGCCTCGCCGCACTCGGCCTTCCCGAAACCGGTAACTGGTAGCGGCACCGCGGGTGGCCCGGCTCTGCCCACGGCGAGCTTGTTGGGGCCGAACCGCTGGGCCCGCGCGCTCGCCTCAGCCGAGGTCAGCCCGCGCTGCCCGTCCACACCTTCGGAACGCAGGGTCTGGCTGGCGCTGAGCGTGTGCCACGCGATCCCGTCGGGGAAGGGCGGAGCCGGGCCGTAGTCACGTCTCTCACCATGACGGCGTCGTCATGTTCCAGAAATTGATGTTTGGATCAGTCTTGTAATCACTCATCAGTTATGATTATAGTGGTGCCGAAGGCCGCGGCTGGCGGAGGACAACCACTCCGGCGCCAGCGGCGGCGAAGCGAGCGAAAGGAGCTCTGTCATGCTGAAGTCACTGAGTACGTCGCTGATCGTGCGCGGCGTCCTCGCCCTCGCCGTCGGGATCATCGCGCTGGCCTGGCCCCAGGTCACCGTCCTGGCCCTGGTCATCTTGTTCGCGGTGTACGCGTTCATCGCCGCCGGCCTGGAGGCCGTGCGGGCGTTCAGCAGCGCCAAGGCCGGGCCGGTGTTCGGGCACCTGCTGCTCGGGCTGGTCGACATCGCCGCCGGCGTCATCGCGCTGGCCTGGCCCGGCCCCACCGCGCTGGTGCTGGTACTGATCGTGGGCATCTGGGCGGTCATCGGCGGCCTCGTCGAGATCGCCGCGGCCTTCCAGGCCGGCGAGCCCGCCGGGACGCGGGCGACGTTCATCCTGGGCGGGCTGGCCGCGGTCGCGTTCGGCGTGGTGCTGTGCGCCCGCCCCGGCCTTGGCGCGATCACCCTCGCGCTGCTGTTCGGCCTGTTCAACCTCGTCTACGGGGTTTGGGCACTCGTGCAGGGCGTTGAGCTGCGCCGCGCGCGCAAGACTCTGCCCTCCGTGATAAAGCCAAGGGAAGCGGCCGACAACATGCCCAGCCCGTCCCGGCGGACCGCTCAGCGGTGAAATCTGCCGGCGACGGAATGAGGCAGCCTGTGAAGAAGGGCGTGCTGATGGTGAGGACCTGGTGGCGGCTGCCCGCCTTGGCGCTGCCGCTGGTCCTCGCCGCGTGCGCGAGCCCGGGTAGCGGGACCGGCGGTGTTACCGGGGCCGGTCCCGCGGCGCCCGGCGGATGGCGGGGGCTTTCGCCGGTGCGGCACGTGTGGGTCATCGAGCTGGAGAACACCGCGGTGGCGGGAGTGCTATTCGCCGCGCCCCGCCCACTTGGCGTACTCCGTGAAAATAAGGGCTGGACCGCTGCTTCCGCTCCTGGTCTCCAGGAAATCGTCGAGCAGGCTGAACAGCGTCCCTACGGCATGGGCTTCTTGTGTTTCGTCAAGGGTGTCGGCAGGCACGATGACAGGAGGAGGCGGGAACGCGGCCCGCAGAACCAGGGCCGGCCATCCAAGGTTCGTGCCATGGCCCACCTTCATCGCGAGCCATTCACGGAAACCGGTGAGCAGCCCCCAGGAGTTACCGGCATCGCAGCCCATGATAAACGCCACTGCCTGCGCGTACGATCCGTCCAGCCCATAACTGTTAGGGCGTTCTTGAATATCTGCGAAAAGTTTCCGATAGTCTGTCATGGTCGCCTGATTAGCTGACTGGCGTGAACCGTAGATACTTTCCGTACTGCCACTCGTTGACATATTGATCGAACGGCTCTCCGTATCGGCCGGTCCATGCATCGTACACCCTGCCATCCTTGATGACTACTTCATGGTAGTTCCAGTACGTATCCTCGCCCCGGTACTTTCCAAGATATCGCGCTCCCGCGCTGTCCTCTATCCGGTAGATGGTTCCGCCGATCTTCTGCTGGATTTCCTTCGCGACGTCCTCACAGCCCGTGCTGCGGCAGATGGTTGACGGATCGCGCGGCGTCCAGCCAGGACCGAGGTCATCAGCACCGCTCGGGGATTGCTGCGGGTTTCCCGCATTCGGGTCGTTCGGCCCCGGGTTGTTCGGGTCCGGATTGGAGGCCGAGAGATTCTTGTCCGGGCTAGTGCCGGGCAGGTTCTGCTGCCCCGGGTTCTGGCCGCACGTGGTGCTTGGGCCCTGGCCGCTGCCGCCTGATTCCGCGGCGAGCTGCTGCGCCGCCTGAAGGTAGGCGGCCGCGAGGTCGGCAGGCCCTAGGGTGCCGTTCTTTACCAGGTCGGAGATGTTCTGGGCGCTGAGGCCGTTCTGGCCGTTGACCTGGGCCGCCACCGTCATTCCCGCCTTGATGGCCGCCTGCCCGGCCAGCGCTTGCAGGAAGAGTTGCTGGAAGGCGGTCTCGCTGGCGGTCTCCTCGTTGAGGATCTGCTGCAGCAGCTCCTCGGCGCTGAGCTGACACGCGTTACTCGGCTGCGACTGCTGGCAAAGCTGGTCCCCGGGCTGGCATTGGGCCGACTGCGGATCGGCGGCCGGTGCGCCGGCCGGGGTGTCGGTGACGCAGGTGCCGGTGCCGTCGTCGTGCTGGCCGCTCGGGCAGCTGACGGTGGCGCCGCCCTGGTTCTGGCTTGTGGCCTGTGCGCTGTTCTGCGCCTGCTGCCCGCAAGATGCCGGGGCGTTACCAGCTGAACCAGCACCGCACTGATCGGTGGCCGTCTGCGTCGCGGGCGTGTCCGTCGCTGTCGTGTTCGGCTGGGCCGGGCAGTCCGATGCGGTGGCGACGGTGCTGCCGTCCGAACAGACGAAACTCGTGTTCACCTGAGTTGACGGCATCGTGACCTGTGTGCTGGCCGGGACGGTAACGGGCGGAGTGTCAGCCACGCAGTTGCCGTTGCCGTCGTTGTGCTGGCCGCCTGGACACAAGATGGTGACCGGCGGGCTGACCCACGGGGCGGCTGGGCAATCGGATTGAGTGGCCGCTGTGCTGCCGTCTGGGCAGGTGACCGTCACCGTATCCTGATTGGCCTGGGAAGTGGTGGTTACGCTGGCGTTGCCAGTCGTGACGGAATTATCCGTAGCCGAGTTCGTATTGCTCGTGTCAGCGCTGCCGGTTACGGTCAGTGCCTGCTGGATTTGCTGGTTCAGATTGCTATTATCCGTGCCGAGACTGCCCGTCTGAAGGTTCCCAAGGCTGGGGTCAGTTTGTGTCGGCGGAATTGTGACGTTCTGATTGCCCGGGATAGTGGGCGGGCAGTTCGAGGTAGTGGAAATTCCGGTGACAGGGTCGGTTGCCGGCAGGCAGAAACCGGTGAGAGTCATGACATGGCTCGCCGGGGGCCGGTCACCTATATTGCCGACAGCGCCGCACCCCAGGGCGCCGGCCACGACCAGGACGGCACCCAAGCGAACCATTCGGGCCGTGCTCCAGGCGACGCCGGTTTCTGGCCGCGTCACTTTACGCTTCAGCACAGCCCAGAGCACCAGTTGCATGACGCCGGCCAGTGCGAACGGGTATGGACTCATTGGTGTGAAAGCTTCCTCGTGGTGGTTTGGCGTGGACTCCGGTCAGCATTGGCTTGCGTACGCTCCACTTGTGTAGGTGGTCCATGGAGACCAGTTGGTACCGTCCGCGGACAAGATGACCGCGGCGCGCGCGTTGGCATACGGGTCGTAGCTGGACAGTGAGCCGTGGTCCGGATTGATCTGCCAGTAGCCGCGTTCTCCGGCGGGGCCGGTGGCGTACTGGTTCCCGGACGATTCGGCCATGGCGATCGAGGCGGCGAGCGCGGCATGCGATGCTGGGCCGCCTGCCCGCTCCCACAGCGTTTCCAGAGCGGCGCAGCCGAGCGTCCCGGTCTGGGCCGTCTCGTTCTGGCTGGTTCCGCCGATCGCGCTGGCGGTGAACGCTCGCGGCGGCTTATCCGGGATGGTCAGCACCTGGCCCGGGTAGATCAGGTCTGGGTCGCTGATCCGGGACCGGTTCGCGGCGTAGAGCCATTCCCAGTTGGCGAACCGGCCACCCAGGCGCCGCGCGATCGCGGACAGGCTGTCACCAGGTCGCACCACATAGGACTGGCTTTCCGGCAGGGCCGCCGCATGGGTCCGTAGCCGGGCGTGGGTCTGTGAGGCGGCGCCGGTCCATGAATTGGTGTGCGGCCGTGGCGTGGCGTCGGCCTGTGCCGCGACACCGGAGGAGGAAGGGTGAGCCGCTGCGGAGGGAAGGCGAGCCGCTGGCACCGAAGCCGAAGGGGCGTGCGGCGCCGCGACCCCTTGCATAACAGCGATCAGCCCGCTGACCACCGCGCCGGCGACGAGCAGGCGCGAGATCACCTGGGTCCATGGAGGCCTGGCCCGCTGGCCGCTGGCGCCCGAGGGCGCTGTGCGGGGCACGCGGGCGCGCGGGTGAGGACGAAGGATCTTCATGCGGTGACCACCTCGAGCTGAGGAAGGAGACTGCCTTGCTTCCGGTCGTCACCAATCCACTCGCCTGGCAGCCTGTCCGGCAACGTCGGACGGAGGTGGTCAATCAAACGTGGACAATCAGGTAGGCGATCAGCGAACCAGCGGATGCCGGACAGCCGCCGGTCAACCAGGTCAGCGCGCTCAGGGGTGCCGTTCAGCCGCTCAGGGTGGTGCCGTCAGAGGCGCGGCCCGGCGGGCTGTTCAGCACCTGACACGTACGGGGGCGGCGACGGCGTCTGCGCCGGGAGACCCCTCTCCGCGGTCGGTAAGTTCGATGAACACCGTGCCACCGGGGAAGACGAAGGGTCCGCGGGTGAGCCACTGGCCGCGGTGGCTGGCCTGGTCAACGGTGAAGCTGGCGATCTGGTCATCGATGTTCTGCGATCCGGCAGTGATCCAGTAATAAACCGCGGAGTTAGAGTGCGCGGATACCGGAACGTAGAAACTCAGTCTGCAACTGGGCGCCGCCAGGCCCGTGTTGAAGGTCCAGTCGTAGTCGTCTTGCCACTGATACGGATCACCCGGGACCTCGGCCAGCTTGCTGTACAGGAAATATCGTCCACACAAGCCGCCACGCAGGCCTGGCTCCGCGGTACGGTGCCAGCCATCGCCGTCAGGGGAGTGATACGCGGAGGTCACGACGGCAGACGACTGCCCGCAGAACGGCCCCCCGGTGGCGGTAAACGCGGCGGCGCTCGCGTGCTCATCGTGGTGCCGGACGGGCGGAGTGGTGGCGCGCGACATCCGCGGGGCCGCGCCGCCAGCTTCGGCAGGCCGCTGGCGAGAACCCGGGCCCAGGCGCAGCATCAGCAGACCCCCGATGACCACGATCGCGAGCGCGCTTACGGCAATCGCCAGCGTCTGGTTGTTACGCGGCCGTCGCCGCGCGTGCCGGGGGCGGGTACCGGCCTGGCCGTGCACGGCCAGGCGCGTGTCGTCGGCCGGCACGGAGGGTTGCGCGGTGTACGGACCAGCACCGGGCTGCGCAGCCGGAGCGCTGGTGGCGTCCCGTGCAGCGCCCGGCCCCGGGGCGGGACCGCCGCGGACCGGGGCAGCGAGCGAACCAAAGGACGGCGGGGGAGCAGGGAACGGAGAGGGAACTGGCAGTGGACCGGGCATGAAACGCGGACGGTCAGCGGCTTCCCAGGCCCGAGCCCGCCAGTCAGGTGCTTCTTGGACGGCGGTTTCCCGAGCGGGCGTTTCCCCGGCTGGAGCCCGCTGGAGATACGGTTCCCGCTCAGGGCCGCCAGCCGCGGGGCGCCGTTCCCAGGACCGCGCCGGCTGCCCGTGATCGCCGCTTCCCTCTGCGGCGCGCTCCAGGTCAGCAGCGACCCCGTGCCATCGCTCCTCCCATGCGGCGGTATCTCCGCCACAGCTACCGACGAACGCGAGAGTCACGTCCAGCGAGGGCATTTGTTTTCCGCTGGCGGCGGCCGACAATGTGCTACTGGAATATCCAGCCTTCCTTGCCAATTGCCGGTACGTCGGTTTACCTGCAGCAGCACGCAGCCGCCTGAGTTCCGACGCGAACGCGGCGAGCGGCCCGCTGGACCGGTCCAGAGGGCTTTCCGGGCGCCCCATTCAAAACCTCCCCTTACGCGAGGACCAAGGCGGCTACGGCAGGCAAATGGGCGAAATACTTCATGTGCCCGGCGGCCCCGAAGGAGTGCGGGCGGTATTCCCCGAACCCCATGAACACCCCCAGCGGGGATGGGGTTTGCCTGCTTTGCCCCGGTATACGGACAGCATGACCGGTCCCGCTCACTCCGCCGCGCCATGTAAGCGCGCCGTAATCCCCTCTTCGCCACCAGCCTGGAACGGTGCGCCAGACCTGGCGCAGCACCGCCGCCTCGTCGCTGGTCAGGCCGGGGTGAGCGGCCTGGTAGCGGGCCAGGTGCTCGCGCCACAAGCTTGCCCGCGCTTGCGGGCCAGCTCGGCGTACATGGGCCGCCGGTAGGCCATCGGATACGCGGTGATCCCGTCATATTCGCGCGGCCGAAATTCACTGGGGCCGGACCGGCCGTGCGCCCTACGATCGGGCGCATGCCGAGCTATGAGCCAGTAGACCTGTCTGCTTCGTGCAACGCGGGTGTGGAGGTTCTCGGCGATGCGCCGGGCGATGTTCCGCTCCCGCTCGGGAGGGTGGACCTGCGCGGCCTGCCGTTCCTGATCGGGCCGGAGCCGCCGTCCGCGGAGCGGTGCTTCGTTCTGCCCGGCGTCCCCACGTCGGTTGAGATCGGCCGGCTGGCACCGCGGGTCATTGTCGCGCACCGGCTGCTCGAGCCGGGCGCACCAGCCGGTCACGCCGCCGGCCGGACTGTCGCGGAGTATGCGTTCCACCTTGCCGGCGGTGAGGTCGTCACCGCGCCGATCCGGGAGCGGTTCGAAATCCAGGTGGTGCAGGCGGTGCCACTGCTCTTTGGTCGTCTGCCGTTCCTGGCCGTCACCGACACCAGCGACCATAAACGGCCGCGTTTCGAGGGCAGCTGGGACGATGCCGGATATCGCCTGACGGAGCATGCCATGGGATGGCCTGCCGGTTACTACCTGTGGTGCTGGGAGAATCCTCATCCGGAACGAGCGGTCGAGCGGATCGAGATCATCCCGCGTGGCACGCGGTTCATCGTTGCCGGCATCACTACCAGCGACGTTGACGAGCACCCGTTCGTCCGCGAGCCTGCGCGGCCCGTGCGGCTGGCGGTGAAGGACGGGCGGAACGGCGTTCTGGATATCGACGTGGACCGGGGTGTCGCGACCTATCCGCAGCCACTGCCCGGCGAGGACGACCGGGCCGGCTGGGGAGCGACCGAAGGCATGTCCGCGTATGCCTCGATCGCCGCGCTGCCGTCGGCGACCGTCGCGGTCCGGCAGGGCGATGCGGAACTCGGCCGGGTGTGCTGGGGAGATGTGGAGCGTGACGGGCGGGCGGATGCCGGCCGGATATCTATTGAATTGACGGAAGGAGGCCGCAACTGGGTGCATGTCCGCGTCGTAGACGACGCGACCGGGCGGCCGGTGCCGTGCCGGGTCCATTTCCGGTCGGCCGAGGGAATTCCCTACCAGCCGCATGGCCACCACAATCACGTCACGCAGAATCTCGGCAGCTGGCATTACGACGTCGGCGGTGACGTCCGCCTGGGCCAGCGCAGCTACGCGTATATCGACGGCACCTGCCAGGGATGGCTGCCACGAGGCGACGTCGTCGTGGACGTCGCGCGCGGGTTCGAATACGAGCCGCTCCGGCAGACGGTGCGGATCGAGCCGGGGCAGCGAGACCTGACGCTGCGGATCGGGCGCGTCGCCGACATGGCCGCGGAAGGATGGTGGTCCGGCGACTCGCACGTGCACTTCCTCTCGGCCCCGGGCGCTCAGCTCGAGCAGAGGGGCGAGGATCTGCGTGTCGCCAATGTGCTCCAGACGCAGTGGGGCGCGCTGTTCACCAACACCGAGGATTTCTCCGGCCGGCCCAGCGTCGTCGACGGCGGCGGCTATGTGACGTATGTCGGCCAGGAAAACCGGCAGCACGCGCTCGGCCACCTGGTCCTGTGGGGCCTGAGGGAACCGGTCATGCCGTGGTGCAGCGATGGTCCCGACGAGGCCGAGCTCGGCGGCGCGCTGGACGCGACGTTGAGCGACTGGGCCGACCGGACGCACGCCCAGGGCGGAACCGTCGTCGCCGCGCATTTCCCGAATCCGAACGGCGAGCCGGCCGTTCTCGTCGCGGCCGGCCGAGCCGACGCCGTGGAGATGCTGGCCCATTCCGACGACGCGATGCTCGAATATTACCGGTATCTGAACAGCGGCTACCGGCTGCCGCTCGTCGGTGGCACGGATAAGATGTCGAGCGCTGTGCCGGTCGGCCTGTATCGCACGTACGCGCGGCTGGACGAGGAATTCAGCTATGAGGCCTGGTGCCGGGCGGTGCGGTCGGGTCGTACGTTCCTTTCCGGCGGGCCGCTGGTGACGCTCTCGGTCGACGGGTGTGAGCCGGGCGGTACCGTCGAGCTATCCGGGCCGGGGACGGTCAGTGTCCACGCCGCGGTGCGCAGCATTTTCCCGATCCGTTCGCTCGAAGTCGTGCGTAACGGCGAGGTCGTGGCGAGGGCAGAAGCCAACGGTGGACGGCAGGCCGAAATCAGCGAGGAATTGCGGGTCGACGGGAACTCGTGGATAGCCTGCCGGGCCTTCGGCGTCGCTTACCACCTCGACGAATGGGGCCGCCGGGTTTTCGCGCACACCTCGCCGGTCTACGTCGCCTGCGGCGGCGACTGGACGATGACCGACCCCGAAGGAATCCGCTATATCCGGACCCTTGTCGAGGGTGCCCGCGAATACGTCCGGCACACTGCGGCCCGCAGGC
>JAFAZE010000027.1 GCA_019239975.1 Streptosporangiaceae bacterium
GGGCAGGCCGTGGCCAAGGGCGCCGGCACCGCCAGGCAGCACCGGGTGCCGCTGGCGGTCGCCGCCGCCGTGCTGATCGTCGGCTTGCTGGCGTTCCGGCAGTGGAGAAACCGATGATCAGGGGTTCGGCGGCCCGGAGGAGTTCGCCGGTACCGACGGGGACGGCGACCCGGCGGACGCCGGAGTGCTCGGTGAAGGCGCCTGGCCGGAGGCCTGAAGCGATCCGACGAGCGTGTCGACGTTGCCGAGGCCGAGGTTGTTCGGCATCGAGATGTAGAAGATGCTGGGCGACTGGCCGGTGCCCATGTCGACCACGACCACGGCGCCCAGCTCCCTGCTCCAGGCCAGGCCCTGGCTCGCCGCCGCCGGGTACGTCATCAGGAACTTGACCTCCCAGGCCGGGTGGCCGCTGACCTGCATCGGCTGGCTGTTCACCTGGGTGCGAGTGTGCTGCAGCGCGCCGTAGTAGGCGGAGTCGAAGGCGTTGACCAGGTTCGCCGCGGTTGGCTCCAGGTCCGCGACGCCGTTGTACCCGTACTGCTGCGGCAGCGGCCCCGAGCACGCGTTGCCGTACCAGTTGGCGGGCTGCCCGTTGCTGGTGATCTGGCCGGCGACCGCGGACTCGCCCGCCGTCCAGGTGAAAGCCTGCTGGTTCAGCGCGCCGGGGCAGGACCCCTGCCAGGGGGAGCTGAGCAGCGTGTAGGACAGCCTGGACGAGGCGTCCGTGACCTGGGAACCGCCCCCGGCCGGTGACCGCGACGGCGACGGCGAGGACGGGGAGGGGGAGGACGGCGCGCTGCGCGCGGGCGCCGAGGTATGGTGCGCCGGCAGCGCCGCGGGCTTTTTCGCCGGCTGCCTGCCGAACTTGAAGACGACCAGCGCTATCAGCGCGAGTACCACGGCGGTGCCGAGGGTCAGCAGCCACATCACCCACATCCGGCGGCGCCGGAGCCTGCGCTGGCTGTACTCGGCGGCCTCCGAGCCGTAACCGGAACGCGGACCGTAGCCGCCGGGGCCCCCGGCCCACGCCGCGTCGTCGAGGAACAGGACGCGGGTGTCGGAGTCCCTTCCCGGGTCACGTGTGCCGGGTCCGCCGGCAGGGGCGCCGGGGGGCAGGCCGCCGGCGGGCGGGCCGGCGGAGGTAACCGGCGGCAGGTCCGTGGAGGTCTGGGCCTCCGGCGGGGACGGGGGAGAGGCGGCCAGGTCAGCGGAGGTGACCGGCGGCAGATCCAGGGACGTGGCCGGGCCTTCCGCCCCGCCGCCGCGCGGGGCCGCGGGGTCAGACTGGATGTGCGCGGTCCATGCCGTGCCGTCCCACCAGCGCAGCAAGCCGGGAACCCCGTACGGGTCGGGGTACCAGCCAGTCGGCGGCATGTCCATGCCGCAAGGGTAGACGCCCCGAGTCGGACAGAACACGCGAACTGGACGTGTTACCAGTTTGTTGACTGTGTGCCCGGCCCCGTCAGCCGCGTGGTTCCCGCGGTTTGCGCGCCCGCGCCGCCGCCCAGGGTCTCGCCGGAGCCGGCGGTCGCGTCGGTGACCACGGCCGCCCGGCCGGCGAACCGGCCCAGCTCCTCGCCGTCCACCACGCGCGCCGGGAACGGGTCCGCCGCGGCCCGCCGCCGCAGCTCGCCGCACGGCAGCTCGCGCCGGCTTCCGGCCAGCACCAGGTTGCCCCGCCGGCGTCCGCGCAATACCCCGGCCTCGGCGATCATGCACGCCTGAGGGTATACCGAACGAACGGTGGCGACTTGCCCACGGGCATGCGTGAACGGCCTGCCGTCGGCGACGTTCACGGCGTAGACGCCGGCCGGCGCGAGCGCGCGCGCGGCGGCGAGGACGCACTCGGCCGTCGTCAGGTGCGGTGGTGTCAGCGCCCCGGCGTACACGTCGCTGATCACCAGGTCGAAGCTGGCGGCCGGGACCGATTCCGTGACCTCCCTGGCGTCGGCGGCGCGCACCCGGATCCGCCCGGCCCGTGAGCCCGGCATCGGGAGGTGGCGGCGCACCAGGTCGGCCAGCGCCACGTCGGACTCCGCGACAAGCTGTTGCGATCCGGGCCTGGTGGCCGCGACGTACCGGGGAAGCGTCATGCCGCCGCCGCCGAGGTGCAGCACGCGCAGCGGCTCGCCGGCCGGGAAGGCCAGGTCAATGATGTGGCCCAGCCTGCGGACGTACTCGAATTCCAGGTAGCCGGGGTCCTCCAGGTCCACCAGCGACTGGGGGATGCCATCGAGGAACAGCAGCCACGAGCCCCTACGGCTGAGATCGGGGACAAGCTCCGCGAGGCCCGAGTCGACCTGGCGGTGCACCGCCCGCCGCGCAGACCCCTGCCGCATGGGCCCCCGCGGTGCCCGCCGTGTCGCAGCGGGCCGTGCGCTCCTCATCTCTCGATTATCGGCGAACCTCCCGCCCAATCCCGCCGCCCCGCCCAATCCCGCCGCCGGCCGCCGTTCGCCGATGGGGTGATCGCCGGGGGTGCCCGCCGGGCCACCCGGCCGCTTTCACCCACAGCAACGTCAGCCGCGACGGCAACGCCAGCCCCGCACGCCCGGGGGCGCGCCAGCCCCGTACGCCCCACCAGCACCGCGCTTCATGATCCCGGAATCGTGGGTGCCGTATGTGACCCCAAACTTCCGTGATCATGATGCAAGGTTGCTGATGTGATTAATGATGATGGAGTGGTTTGAGGCGTCAGGTCTCCAGCAGCACCCAGACGACCTTCCCGCCGCCGTCCGGGAAGTACCAGTCCCAGCGGTCGCTGAGGGTGTCGACGAGCAGCAGCCCGCGACCGCCTTCGGCATCTGAGACGGCCGCCGCGCGGGGCGGCGGCGCGAGCGGGCGCGGGCTGGCATCCCAGACGCTGATCAGCAGCCGGCGCCCGTCGGCCCGCAGCCACAGCCGGACCGTGGGGCAGCCGCCGGTGGAGCCGGTTTCGCGCGATGCCCGCAGCGCGTTCGTGACCAGCTCGGAGACCAGCAGCTCGGCGCTGTCGCCGAGGACGGCCAGCCGCCATTCCCGCAGCAGGTGCCGGGTGTGCAGCCGGGCGCACGGCACGGCGCCCGGCAGCGCGCCGAACTCCAGGAAACTGCGCAGCGGCCAAAGTTCCGCTGCTTCCTCAGGCCGGTCGTCTGCCCAGACGCCGGCGACCCCGAACGGGGGAACTCGCGGCGCGGCATCGCCGTAGGCCCAGGACGGAGTGGCAGGGTCCGTTCCGGCAGAGTGGGCATGGCCGCGCGTGCTGAGCTGGCTTGCGGCGCTTGCCCTGCCGTACACGGGAACCCCTCCCTCCTTTCGCTCCCTCGCCCGCGCCCGGCGGTCAGGAGGTGTTCTGCCCGCGGCGCGTCAGCCCGTCCACCGCCACGGCGGCCAGCAGCACCAGCGCGGTCCACATCAGCTGCGCGGAGGCGGATAGGCCGAGCAGCTCCAGGCCGTTGTAGATCACGCCGACGACCAGGCCGCCCAGCAGCGCGTCCAGCATCTTGCCGCGCCCGCCGAACAGGCTGGTCCCGCCGATGACCGCCGCCGCCACGCCGTACAGCACGGTCTCACCGCCGTTGACGCTGTTCGAGATGGAGCCGAGGTAGGACGCGTAGATGATCCCGGTGATGCCGGCGGTGAGACCGGTCAGCGTGAACGCGAGCGTGCGGATCCGGGTCGTGTTGATGCCGGCCCGCCTCGCCGCCTCCGCGTTGCCGCCGATCGCGTAGACGTACCGGCCGAACCGGGTGCGCCCCAGCAGGAGGGTGTAGCAGGTCAGGATCGCGAGCACGACCAGGACCACCCAGGGCAGGCCGCGCAGCGGCAGCAGCCGGCCGCGGTTGACGTTGGCCACCAGGATGACCACGGCGCCGGCCACCGCGTACACGGCGATCTTGATCAGCGTGATGCTCTGCGGCGGTGCCACCAGGCCGTTGACCCGCCGGCGGCGGTCACGCAGGAACGTGAGCGAGCCGGCGAGGGCGACCAGGGCGATCATCACGATCCAGCTCGCCACCGGGCTGAGGCTGCCCGCCTCGATGTCGTTGATGATGTTGTTCTGCAAAGTGATCACGCCGCCCAGGCCGAGCCGGCCGCTGGAGTTGATCAGGAACAGCACCAGCCCCCCGAGCCCGAGCAGCCCGGCGAGGGTGACGACGAACGAGGGCAGCCGGAGCCTGGTGATGATCAAACCCTGGAGCGCGCCGTATGCGGAGGTCGCCGCCAGCGCCGCGATCACCGACAGCCACCAGGGGTTGCCGGCCGCCATCATCCAGAGCGCGAGCACCGCCCCGTTCGCTGCCGTGAAGCCCGCCGCCAGGTCGATCTCGCCGAGCAGCAGCACGAAGACCTCGGCCATGCCCAGCGTGATGATGAAGGCGGCCTGCGTCATCAGGTTGACCAGGTTCCCCGCCGACAGGAACAGCGAGTTCCTTATCTGGAAGAACAGCACGATCGCCACCAGGCCGACGATGACCGGCAGGGCGCCGCTCTCCCCGCCGCGGATCCGCCTGAGCATGATCCGCGCGTACTCGCCCACGGAGCTGGCGAGCAGCTCGGCTGACGCCGCCGACCCGGTGCTCAGGGTGTCGGGCACGGTTTCTGGTGAGGTGGCGGTCGCCGTCCCGCCGTCGGTCGGCTCCGGGTTCGCGGATGTCATTTCTCAGCCTTCCTGTCCGCTGTCCGGTGTGGGCGCGAGGCCGTTCGCCGTGCGGCTCCGCTGCGACATGCCGGTAGTCATCAGGTCCACCACGGAGGCCGTGTCGTACTCCGGCGCCGGGCCGACCTCGACCAGGCGCCCCAGGTACAGCACGGCGATCCGGTCGGCGACCTTGAACACGTCGTTGAGGTTGTGCGAGACGACGATCACCGCGATGCCCCTGCTGGCCAGGCGGGTGATGAGATCCAGTACGAGGGCGGTCTGCGAGACGCCGAGCGCCGCGGTCGGCTCGTCCATGATCACGAGCCTCGCGTCCAGCATCACCGCCTTGGCCACCGCGACCGCCTGCCGCTGGCCGCCGGACAGCGAGCCGACGGTCTGCCGGATGTTGCGGACCGTCGTCACCCGCAGGTCGTGCAGCGTCCGTTTCGCGGTCTTCTCCATGGTCACCTCGTCAAGCAGCAGGTGCCTGCGTATCTCGTGGCCGAGAAGCATGTTCTGCACGATGTCGAGGTTGTCGCAGAGCGCGAGGTCCTGGTACACGGTCGCGATGCCGGCGTCGGTGGCATCCTTCGGCGTGCGGAAGTGCACGTGCCTGCCCTGCCAGATGATCTGGCCTTCGGACGGCTCCCAGATGCCGGAGATCGTCTTTATCAACGTTGACTTGCCGGCGCCGTTGTCGCCGACGAGGGCGGTCACCTGCCCGGCCGGGACGTCGAGGTCGATGCCGGCCAGCGCCTGTACCGGGCCGAAGTGCTTGCCGATGCCGCGCAGCCGCAGCAGCGGCTCGCCCGTGGTGGCAACCTCGTCGCGGGCGCCGGATGGTGCCCGGCCCGCTTCCGCGAGCCGGGCACCATCGTGAGGACTACCCGTCACAGCCGGATCCCCGGTTGCTCATGCCGCTCCATCCGGTTAGCCGCTGATTCCCGCGGCCTTGCAGCCCGGTGCGTACTTGCCCGCGCACAGCTGCGCCGCCGGCACGAACTTGTCCGCGATGACCGTGCTGCTCATGTTCGCGGGCGTGACCCACTTGGGGGTCAGCAGAACCGACGGTACCGCCTGCTTGGTCTGCGGGTCAGTGGTCGAGCCGTTGAGCAGGCTTGACGGAGGCGTGTCGCCCGCCCGCACGTACAGCGCCAGCGCGGCCGCCGCCTGGGCCTCCAGGTAGATCGGCTTGTACACGGTGCCGCACTGGTAGCCGGCCAGGATGTTCTGCAGGCCGGTCAGCGTCGCGTCCTGCCCGGTGGTGGGGAAGGTCTTCGGCTTGACGCCCTGGTTCTGCAGGTAGTGGATGATCGGCGCGCCGTTCTCGTCGTTCGGGATCAGCGCGGTGTTGATGTTCTTGTGCGCCGTGTACTGCTGCTGGAACTCGCTCAGCGCGGTCGGCGGGTCCCAGGTCCCCGCGGGCTGGCTGACTTCCTTCCAGCCCGAGCCGAAGTGCGGGGCGAGCACCGCGTCGTAGCCCTGGGCGAACAGCGTGGCGTTGTTGTCGGTCGGCGCGCCCCTCATGACGATGACCTGCGGGTTCTTGACGCCCCAGGCGCTGACGCAGGACACCAGGCCCTGCCCCATCGTCTGGCCCACGACCACGTTGTTGAAGCTCACGTAGTACTTGCGGGTGCCGCCGAGGGTCAGCCGGTCGTAGTCGATGACGGCCACGCCGTGCGAGGCGGCGTAGGACTCGATGTGCGCGCCGACGCCGGAGTCGATCGGGTCGACGACCAGCACCCCCGCGCCCTTGGTGATGTCCGACTGCGCGTCGCTGAACTCGGTGGAGTCGCTGCCGAGCGCGTTCTGGATCACGAACTGCGACGAGCTCATCCCGGCCTGCTGGAAGGATTCCTTCAGATACGGGGCGTCGAACTCCACGTAACGGGTTGACGAAACGGTGTCGGGCAGGATCACCGCGACGTTGCCCTTGCCCTTGGATACCAGGGGCTTGAGCGTCGCCATCGCCGAGAACGTGTTGTCCAGAGAGCTCACCGACAGCTGCGGCGCGGAACTGGTGTTGGAGCCGGTGCCGGACGTGGTATTGCTGCCGCTGGGGGAACTGCTACTGCTGCTGCTGCATGCGGCGATAAGCAGAGCGGCGCTTACGGCGGCCGCCGTCAGGCCCGCTCTTCTGGTAACTGAATACAACTAAATCCACCTCGCTCGTGGGCGGGGACCTGCCTGAACATGTACGAAACCAAAATCCGCACGATGGTCACTGGCGGACCAGCGTCTACCGGGGAATGCTAAGCGTGGCCGCAGAAACGGTTTCGTTAATATCCCGGTAAACCTGTTAAAAAACCGTTAACGGGGCCGTTACTCCCCGGCCAGCCTGTACCCAGCGCGGGGCTGCGTGAGGATCAGGGGGGCGGCGCCGGCGGCCTCGAGCTTGGCGCGCAGGCGGCGGATGTAGACGCGGACGTACTCGGTCTCGGTCTCGTATCCGCGGCCCCAGACCCGGCGCAGCAGGTGGGCGCGGGAAAGCAGCTTGCCGCGGTTGAGGGCGAGCTCCCGCAGCAGGGCGAACTCGGTCGGGGTGAGGTGCACGGCCACGCCGCCCCGGCGGACCTGCTGGGCCGCCAGGTCGATCTCGAGGTCGCTGATCGTGATGACGGACGGCACCGTCTCCGGCGCGGAATCCGCCGGACGGGTGCGGCGGAGCGTGGCCAGGATACGCGCGAGCAGCTCCTCGATGCCGAACGGCTTGGTCATGTAGTCGTCCGCGCCCATGTTCAGCGCGGTCACCTTGTCCCGCTCGCCGCCGCGCGCCGATACCACGATGATCGCCACCGACGACCGCTCACGGATCATCCGGCACAGTTCGAAGCCGTCCGCCTCGGGCAGCATCAGGTCGAGCAGGACGATGTCCGGCTGCTCGGTGTCCAGCAGGGCCAGTGCCCGCATGCCGTCGGCGGAGACGAGCGTGTCGAAGCCGCGGACGGCCAGGTTGGACCGGATCAGGTCAACAATGTTCGGGTCGTCCTCGACCACAAGCACTCGAGTCGTCATAGCCTGCTCAGGCACCGGGTCTCGCTCCCATCGCCGTCGCCACCTCACGCGGCACCGCCGGTGTCTCAGGCCGTTCGTGCCGCCCCCTCCGCTGCGCCGCCTCGGCCCCCGGCGTGGGCGCGGCGGCCGCCCTCGCGGGCCCGGCCGGCATCTCCACGGGCAGGTGAATGCGGAAGCACGTGCCGCGCGCCGCCTTCTCCAGCTCGATCCGGCCGCCGTGAGCTGCCACGATACCGCTCGCTATGGACAGCCCGAGCCCGGCTCCGGCGGTCCGCGAGCGGTGCTGCCGCACCGACTCCGCGGGAGCCTGCAGGACGTCCGGCGGCAAACCTTCCCCGTCGTCGGCGACACGCACGAGCACGGCGCCGGGCCGGTCGGCGGCGGCCGTGACCACCACCCTGGTGCCGGGCGGGTTGTGCACCAGGGCGTTGGTCAGCAGGTTCACGAAGACCTGCTCCAGGCGGTCGTGGTCGGCCCAGATCGCCGGCAGGTCCCGCTCGCAGCTGACCTCCACCAGGGGAGCCTCGACCAGGGGAGCCTCCGCCCGCGGCTGCCGGGCGGGCGGCAGGCAGGCGAGCGCCGCGTCGAGCACCAGCGGGATGTCGCACCAGTCGCACTGCAGCCGGAGGATCCCGGACTCGATCGCGGAGAAGTCCAGCAGGTCGTTGACGAGGCGGCCGAGACGGGACGACTCGGCGGCGATCCGGGAGAGGAACCGTTGCTGCGACTCGGCATCCCAGGTCACGTCCGGCTGCAGCAGGCTGGAGGCGTAGCCGGTGATGGCGGTGAGTGGCGTGCGCAGCTCGTGACTCAGGCGGCGCAGGAAACCGCGCTGGAGTTCCTGGGACTGGCGCAGGGTCATGGCCTCCTGGTGCGCGGCCAGCGCCTTCTCGCGCTCCAGCGCGAGCCGCAGCGAGTGCGCGGCATCCTCGAGCAGGTTCGTGGCGTCCTCGCTGGGACTGCCGTGGCGCCAGCTCGCCGCGAGCACGTTCCGGCCGCCGGGCGCGGCGAACGTCACGGAGAGCAGCCACTCACCGTCGGCACCGGCCCCGTGTACGGCCGTGCCGTCGCGCCCTGGCCGCGCGAGAGCCGCCTTCGCGGCGCCGAGCATCGCCTGTGTCGCGCCCGCGCGTGCCGCGGGGGACGAGCCGGAGAACGCGCGGCAGGTGGACGGGCCTTCGGGCTGCTGGGTGACGAGTGCCACCTCATCAGCCTCCAGGCCCCGCCGGAGGGCCTGCAGCGCGATGCTCAGCCCGTCGGCGACCGGCACGGGCCCCGCCAGCGTCTCCAGCACCTCACGGATGGTCTCGAGCACCCGGTTGCGGGCGGTGACCTCGTCCAGCAGCCGGTCGCGCTCGATGGCGCTCGCCGCGTAGCCGGCGTAGAGCGTCGCCAGGTCGAGGTCGTCGCGCTGCGGCTTGCCGGTGATGCCGCGAAAGACGGTGATGACGCCGAGCAGCCCGCCGGGGCCCAGCACCGGAACCGACCATGAGCTGGCGACCCTGGCCGACCTCGCCAGGTCACCGAACGGCGCCCAGGTGCCGCCGGCCCGGATGTTGTCCTCGATGACCGGGCGCTCGGTCGCGGCCGCCATCCCGACCGGGCCGCCGGCCGGCCCGGGAGGCAGCCGGGACCACGCGGAAAGCAGCGGGGCGGGCAGGCCGAGGGAGGCCGTGCAGACCAGCGAGGACTCCTCGAAGAGATGGATGCACAGGCGCTCGCTGCCGAGCGCCGCGCCCAGCGCCGACAGGATCAGCGACAGGCTGGACGACGGGTCCGACGACACGAGGCGGCCGGTGAGCCCGTGCAGCCGGGTGAGCTGCCGGCGGGCGGACGAGTCGACCTCCTGCCCCGACACCAGCGCCACCACGTCGTCCGGGTGTACCTCGCTCGGATCGACCTCGGCGATGAGCCGCCCGTGCCTGAGCACCGCGATCCGGTCGGCCAGCCGGAACATCTGGCTGATGTCGTGGCACGCGAGCACGATCGTCGTCCCGCGCTCCCGCAGCCGCATGATCAGGTCCTCGACCAGTGCCGATTCCTGCACGCCGACGGACGCGGTCGGCTCGTCGAGCAGCAGCAGCCGGGGGTCGTAGGCCATCGCCCTCGCGACCGCGACGAGCTGGCGCTGGCCTCCCGACAGGGACCGGACGGAGCGCGTGGTGTCCCGCAGCGGGATGCCCAGCCGCCGGAACAGCTTCGCCGCGTCGGTGTGCAGGTAGATGTCGGACAGGAAATGCCGCCTGCGCTCCTGGCCGAGCAGCACGTTGGACGCGACGTCGAGGTTGTCGCAGAGCGCCAGGTCCTGCCACACGACGCAGACGCCCCGGCGCCGGGCCGCGATCGGGTCGGGCGGGAGGGACCGGCCGTCCACCTCGATCGAGCCCGAGCTCGGCGCGATGTCCCCGCCGACGCAGCGCAGCAGCGTGGTCTTGCCGGCGCCGTTCTCGCCCGCCAGGGCCACGAGCTCCCCGGCCCGCACGTCCAGGCTGACGCCGTCCAGCGCGGTCAGCGTGCCGAAACGGACGGTGAGCCCGGACATGGACAGATGCGGCGCCGGCCCGGCGGGGGACCGGCCGGGCACCCGGGACATGGCAAGGGCGTTCACCTGGACATTGTGATCCCAATACGCCCCTAACACCAATAACGGGTAAGGCGCGAACAAATAACGCCGCAGGCAGGCGCTCGATGACGGCGGCGGTCACCTCGCCGGTCCGCGCGGAGCCGCCCAGGTCGGGAGGCAGCACCCCGGCCGCCGTGGTCGCCTCGATGGCGGCCTCCACCCGGGCCGCCCAGGTGTCCAGGCCAAGGTGGCGCAGCAGCAGGGCTCCGCTCCCGATCGCGCCGAACGGGTCGGCGATCCCCTTCCCGGCGATGTCGGGCGCGCTGCCGTGCACGGGCTCGAACATGCTCGGCGCCTTACGCTCCGGGTTCAGGTTCGCGCTGGCCGCGATGCCAAGGCTGCCGGCCAGCGCGCTGCCGAGGTCGGACAGGATGTCGGCGTGCAGGTTGGACGCGACGACCACCGACAGCGACGCGGGGCGCAGCACGAACCGCGCCGCCATCGCGTCCACCAGGCACATGTCGTTCCCGACGTCGGGGTAGTCCGCGGCGACCCGGCGGAACACCTCGTCCCACAGCACCATGCCGTACTGCTGCGCGTTGCTCTTTGTGACGCCGGTGACGAACGGCCGCTGCCTGGTGCGGGCGAGGTCGAACGCGAACCTGATGATCCGTTCGCAGCCGGTCTCGGTGAACAGCGCGGACTGGACGGCGACCTCGCCGCCGCGGCCGCGCGCCGCCAGCGCGCGCCCGCCGAGCCCGGCGTACTCACCCTCGCTGTTCTCCCGGACCACCACCCAGTCCAGCTCCGGTCCCGCGTCGCGCAGCGGGCTCGGCACACCGGGCAGGAAACGCACCGGCCGGACGTTGGCCCACTGGTCCAGGCCCTGGCAGATCGCCAGCCGCAGTCCCCACAGGCTGACGTGGTCGGGAACCGACGGCCAGCCCACCGCGCCGAAGTAGATCGCGTCGAACGCTCGCAGCTCGTCCAGCCCGCCGGCGGGCATCATCGCACCGGTGCGCTCGTAGTAGGCGGAGCCCCAGCCGAACTCCTCCCACTCGGGCGTGAACGCGCCACCGGAGCCCGCCGCGACCGCGTCCAGCACCGCGCGTCCGGCGGCGACGACCTCCTGCCCGATCCCGTCACCGGGGATGACCGCTATCCGGAACGTCTGCTGCGCTGTCACGCCCTGAACTGTACCCACCGGTACAAGGGCGGCGGCGGGGTGCTGGCGAGCGCGTGCCCGCTGGCGTCGTCCGGGTCGTCGGCCCGGCTGACCCTCCACCACGAGGCGTACGCTCTGGCCAGCGCGGTTTGCGCGATGTCCTCGGCGATCCACCGGTCGCCCGTCAGGCCGTACGCAAGCCGGACCAGCCCCGCCCAGCGCGCCGCCGCGAACTCCGCGAAGTCCGCGACGTCATGGCTGACGATGACGTCGGGTACGAGCTCGTCCGACATGAGCGGCTCTCCTGCCACATCACCTACGAGCACCGTACGCCCGGGATGTGTTGCACGGATGTTCGCCATCCTCGGTCGCGCGCGCCGTCACTACCTCTCGGCGGCCCGTACTTTCCGCGATCCGCTCGCGAGGAACGGTGTCCCGGAAACTAAGGTGTCGTATTCGACTCTAAATTTCCACAACGCCGAATAGGCGAACTCGATCACGGAAATCTCGGCCATATGCGACCTCATGTTTCCGTGATCATGAAGAATCGCGGCAAGCCAAACGGCGATGGGCCGGACGCCCCCGTTCAGGGTCCGGCCCATCGCTTCATATTGGGCGGCCGAGCGCCGCGCTGGGTGTGCGGTCAGGAACCGACGGCCGCCGGGTACCTGCGGTCCTCGGGGATCTCATGTCGCGCGTGCCGGCCGCCGCCGCCGAGCCAGCGCGGCAGGTACCAGGTGCGGTCACCGAGCAGCGCCAGCCCGGCCGGCAGCAGGATGCCGCGCACCACCGTGGCGTCGATGAGCACCGCCGCGGCCATGCCGATGCCGAACATCTTGAACTCGATCAGCGACAGCGACGCGAAGATCGAAAACACCGCCACCATGATCGCCGCGGCGCTGGTCACCACCCCGGCGCTGTGGCCGATGCCGTCGGTGATGGCCTGCCTGGTGGACGCGCCGCGCAGCCGCAGTTCCCGGATCCGGCTGAGGATGAACACGTGGTAGTCCATGCTCAGCCCGAAAAGCAGCACGAACATGAACAGCGGCATCCACGTCACGATCCCGCCGTAGCTGGTGAAGCCGAGGGTGGACTGCAGGTGCCCGTCCTGGAAGATCAGGATCATCAGGCCGTAGGCGGCGCCGACCGACAGGAGGTTGAGGCAGATGGACAGCGCCGGTATGGCTACCGAACGGAAGGTGGTCATCAGCAGCAGGAACGCCAGCCCCAGCACGAACACGAACACCAGCGGGGTTCGCGCCGCGAGCTGTGCGTCGAAGTCGTGGCTGCCCGCGGTCTGGCCGCCGACGGCATAGCTGATTCCGGGCACCCCGCCGAGCGTCGCCGGCAGCGCCTGGGTGCGGAGCGTGGCGAGCGCGTGATTGGACGCCGCATCCGTTCCCGCGCCCGCCAGCGGCACCGAGATGAGGAGCACCTGGCCGTTGCCCAGCATGGTCGTGCTGATCGGCTCCCGGATAGCGCCGTGCGTGGCGGCCACCTCGCCGTGCAGCGCGGAGACCGCGGCGGCGACGCGCGGGCTGGACAGGTCCTGCCCGGTGACGACGACCTCGGCCGGCGAGGGGCCGCCTGGGAACGCCCGCTGAATGTCCAGCAGCGTCCGGACGACGGGCACGTTCGTCGGCAGGTCGTGAATGCCGGGGTTCTCCAGGTTCATGCCGAACACCGGCAGCGCGACGGCGACAAGCGCGGCCGCGGCCAGCCCGCCCAGCACCAGCGGGCGCCGCACGACAGCGCGCACCGTGACGCTCCACAGCCGGGAGCCGCGGGCGGCGGTCCGGCGCCGGCCGAGGAAGGGTATCCGGCCCTTGTCGACGCCGCGGCCCAGCAGGGCCAGCAGTGCGGGCAGGAAGGTCAGTGAACCCAGCACGGCGACGCCGACCACGATGATCGTGCCGATCGCGACGCCGGAGAAGACGTCGATGCCGGTGATGAACAGGCCGGCCAGCGAGATCATCACGGTCAGCCCGGAAACAAGGATGGCCCGTCCCGAGGTGGCGGTGGCGACGCGCAGCGCCTCGCCCGGGGTGCGGCCCGCTACCCGTTCCTCGCGGACCCGGCGCAGGTAGAAGAGCGAGTAGTCGATGCCCACCGCCATCCCGACCAGCAGCACGATGGAAGAGGTTGTGCTGTCGACAGGCAGCCAGCGGCTCGGGATGGCGAGCAGTGAGATCGCGGAGATAACCGCCGTTCCGGCCAGCAACAGGGGGATGCCGGCCGCGACCAGGGCGCCGAACACGAGCAGCAGGAGGGCAAGCGAGATCGGCACCGAGGTCACCTCCGCCTTGCGGAAGTCCCGGCTCGTGGTCGAGCCGATCGCCCGGTCGACGCTGGCGCCGCCCGCCTCCTCGACCTTCAGCGCGGGGTGACGTGCCTGCACCGCGGCGACCGCGTTCATCGCCGGGACGACCGCCTTGTTGGCCGTGCCCGAGTCACCGGCGACGTCGAAGGTCACCAGCGCCGACTGGCCGCCGCCGGACAGCAGGCCCGCGCCGCCGCGGCCGAATGGCGACCGCACGTCCTCCGCCGAGGCCGGCACGCCCTTCAGCCCCGCGACGACCTGCCGCACCGCCTGGCGGATCTCCGGGTCGTTGCCGAAGGTACGGCCCGGAGCGCGTGACTGGATGAGCACGCTCTCGCTCTGCATCTTCTGCACGCCGGGACGGTCCAGCACCCGCTCGGCCTGGCCGGCCTGGCCGGGGTCATAGCTGCTCAGGTTGCTGGTGCCGAGCCGCTGCCCGACCATGATGGCCGCGACGACCAGCAGCAGCCAGCCGAAGACCGCGGTCTTTTTGTGCCGGACGGACCATCCGGCCACTCGCTCAACGAAGGGTGCCCGGGTGGGCTGCGTAGTAGTCATGCCGAAAAGAATCCGCCAGCCAGCCGCGCCGGAACCATGGTGCAGCCTTACGGACCCGGGGTTGGGTTAGCCTCACCCCCGGCTGGGGGGCGCGTGGGATAGGTGCGGGGACCCGTCATGCCCTAGCGTCTTAGACATGTTGTTCGTTCGTGCGCTGGCGGCGCTGATCTCGCCCCGCACCTGGCTCGCGGTCATCAGCCACTTCACCGGGCTGTTCACCGGGTTCGTTGCCATCTTCATCGTGACCTTCGGCGTCGGGTTCGGCTTCGGATTCGCGCCGCTCGCGCTGGCCGGCCTGCCGCTGCTCGGCCTCTGCCTGCGGTTCTCCACATGGTTTGGCCACGCCGAGCGGACCAGGCTCGCGGTCATGCTCGGCGCGCGGATACCGGAGTGGCCCGCGACCGCGCGCGGCGGCTACCGCTGGATGGTGATACCGCGCTGGCAGCGGGTCCGTGAGCGGGCCACCTGGGGGGAGCTCGGGTACGGCCTGGTTCGCCTTCCGGTCAGCGCGGTCGCCGTGACCCTGAGCCTGGGCGCGTGGGCGGCGGGCCTGGTCATGCTGACGCTCCCCGCCTACAACGCGGCGCTGCCCAGCGGCGGCGCCGACATCGGCGGCACCGTGCTGCGCGGCGCTCCGACGATGGCCGTCTCGGCCGCCATCGGCACGGCGCTGCTGCTCGCGGCGCCGTGGCTGACCCGCGGCTTCGCGGCCATGGATCTCGCGCTGTCCCGCCGCCTGCTGGCGCCGCCGAGCGACCTCGCCGCCCGGGTCACCGAGCTCGAGCGCAGCCGGGAACGCGTGGTGGACGCGGCGGAGGCGGAACGGCGGCGGATCGAGCGCGACCTGCACGACGGAGCGCAGCAGCGGCTGGTCGCGCTCGCGATGGAGCTGGGCCGCGCCAAGGCGAAGTTCGCCGACGACCTCGACGCCACCAGGGAACTGGTCGACCAGGCGCACTCCGAGGCGAAGGCCGCGCTGACCGAGCTGCGGGACCTGGTGCGCGGCGTGCATCCCCCGGTGCTGTCCGACCGGGGCCTGGACGCGGCGCTGTCCGGCCTGGCCGCACGGTGCCCAGTGCCGGTCGAGGTGCACGTCGATGTGCCGGTACGGCCGAAGCCCGCGGTCGAGGCGGTCGCCTACTTCGTCGTCGCCGAGGCGCTGACCAACGTCGCGAAGCACTCGCGGGCCAGCCACGTCAAGGTCGTGGTGGAAGGCCATGGCTACCCGGGAACGCTCAACGTGTTCATCAGCGACGATGGCATCGGCGGCGCCGACCCGGATGGCGCGGGCCTGAAGGGCCTCGCCGACCGGGTCGCCGGGGTGGACGGGCGGCTGACGGTCGAGTCACCGTCCGGCGGCCCGACGATCATCGCGGTGGAGTTGCCATGCGGGTAGCGATCGCCGAGGATTCCGTCCTGCTGCGGGAGGGCCTGACCCGGCTGCTCTCCGAGGCCGGCCACGAGATCGTCGCCGCGGAAGGCGACGCCGAGTCGTTCCTGCGGGCCGTCACCGCGCAGAAACCGGACGCGGTGGTGGTCGACGTCCGGATGCCGCCGACTTTCACCGACGAGGGACTGCGCGCCGCGCTCCTCGTCCGCGACCGGTGGCCGGACACCGGCGTCCTGGTGCTGTCCCAGTGGGTCGAGGAGCGGTACGCGACCGAGCTCATCTCCGGGCGGCCACACGGCGTCGGGTACCTGCTCAAGGACCGGGTCGCCGACGTCACCGAGTTCCTCGACGCGCTGCGCCGGGTGGCCGAGGGAGGCAGCGCGCTGGACCCCGAGGTCGTCGCGCAGTTGCTCGCCCGCAGCCGCCACCCGCTGGAGTCCCTCACCCCGCGCGAGCGGGAGGTGCTCGCGCTGATGGCCGAGGGCCGCTCCAACTCCGCCATCGCCGAGGCGCTGGTCGTCGGCGGCGGCGCGGTCGAGAAGCACATCAACAACATCTTCACCAAGCTCGGCCTGGCGCCCGGCGACCGCGATCACCGCCGCGTGCTTGCCGTCCTTCGCTACCTCGGAACGGGATGACGACCATGACCAGCGCCCTGCCCATGACCCCGGCCCGCCGCGGCGTCCTCGCCATCGGCGTGCCGATCGTCCTCGCACTGATCGGCTTCACCGGGTTCAGCCTGGTGGCGGACATCGGCCAGGCGAGCTACCCCGTCAGCTACAGCATCCCGGTCGGCTCCGGCCGCGTCACCATGAGCACCGGTGGCGGCGACCTGACCGTGCGCCCGGGCGGCGCGGCCGGGGCGGGGCGCCTCGCCGGCACCGTCGACTACAGCCTCGTCCGCCCGACGCTCACGGTGAACACGACCTCAAGCGGGACCAGCGCGGACTTCAAATGCCACCTGCAGATCGGGAACTGCAACCTGGACGCCACGCTCGAAATCCCGGCGCGGACCGCGGTCTCGCTGTCCTCCGACGGCGGCAACCTGACGGCGACCGGCCTCACCGGCGACGTCACGCTGTCCACCGGCGGCGGCGACCTGACCGTCACGGGGCTTCCCGGCCGCCTGCGTCTCTCCACCGACGGCGGCAACATCAACGGCAGCGCCCTGACCTCGCAGACCGTCAACGCGGGAACCGGCGGCGGCGACGTCACGCTGACGTTCGCGAGCGTGCCGCGGAATGTGCAGATCACCACAAGCGGCGGCAACATCAAAGTGATCCTCCCGCACGGCCGCACCGCCTATAACATCCACGCGACTTCGGCTGGCGGCGCCACCAATTACTCATCCGTACCGCAGGACCAGGTCAGTACGCAGCACGTGATCACCGCGACCACCGGCGGCGGCGACGTCACCATCACCGAGCCCAGCTAACGCGGCGCCGACGGGGGCCGCTGGCGCAATCGGCCCCGCCCTCCGCACCCTCGTTCCTCATCACCGGTGGGGCCGCTGGCGCATTTAGCCCCGCCCTCCGCTCCCCGGTTCCTCATCATCAGTGGGGCCGCTGGCGCATTTGGCCCCGCGCCAGGTACGCCGTGCGGCCCAGCAGGAGGAGGTCAGAGGGTGGAGAAGGCGTCCTCGAGGATCGAGAGGCCCTCTTCGAGGAGGTCCTCGCCGATGACGAGAGGCGGCAGGAAGCGGAGCACGTTGTAGAAGGTGCCACAGGTCAGCACCACGAGACCGGCCCGGTGGCAGGCGCGGGCGACCCGCGCCGCAACGTCCGGGCTGGGCTCCAGCGTGCCGGGCACGGTCAGCTCGACCGCGACCATCGCGCCCCGGCCGCGGACATCGGCGATCTCCGGGTGCTTCTCGGCCAGCTTGCGCAGCCGCGGGAGCATGATCTCGCCGATGCGGCGGGCGCGCCCGGCGAGGTCCTCGGACGCCATCGTCTCGATCGCGCCCAGCGCGGCGGCGCACGCCACCGGGTTGCCGCCGTAGGTGCCGCCAAGTCCGCCGGGGTGCACGGCGTCCATGATCTCCGCGCGCCCTGTCACCGCGGCCAGCGGCAGGCCGCCGGCGATGCCCTTGGCCGTCGTCACCATGTCGGGCACGACGCCCTCGTGGTCACACGCGAACCAGTCGCCGGTCCGGCAGAACCCGGACTGTATCTCGTCGGCGATCAGCACGATCCCGTGCCGTGCGCAAAACTCCGCCAGCCCGGGCAGGAACCCCGGCGGCGGCACGATAAAGCCGCCCTCGCCCTGGACCGGCTCGATGATCACGGCCGCCACATTCTCCTCGCCGGCCTGCGTGTGGATCAGCTCGGTGACGACGCGCAGCGCGTCGGAGCGGCACGCGTCGGGGCCGCCGGGCCAGCGCAGCGGGTAGGCCATCGGCACCCGGTAGATCTCCCCGGCGAACGGGCCGAATCCCTGCTTGTACGGCATGTTCTTCGCGGTCAGCGCCATCGTGAGGTTGGTGCGACCGTGGTAGGCGTGGTCGAACGCGACGACGGCCTGCCTCCCGGTGGCGTACCTGGCGATCTTCACGGCGTTCTCCACGGCCTCGGCGCCGGAGTTGAACAGCGCCGAGCGCTTCTCGTGGTCACCGGGGGTGCGCCGGGCCAGTTCCTCGCACACCGCGACGTACCCCTCGTACGGCGTCACCATGAAGCACGTGTGGGTGAACCGCGCCGCCTGCTCGGCCGCCCGCGCCACGACCCGCGGTGCCGCGTTGCCCACACTCACGACCGCGATCCCGGAGCCGAAGTCGATGAGCGAGTTGCCGTCCGCGTCGACGATCACGCCGCCCCCGGCGGCGGTGGCGAAGACCGGCATGGTGCTGGACACGCCGCGCGCCACGGCTTGGCTCCGCCGCGCCATCAGCTCGCGCGAGACGGGGCCGGGGATCTCGGTGACAAGGCGGCGCTGCTGGGGGAGACCAGGACCGCCGACTGCAAACTCGGTCATGATCAGCACGATATACCTGCTGAACAGCCCGGTCTTCTGGCCAGCGGCCGACGGCACGCGCCGCGCCCCCGGGCGGGTGGCGCCGCTTGCCGCGCACGGCGAGCCCTTGAACGCTTGCACCGCCGTCGCGGCAGCGCGCGCTCGCTGAGGCGTCTATGGTTATGAGCCCGCAGGGACAGAGCGCGAACTGTTTGACGAAAGGGACGGCGGGGTTGCGGCGACGGGAGAGGACAGGACATGCCGGACCATGACGGGCCGGGCAGTGCCGGGACAGGGCTGTTCGGCGCGGTTTTCGCGGGGGGCGCCGCCGGCGCCGGCGACACGGCCTGGCTGCAGGCGATGCTGGACGCCGAGGCCGCGCTCGCCCGGGCGCTCGAGCGGGCCGGCCTCGCGCCCGCGGGAGCGGGCGCGGCCGTGACGGCCGCCGCCACCGCCGACGCCTTCGACACCAGGGAACTCGGCGAGGCCGCCACGCTGACCGGAAACCCCGTTCCCGGGCTGGCGCGCGCCCTGGCGCGGCGCGTGCAGGGGCCCGCCGCCAGGGCGGTGCACCGCGGAGCGACCAGCCAGGACATCCTGGACACCGCCGCGATCCTGCTGGCCCGCGGGGCGATCGACGCGGCGGGAGCAGACCTGGAACGCGCCGCGGACGCGGCCGCCAGCCTGGCGGCCACGCACCGGTCCACGCTCATGATCGGCAGGACGCTGCTGCAGCAGGCGGTGCCGGTGACGTTCGGCCTGGTGGCGGCCGGCTGGCTGGAAGGCCTGGACGAGGCGCGCGCGGGGCTGGCGTCGGTGCGCGCGCGGCGGCTCGCGGTGCAGTTCGGCGGCGCGGCCGGCACGCTCGCCTCGCTCGGCGCCGACGGGCCGCGGGTCGCGGCGCTGTTCGCCGAGGAACTGGGGCTCGGGCTGCCGGTGCTGCCCTGGCACACCCAGCGGCTGCGGATCATCGACATCGCCACGTCGATGACCAGGGCCTCGGCGGCGCTCGGCAAGATCGCCAGGGACGTGACCCTGCTCGCCCAGACGGAGGTCGGCGAGGTGCGTGAGGGACCGGACCGGGCACAAGGACGGGCACAGGGACCGGGGCCGCGCCGCGGCGGGTCGTCCGCGATGCCGCACAAGAACAACCCGGTCGCGGCGATCGCGATCCTCGCCTGCACCAGGCAGGTGCCGGGCCTGCTGGCCACCCTGGTCGCCAGCGCCGAGCAGGAGCACCAGCGCGCGGCCGGGGCCTGGCACGCGGAATGGCTGCCTTTCAGCGATCTGCTGAGGCTGGCCGGCTCGGCCGCGGCCTGGGGAGCCGAGCTGCTGTCCGGGCTCACCGTGGACACCGCGAGGATGGCCGCCAACCTGGCCGCGGCCGACGGTCTTCCGCTGGCCGAGCACGTCACGTCCCTGCTGGCGGGCGTCATCGGCGGGGCGGAGGCGCACGACATGGTGGCCGGGGCGGCCGAGCGGGCGGTGAGCGCGGGGCTGCCGCTGCGCGACGTCCTGCTCGGGCTTCCCGAGCTCGAGCAGCGGCTGGCGTCGGCCGGCGTCACCGCCGAGCAGATCGAGGCCGCGCTCGACCCGGCCGGGTACCTCGGCGCGGCTGATACGTTCGTCAGCGCGGTACTGGACGCGCACGCGGCCGCCGCGCCCCGCCCGCCGTCCTGACCCGCACAGACCGCGCACGCGCAGAAGCGCAGAAGCGCGGAAGGCTTCGACGGCCTGCACGACCTGGAAGGGAGCGATCATGGACGACGCGGAGCGCACGCGCCAGGGCATGCGGGTCCGGCGCGCGGTGCTGGGAGACGACCACGTGGACCGCGCCATCGAAGGCACGACGCCGTTCACCGAGCCGTTCCAGGACCTCATCACGCGCTACGCCTGGGGTGAGATCTGGGCGCGGCCGGGCCTGTCCCGGGCCGAGCGCAGCATCGTCACGCTCACCGTGCTCGCCGCGCTGCAGCACGAGAACGAGCTGGCCATGCACGTGCGGGCGGCGCTGCGCAACGGGCTCACCGAGGAGCAGATCCGGGAGGTTCTGCTCCAGGTCGCGCTGTACGCGGGGGTCCCCGTCGGCAACCGCGCCTTCGCCGCGGCCCAGCGCGCGCTCGCACCCGGCTCGTGAACCCAGCCGGCTCGTGAACCCAGCCGGCCCTGCACGCCAGCCGGCCCCTGCACGCCAGCCGGCGCGTGCGCGCCAGCCGGCCCGTGGACCAGCCGACTCAGTAAGCAGTCGGCCAATGACGCGCAGTAACCGCCCGTTCGGAATGCTCTCTTTAATATTTTCAGGCTTTGTTGCCCACCTCAGCCTCATTAGCTGCACGGTTGGGCTCTCGGCACGAGCCGCCGTCCGATCTGCGAACAGATGTACTCCAGGCGGCCGACGGGCGGTATCGTTTCCGTAAACGTACAGACTGGAGCGATATGGCGGAGATCGTCTGATGGCGGAGATCGTCTCGCTCGCGGAGGCTGTCCGGCGGGCCATCCGTGACTCGGATTCGGTCGCGATGGAAGGGTTCACCCACCTGATCCCTTTCGCGGCGGGGCATGAGGTGATCAGGCAGCGGCGCCGGGATCTCACGCTGATCCGTATGACGCCGGATCTCATCTACGACCAGCTCATCGGCGCCGGCTGCGCGAGCAAGCTGATCTTCTCCTGGGGCGGGAACCCCGGCGTGGGCTCGCTGCACCGGTTCCGGGACGCCGTCGAGCACGGCTGGCCGGCGCCGCTCGACCTGGAGGAGCACAGCCACGCGGGGATGGCGAACCGCTACGTCGCCGGCGCGTCCGGCCTGCCGTTCGCGGTCCTGCGCGGCTACAACGGCACCGGCCTGGCCGGGGAAGATGGCACCGGCCTGGCCGCACACGGCACCGGCACCATCCGCCCGATCAGCTGCCCGTTCACCGGCGAGACGCTGACCGCGGTCGCCGCGCTCCGCCCGGACGTGGCGATCATCCACGCCCAGCGCGCCGACCGGTCGGGAAACGTCCAGCTGTGGGGGATCGCCGGGGTGCAGAAGGAGGCGGTGCTCGCCTCGAAGCGCTCGATCGTCACCGTGGAGGAGATCGTCAGCGAGCTCGATCCGCGCCCCGGCGCCGTGGTTCTGCCGTCGTGGACGGTGACCTACGTGGCCCACGTTCCCGGCGGCTCGCATCCTTCCTATGCGCTGGGGTACTCGATCAGGGACAACGACTACTACGTGGCCTGGGACAAGATCGGCAGGGACCGGGAGGCGTTCGGCCGCTGGCTGGAGGAACAGGTCTACAGCTGCCCGCTGAACGGCGAGCGAGCATGAACGAGCAAAAGGGTCTCGAGGCGCCCCGGAGGCGCGCGGAAGACGGAGCCTACACCGCGGACGAGATGATGACCGTGGCCGCGGCCCGCGCGCTGCGCGACGGCATGACCTGCTTCGTCGGAATCGGGCTGCCCAGCGCCGCGGCCAACCTGGCCCGCGCGACGCACGCGCCGGGACTGGTCCTCATCTACGAATCCGGAACGATCGGGGCGAAGCCCGGCCAGCTTCCGCTGTCCATCGGCGACGGCATCCTCGCGGAGACCGCGGACACCGTCGTCAGCGTCCCGGAGATCTTCAACTACTGGCTTCAGCCCGGCCGGATCGACGTCGGCTTCCTCGGTGCGGCGCAGATCGACAAATTCGGCAATATCAATACGACGGTCATCGGCGGCGATTACGGTAATCCCAAGGTGCGGCTGCCAGGGGCGGGGGGCGCCCCGGAGATCGCCGCCTCCTGCCGCGAGGTCATCGTCGTCGTCCGGCAGAGTCTCAGGTCGTTCGTCGAGCGGGTGGATTTCGTGACCTCTGTCGGCTACGGGGCCGGTCCCGGTGACCGTGAGCGGCTCGGCCTGACCGGCGCCGGTCCGCAGAAGATCATCACCGACCTCGGCGTCCTCGAGCCCGATCCGCGGACGCTCGAGTTCACGATGACCGGGCTGTACCCGGGGGTGACCGCGGCGACGGCGAGGGAGCGGACCGGCTGGGATCTCGCGATCGCGGGCCGGCCCGAGGTCATCGCCGAGCCGTCCGCGGCCGAGCTTGCCGCGCTCCGCCGCTTTCAGGCGCGTAAGGAGTAACCATGACCGCTGACGTATCCACGGAACGCCCCGCCGCCGGGAGCACCGCCGCCGGGGACACGCTGATCCTGCCCTCCTACGGGCGCGCGCCGGCCGGCAACCACCCCCCGCTCGACTTCACCGGCTACCGGTCCACCGCCCTGCGCCACCCGAAGCAGCCGCTGGTCCTGCTGCCGCAGCGGCTCACCGAGGTGACCGGGCCGCTGCTCGGCGACGAGCTGATCACGCCGACCGACGCGGACCTGACCACGCAGCACGCGGGCGAGCCCCAGGGACAGCGGATCATCGTGACCGGCCGGGTGCTGGACTCGGGCGGCCGCCCCGTACCGGACACGCTGATCGAGATCTGGCAGACGAACGCGGCCGGGCGTTACCGGCACGCACGCGAGCACCATCCCGCCCCGCTGGACCCGAACTTCGACGGCGTGGGCCGGTGCATCACCGATTCCGCGGGCCGGTACCGGTTCGTGACCATCCGGCCCGGCGCGTACCCATGGGGCAACCACTACAACGCCTGGCGCCCCGCGCACATTCACTTCTCGCTGTTCGGCCGGGCGTTCACGCAGCGCCTGGTCACGCAGATGTACTTCCCTGGCGACCCGCTGCTGCCGCTGGACCCGATCTACAACTCGGTGCCCGACGAGAAGGCCAGGCAGCGGCTCATCCCGGAGTTCTCCATCGAGCTGACCCAGCCCGAATGGGCGCTCGCCTACACCTGGGACATCGTCCTGCGCGGCCGCAACGCCACCGTCTTCGAGGGACGTCCCGCATGAGCGGGTTCGTCACTCCGTCGCAGACCGTAGGGCCGTTCTTCGCGATGCGGCTGCCCTGGCGCGACGGGCCCTACGTGGTGCCCGAGGGAACTCCCGGCGCGATCACGATCATCGGCCGCGTGTTCGACGGGGCCGGGAACGTCATTCCCGACGCGCTGATCGAGACCTGGCAGGCGGCGCCCGACGGGACGTTCGCGCACCCCGACGACCCGCGCGGCGCGAGCCCGGGCGGGTATCACGGGTTCCGCGGCTTCGGCAGGTGCGAGACGGCCCCCGACGGCTCCTACCGCATCGTGACGCTGAAGCCGGGCCCGCTGCCCGCACCGGACGGCGGCACGGAGGCACCGCACCTGGACGTGTCCGTCTTCGCGCGCGGCCTCCTGGACCGCGTGGTGACGAGGATGTACTTCCCCGACGAGGCCGAGGCCAACGGATCAGACCCGGTGCTGTCCTCGGTGCCGGCGGACCGCCGTGGCACGCTGATCGCCGAGCCGCTGCCGGCGCCGGCCGAGGGCGTGGAAGGCTCGCCGGGCCAGCTCAGGTTCGACGTGCACCTGCAGGGCGAGGGCGAGACCGTCTTCTTCGATGTCTGACCATGGCTGAAGTGCCGCTCGCGGCCTCCTTCGACGGGCCACCCGGCGCGCCGGTCCTGGTGCTCGCCAACCCGGTCGGCACGACACGGGACATCTGGGCCGCCCAGGTGCCGGTGCTGCGCAAGCACTTCCGGCTGCTCCGGTTCGAGCACCGCGGGCACGGCGGCCCGGGCTTCGCGTCGCCCGCGCCGCCGGGCCCGTACACGATGGCCGACCTCGGCGGCGACGTGCTGGCCCTGCTCAGCTCGGAGGGGGTGGAGCGCGCGGCGTACTGCGGCGTCTCGCTGGGCGGGATGATCGGGCTGTGGCTCGCCGCGCACGCGCCGGAGCGGATCAGCTCGCTCGCGGTCTGCTGCAGCGCCGTGACGCCGCTGCCGTCGGCGGACGCGTGGCGGGAGCGCGCCGCGCTGGCCCGCTCGGCTGGCATGGGCCCGATCAGCGACGTCGCCGTGCCGCGCTGGTTCACCCCCTCGTTCATCGCCCGCTGCCCGCCCGCCGTGGCCGCGGTGGTCTCCATGCTGCACGGAACCGACCCGGAAGGATACGCGGGCTGCGGCGAGGCGATCGCGTCGATGGACCTGCGGCCGCTGCTCGGCGAGGTCAGGGCGCCGGCGCTGCTGCTCGCCGGCGCGGAGGACCCCGCCGCCC
Source organism: Streptosporangiaceae bacterium (assembly GCA_019239975.1). Classification (GTDB taxonomy): domain Bacteria; phylum Actinomycetota; class Actinomycetes; order Streptosporangiales; family Streptosporangiaceae; genus JAFAZE01. Next base: position 24,704 of record JAFAZE010000027.1, read on the forward strand.
CGCCCTGGCACATGGCCGGGGCGGCCGAGGCCATCGCCGGCGCCCGGCTGGTGGTCGTCCGTGGCACGTCGCACCTGGCGAACTACGAGACCCCGGGCCCGGTCACCGACGCGCTGCTGCGCCACTTCCTCGCGACCGCGCCGGCTGAGCGCCCGTGACAGAGTAGAGGCATGACTGTCGCCGATGTCTTTGAGGATTCTGAACGGAAGGTGCTCCGCCCCTCGGCTCTGCACGCCGCCGCCGCGCGGGTCGCGCCCTATATCCGGCGCACTCCGGTGTTGCAGGCGAAGGCCGACGGCCGCCCGGTCGTCTTCAAGCTGGAACACCTGCAGGTGACGGGCTCGTTCAAGATCCGCGGCGCGCTGAACGCGCTGCTGTCCGCGGGAGCGGCCGACGGTCACCTGGCCCGGGTGGTCACCGCGTCCGGCGGCAACCACGGGCTGGGGGTGGCGACCGCGGCCCGGTGGCTGCGCGTCCCGGCGACCGTGTTCGTGCCGGGGACCGTGCCCGAGGTCAAGGCGCGCCGTATCGCCGAGGCGGGCGCGGAAGTGGTCCGCACCGGCGACCGCTACGCCGACGCGGAACGGGCCGCGCGCAAGCTCGCGGCCCGCGACGGCGCGTACTACGTGCACGCCTACGACGATCCCGCCGTCGTCGCGGGGCAGGGGACCGTCGGCCTGGAGATCGCCGCGGACAGTGAAGGGGGAGGAGGAGGCGGGTGGGGCGACACGGTCGCCGTGCCGGTCGGCGGCGGGGGCCTGCTCGCCGGGGTTGCCGCCGCCGTGGCGCCGCGCCATACGGTCGCCGTGGAGTCCGAAGGCTGCCCGTCGCTGCACGCCGCCGCCGAGGCGGGCAAGCCCGCGGACGCGGCGGCCGGAGGGGTGGCCGCGTCGGCGCTCGGCGCTACCCGGGCCGGGGAGCTCGCGTTCGCCGCCTATTCGGCGTTCGGCATCGGGCTCGCCATGGTCAGCGACAATGAGATCCTTGCCGCGCGGGACCGGCTGTGGGAGGAATTCCGGCTCGCGGTCGAGCCGGCGGCCGCCACCGTCTTCGCCGCCTGGCTGGCGGGCCGCGTCCCCGGCGAGCGTGCCTGCCTCGTCCTCAGCGGCGCCAACGCCGCCTGGGCGCCGGCGGCCTGAGTCCTGGAAACCGTGAACCGATGAGGAGGGAAACGTGCTGCCCTGGTCCGCGAAACTGGCAGGCCGCATCGATGAGCAGGTGATCACCAGCGAGCTGCTGCGCGGCAACCCGCTCGGTGATCCGTACGAGCGCCCGGTATTCGTCTACCTGCCCCCCGGCTACGACGACGAGCCGGACCGCCGGTACCCGGTGGTGTACGTGATACAGGGGTTCACCGGGTTCGTCACCGCCTGGCGCAACCGGACTCCGTTCCGGCAGCCGTTCCCCGAGCTCGCCGACGCGGTGTTCGCCGGCGGCGAGGCGCCCCCCGCGATCGTCGTGTACGTGGACGCGTGGACCTCCTACGGCGGCAGCCAGTTCGTGGACTCGCCCGGCACCGGCCGGTACCACTCCTACCTGTGCGACGAGGTGGTGCCGTGGGTGGATGCCCGGTACCGGACTCTTCCCGACACCGGGCACCGGGCGATCATGGGAAAGTCCAGCGGCGGGTTCGGCGCGATGATCACCCCGATGCTTCGCCCGGACCTGTTCGGCGCGCTGGCCACGCACGCCGGCGACTCGCTGTACGAGTTCTGCTACATAGCCGAGTTCCCCGCCGCGGTGCGGCACCTGCGCCGCTACGACGGGGACATCTGGAAGTGGTGGGACGACTTCTCCTCGCGGGTCGCGTTCACCCGTGAGGAAGACCACGACCTGCTCGGCCTGCTCGGCGTGGCCGCCTGCTTCTCGGCGAACGAGGACGGCACCGTCGACCTTCCGTTCGATCCCGGCACCGGGATGATCAGGCCCGCCGTGTGGCAGCGCTGGCTGGACTGGGACCCGGTACGGATGATCCCCCGGCACGCCGAAGACCTGCGGTCGCTGCGCGGGATCTGGATCGACGCGGGCAGGCGGGACGAGTTCAACCTGGACATCGGCGCCCAGGCGGTCCGCGCCGCGCTGCGGGCCGCGGGCGTGCCGGACGACGTGGTCCGCTTCGAGCTGTTCGAGGCCGGCCACATGTCCATCGAGTACCGCTACCCGCTGTCGCTCGCCTGGCTGTGCAAACGGATGGCATAACCGGGCAAGCGGATGGCATAACCGAATCCTTACGGGCGCCCCGGACGGGAACGAATCCCGAACCCGGCCTGCGCCCGGTCCGTATCTTCGCGTGAGGAGCGGTCGGATACGGAACGGAGATGCTCATGCGCAAGAGCGTGCTGACGGCAGCGGCGCTCGGGACGCTTGCCGTTTTCCTGTCGGCGTGCGGCGGCAACTCGGCGTCGCCGGGCTCCGCTTACGGCGGCGGCGCGGCCACGTACGCCGCGACCCCGACGACGGCCAGCGGCGGGGGAGCCATGGCGTCCCAGCCGAAGGAAACCGTGCTGATGGTCAAGAAGACCACGATCGGGTACGTGCTCGCGAACGCCAGCGGCCAGACGATCTACTGGTACTCCAAGGACGTCAAGGGCAGCGGCAAGTCGGACTGCACGAGCCAGTGCCTGGCCGCGTGGCCCGCCGTCACCGGCAAGCCGGTCGTGATGCCGGGGCTCAAGCTGAACGGGATCCTCGGCACGATCACCCGCCCCGGCGGCATCGTGCAGGCGACGTACAACGGGTATCCGCTGTACCTGTACGCCGAGGGCCAGGCTCCCGGCTCGACCGCGGGCAACGGGGCCGGCGGCGTGTGGCACGTGATCACCGGCAAGGTGCTCACGTCCTCGGCGCCGAAGGGCTCAGGCGGCTCCGGGAGCTCCGGGGGCTCGGGCGGCTCGGGCGGGTACGGATACTGATCACGGTGTCGTTTCCGTGACGATTGGGTCTCGGCGGGTTTACAGCGGTGACCGCTCGTGAACTCCGGTTGTGCCCGCTCCGTGTCAGTAGACAGGAGCGGGTGGCCAACTGAACGGAGATACACCATGCACACCGCCAAGACCCGGCGTTACGCCTGGGCAATCGCAGGACTCGCCACGGCCGGGCTGCTCACCGCCGCCTGCAGCAGCAGCTCGTCCACGCCGTCGAATTCAGGCAACGCGGGCTCGACGCCGGCGGCGTCATCGCCGTCGGCCGCGGCGGGGGGATCCAGCTCGCAGGCCGAGCTGAAGACCGAGAAGACCAAGCTGGGCACCGTGCTCGCCAACAGCCAGGGCTTCACCGTCTACTGGTTCGCCGCGGACACGGCGACCAAGTCCAATTGCACCGGGGCGTGCGCGACGTACTGGCCGCCGGTGACCGGCACGCCCATGGCCGCGTCCGGCGTCACGCTGTCCGGGAAGCTGGGCACGATCACGCGGTCCGGCGGTGTGACGCAGGTGACCTACAACGGCCATCCGCTGTACACCTTCAAGGCCGACACCGCGCCCGGGCAGGTGAACGGCAACGGCGTGGACGGTTTCGGGGCCAAGTGGTACGCGATCAAGACCGGCGCCTCCGGCGCCGCGCCCGCGTCGTCGCCGTCGCACAGCGGAGGGGGCTACGGGTACTGAGCCGGGTAATACCGGCTTACGACCGATGCGCAGCTAAGCCAGCGGCCTGAGCAGGGCCAGCACGAGGTGCACGGCCGGCAGTTGCTGGTCATCTACATCTCGCTCATGCTGGCCCTGCTGCTGGCCGCCCTCGACCAGACGATCGTGTCCACGGCGCTGCCGACGATCGTCAGCGACCTCGGCGGGCTCAGCACCACACTCCAGCCCCAGCAGCACCACACTCCATGATCGTGGAATCCTAGGTGCCGTATGGACGCGTCGGGTTTTTACTTGACGTGAGGGGGGCCCAGGATTGTGTTATGAGTGCGGATCCGGGGGTGGTGGCGGGGCTGGCGGCGAAGTTCGCGGTGATGCGGCCGCATTTGGGTGAGCGGCAGTGGCGGCTGT
>JAFAZE010000072.1 GCA_019239975.1 Streptosporangiaceae bacterium
GATACGGCCGCGCGGCATTCCGCCGAGGCCGAGCGCGACATCCAGCGCGATCGAGCCGGTGGGTATCACCTCGACGGGAGCGCGTACCTCCTCGCCGAGCCGCATGACCGAGCCCTTGCCGAACTGCCGCTCGATCTGGACGAGCGCAGCCTCCAGAGCCTTCTCCCTGTCGCCAGCCTTGTCGGGGACCGGCCTGCTTGCTGCCATGAGGACTCCCTGCCGGGTTGAGGGGGCACCGCTCGGACTGGGACCGATCGTGCCGCCCGGTTGGTCGTGAGTTCCGGGGCCGCCAGGCACCCGCCCGCGACCATCGACGCACACGCTACGCGCCACCACTGACATTCCGGGTCGCGCGGGCCCGGTAGCTGGCATCGCAGTGCTGCGATGCATCCACTATAGGGGAACGGTTATTCGATCATGACCCGACACGCCGGCGAGTTCTGTGCGGCCGTTCAAGATCGCGGCAGGCGCACGGTGTTCACTCAGGCCGCCGCTAGCGCTGGCCCGAACCGGCGCTTGCCGGCCGGCGCTTCCTGTCGGCGCTTCCTGTCGGCGCGCGTAATCGGCGAGGGAGGCCGCGGGCGGGGCGGCACCCTAATTTCCGCGAAACTGCCAATAGCCGACGCGTAACGGAAATTCCGGGCCGAATACGGCACCTTATTTTCCACTATTCTATCCGCTGGCGGCGCATGGTGGAAACGCAGGGCCGCGTACGGGGCTCTGGCTTAATCTCTCGGGACGGTAACTAACCTCATCGATCGCTATCCGCCCTGCATGCCCACAGATAACACCTCTGCTGCCGGCAGCCCGCCCCTGCGCGGGGCCAAATGCGCCAGCAGCCCCACCGGGCGGGGCCAAATGCGCCAGCAGCCCCACCGGGCGGGGCCAAACGCGCCAGCAGCCCCACCGGGCGGGGCCAAACGCGCCAGCGACCCCACTGGGCGGGGCCAAATGCGCCAGCAGCCCCACTGCCATCGTGAGCCCGGACCATGGCCATCCAGGAATACATGCCATAGCCGAATACGGCACCTAATTTCCAGGACGCTGTCGGCGGTGGCGCGTGGTGTAAATACGGGCCGGTCAGGCGGCTTCGGCCAGTGCGGCGCAGAGGCGGGCGAGGTCCCGCGGCGTGCAGTCGACGTGCGGGCTGATCCGCAGCAGCGGATCCGTCATCTCGCGCGGCGCGCGCGCCGGGTGCGCTGCCGTGGTAACGATCTTGTGCGCGGCGAGCAGGCGGGCGCGGGTGGCGGTGACGTCCTGTCCCGCCGCCGGCCGCAGGCCGGTGATGGCCGAAGGCGCCGCGGGGTCCCCGACGACCTGCCAGCCGCGGACCTCGCCGAGGGCCTCGCGGGCCTGCCGTCCCACCTCGGCCAGCCGCCGCCGCACGCCGGCGGGCCCGGCTTCCAGGTGCTGCCTGACGGCGGTGCACAGGCCGATCCGCCCGGCGACGTGCGCCTCGCCGCTCTCCAGCAGCCAGACCGGCGAGCTGCCCTCGGGAAGGCTCACCCGGTCCAGCTCTGACGCGCTGATCCGCAGCCGGTCCCACCACGGCCGGGCCACCGCGAGCAGGCCGACGCCGCGCGGGCCGGTGAGCCACTTCCGGCCGGTCGCGTACTGTGCGTCCGCCCCTGAGACGGTGTCGGCGTGACCCAGCGCCTGCGCCGCGTCCACCCACAGCGGAACCCCGGCGGCGTGGCAGACCGCCGCCGCCTCGGCGGTCGGCTGGACCAGTGCCCGGTGCGATGTCACCTGGGTCAGGTGCACGAACGCGGGCGGCGTGCCCGTCACGAAACGGCGCAGCGCCTCCAGGTCGACGGCGCCGTCCGGCCGCACCGCCAGCTCCGCGATCCGCAGGCCGCGCGCGGCGAAGGCGTGCAGGTTCGGCCCCCACTCGCTGGGCACGACGGCCACCGTGTCGCCGGCCTCCAGCGGCCATGTCGCCAGCAGCGCGGCCAGCGCGGCGGACGCGCTCTCCACGAAGGCGATCCCGCCGGGCTCGGCGCCGAGCAGGCCGGCGAGTTCTTCCCGGCCCTTTTGCAGTGCCGGCGCCGCCTCCGCCTGGGCGACGTACGTGCCCATGATGGCTTCGCGCTCGGCGTGCGCGGAGGTCGCGCGCAGCGTCTCGGCCGAGCTTCGCCCGGCTGCGGCCGAGTCCAGGTGCAGGTAGTCGGTGGGGAGACGCTGGTCACGCCAGTGCCGCCACTGGTCGTTCGGTGTCATCGGTGTCTTGGGCACAGAGGTACCGTACGTTCTGAAGAAAATGACAGCGAAAGGATTTACCGGATGCCGCTCGATGACGACACCGTCCGTCTTGCCAAGGGCAAGAACCTCGCGACCGTGGTGACGCTGATGCCCAATGGGCAGCCGCAGGCGCTGCTGACGTGGATAGACACCGACGGCGAGCACATCCTCGTGAACACGGAGCCGCAGCGGCAGAAGGCGCGGAACGTCGCCCGCGACCCGCGGATAACCGTGCTCATCCACTCCGCCGAGAACCCCTGGGACTGGTCCGAGGTCCGCGGCCATGTCACCGAGACCGTCGACGGCGGCGAGGCGCGGCGGCACATCGACGAGCTGTCCCGCAAGTACGTGGGCACCGACTACCGCAACCCGATCGGGCCGCGGGGCCGGGTGATCCTCAAGGTCACGCCGGACAAGGTCAACACCCCCAAGCTCCTGGGCAGATAGCGCGCCTGGTTACCGCACGAGGTGGCCGGCGAGGAAAGCCAGCGAGGCCGGCTCCTGCTCGAGGAAGAACGAGTCGGTGTGGCAGCCCTTGCTGAAGTCCACGACCGCGCCGGCGGGCAGAGCGCGCGCGAGCGCCTGGACGCCCGGGTAGAACGGGTCGTCGTAACCAGACGCGACCCGCACGGGCAGGTGCGCGGGGCTATCCGCGAGCGCGGCGGCGTGCGTGACGGCGTCGCCGGCGGCGAAGGCAGCCGCTGAGGCGTAGGCGCCGGCGTTCGCGTCCCTGGCCTGCGCGTAGCTGGTCCAGATCGCGGGGCTGATCGCGGCCACCGCCGCAATGATGTGCGGGTACTTTTCGGCCAGGAGCAGGGCACCGTAGCCGCCCATCGAAATGCCCATTGCGCCGATCCGCCGCGGCCCGCGGCCCAGGCCGAGGCGCTGGCACAGCGGGATCAGCTCGCCGATCACCATCGCCACCGGATCGTCGCCGGGGTGGGGGTTCCAGTAGCCGTCGCCGCCGTCGGCGGTGACCATCGCCACCGGGGGGAGCGGCCGGCCCCCGATTCGGAGCGCCACGGCCTGCCGGGGCGACATGCCGACGAGGGCATCCGCGTGGTTCCCGCCGTAGCCGTGCAGCATGATCACGAGGGGCAGCTCGTCCCCGGCACGGTGGTGTGGCGGGTAGGCGAGCGTGTAACCCACCGCGCGGTTCCGGGCGGCCGAGTAGAAGGTGCCGGAAAACGAGGGGCCTGGCGGCCCGTACGCGAGGACTGGGCCGGGGACGGAACAGGCTCCGTCGAGGTCGTCGAGGACCGCCTTGCCCGGAAGGATGCCGCGGGAGATGAGCTCGGCGCCGGTGACTCCCGCGGCGGCCGCGGCCGCGCCGCCGAGCGCGATCGCCAGCAGGCGGCGCCGGCTCAGGCGCCTGGTCCCCGTCGCGGTCACCGCTACCGCACCGTGAGCCTGAGCCCGCCGCGGCGGGCCTCGTTCGCGGCCTGCCGCGCGACCGCGAGCGCGATCGTCAGCACGGCGATTGCGAGGAGGTCGATCGTCCCGGCGTGGAAGAGATTTGCCTGTCCCGCTCCCCCGTCCACCACCCAGAGGCAGCATCCGGCGAGGAAGACGGCCATGACGGCACACGCCGCCGAGGCGAGCCGGATCTCGAACCGCAGGACGCCGGGCGAGAGGTCGGCGCGGCGGACCGCCTTGGCGGCGCCGGTCACGGCGCTGGCAACGGCCAGCGGGCTCACCGCCATCCAGGCGATCTCGGCCGCGGGGAAGGCGGCCAGGGCGGACGGATGAGCCCAGTACGCGGAGACGGACATCGTCGACGCCCAGGAGAAGGCCGCCAGGCCGCCAGGGACCAGAGCCCGGTGAGCCCACGGGTGGCCGCCGGTGCCAGGCCAGCCGTTCCCGAAGTGCCTGCCGCCGATGAAGAGGGCGAGCACGCCGGCGAGGAACAGGACCGACGGCGCTATGAGATCCGCTGACGGCCCGCGCGCTATTGGCGGCAGGACACTCCAGATCACCGGGACCGCGGCGAGCAGGGCCAGCACGAGGAAGGCGAGCATCGCGGCCGACATCACAACCATCGCGATGCCGGTGGCGGTGGTACCGGGCGCCGACCACTGCCAGCCGATGGTCAGCTGCGACCACATGGCCGCGCCGAAGGGCAGGAAGACCGCCAGGCAGCAGCCGAGCGATACGAGGCTTGCGCGGACCTGTGCGGCGGGGTCGGCCGCGAAGCCGCAGAGCCCCGCGCGGGTCAGCCGTGCGACGATCCCGCCGCGCGCCACGTCGAGGGTGCGTGCCCATGACCGCGGCCGTTCGGAGATCTCTGAGATCAGCAGCTCGGTGAACTCGTCGCCGTAGCGGGAGCGCCACACCTTCGGGTACCAGCGAAGGAGCCTTTCGGCACGCCGTGTCGCGGCGTCCGGGGGGTTCACGCGGTGCCCCAGCCGCTCGCCAGGCGGCGGAGCCCGACGTCGGCGACGCGGCGCTGGGCGTCGAGGTGAGCGCGCAGCGCCGCCGCCCCTACGGCGGTGAGCCGGTAGGGACGCCGGCGGTCCTGGCTCTCGACGGCCTCGATCAGTCCCCGCGCCTGGAGGCGGGCGAGCGCCTCGTAGAGAGTCCCTGGCGCGACGCGGACCCCGGCGAACGACTCGATGTCCTTGGTGAGGGCATAGCCGTGCTTGGTGCTGTCGGCGAGGCTCGCCAGGATCAGCGTGGCGGCACCGGCGTACCGCCCGAGCCCGGCGAGTCCGGGTGCGGCGCCGGGATCGTCTTCTTGTTGTCGCGGCATGACCGTCATCCTATATCGGTTACCGATCCATCGGTTGCCGATACTGCAAGAGGGGCAGGCGCCGCGGGCGCCTCACGAGTGGCGGGCCGGACGGTGTTGCACACCTGGGCCTGGGTAGTCGGGGGCAATTCCGAAGACCCAGCGAGGGGAACTCACCATGCAGATCGGCTACAAGCTGGCAACTGAGGCTTTCGGCCCCAAGGAGCTCATCCGCCAGGCGGTGCTGGCCGAACAGTCGGGCTTCGACTTCGTCGAGATAAGCGACCATTACCACCCGTGGCTGGAAGTCCAGGGACACAGCCCCTTTACCTGGAGCATCCTGCCCGCCATCGCCGCGAAGACCGAGCGGATCGGCCTCGTTACCGGCGTGACCTGTCCTTCGGTGCGGTATCACCCGGCGATAATCGCGCAGGCGGCCGCGACGATGGCGATCCTCTCCGACGGCCGGTTCACGCTTGGCGTCGGTGCGGGCGAGCGGCTCAACGAGCACGTCGTCGGCCTGGGATTCCCGGCACGGCACATTCGGCACGAGAGGTTCCGCGAGGCGCTGGAGATCATCCGGCTGCTGTGGCAGGGCGGCTACCACTCCTACGAGGGCAAGCACCTGCGGCTCGAGGACGCTCGCGTCTTCGACCTGCCGGACGAGCCACCTGTGATCGCCGTGGCCGCCAGCGGGCCCGAGTCCGCCCGCATCGCCGCTGACCTCGGCGACGGGCTGTTCGCCACCGAACCCGACGGCGACCTGGTCAGCACCTGGCAGCAGCTGGGCGGCAGCGGGCCGGCGTACGGTGAGGTGCCGGTCGCCTGGGCACCCGACGAGGACAGCGCCGCGCAGTCCGCGCTCGAAGAGAACCGGTTCGCGCTCACCGGCTGGAAGGTCATGTCCGAGCTGCCCAACCCGGTGAACTTCGAGGCCGCGACCAGCACCGTCACGGTGGAGCAGATCAAGGAACAGTTCGCCTGCGGCCCCGACGTGAACCGGCACCTGGAGGTCGCGCAGCAGTTCGTCAACGCCGGATTCGACCGGCTCGTCACGCTGAACGCCGGCCCCGACCCGGACGGGTTCATGGACTTCTTCGCGACCGAGCTTGGCAAGCCGTTGCGAGCACTGACGCCGCAGTAAGCCGCAGTAAGGAGCGTGTCGCGGGCCCCGCGGAGCGACCGCCGGTGCTCAGCGGAGGGGCTCGGGGACGTTGAAGGTCTCGCAAACCGCGCGCCAGACGACCTTGGCGTCCTCGCCGTCGGCGAGGGCCTTGTCGACGGTTCGCTCGCCGAGACCTGCCAGCACGAAGTCCTTGGCCACGCTCTCGGCGTAGACGTCGCCGAACTGCGCGCGCATCCGCTCCCAGAACACCGTCAGTCGCACGGATTCAGGCTACCGGCGCGTTGGGATGGATCCGGAAAGGCCGGGCCTGCCCGGCGAGCGCTGGACCCGCCCGGCTGGCGCCGGGGCCCGCCCGCAACCGGCCGTCGTCGTGCGCTGCGGCATGGGGCGCAAGATGCGCAATGTGCGTATGGACCCTCTGCAGTGAAGGCGGTTTAGTCGGGCGCATAGCTTGGCCAGGGGGATCCTGGATCAGGGGGGATTATGAAGAAGGTCATGGCACTGTGCGGCGCGGCGGTCTTGGCGGCCGGGATCGCCGCGTGCTCCTCATCGACCAGCAGCATCAGCGGCAGCGCCGCCACCGCCAAGGCCTCCGCCTCGTCGATGTCCGGCACCGAGACGGTCAGCGGGTCGGTGAGCGGGTCCGCGGCGCTGGCGAACAACCCGTCGTTCACGCTCACGTGGCGCGGACCGGTGAACACCACGAGCGAGTTCGCCACCGGCGGCAACGCGCCGGCGAAGGGGCAGCATCACACGTTCAAGACCGCCGCCGGGAACCTCACGGTCGTGGTCAGCGCGGCGCCCACCAACACGCAGAAGCTGCTTTCGGCCAGCTCGTGCCGGTTCGAAGTCGCGACGGCCATCCCCTACAAGGTCGACGGCGCCGCGAGCACCGGGAAGTTCGCCGGAGCGACCGGCGACGGCGTGGCGACACTGACGTTCCGGGCCGACCTGCCCAAGCTGGCGAACGGCAAGTGCAACGAGAGCAACAACGCGCAGCCGCTCGCCAAGGGCGCCGTGGCCAGGTTCAGCATCGCCGGCCCGCTGACGGTCAAGTCGTAGCGCGCTGGCGAGGACGTGTCACAGCGCGCCGGCGGGGACATGCCGCAGCGCGCCGGCGGGGACATTCTGGGCGGGAATGTCGTTAGAGCAAACGGGGAACAGTTGTAAACAAGCTGGTGCACATCATGATCCGCCCGCTCGCCGGGGCGCGGGCGACGTTCACGCTGTGCGCCCGCCGGGCGCACCGCCTGCCATGGGGCAGGCGGCGTTCCGGCACAGAGAGCAGGAGCATGGATGTCCGCGTTGGGTGCTGATCCCGAGGCCACACCCGACGGTGGTGCCGATCCGGAGGCCATGCCCGAGGGCGGTGCCGGCCCAGAGGGCGTACCCGGCGGCGAGACCGGTACGGAGGCCACGCCCGTGGGCGGCGCGCCTGCCGGGCCCGCCCGGGACCGGCCGGTCAGCAAGCTCGCCGTCGCGACGCTCGTGACCGGGATACTCGCGCTCGTGCCGGTCGCGCTCGCCTGCGGCATCGCGGCTCTGAGCGTCATACGCAGAACCGGCCGGCGAGGCCGCGGCATGGCGGTCGGCGGGCTGTTCGCGGCGGCCGCATGGGTCGTCGCCGGCGGCACGGCCGGCATCGCCGCGGTCGTCACGCACGGATTCAAGCCGAAGGTCACGGTTCAGTACAGCCAGAACGCCATTTTCAAGCTGCGGGCCGGCGAGTGCCTCAACGGGCAGCCGAACGGCCAGAGCTACACCATCGTGCCGTGCGCGACCGCGCACGACGCCGAGGTGTTCGCCACGTTCGCGGTGCCGGGCTCCACCTGGCCGGGCACGGCGGTCCTGCAGCAGGAGGCAAGCACGGGGTGCGGCAGCCGGGTGAGCGGTTACATGAACCCTCAGCTGCTGGGCGCCGGCCTGACGCAGGTGTTCATCTACCCTGACCTGAATTCGTGGTCGGCGGGAGTGCGCACGATGATCTGCGAGGTCCGCTCCAGCAACGGCCGGATGACGGGGTCGGTGCACAACCTCCACTGACGCGGCCGGAGCCAGGCCGCCGAAGGCGGCGCCGGCGGAAGCCTGACTCGGAACGCGGAATGTCGGTGGGGCGGGGCAAGATGGATGTATGGCTGGACCGCCGGTGACCTCCGACGCCCTGGACGGGTTCTCGCCCGCGACGCGGGCGTGGTTCGAGGGCGCCTTCGCCGTGCCCACGAGGGCGCAGGCGGAGGCGTGGCGTGCCATCGGCAAGGGCGAGGACACGCTGGTCGTCGCGCCCACCGGCTCCGGGAAAACGCTCGCCGCGTTCCTGTGGGCGATCGACCGGCTCGCGGCGCTGCCCCCGCCAGGCGACCCGAAGCTGCGCTGCCGGGTCCTGTACGTGTCCCCGCTCAAGGCGCTGGCGGTGGACATCGAGCGGAACCTGCGCGCGCCGCTCACCGGGATCAGGCACGCCGCGCACCGTCTCGGCCTCGACGAGCCGGACATCGAGGTGGCGGTCCGCACCGGTGACACGGCCGCCGACGAGCGCAGGAAGCTGGCCAGCAAACCGCCGGACATTCTGATCACCACCCCGGAGTCGCTGTTCCTGGTGCTCACCTCGCAGGCCAGGGAGACGCTGCGCGGCGTGGAGACCGTCATCGTGGACGAGGTGCACGCCGTCGCGGGCACCAAGCGCGGCGCGCACCTCGCGCTGTCGCTGGAGCGCCTGGACGCGCTGCGCGCAGCCATCGGAGGCCAGCCCGCCCAGCGGATCGGCCTGTCGGCGACGGTGCGGCCCGCCGAGGAGGTCGCGGCGTTCCTCGGCGGCGTGCGCCCGGTCACGGTCGTGCAGCCACCGAGCCCCAAGGTGATCGAGCTCAGCGTCGTCGTCCCGGTCGAGGACATGACGGACCTGGATACCGCACCGCGCGGCGCGGACGACGACGAAGCGGACCCGGTCCGCGCCCGGTCGATCTGGCCGCACGTCGAGGAGCGGGTGCTCGACCTCATCGGGCAGCACCGGTCGACGATCATCTTCGCCAACTCCCGGCGGCTGGCCGAGCGGCTGTGCGGCAGGCTCAACGAGCTGGCCGCCGAGCGCGCGGGCGACGATGAGCTGGTGATCGCGCGGGCGCACCACGGCTCGGTGTCGCGGCAGGAGCGGGTCGAGATCGAGGAGGCGCTCAAGGCGGGCAGGCTGCCCGCGGTGGTCGCCACCTCCAGCCTGGAGCTCGGCATCGACATGGGCGCCGTCGACCTCGTCATCCAGGTCGAGTCGCCGCCTTCGGTGGCCAGCGGCATGCAGCGGGTCGGCCGGGCCGGGCACAACGTCGGCGACGTCTCACGCGGCATCATCTTCCCGAAGTACGCCGGCGACCTGGTCCAGGCCGCGGTCGTCGCCGAGCGGATGCGCGAGGGGCACATCGAGGAGCTGCGGATCCCGCGCAACCCGCTGGACGTGCTCGCCCAGCAGATCGTCGCCATGGCGGCGCTGGATGACTGGCCGGTGGACGAGCTCGAAGGCACTGTGCGGAAGGCCGCGCCGTTTGGGGGGCTGACCAGGCCGGTCCTCGAAGCGGTGCTCGACATGCTCGCCGGGCGGTACCCGGGCGAGGAGTTCGCGGGCCTGCGGCCCCGGGTGATATGGGACCGGGTGGCGGGCGTGATCCGCGGGCGGCCGGGGGCGCAGCGGCTCGCGGTCACCAGCGGCGGGACGATCCCGGACCGGGGCCTGTTCGGGGTGTTCCTGGCGTCGGGCGGCGACGGCGCGCGCCAGCCGCGCCGGGTCGGCGAGCTCGACGAGGAGATGGTGTACGAATCGCGGGTCGGCGACGTCTTCGTGCTCGGCGCCAGCTCCTGGCGGATCGAGGACATCACGCCGGACCGGGTGCTCGTGCTTCCGGCGCCCGGCCAGCCGGGCAAGCTGCCGTTCTGGCACGGTGACGCCCCGGGCAGGCCCGCCGAGCTCGGCGCGGCCCTCGGCCGGGCCGTCCGCGACCTGGGCAGCTCCGGCGAGCAGGAAGCCAGGACGAAGCTGGAGCGGGCCGGCCTGGACGAGCTCGCCGCGGCCAACCTGCTGCGGTACCTCGGCGACCAGCGGAAGGCCACGGGTTACCTGCCCGACGACCGGACGCTCGTCGTGGAGCGGTTCCGTGACGAGCTCGGCGACTGGCGCGTCGTGCTGCACAGCCCGTACGGCGACCGGGTGCACGCGCCGTGGGCACTCGCCATCGCGGCGCGGCTGCGCGAGCGGTACGGCGGCATGGACGTGCAGGCACTGCACACCGACGACGGGATCATCATCAGGGTGCCGGACACCGACGAGCCGCCGCCGGCCGGCATCGCGCTGATCGACCCGGACGAGATCGGCGAGCTCGTCACGCAGGAGGTGGGCGGGAGCGCGCTGTTCGCCTCGCGCTTCCGCGAGTGCGCGAGCAGGGCGCTGCTGCTGCCCAGGCGCCAGCCGGGGCGGCGCACGCCGCTGTGGCAGCAGCGGCAGCGTTCGGCACAGCTTCTCGAGATCGCCAGCAGGTACCCGTCGTTCCCGATCGTCCTGGAGACGGTGCGCGAGTGCCTTCAGGACGTGTTCGACGTGCCTGCGCTCACGGGACTGCTGCGCGACCTGGCCGGCCGCCGGATACGGCTCGTCGAGGTGGAGACGGGAACCCCCAGCCCGTTCGGTAAATCCTTGCTCTTCCGCTACGTCGGCGCGTTCATGTACGAGGGGGACGCGCCGCTCGCCGAGCGCCGTGCCCAGGCGCTCGCGCTCGACCCGGCGCTGCTCGCCGAGCTGCTCGGCACCGAGGGGCTGCGCGAGCTGCTCGAGCCCGCCGTCGTCGCGGAGACCGAACGCGACCTCCAGCACCTGTCGCCGGCGCGCCGCTGCCGCGACCTGGAGCAGGTCGCCGACCTGCTGCGCACCACGGGACCGCTGACCGCGGATGAGGTGGCGGAGCGGTGCACGGACCCGGCCGCCGCGGCTGGCTGGCTGGCGGAATTGTCGGCATCCCGCCGCACCATCGAGGTGCGGGTGGCGGGAGAGCCGATGTGGGCCGCGATCGAGGACGCGGGCCGGCTGCGCGACGCGCTCGGCGTTCCGCTGCCGGTCGGGGTGCCGGAGGCGTTCACCGAGCCGGTGGCGGACCCGCTCGGCGACCTGGTGGCGCGGTACGCGCGGGCGCACGGCCCGTTCCCCGCTCACGCGGCGGCGGGGCGGTACGGGCTCGGGGTCGCCGTGGTCACGCTGACGCTGCGGCGGCTCGCGGCCGACGGCCGCGTCGCCGAGGGCGACTTCCTGCCCGGCGGGCGCGGGACCGAGTGGTGCGACGCCGGTGTGCTGCGGATGCTGCGCCGCCGGAGCCTGGCCCGGCTGCGCAAGGAGGCCGAGCCGGTGCCGCCCGCGACGCTCGGCCGCTTCCTGCCGGCCTGGCACGGGATCGGCCTCGGGCACCAGCGGGCCGACCCGGGCGCGGTGCTGGAGGCCGTTGAACGGCTGGCCGGGGCGCAGATCCCGGCGTCGGCGCTGGAGACGCTCGTGCTGCCCGGGCGGCTCCCCGGCTACTCCCCCGCGATGCTGGACGAGCTGACCGCGGCCGGCGAGGTCGTCTGGGCCGGTGCGGGGATGGTGGGCGGCGGCGACGGGTGGGTGGTGCTCATGCCGGCGGAGAGCGCGCCGCTGCTGCTGCCCGAACCCGGCGAGTTCACCGAAACGCCCGCTCACACGGCCGTGCTGGACGTGCTCGCCGGGGGCGGCGGGATGTTCTTCCGGATGCTCTCCGACCGGGTCGCGGCGGCGCTCGGTGAGCCGGTTCCCGATCCGGACCTGGTGACCGTGATCTGGGACCTGGTGTGGGCCGGGCGGCTGACCAACGACACGCTCACGCCGCTGCGGGTGACGCTCGGCGGCGGAGGCGCCGCGGGGCAGCCTCGGCGCGGGGCGGCCAGTGGCGGCGCGGCGGGTGGCGGCATCCCGGGTGGCGGCGCGCCAGGTGGGGTGGCGCCGGGTGCTGGTGCGCTCGGGGTGGCTGGCGTGCCTGCTCCGCGTGGCGCGGCGCTGCGGGCCGGGCGCCGTTATGGCGGTCGGCGCCGGCCGGCGATGCCGACGCGCACCGGGCCGCCGACGGTCAGCGGCAGGTGGTCGCTGCTGCCCTCGCGCGGCTCCGGCGCGAGCGCGCGTGGCACGGGTGGCGCGGGCACGGGTGGCACGGGTGGCGCGGGGGCGGGCGGCGCGGGTGGCGCGGGTGGCGCGGGGGCGGGCGGCTCCGGCGCGGGCGGCTCCGGCCCCGGTGGCGCAGGTGGCTCCGGCGCGGGCGGCGGCGCGCCGGACGTGGCGCAGACGATGCGCGCGCACGCGCTCGCGCTGACGCTGCTGGAGCGGCACGGCGTGCTGACCAGGGGCGCGGTCGCGGCAGAGCGGGTACCCGGCGGTTTCGCGGCCGTTTACCCGGTGCTGCGGGCGATGGAGGAGGCCGGGCAGTGCCGCCGCGGCTATTTCGTGGAGGGGCTCGGCGCCGCACAGTTCGCGCTGCCCGGTGCCGTGGACAGGATGCGGGCACTCGCCGCGGATCAGCGTCCCGACGATTCAGAGTTTTCCAAACGGATCGTGGTGCTTGCCGCGGCCGACCCGGCTCAGCCCTACGGCGCGGCCCTGCCGTGGCCCGCGCGTCCCGGCGAGACGGCGGCCTCACACCGGCCGGCCCGGAAGGCGGGGGCACTCGTCGTCCTCGCGGGCGGCTCGCCGGCCCTGTATGTGGAGCGCGGCGGTAAGACGCTGCTGTCCTGGTCGGACGACCCCGCCGTGCTCGAGCCGTCCGCGGCGGCGCTCGCCGCGGCGGTACGGGACGGCGCGCTCGGGCGGATCACCGTGGAGAGGGCGGACGGCGGGACCGTCTATGACTCGCCGCTCGCACAGGCGCTCGAGGCCGCGGGCTTCCGTCCCACTCCGCGCGGCCTCCGGCTGCGCGCGAGCTGAGCCGGTTCACCGGCCGCTGTCCAGCGGGCGCCGCTACCGGGCGCTGGGCCGGCCGAAGGCGTCCTCGATCCATGCGATCACGCGGTCGGGTTCGCGGAAGAGCTGACGCCAGGTGAAGTGCACGACCTTGTAGCCGGCCTCGCGGAGCAACTGGTCACGTCCCAGCTGGTCAGCCGCCCGCTGGGGGTCAGCGTACTTCAGCATGCCGTCGGCCTCAGCGATCGTGCGGTATTCACGCCAGTAGAAATCAACCCGGCCGATGTACCGCGTGCCGCCGACGTCAACCTGCAACTCCGGCGCGGGCAGGCCGTATTCGTCAAAGGTGACCCTGGCGCACGATTCCAGCGCCGACTCAGACCGGTGATCGCCGAACGCGACGACGCGCTTCGCGCGCCGCGCCCCGGGCCAGGCTGAGCACGCCGCCAGCACGCCTGACAGTTCTTCACGCGTGGTTTTCCCGGCGTGCAGCGCCGAGTCTGCGACGACCACCCCGTCCCTGAACCGTGATGCTCGCGCGAGGTCAACCACCGTTCTGGCGACGGAGGTCACGGGGAGCCCGTACCGCTTGGTCAGGTGCTCGCGGAAGAGGATCGCGGTGTGGACGCTCAGGCCCTTTCCGCCGACCCGGCTGCGGCTGAGATGCGGTGGCCTGGTAAGTGTCACAAATCCTTCCGGAAGCCGGCCCAGAAGATCCAGGGCATGCAGAATGGCAGCGGATTCATGACTCGCCGCTGCCAGCGCGCTGGCGCTCAGTAAAACGGCAGCCACGTGGAACGCGTGCAAGCGTGCCGGGTCGCCGGCGGACGCGGCCAGCGAGTCGGCCCGAGCATAAACGCCCCGGCGCAGCTGCACGAGATGGCCGTCCTGCACGAGCTGGCGAAGCCGCCAGCCCGGCACACCACGCGCCGCCCACTGTCCAGTTGTCGCCACCTCCCAGCGACTAATCGTACCCATGTGACTATTCTCGGTTACCACCACCGATCTCTCAACATGCCACTAACGTGCTCTGTATGCGTACCGAGGAGTAGCTGTCCCGTTTTGTCCGTTATGTGACTATGGAACGCGTACAGAGTGGGCAGTCAAGGGGAGGCGGGCCGGGAGGGGCGGTGCACGGAGGGGTGGGGCAGGGAGGAGGGGGCTCTGGGCAGATGGGGTGGGTGGGTCAGAGGGTGCGGAGGAGGGTTAGGGCGTGGTGGCGGCGGGGCCAGGCTGTGAAGAGGTGGTCGTGGGCGGCGCCTGCGATGACGTTGCAGCTGATTCCGGCCTCGGCGAGGAGGCGGCTGACGGCCGCGGTCAAGCCGATGGCGGCCAGCGCGGAGTTGATCCGCAGGGTGATGCGCGCGGCGACGTGGTCGTAGCGCAGTCCCGCCCGGTCCGCGTCGGCCCTGGGCAGGACGAGCGTCAGCGCTTCGTCCTCGCGGATGACCGCGAACGGGGACACACCCGCGGGGATCTCCGGCGCGGTGGCGAACACGTACGGTATGGCGTGCAGCTCGGGCGACAGATCATGCCACTGCCCGGAACCGGCGGGCTGACAGGTATGCCACGTTTCGTTCGGTATGATCCATTTTTCCATGAAAACCAGCTCGTCGAGCCGGTAGCCGAGTCTCTCGTAGAAGCGGGCCACGCCGGCATTGCCGGGCTCGATGAGCAGGTTGACCTTGGGGCAGCCGCGCGCGATGAGGCGGAGCTCGAGCTCGGCGAGCAGGTGCGTCGCGATCCCGCGGCCACGCCGCGCGGGACTGGTCGCGAGCCGGTTCACCCAGCCGCGGCGCCCGTCGTAGGTGCCGAAGACCGAGCCGGTGATCGCGCCGGTCTCGTCCTGCTCGACGAGCACCAGGTCCGGGTCCCTGGCCAGGACCGAGGCCAGCTCGGCCGCCACGTGCTCCGCGCGGAAACGGATGCCGGCCGCCCGCCACAGGTCCGCCAGCGCTGGCGCGTCGGACGTGTCCGCTGCCCTGATCACCATAGTCCAGGGTTACCACGCGACCCGGCCGGCATTGCGCGAATCCCTTGACGGCGGCATCACCAGGTGTTAGAAATTTTCCTATTCCTTTTCTATTGCGCAATTTCATCACGAACGGGGAACGGGCACCGTGACGCGCACGAGAATCCTCGCGACGCTGGCCGTCGCCGGCGGCCTGCTGGCGCCCCCGGCAGCGGCGCTCCTGGCAACACCCGCCGTTGCCGCGACAGCCGGGACCGCTGCGGCAGCCGGGGCAACCGGGGCGATCGCGAAAACCGGGGCAGCGGGAGCTCTGAAGGCTACCGGGACCGCCAGGGTAACTGCCGGGGCAAGCGGAGACGCCGCGGAAACCGGGGCAAGCGGTGGCGCCGCGGAAACCGGGGAGGCCCGGCCAGCCGGGGCGATCGCGGAAACCGGGGCAGCGGGAGCTGTGGAGGCTCCCGGGGCTGCCGGGGCTGCCGGGATAACTGGCGGGATAAGCGGAGACGCCGCGAAAACCGGGGAGGCCCGGCCAGCCGGGGCGAGCGGAGACGCGGGGGGGCTGGCGGCGGCGTACGCGTCGGCCCGGCATCTGGCGCGCGCGGATGTGGCGGGGATCCGGGCGGGATCGCTGCGCGAGGCCCAGGCTGGCGGTGTCACGTGGGCGACGGCCACGTTTGTTCCGTCCGCCGTCGCGAGTGCGCAGGTCCGGGCCGGATTCCAGGACGGGGCGGCCACCGGCGTGTTCACCCGGGACGGTGGCCGGCCGTGGCGGCTGAGCCAGCTCTCCGGCGCCTGCCGCGAGCTTCCCGCCGCCGTCAGCGCGGCCTGGCGGCTGCCCGATCCGGCGAGCTGCCGGACGACCGCGGCGTCGGCGCGGGCGGCGGCCTCGCGCGCGCTGTCAGCGGCCGGACGGGCGCGCACCCTGCCGGCGTCGATCGCGGATATCGCGCTCAGCCAGGTTGGGGTCGCCAACACCCCGGCGGTCACGAGCTTCGCCGGCGTCGACTGCGACCCGTACACCACGCTGGTCGCGGGCTTTTCCGCGAACTCCGACGGCTGCGGCTTCGATCAGGGCTTCCGCGTCGAGAACGGAAACGAGGCGTGGTGCTCCGACTTCGCCAAGTGGGTGTGGCAGCAGGCTGGGGTCACCGCCGACATGAACACGCTCAACGCCGGATCCGACTCGTTCTACGACTGGGGGCTCGGCCAGGGCGAGAGCATGCCGGTAGACGGCGGCACTCCGGCGGCCGGCGACGCCGTGGTGTTCTTCCCGCCCGGCCCGATCACGCCCACCACCTACGCCGACCACGTGGGCATCGTCACCGCGGTGAACCCCGACGGCACCGTCAACCTGGTCAACGGAGACTTCCTCGGCACGTCGAACGTCAGCGTGCAGTACGACACCGGGATCAGCCTGACGAGCTGGGCCTCCCAGGTATGGAACCCGGGCGAGCAGTGGATTCTGGTCTCGCCGCCCGCCGCGCCGCAGCAGCCGGTGCCGTCGGCCGCCATCAGCGGGCCGCGCGCGGCGGTGGCGGGGACCACGGTGCGTTTCGCGGCGTGGGCGGCCGAGCGGGGCGGCTCGATCACGCGGTACTACTGGACCTTCGGGGACGGCAGGACCACGAACGCTACCGGCGCGGACGTGAGCCAGGTGTTTCCCGCCGCGGGTATCTACACGGTGACGATGACGGCGACGTCGAGCTTCGGCACCGTGCGGACGGTTCACTGGAACATCGACGTCGGCGCCGCGTCGTCGGGCGTCGCGGCGGTGCCGAGCGACGCCGTCTGGTACTCGACGACGCCGGTCGCCCAGTACCTGTTCGTGCCGTCCGGCAGCGGGCTCGCCGCGGAGAGCTGGAACGGCGCTAGCTGGCTGCTGCAGGCCATCCCCGGGCAGCCCGCGCCGGGCGGTGCGCTGACCGCGCTGAGCTACGCCGATCCCGCCGCCGCCGACGCGATGACACCGCACGTGTACTTCCGCTCCGCCACGGGGGCACTGAGCGAAACGTACCTGGGCGGCACGGGCTGGACGACGCAGCCGCTCGCGGGCTCGCCGGCGGCCGGCAGCGCGATCGCGGCGGTGGCCGCCCCCGGGTACGGCGCCACGGCGGCCACGCCGGCGGTGTTCTACTTCGGCGGGGACGGCCACCTGGCTGAGTCCGCGCAGCAGGGCACCGCCTGGGTCACGTCCGCCGTGCCCGGGCCGGCCACCGGCGCACCCGGGACGCTGGCGCTGGCGGCGACCGCCCGCGGTCAGACCCTGTTCTACGTCGACCGCGATGGCGCGCTGACGGCAGCGGTCGGCTCGCGCTCGTGGCCGTGGCCGTGGTCGCGGTCGCGGGATGGCGAGAGCGGCTGGCGCAGCGTGCGCATCGATGCCAGCGTCGCCGCGGGCAGCCCGCTCGCGGCGGTGACCACCCCGTCGGGGCGGGCACGCGTGTTCTTCATCGACGGGAGGGACAGGCTGGCCGAGGCGACGCTGCGCGAGGCCGGGGACGCGGACGTGCGGGAGCTGCCGGGCGGCCCGGTGGCGCCGCGGCCGGGTGCGGCGCAAGGGTCGATGGCGGCGGTGAACTACCTGCTCCCGTCCGGGAACCCGGGCGGGCCGGGAGCCTCCGCCGCGCTCGGCGAGGAGGTGTTCTACCTCACCCCGTCCGGCCAGCCCGCGGTCACGTCGTGGGACGGGCGGCAATGGCAGGTCACCGTCCTTCCCGGCCCGGCGGATGCCGGTGGTGCGGCGGCCATCCTGGGTGCCAGCGCCTATCCCGCCGCCGGCGAGCCGCAGTGGCTGTTCCTCGGGACGGACGCGGGGCTGCAGCTTGACGCGAGCGGCGCTCCGGGCGCCGGGTGGACGGCCAGCACGCTGCCCGGCACGCCCGCCACGTTCAGCGACCGGGTCGTGCTGTACGCGGCCACACCCGCCGACGGCTCGAGCGCGCTCGCCGCGGCGGCGGCGGCCGGGCTGCCGGCCCGGCAGGTGACGGCCTCGTTCGCGACGGCGTGGGCGGACGCGCTCACCGGGAACTACCTCGTGATCGCGGCCGGGCGGGCGGCCAGCGACGCCCTGTACTTCAACGCCTGCGGCTGGGCCAACCCATCGGGTGCGATCCCGGGGTCGACGCCGTTCTACATCGCCCGCGGCGCGCCGCTGGACCGGCTTCCCGGCCCGGGCGCCTACGAGAACGGGGCCGGGGCGACGGCGGCGGACACCAGCGCGCTCTCCGCGGGCCTGGCGTACTACGCTGTCCACGGAACGCTGCCCCCCGGCGTGACATCGTTGCCGAGTGCGGCCCCGCCGGTTTACGCTTGCTCGGGTTCGCCTTCCGCCGCTCACTGAAGCGTCCGCCCCGTGCCGTCAACCCCCCCGCGGCACGGGGCGGGCTATTTCCGGTCACCGCCGGCCGGTCAGGGGGCAGGCCGGTCAGGGGGCGGGGAGGATTCCGGGGGTCGCCCAGGCGGCCACGGCGGCGTGCAGCTCGCGGCGGAGCACCTTGATGGCCGTGTGGTCGCGGCCGAAGTGGACGGCGTTGGTCAGCAGCACGACCCACAGGCCGCTGCCGGGGTCGAGCGCGATGCTGGTGCCGGTGAAGCCGGTGTGCGAGACGGCCGACGGCGGCCAGCCAGGCCCCAGGATGCCGGAGGCGTCCCGGGCGCACATCCAGCCGAGGCCGCGCCGGCCGTCCAGGCCTTCGGTCTGGCACCGTGACGCCTGCGCGCGCAGCGGGGCCGGCACCGGCCCGTCTCCGGAGCCGGCCCACCAGGCGGCGAACAGGGCGAGGTCCCCGAGGGTGGAGAACAGCCCCGCGTGCCCGGCGATGCCGCCGAGCACCCGGGCGTTCTCGTCGTGGACGATCCCCGTCCACGGGGTGCCGTCGTCGCGGGGCTCGGTCGCGGCGAAGCGCTCCCCCGGCGCCCCGGGCGGGGTGAACCCGGTGTCGCGCATGCCGAGGGGCCCGGTCACCAGACGCCGCACCGCGACGTCGAACCGCTCGCCGGACACGGCCGCGACGACCTCGCCCAGCAGGATGAAACCAAGGTCGGAGTAGACAACGCGGGATCCGGGCAAGGCCTCGGGCTGGGTCGCCCGCAGCGCCTCGAGCAGCTCGCGCGGCGAGCCGCACCACCGGTAGAACTCCCTGGTGGCCGGCAACCCGGAGGTGTGCGTGAGCAGGTGCCGGATGGTCACCCGGCCGAGCCCGGTGAATCCGGGCAGGTAACCGGTCACGGGATCGTCCAGGCCGAGCAGCCCCTGGCCGGCCAGGGCGAGGGTGGCCGTGGCCGTCGCCACCACCTTGGTCAGCGACGCGAGGTCGAAGACGGTGCCCGTGGTCATCGGGCGGACGGCTCCCGCCGTCGTGTCGGCCAGGCCGGCCGCCCACCGCGCGAACGTCACCGGTCCCCGGCCGACGGCCGCGACCGCGCCGGGAACACCGCGCGCCCTCACCGCCGCGTCCAGCAGGCCGCCGACGTGGCTCAGGCCGCCGGGACCGCCGTCCGGCTCGGCGCCCAGGACGGCGCCCGCTTCCGCGCCCAGGCCGCCACCCGCTTCGGCGCCCAGGACGGCGCCCGGGTCGCCACCCGCTTCGGCGCCCGGGTCGCCACCCGTTTCGGCGCCAGGCCCGCCGCCCGGCTGGGCGCCAGGCCCGCCGCCCGGGACCATGTCAGGCATAGCCGCGCCCAGCGAACCGGCCGGGCGCGCCGGCCAGCAGCGCCGCGCCCACCGCCGCGTGGGCCAGCGGCCGGATCGCGCCGGTCAGCTCGGCGAACCGCTCCCAGATGGCCGGGGCGCGGAACACTCCCCCGGCCGCCGCGACCGGCAGCGGCCCGATCGTCTCCTGAACGGCCCCGGCGAGCGCGGCGAGGTGCCGCGCCGCCCGCCGCGCTATCCGCCGCGCGGTGTCGTCTTCGGCGGCTATGCCGGTGACGGCCGGCGCGAGGAGGGCCAGCCTGCCGCGTTCGGCCGGATGCGCGTGGACCTCCCTGACCAGCGCGTCAAGGTCACCGCCGGCCTCGACGACCGTCTCGTGGATCAGCGCAGAGCCCCCCGTCCCGTCCCGCCAGCGCAGCGCGGCGCGGACGCCGGCCCGGCCGATCCAGTAGGCGCTTCCCTCGTCTCCCAGGAGGAAGCCGTGCCCGCCGGCGCGTGCCCAGCGGTCCCCGTCGCAGCCGACGGCTATGGAGCCGGTTCCCGCGGTGACCACGATGCCCGGCGCGCCGCCGAACGCGCCGAGCCAGGCCACGTGCGCGTCGTCGGTGACATGGACCGGGCAGTCGACGAGCGGCCGCAGGTCCGCGGTGAGCCTGGCCGCCTGCTCCGGCGACCGGATCCCCGGCATGCCGATCCCGGCGGCCGTGGCGGCGGCGGCACGGATGATCTCCCTCAGGAGATCCAGCATGTTCCCGGTGAGCAGCGCGTTCATCGGCGGGGCGGCCGGAAGCTCGGTCAGCTCGCCGCCCTCGAGCACGACCGCCCGGGTGGCGCTGCCTCCCGCATCGATGCCCAGCAGGCGGCCATGTAGGCTGCCCGCGAAAGCACCAGATCCTGCGGTAACGCTCCCGGTAACGGGCATGGATACGGCAGGATCGCAGTTCACCGCCATGTTATTCATCAACGTGTTCTCTCTCGCTTCTGACATATTGTAACAATCATGACGCTATCTTCGCCGCCCACCGAGGAGCGCAACCTCCGAACGGCGCACATCGACCTGGTACCCACGCGCGCCGTGCTCGGGCTGCTGAACCGGGAGGACGAACTGGTTCCCGCCGCTGTCAGGTCCGTGCTCGGCACACTGGCCACGGTCGTGGACGAGGCGGCTGACCGAGTCGGCCGGGGCGGTCGCGTGCACTACTTCGGCGCCGGCTCGTCGGGGCGGATCGCGGTGCTCGACGCGACCGAGCTCGTGCCCACCTTCGGGCTCGAGCCGGACACGGTGATCGCGCACCTGGCCGGCGGCAACGAGGCCATGGACCGCGCGGCGGAGGGCGCCGAGGACGACAGCGGGCGCGGGAGCGCCGACACGGCCGGGGTGAACGCCGGCGACCTCGTCATCGGGCTGAGCGCGAGCGGCCGGACCCCGTACGTCGCGGGAGCACTCACGGGCGCGTCGGAGCGAGGGGCGTTCGGCGTGCTGGTGACGTGCAACCCCGCCTCGCCGCTCCGGGCGCTCGCCGACGTCAGCATCGTCGCCGAGACCGGGCCGGAGGCCATCGCGGGCTCGACCCGGCTCAAGGCGACAACCGCACTGAAGCTCATACTGAACAGCTTCTCCACAGCGCTCATGGTCCGGCTCGGGAAAACCTACTCGAATCTGATGATCGAGGTCAGCGCGACCAACAGCAAACTCCGGGAACGCCTTGTCCGTATCCTCGTGGACGCGTCGGGCGCCGGCGAGGCGGCATGCGAGGCCGCGCTGGCGCGCGCCGGGGGAAACGTGAAGCTGGCCATGGTGGACCTGCTCTCCGGCGGCGGGGTGCGCGCGGCCCGCCAGGCGCTGACCGCCAGCGACGGCAGCGTCCGCGGAGCGCTGGCGCACCTGGACACGGTGGCCCCGGGGCTGGCCGTGGTTGCGGAGCGCGGGCGCGTGATGGCAGCCGAGATGAGCGAGCAGCCGCGGGTCCTGCGCTCGCTCGCCGCACGCTCGGGCGAGATCGCCAGGCAGCTGCGCGGCATGGCGCCCGAGCCACTGAACGGGGTGCTGATCTTCGGCCGCGAGTCGTCGGGGCACGCCGGCGAGTACGGCAGCTACCTGCTCGGGCAGACGACGGGACGCCCAGCGGTGCTGGTGCCGCCCGACATGGGGGTCCGCGGGGATCTCGACTACCGGGGCTACCTCGCGATAGCGGTGAGCCGGTCCGGCGAGACACCCGACGTGGTGGCGGCGCTGATGCGGCTGCAGCGGGCCGGGGCGCGCTGCATCGCGATCACGAACGCTCCGGGCAGCCCGCTCGCGGCGGCCGCGGAGTGCGTCATCGACGTGGCGGCCGGGCCGCAGCGCGCCCGCCCAGCGACCAGCACCGTGACCGCGCAGATGCTTGCCTTCGCGCTGCTGGCCGGGGCGATGAACCCGCACGCCGTGGACGCCGGCGTGCTCGCCGAGACGGCGGACCAGGTCGAGGCCGTACTCGGTGAACCGCCCGCGCGGGCGCTCGCCGCGCTGCTCGGCACGACGCCGGGCGTGGTCAGCGTCGGCGACGGCTGGCTGCGCGCCGCCGCCCGGGAGATGGCCCTCAAGGTCACCGAGACAACGTCGGTGCTCGCGGCCGCGTACCCGGCCGCGGAGTTCCGGTGCGGGCCCGCGGCCGCGCTGCGGCCCGGCCTGGCCGTCGTCGGATTCGGCGACGGGCGTGGCGTCCTGGAAGACGGGTACGGTGATAGGGCCTCGCTCCGCGCGCAGGCCGCCGGCCGGGGCGCCGACTGGATCGAGATCTCGCCGGCCGACGACGCGGCGATCGGCCTGCCGCGCGGGCTGCCCGGTTACGCACTGCCGCTGCTTGCCGTGGTCAGGGCGCAGCAGCTCGCCTGGACCGCGGCGCTGATGGCCGGGCGCGATCCCGACGGCGCACCGTTACGGCGCGCCGTTACGGCCCGGCCGGCGCGAAGAGAGCGGGTCACGATTTAGTAATCGTATTTCCCAGTTTTCCCACGCGTCGTAAAGTGTTTACATGACACGCTTTGGACACAGTAGGCAACCGGTGGTGACTGCGCGCGGAACGCGAGGGACGCGAAGGCCGCGCGGCATGCGGAAGACGAGCCTGCTGTCCGCCTCGCTCGCGGCCGCGGTCACGCTGGCCGCGGGGGCCTGCAGTTCAGGCGGCTCGGCGGGCGGCGGCGGGGCGACGACCCTGAAGATCATCACCTGGGTCAACCCGCCCGCGGTCAGCGCGATCAACGCCATCGACGCGGAGTTCCACAAGAAGTACCCGAACATCACCGTGAAACTGCAGACGGCGGTCAACGTGAACGGCCCCTACGAGACGCTGCTGCAGCAGACGGTCGACTCCGGCGGCGCGGACATCGTCACCTCCGTGACACAGCTGCAGCCGCTGCCGCTGAACCCGAACCGGAACAACGAGACTCCGCTCCAGTTCTGGTCGACGAGCGGCGCGTTCGCGCCGCTGAACGGGCAGAGCTTCCTGACGGACTACCAGCCGTCGGCCCTTGCGGCCGAGACGTACAACGGCAAGGTGTACGGGCTCGTCTCGGGCACTTACCAGGAGGGCGTCTTCTACGACAAGCAGACGTTCGCGAAGTACCACCTGACCGTGCCCACCACCTACAGCCAGTTTCTGGCCGTCTGCCAGACGCTCAAGTCCCGTGGCGTCACCCCGCTGTTCACCGCGCTCGGCAACGTCGGGCCCGTGTACATGCAGTTCCTCTACTACGAGGCGATGATCGACCTGTGGTACCCGCACGCGCCCGGCGGCAACCTGGCGACGGCCCTGGAGAAGGGGACCGCCAAGTGGACCGACCCGAACTTCATCCAGGGGATGAACGAGGAGAAGGCGGTCGCGCAGTACCTGGAGCCCAACTACACCGGCGTGCCGTGGGAGAGCATGCCCGGTGACTTCGCCAAGGGCAAGGGCGCGATGCTGCTCGATGGGTCGTGGGACCTGTCCGCCGTGCAGCAGGCCAACCCGTCCATGCAGGTCGGCTTCTTCCCGCTGCCGTTCAGCAACGTCGCCGCCGACAACAAGCCCTACCTCGCCGACGACCTCACGTTCGAGGTGCTCAACTCCTCGCCGAACAAGGCGGCCGCGATGAAGTGGCTGCAGTTCTTCTCGAGCCCGTCGGTCTACGCCCAGTACGTGAACACGACCGGCATCTCCTCCAGCCAGAACTCCGGCACGTTCAGCGGCTACTCGGCGAAGGCCCTCGGCTCCTGGTTCGGCCAGGGGGTTAACCGGAACGTGTTCTACCCGGTGCTGTCGCCGAACAACGGCTACTACGACCAGGAGACGTACTGGCCGTACCTGCAGCTCGCCGTGGTCCAGGGATCGAAGACACCCGCGCAGGCGGCGGCCACCTACCAGCAGGACTGGAAGGCTCCATGACGGTTTTCCGGCCGGGACGGCGTTCCGGCCGGAGGAGGTACCGCCCGGGACGGCTGCTCAGCCGCGGCTCGCGGCTGAGCATGTGGGCGGGCCTGCTCATCGGGATCGGCGTGTACGTGCTGTTCGGCATCGTCCCCGCCGCGGGCAACGTGATCATCTCGTTCACGGACTACACGGGCCTGCCCGGCGCACCGGTGCACAACGTCGGTTTCTCCAACTACTCGTCCATGGGCACCACCCAGAGCGCCGGCTTCACGCCGGCCGTCGTGGCCACCGTGGTGTTCGTCCTCGCGGTCACCATCGCGCAGAACGCGCTCGCGCTGCTGCTCGCGCACCGGCTGAGCGGGCAGGGCCGGATGGCGGCCGCCGGCCGGGTCCTGGTCTTCCTGCCGATCGCGCTCGGCGTGACGATCGTCGGGCTGATCTGGATCCTCGTCTTCGACCCCCAGCAGGGGCCCGCGGCGTCGCTGTTCGGCGCGGTCGGGGTCCACTCCGCGTTCTTCGGCGCCAGCGGCTGGGCGATGCCCCTGGTCATCTTCGTCCAGGTCTGGCAGAACGCCGGGTTTTCCACCCTGGTGTTCATCGGCGGCCTGCGGGCCATCGACCCGCAGATCTACGAGGCGGCCGGCATCGACGGCATCCGCCCCTGGCAGCGGCTGCGCCGCATCACGTTCCCGCTGCTCGCGCCCGCCGTCACCGCCAACGTGCTGCTCGCCGTCGTCGGGGCGTTCACCACCTACAACCTGATCTACGTGCTCACCGACGGCCAGTACGGGACGCAGACGCTCGGCATGCTGGCGTTCAACGCCGCCTTCGGCAGCTTCCAGGCCAACCTCGGCTACGGCGCCGCGGTCACCGTGGTGCTGTTCGTGCTGACGCTGATCGTGGCGCTCCCGCTGATGGCCCTGCTCCGTTACCGCGAACGCCGGCTGCTGGGGACGTCGTGATGCGGCATCCGAGGCTGGCCGGAAGGGTCGCCATCGGCCTGCTCGTCGTCATCCTGTTCGTGCTGCCGGTGCTCTACGCGCTGATGATCGCGTTCGAGTCGCCGTCGCACTTCCTGACGTCCCCGCTGACCCCCGGCTCTCCCGACACCGGCAACTTCGGCAAAGCGTGGTCGGGCGCGGACCTGGGCGTCGAGCTGGCCAACACGGTGATCTACTCGGTGGCCGCCGCCGCGCTGTCGACCGTCCTCGGCCTGCTGATCGCGTTCCCGATCGCGCGCAGGCTGATCAGGGGCCATTCGGCGCTGTACACCGCGATGTTCACCGGGCTGTTCCTGCCGCTCGCGATCATCCCGCTGTTCGCGGAGGCCCGCATGCTCGGCCTCTACAACAACAGGCTCGGCTACATCGTGCTGCACGTCGAGCCGGGCCTGCCGCTGGCGGTCATCCTGCTGGTGGCGTTCATCACCGCGATCCCCGCCGAGCTTGACGAGGCGGCCTGGATGGAGGGCGCGGGTTACCTACGGTACCTGCTGCGGGTCGTGGTGCCGCTCACCAGGCCGGCGCTGCTGATCGCGTTCCTGTACGGCCTCCTGGGCGTGTGGAACGACATCATCGGCCCGGTCGTGCTGCTGTCCGACTCGAGCCTGTTCCCGGTGACCAGGGGCATCTACAACTTCTTCGGGTCGAACGAGAGCCAGTGGACGCTGCTCGCCGCGGCGATCGTGATCGCGAGCCTGCCGGTGGTGGCGCTGTTCGCCGCCTCGCAGCGCCAGCTCATCCGCGCGACGGTGGCCGGCTCGGTCAAGGCATGACCGCGCGGGAACACGGCCGGGCACCGGCCCGCGTTCACGGTACAGGTGACGTCGGGGTGACGCCACGTTTCGTTCGGTATCCAGAACGAGGGCCGGTATCTGTCAGAGGCCTCCGGGCTCCGGACGGCGGGCCGGGCGCGCGGGCCCGGTTTGCGCGCCGCTAGCCGTCACTCACCCCCGAGCTTCGGGCGGCGGGTGCGGCGCACGCGCTTGGCCTGGGCGGCGGCGAACGTGCGCTCCAGCGCGGCCCTGGTCGCGGGCAGGTCGCGCTGCGCGAGCGTGACGAACAGGCAGTCGACGACGGTGAGCTGCGCGATGCGGCTGGTCATGGCGCCGGACCTGAACGCGGTCTCCCTGGCCGCGGTGAGCAGAACCAGGTCCGCCACCTCGGTGATCGGCGACCACGGGAAGTTCGTCACGGCGACCGTCATCGCGCCGTGGCTGCGCGCCTCGCGCAGCGCGTCGATCGTGTCGACCGTGGTCCCGGTGTGCGACAGGCCGACCGCGACGTCCCCGGTGCCGCGCAGCGCCGCCGAGGAGATCGCCATGTGCGGATCCGGCCACGCGAAGGCGGGCTTGGCGATCCGCTGCAGCTTCGTCTGCAGGTCAACCGCGACGTACCCGCTGGCGCCGACGCCGTAGATATCGATTCGGCGCGCCGCTTCGAGGGCGTCGACGACCCGGGCGAGCATGGCGGTGTCGAGATGGCTGGCGGTGTCGGTCACCGCCTTGGCGTCGGCGTAGGCGATCTTCTTGGTGATCGTCTCGACGTCGTCGTCCGGGTCGATGTCGCTGGACGCCGCGGCGACCGCCGCCGCGTCGTCGTGCGCCACGGCCCCGGCCAGCGCGAGGCGAAGCTCGGGATAGCCGCGCAGGCCGATCGCGCGGCAGAAGCGCACCACGCTCGTCGCCGAGGTGCCGCACGACCGCGCCAGCTCGGAGATGTTCCGCCAGGCGACCCCGGCGGGGTCGTCGAGGACGGCCTGGGCAACCCGGCGTTCCACCGGCGCGAGGTTAGGCATGAGCGACCGGATCGTTATCAGGATCCCGATGTCCGGTCCCGCGTCGGTGTGATCGTGCCGCGGGCTCACGTCCCGCGCGTATGTGTCTGTGTGCCGTTCGTCTGCGTCCCGCGCTGGCGCGGGTTTCGTTCCGCGTGTCATCGCACCCATCCCCCCACTGCCGGTTCAGTTGTCTCGGCCCGGCTCACTCCATTCAGGCCATATAGACAGGTTACCTTTTTTCGTTATAACCTCCGCGATGGTTGTGACGTGACTCGCGGGTGGATGCCAGCGAGCCGGCCGTGACCGGCTCGCTGGCACGTTCACGACGGCGTCATGTCCTGCCCGCGGGCCGGTCCTGGGGCTGTTCCTTGGGCTGGGGCTCATCAGCGGACGAGTCCCTGGGCTGGGGCTCATCAGCGGGCGAGGCGGGGAGCGCCGGCCGGCCGGCGGAGCGCAGTACAGCGGCCGCGAGGACGACCGCCGCCGCGGCGAGTCCGGTGCCGGCGCCGAAGGCCAGGCGGTAACCGCTGGTCAGCGCGGCGGCCACTGGGGCGGCGATGCCCGCATGGGCGGCGGCGCTCGCGCTGGCGATGCCCGCATGGGCGGCGGCCCTCGCGCTGGCGGCGCCCGCATGGGCGGCGGCCGCGGCGCTCGCGGCTCTCATGGCGGCGCCCGCGCCCGTGGCGGCCGCGCCCGTGGCGGCCAGTACGTGCGCGGTGCGCGCCGCCGCCAGCGTGCTCAGGACCGCGACGCCGAGGGCGGCGCCGACCTGCTGGGTCGTGTTCACCAGACCGGAGGCCACGCCGGCGTCGGCGGGCGTGGCGCCGGACATGGCAAGGGTGATCATCGCCGGGAACGCCAGGCCGAACCCGCCTATCAGCAGCATCGTCGGCAGCAGGTGGACCGCGTAGCCGCCGTGCGCCGGGACCCGGGTCAGCAGCGCGAAGCCCGCCACGATCGGCACCAGCCCGGCGATCAGGACGGAACGTGTGCCGAACCGGGCGTTGAGCCGCGCCGAGGCGCCGGCGGACAGCGTCCCGATCACCACGGCCGCGGGCAGCATGGCCAGGCCCGCGCGGGCGGGGCCGTACCCGAGCACGCGCTGCATGTACTGCGGGATCAGCACCTGGAATCCGAAGGCGGCGGCGACCGTCAGGGCCTGGACCGCGTTGGCGCCGGAGACGTTCCGCGAGCGGAACACCCGCAACGGCAGCAGCGGCGTGCGGGCGCTCATCTGGCGCGCGACGAACGCGGCGAGCAGGGCCAGCGCCGCCGCCCCCGCGCCGAGCGTGTGCGCCGAGCCCCATCCGTACCGCGTGGTCTCCACGATCGTGTAGACCGCGAGCATCAGGCCGGCGGTGACGAGAACCGCGCCGGCCGCGTCGGCTCCGGCGCGCAGACCGATACCGCGATCGGGTTCCAGCAGCCGCCAGCCGGCCAGGGCGGCGGCGACGCCGATGGGCGCGTTCACGAAGAAGATCCAGTGCCAGCTCAGCGCCTGGGTGAGCACCCCGCCTACCGCGAGCCCCACCGAGGCGCCCCCGGCGCCCACGAAGCTGTACGCGCCCATCGCCTTGGCCTGTTCCGGCGGCCGGGGGAACAACCGGACGATCATGCCGAGACTGACCGCCGAGGCCAGGGCGCCCCCCGCGCCCTGCGCGAACCGCGCGACGATGAGCATCGGCTGGCTGGCCGACAACCCGCACAGCACGGACGCCGCGGTGAACACGACCACACCCGCCATGAAGACACGCTTGCCGCCGACCAGGTCGCCCAGCCGCCCCGCGAGCAGCAGCAGCCCGCCGAACGCGATCAGGTAGGCGTTCACCGTCCAGGCCAGACCCGCGGGCGAGAAGCCGAGGTCACGCTGGATCGCCGGCAGCGCCACGGTCACGATCGTCCCGTCCAGAATGATCATCATCATCGCCGCGCACAGCACCGTCAGCGCCAGCCAGCGCCGTCGGCCCCCGTCATCCATCCAGTCCTCCTAAGAGCACGATTTGTTACTTGAACTCTCTTTGTTACTTGAACTCTCTTTGTTACGGGGACCATGATGTGTGACACAGGCTGCGGACGGAAGGAGGCACTTTCTTGTCACGGCGGAACACCGATGTACCCGTGGAGGTCAGCGAGCCGGGCTGCGCGACGGGCATACTGGCCGAGGCCTGCACGGTACGCCAGGTGCTCGATCACGTGGGAGGCAAGTGGAGCGTCTCCATCTTGCTGGCCGCCATCGCGGGCCCGGTCCGGTTCTCTCAGCTGGAGCGCATCGTCGAGGGAATCAGCCGCCGAATGCTGACTCTGACCCTGCGGAACCTGGAGCGCGACGGGCTACTCGTCAGGACCGTCTACCCAACCGTGCCGCCGAAGGTCGAGTACACCGCCACCCCGATGGCGCGCGAGCTCAGCGACTCGCTGGCGGCCCTCGTCGGCTGGGCGGGACGCCACCGCCAGGACATCGCCGCCGCCCGCGCCGCCTACGACCGCGAGCGCGCGCCGGTCATGGGCTAGCGGCGCGCGCGTAAGTCCGGTGTCACCAGGTGGAAGTAGTCGCGGGGCTTGCGTTCGCCGTCGTGGATGACGTCGCTGGGAACCCCGCTCCCCGGCATCGCCGCCTCGAAGGCCTGCCGGGATTCCCACCGGGAGATGCCGATCACGCGGTCGCCGTCGTACTCGAGCCAGGGACCGATCTCGAGCAGCCCGGGCGTTCCGGCCGCGGCCTCGGCTCTGCTGATCATGCTCGCGTAGACGTCTGCCGCGCGACCGCGCTGAGGATAGTGCACGGCCATGAATATGTAGGTCACGGGACCAGGTCCTCGTCGTGCCGGGCGCGGTGCGCGGGGAGCCGCGCTGGCGCGGCGTCCATATTCGCAGGCGGCCCGCGGAAGATTGCGTGCTTCACGACGGGTCTCCCGCCTCGGCGGCCGCCGTCAGGCAGCCGAGGATGCGCGCCCAGCCCTTGCCGAAGGCACCGCCGAGGTAGCCGCCGGGCAGCGCGCAGTCCCTGGCGAGCTGCTCATCGCTCAGCTTCTCCCAGCCGCGGTGCTCGACAGCCACGCGGGTCAGCGCCGGGCCGAGTTCGGCGAAGGTAAGCTCCACCTCCGTGGCCACCGAGGTGACGTTCCAGGTCATGACGAACCGCTCGGGAGGCTCCCAGGCGAGCAGCGTGCCCCAGTTGATTTCGGTGCCGTCGGCCCAGGTCTCGTAGACCCGGCCGCCCACCCGCCGCTCGAACGTCACGTCGCGGACCCGGTCCTGTCCCGCCGAGAACGGCGTCACCGGCCACCAGGCGCCGATGGTCCGGACGAACGTGTCGAACGTGTGCCGCCTGCCGCAGCGGACCAGCGTCGACTGCCGTACCGGCGGGCGCCGCAGCGCTGTCACGTTGGATTCCATCATCCCGCCCCGGGGCCGGACAGATCGCCGCGCGGGTGCGTGCGGAAAGCCGGCCGTCGCATCACGCATCCCCTTCGGCTAGTGTTCGTCATCGCTAACGTTAGTAACAACTGACGTTGAGTGTCAAGGGCCCCCGGCGCCGGCGTCAGGGCTGGAGGCTGGCGAGCAGGTTCTTGCTGTAGACCATGATCGTGTAGACGCTGTAGTGGTACGTGTGCGCCGGCGGGCCGAACGCCGCGACGATCTTCGCGGGCGGGATGTAGAAATGCGTGCCGTCCTGCGTGGTGGTCACGACGAAGTTCGCGTTGTGCTGCCGCGGGTCATACCAGGAACTCTGCGAGTTGTGCGTGCCCGGGCTGACTCCCGAGGACCCGAAGTTCGCGGCCCTGAGCTGGATGGAGCCGCCGCTGTCGATCGTGACGCTGTTGCCCTCGGCGTAGCTGCCCAGACCCCCGGTCAGGTGGTGGGCGGCGAGCCAGTTCGTCAGGGCCTGGTCGTGGGCCGGCGGGTTCGGGCGGCTGATCCCGTACCCCAGCGCGAACACGTAGCCGAGCAGGCAGGCGCCCAGCAACGGCAGCAGCCTGGCCGCTGTCAGCTGGTCCGCGAGCAGCCGGCCCGCGAGCACCGCGCCGAACGGCAGCACGGCGGCGATCTCCCTGGTGTCCCAGAACGTGCGGGGCAGGATGCTGAAGAAGTAGGCGGCCAGGTTGACCACGATCGCGACCGCCAGGATCTGCACGATCATGTCCTCCCAGCCGAAGAACCGGCGGATGGCGCGGGCGAACGCCCAGGCGGCCAGCGCCAGGCCCGCCAGGTGCAGCAGCGCGACGGCGGCGAACACGCCCAGCGGCCTGCCGGTGATGTCGGCTCCGTAGAGCCCGAGAATGCCCTCGGTCATCAGCGAGAGGTGCGCAGGCCAGTTCGCGGAGGCGTCGAACGTCGTCTGCAGCGGCGCGACCACGAAGCCGCCCAGATGACCTATCGTCTTGACCACGACCGAGGCGACCGGTTCGGACACGAGCGCCGCGCCGCCCAGCGTGAGCTCGAACCAGCGGGACGACATCGGCTCCCGGCGCTGCGCGAGGCCCTGGTAGGCGCGCACGGCGCAGACCACGACAATCGGCAGGGCCCCGATGGTGAACGCGAGCCTGTCCCCTATCTGCACCCAGACCAGCAGCAGGCCGGCCGCGACGGGCACCCACCAGCGGCGGGGCGCCCGGTCCAGCAGCAGGAAGATCAGCAGTAGCGGCACCCCGGTGCCGGTGTGGTCGGGCGAAAGCAGCAGGATGAACGCACCGGGGCCTATCTCGGGGGCGATCATGATCCCCGACGCGATCAGCACCCGGACCAGGCCGCTGATGCCGGTGGCGCGCCCCTTCGCGAGCAGCCCGGCGAGCACCACCAGCAGCGTGTAGCTGAGCGCCGCCGCGATGTGCACGTCGGCCGGCCCGAGGCCGCGGAGCAGCTCGACGAGCGCGTACTCGGGCAGCTCGGTGGTGTAGAACGACACGTCCGTGAGCGCCCAGCCGTGCAGCCACAGGTTGCCATGCAGCATGTCCCACGCCTGCAGCGCGTTGGACGCCCCGTCGGACGTGACGGCCTGCGTTCCTGAGATCCGCAGGTAGCAGAGGAACAGCAGAATCGCCGCCACGACGTACCCGGCCGTCCACCACCACCAGGCCGGCTCCCGCCCCGTGCGCCGATGACGCTGCGCGGGCGCGGCAGGGGCGTCGCGGGCGGTCACGTGCGGGGGCGTGCCGACGGTGCCGGCCATGGCCCCGCGGGTCGCGGGCCCGTCCGCAGCGGACATGGCTCCCCCTGGAGGTATCGACGTCGGTGCGAGGCTACTACAGCGGGCTCCGCCCCTCACACCGGGCTCAGCCCGTCACTCACCGGCTTTCACGCCGGATGAAGGGTATGGCGCCCCAGGCGGGCGAGCAGGTTCTCGTCCCAGACCACGATCGTATAGCCAGCAAAGTGGTATACGCGGGCTGGCGGGCCGAACGTGCGGACCGCGTCGCCGTAGGGCACGTCGACCGTGGGGCCCTGCGGGGCGGTGGTCACCACGAAGTTCGCGTAGTGCAGCCGCGGGTCGTACCACGAGGCCTGCGACTGGTAGGCCCTGGCGGCCACGCCGCCCACGCGGCCCCCGCCGCCCCCGCCGAACGAGGTCACCATGACCTGGACGCGGCCGCCGCTGTCCAGCGTGGTCACGTTGGCCTCCGGGCCGCTGAGCCCCGCGGTGAGATGGTGGGCGGCGAGCCAGCCGGCGAGATCCTGTTCCTGTGCAGCGACCGCGGGCTGGGCGGCGCCGTACCCGAGAGCGGCCAGGTACCCGGCCGCGCACAGCGCGAGGGCCGGCGCCGCGAGCCGCGGCCAGCGCGCCATCAGAGGATGGCGGCCGGGGGGCCGCGTGTCCGCCGGGGCATGGCGCGCGAGCAGCGGGCCGGCCAGCAGCCGGCCGGCCAGCACGGCGCCGAGCGGCAGGACGGCGGCGATCTCCCGGGTCGGGTATCCCGTGCCGACCACCGTCCCCGGCAGGTTGGTGGATATATAGGTCACCAGGTTCACCACGATCGCCACGGGCAGCACCTGGACGATCAGCTCCTGCTCGCGCGGAAACCGCCGCACCGCCAGGGCGAACGCCCACACGGCCAGCGCGAGGCCGGCCAGGTGGGCGACGGCGAAGACCAGGCCGGGTCCGTGGCTGGGGAATTCGGCGCCGTACAGCGCGAGCACTCCCCTGGCCGTCAGCCACAGATGCACCGGGACCGAGCCCAGCGTGGCGGGGACCGTGGGCAGTGGGTTGGCCGTGAAGCCGCCGGCCGCGGTGATCGCCCGCCCGGCGAGCCACGCCGCGGCCGCCGAGAGGATCGCCGCCGCGGCGAGCGCCAGCTCGAACGCCGGCGGCCGGCGCCGCGCCGGCACCTGGGAACCCGCCGGCGCCTGGGAACGCGCCAGGGCCCGGCATACACGGAAAACGCACACCAGGACGAGGGGCAGCACGGCGGTCACGAGCGCCACCCGGTCGGCGACCTGTATCCAGGCGAGCATCAGCCCGGTGATCACGGCTACGTACCAGCGGCGCGGCGCGCGGTCCAGCACCAGCCAGGTGAGCAGCAGCGGTACCCCGGTGCCGACGTGGTCCGGGTTGAGCAACAGCAGGAACGCGCCGTGGCCGAGCTGGGGAGCCAGCATGACGCCCGACGCGATCAGCACCCGGACCAGGCCGTTGACACCGGTGGCGCGGCCCTTGGCGACCAGCCCGGCGAGCAGCACGAGCAGCGTGTAGGTGAGCGCCGCGGCGATGTGGACATCGGCCGGGCCAAGGCCCCGGACCGCCTCGACGCCGGCGTACTCGGGAAGCTCGGTGGTGTAGAACGACACGTCGCCGAGCGTCCAGCCATGCAGCAGCACGTTCCCGTGCAGCATGTCCCATGCCTGCAGCGCGATCGCGGCACCGTCCGACGTGGCGGGGACCGTCCAGGACAGCCGCAGGTAGCAGGTGAACAGGACGGCCGCGACGGGCAGTGCCCACCACCGGTACCGCAGCGCCCACCGTGTCCCGGCCGGCGGTCTCACCACCGGTACCCCGGGCGGTCTCAGCAGCTTTCCCGCCGGGGATCCGGTCGGTGGTGATGCCATCGGTGGTCCCGTCAGCCGAAGGGCGCCGTCCGCGGCGGGCCGAGGCCGGCGAGCAGGTTCTTGTGCCAGATCATGATCGTGTAGTCCCGGAAATGATAGATCCGCGCGGGCTTGCCGAAGTCGGCGACCACGTCACCGGGCGGAATCGACGAACGCGGACCGCCGGCCGTGGTCGTCATGACGTAGCTGGCGTAGTGCAGCCGGGGGTCATACCAGGACGCCTGCGACTGGTACGCCCGCGGGGCCGCCGAGCGCGGCCCCCAGGACACCGTCCTGAGCTGGACCCGCCCGCCGCTGTCGAGCGTGGTGATGTTCGACCAGGTGTACATGCTGAGCCCGGTGACCAGGTGATGGGCGGCGAGCCAGCCGGCGAGATCCTGGTCGACGGCCGGCACCGGCGGCCGCGCCGCGCCGTATCCGAGGGCGGCCGCGTAGCAGACGCCGAGCGCACCGAGTGCGGAGACCGCGCCGATCCGGCCGGCCCGGCTCCGCGCGCCCCGCGTGCCGCCGGCCCGGGACGCCAGGATCCGCCCGCCCAGCATGCGCGCGGCCAGAACGGCCCCGAAGGGCAGCACGTCGCCGATCTCCCTGGTGTCGTAGAACGTCGAGGGGATGACGCTGAGCACGTACGCGGCCAGGCTGACGGCTATCGCGACGGTCAGCACCTGCGAGACCAGGTCCGCCCGCCGGAACCGCCATACCGCGAGCCCGAGCCCGGACACGACGGCCGCGACGCCGGCCAGGTGCACCGCGGCGAAGAACGCCTGCGCCCCGGGGTGCAGCCCGGAAAAATCCGCCCCGAACAGGGCGAGCAGTCCGCGGGCGGTCAGCCGCAGGTGGGAGGGAATCCAGGCCAGCGGGGCGACGGAGGTGATGACCGGCCGCAGGGAGAACCCGCCGAGCCCCGAGATCAGGCGCAGCGTCAGCGACGCCACCGCCACCGCGCTGATCGCGGCCGCCGCGAGCGAGAGCTCAAACCACCGCCACCGCCGGTGCCGGACAACCGCGTAACAGGCGCGCCCGGCGCACACCGCGACCAGCGGCAGCACCGCGTCGATCAGCGCGATCTGGTCGGCGATCAGGACCCACGCGAGCATCAGCCCGATGACCGGCGGCAGGTACCAGCGCCGGGGCGCCCGGTCGAGCACCAGGAAGGTAAGCAGCAGCGGCACGCCGGTGCCGATATGGTCCGGCGACAACAGTACGACGTCAACGCCGGGGCCGAGTTGCGGCGCCAGCATGATGCCGGAGGCGGCCAGGAAGCGGATCACGCCCTCGCGCCCGGTCGCGCGTCCCCTGGCCAGCAGCCCCGCGAGCAGCACGAGCAGGGTGTAGGTCAGCGCCGCCGCCACGTGCACCACATCCGGGCGGAGCCCTCGTACCGCTTCGACGAGGGTGTACTCGGGAAGCTCGGTGGTGTAGAACGACACGTCCGTGAGCGTCCAGCCGTGCAGCAGCACGTTCCCGTGCAGCATGTCCCACGCTTCCAGCGCGTTCGACGCCCCGTCGGCGGGGGCAGGCTGGGTCCTGGACACCTGCAGGTAGCACAGGAACAACACCGCACCCGCCACCGTGCAGACGGCGGCCCAGGCCAGCCACCGCGGCAGCCACGCCGGGGGCGCCGGGCGGCCGCGCCGGTGCGCGGCACCGGAACCACCCGGCTCCGGGCCGCCATGCCGAGCCCGGGCCGGAGCCTCCGTCCTGGACATGAATCCTCTATTGGGTATTAGCCGGCTTTCCGCCATATTAGGGGTTCATGAGACGGGGGTTACGACGACTCCGTACGTTTTGCCGTCTATTGACGGACTCGTGCTTCACATCATCCGCCATCTTCGGTAACTCAGAAAACAGGAACATCATAGCCGCGAGCCAGCCAGCGGTTTGGGTGCAATCCGCGTCGTCATAGCAGCGCGGATCGCACCCAAACCGGTGAGACCGGGCGGCGCACGGAGCCGACGGCAGCGCAACTGGGAATGGCGCGGACGCGCCGCGCCCCGCGGAGCGGCGGCGGAGCCGCCGGGAGCGCAGCCGGGAACGCCGCGCCCACTGCGCGGGGGGCGGAGCCGCCGGCAGCACAACCGGGAACGCCGCGCCCACTGCGCCGCGCCCACGGCGCGGCACGCGGAGCCACCGGCAGCGCGGCCGGGAACGGGTGTTGCCTGGATGAGTGGGGGTTCGCGTGCTAGCCGGCGACGGACTCCAGCAGGTCGGCGCGGGCCTGCTCGACGGCGGCCAGCAGGGCGCCGCGCAGCACCGGCTCGGCGGTGACGGCGGTGGGCACCACGCGCGGGCGGGCGGGGCAGATGCGCGCGACCTCGGCCGCCACCCGGCCGGCCAGCGCGGTGCCGCCGGCCAGGCCCACCTCGCCGCCGAGGACCACGAGGCCGGGATCGAGCACCGCGCACACCGACGCCACGCCGAGCGCAACCCGGTGCGCGAGCTCGCCAAGAAACTCCCGCGCCCGCTCGGAAGCACCATTGGGTGAGGCAGAGACCGATGAAGGGGGAGCCGGGGCGTGACTGGCCGCCGCCTCGTCGCCGGCCTCGCCGGCCGCCGCTACGGCGGTGCGGACGGCCTCGCCGGCCGCCGGCGCGGTGAAGCCGAACGCGGACGCGAGCATCCGGATGACGCCCGCGCCGGCCAGCCACTGCAGGCCGCCGGTCGCCGGGTGCCGGATGTCCTCCTGCATGGGGGCCTCCGGCACCGGCAGGTAGCCGATCTCGCCGGCGGCGCCGGCGGCGCCGCGGTGCAGCCTGCCGCCGAGCACGGTGGCCAGGCCGAGGCCGACGCCGAGCCAGACCAGGGCGAAGTCGTCGGTGCCGGCGGCCGCGCCGATCGCGTGCTCGGCCATCGCGGCCAGGTTGACGTCGTTCTCGATCACGACCGGCCGGCGCAGCGCGCCGCGCAGCGCACCGAGGACGCCCTCGTGCCAGGCCGGGAGGTTGACCGCGAGGTGAGGATCGCCGGTGCGCGGGTCGACCACGCCGGGGCTGCCGATCACGAACGCGCTCAGCTGGCCGACCGGCACCCCGGCCCGGGCGCACGCGCGGTCCACGGCCGACACCACCAGCTCCACCGGATCACCCGAGCCGTTCGGGTCCTCCCTTGCCTCGGCTATGATCCGCCCGGTCACGTCGGCGACGGCGGTGGCGACCAGATCGGACTCCACGTAGAGCGCCGCCACGTAAGCGCTCGAGGGCACGACCGAGTAGAGGGCGGCGTTGGGCCCGCGGCCGCCCGCCTGCTCGCCGACGGTGGCCACCAGGCCCCGCTCCTCGAGCCTGGCAAGCATCTGCGACACGGTTACCTTGGACACGCCGGTAAGCTCGCTGAGCTGGGAACGGGTGAGCGGTTCGCCGCGCAGCAGGAGCTCGAGGGCGGCACGGTCGTTCAGCTCGCGCAGCAGGCTCGGCGTGCCCGGCCGCGCCGCGGAGCTCACCCCCGTGCGCCCGCCCGCCCCTGGTTGGCTGTGCATCGTGCTCCCATCTGACGTCGGGTGGCTTGTGTCTCAATCCGGCAACAGGTGACGTCAGTACCTATCTTATAGGAAAGTTTCCGATTAGTTTCTTCGGTACGAGTCATCACTCCGGGGCACCCAAGGCACCGGGGAAGGAGGACAAGCAGTGCGACCAAAGATAATCGGCGCGGCTGCCTGCGGACTAGCCGCGCTCGCGGTCGCGGGCTGCGCCTCAGGGAGCAGCTCCACGCCGGGCGGCGGCGGGTCATCCTCGTCGTCCGCACCCAGCCAGCTCACCGTATGGCGGATGGGCGCTTCCGTCCCGTCCGAAGTCACCTGGATGAACGGCGTCGTCACCCAGTTCCACAAGGAGTACCCGGCCTACGCGAAGACCAAGGTCAACGTGGTCTGGGTCCCGTGGACGAACAACACCACCGACTGGACCAATGCCCTGGCCAGCGGCAAGAACGCGCCGGACATCACCGAACTGGGCAACACCGAGACGCCCACCGAGGCGTCGCTCGGCGCGCTCGCCAACATCTCCAGCTTCG
The DNA here is from genome assembly GCA_019239975.1 of Streptosporangiaceae bacterium. Taxonomy (GTDB): domain Bacteria; phylum Actinomycetota; class Actinomycetes; order Streptosporangiales; family Streptosporangiaceae; genus JAFAZE01. The sequence continues at coordinate 37,868 of JAFAZE010000072.1, forward strand.
TGAACGGCTGGACGAACAAGTCCGACGTCGTGTCCGGCATGCTCGCGAACGACACGCAGAACGGCAACGTCTACGGCGTCCCGTGGTTCGGCGGCGTGCGCGGCATCTGGTACCGCACCGACCAGTTCAAGGGCGCCGGCATCACGTCCACGCCGGCCACCTGGGCGGACCTCGTCACGGACGCGAAGAAGCTGATGACGAAGTACCCGGGCAGCTACGGCATCGGCGCCCCGAGCAACTTCACCAATGGCATCGTAAGTTTCATCTGGGGCGCGGGCGGCCAGGTGGCGACCTACAACGGCGGCAAGTGGACAGCGGACCTGACCACCCCGCAGTCCGAGGCCGGCATCAAGTTCTACGCCGACCTGTACCTCACCAACCACCTCTCGCCATCGAAGTACGTGGGCCAGACCGAGCTCGGCAACTCCGGCGCGACCTCCGGCGGCGCGAACGAGGACTTCGCGCTCGGCAAGCTCGACATGTA
>JAFAZE010000115.1 GCA_019239975.1 Streptosporangiaceae bacterium
GCGCCCCCACCCCGTCTCCCGCAGCATCCCACCCCGTCTCCCGCAGCATCCCACCCCGTCTCCCGCAGCATCCCACCCCGTCTCCCGCAGCACTCCACCCCGTCTCCCGCAGCATCCCACCCCGTCTCCCGCAGCGCCCACCTCGCCTCCCGCTATCCGGACAAAACGGGCAGCCGTCATGATCGCGGAAACGGCGGGCCGAATACGGCACCTGCGTTTCCACGATCACGGGGTGTGGTGCTGATGGGGCGGATGGGGGCGGCGCCGCCTCCGTCTTGCGGGGCTGGCGTTGCTGACGCGGCTGACGTTGCTGTGATGAGAGCGGCCCGAAGGGCCCGGCGATCACCGTGCCCGGACAACGGCGGTCTGCGGCGCCCGGACAACGGCGGTCTGCGGTGCCGCTGCCGCGTGTCACGGCCCCGTTACGTTCCGAGATTCGCGCCAGACCCCGCGCTCCAACGGCTGTCGTCGCCGTGTGTCCGAGGGAACGCGTCAACCGGGGCCTGTCAACACGAATCAGTTGACAGGTCAGCCGGCTCCCTTTCGGTTCCTTCAACTTGAACTGCGAAACGCGGATCACCGGTCACCAGGCAACCTTTAGCGCGCTACGCCTCTGACTCGGCGGCACCGGCGGTCTCCCGAACGGCGGCGGCGCTGCCCAGGCGGGCACTGGTGGCACGGTCGTCGCAGGGGGCAGCGAGGTCGTCGTCATCGGACGGTTCCGTGTCCGCGTCGGCGGGCGCGGGCACCTTGCGCAGCACCGCGAACCACCGGCCGTCGGCGGACCAGGTCTCCACGGGGGCCAGGCCGGCGTCCTCCGCGATGTCCCCGATCTGGTCGGCGCCGACGTACGCCCACGGGAACCACGCGCTGGTCAGTCCCGCGTGCCTGAGCCTGACCTGCTCCTTGCGCAGCGGCTTGCCCGGCGCCTGAACCTCGACGAGCGCCTGCCCCATGGGGGTGAGCAGTTCGCTCACGCGCCGCAGCAGGGCCGCCGGGTCGCCGCCGATTCCGATGTTCCCGTCGGCGAGCAGCACCGTCATCCAGCGCCCGGTCCCGGGAACCCGGCCGAACACGTCGCGCAGCAGGGCCAGCGCGCCGGCCGCGCGTGCGATGTGGACGGCGTACGGGGTGATGTCGATGCCGAGCGCGGGGATGCCCCGCTCCGCCAGCGCTACCGTCAGCCGGCCGGGTCCCGACCCGACGTCGAGTGTCGCGCCCTGGCAGCGGTCCACGATCGACCTGTCGCCCACGCTGGTGTGGAACCAGTCGTCGACGGTGAGCGGCATCCGGCTGCCGTCGGCGTGCTCGATCTCCGGCCGCGCGCGCCCGGCCAGCGCGTGCTCATAGAGTTCGCCGATCACGCCGGATCTCCTCCCTGAGGTTGGGCCGCCGCCAAGAGGCCACGCCGCCGCTAAGCTCTGCGCAACGTGCCGCAGAACCGCCTTGCTCGCAGCCAGGCTCTAATGTTCACCCAGAACACCTCTGGTGGGTGCGTGTTCGCTGGTGATCGGTCCTGAACTTACGGAATCGTCACTGACCTTACGTACTTGTGACGGTTGTTCTTCGATTGCTGGCCGGATGATCGCAGAACGCTTTACCTTGTAACAGTGAGCATTGCTGACGCGCGAGCCGCGCGACGCTGCCTGCTGCGCAGTTTGGGGCGGCCGTGGTGAACAATCCTGACCCGCCGGGCCGGATCGTCGTCGTCGACGACGATCCGACGGTCGCGGACGTCGTCGGCCGTTACCTGGTGCGGGATGGTCATAGCGTGGAGTGCCTGCACGACGGGTATGAGGCGTTGCGGCGTGTCGCCGAGGAGCCGCCGGACCTGGTGGTGCTCGACCTGATGCTGCCCGGCATCGACGGTCTCGAGGTGTGCAGGCGGCTGCGTGAGCGGTGGCCGATCCCGGTGGTGATGCTGACGGCGCTCGGCGACGAGACGGACCGCCTCGTCGGTTTCGAGACCGGCGCCGACGACTATGTGACGAAGCCGTTCAGCCCGCGCGAACTCGCGATGCGGGTGCGATCGGTGCTGCGGCGCGCCCGCGGCAGCGGCCTGCCGGACAAGCCGGACCAGGGCGTCATCGCCGACGGCGACCTGACCGTGGACCTGGCCGCGCACGAGGTGCGGGCAGGCGGTCGGCTGATCCAGCTGACCTCGCGCGAGTACGACCTGCTCGTCTTCCTGATGCGCAACCCGCGTAAGGCGTTCACCAGGGAACAGCTGCTCACAGAGGTGTGGAGCTGGACGTTCGGCGACACGTCCACGGTCACCGTGCACGTCCGGCGGCTGCGGGAGAAGCTCGAGGCGGACCCGACGCTGCCGAGGCGGATCGTCACGGTCTGGGGCGTGGGCTACCGGTACGAGCCGGAGACGGCATGACGGCCCTGGCGTCTGGGCAGCTCGCGTCGGGCCCGCTGCCGGGCGTGGCCTGGAGTGACATAGAGCACATCGCGGAATGGGAGGCGGGGATCGCGCTGGCGATCGCCGCCGCCGGAGTGGTCCTGCTGAAGCTCATGGCCGGCCGGTCGGTGGGCATCATGATCACGTTTATCGCCGGGGTGACGGTGGTCGCGTCCATGGCCGGCGTCGGCGTCATCAGCGACCTCATGCTGAGCTCAGGTGACCGCACGCTCATGCTGGAGCTGATGGCCATCGCCGGCCTCTTCGGCTTCGTGGTAGCGCTCTTCGTGGGCCGGACCATCACCAAGCGCAGCAGGGTCCTGCTGGCCGCCGTGCAGGGCGTGGGAGAGAACGGCGTCTACATCCCGCCGGATAAGACGCTGCCCGCCGAGCTCGCCGGCCTGTCCGACGGGCTCGCCGCCGCGCACGAGCGGCTCGGCCGGGCGCGGGCGCGCGAGCGCGCGCTCGAGGCCAGCCGCCGCGAGCTGGTGGCCTGGGTGAGTCATGACCTGCGGACGCCGCTTGCCGGGCTGCGGGCGATGGCCGAAGCGCTGGAAGACCAGGTGGTGACCGACCCGCGCGAGGTAAACAGTTACCACTCGCAGATCCGGCGCGAGACCGACCGGCTGTCCGCGATGATCGACGACCTCTTCGAGCTGTCCCGGATTCACGCGGGCACGCTCAAGCTGTCCCGCCGGCTGGCCGGCCTCGAGGACCTGATAGCGGAGGCCGTGGCGAGCGCCGAGCCGGTGGCGCGCGCCAAGGGGATCCGGCTCACCGGGTCGGCGGTGCGCGGCATGCCGGTGTACATCGACAGCGCGGAGATGGGGCGCGCGGTGCGCAACCTCATCACGAACGCGATCAGGCACACCCCGCCTGAGGGCACCGTCGAGGTGCTCGGCGAGATCGTCAGCGGCATGGCGTGCGTGAGCGTGGCCGACGCGTGCGGGGGCATCCCGCCCGCGGATCTGCCCAGGGTGTTCGACGTGGCCTTCCGCGGCGAGAGCGCCCGCACGCCCGGGCCGCAGGAAGGCGCGGGCCTAGGGCTGTCCATCGCGCGCGGCATCGTGGACGCGCACTCGGGCCAGATCGCCGTCCGCAACGTCGGACCCGGATGCCAGTTCGTCATCAGGCTGCCGCTGGCCCGCCCGGCCCCGGCCGCGGTGAACCGCCAGGCGCCCCCGGCCCACTCCACCGGCCCCCGCGCCATCCACGCGGGCCGCTAAGCCAGAAGGGGATTTGTCTGCGGTAACTGCCGCCATAGGGACAAGTGCCGAGTCTGCACACGCCCGACCAGCCGCGGCGGGCACTGGCCTGGTGGCGACGCCTGCGTGATCAGTGCTCATGGAATCCCTGGGCTGGCCGTCACCCGCGGCGGTACCCGCGCGACCCCATAACGGCCATTCCCCGCACGCAGCAAACAAGCCGGCATGGACCGCGGTCTTGCATTGACACACAATTTCGATTAAACTGTTTTTATCTGATTATGGATGATCCAGAATCAGGCGGGCCGCCGCGGTGTAGGAGCACCGGCGACGGCCCTAGACCATCCCATCCACCGAACGGACGGAATGACCATGGACCCCATCTTTCCTCAGCGCGGGCACGCCGTGTGCGCCTCCCCCGCAGCAACACCCGCTGACAGCGCGGGCCCGGCGCCTCGGAGCCGGCTGGACCGGCTCGCTGGCCTCGGCCCGGAAGACAAGACCGCGGGCCTGGTATGGCTGGCGGTCCACTCTCCTGCCGTGTGCGATGCCATGCTCGGCGCGCTGGAACAGGAGGACGAGGAGCTCGCCTGCCAGGAGCCCGAGCCGTACTGTGCCGCCTGCGGCGCTGACGTCGGGATCTTCCTGCGCTCCGGCCTGGACTGGCGGCACTTCCGCGGGAACGGCACCACAGGCAGCCCGATCGAGCTGTTCAACGCCGGGCACGCCCCCGCGATCGCCTGGCGCGCGCCCAGCGTCACCACCGCCCGATAGCGCACACGCCGCATCCGCAGCCCGCGCCAGGCGGGCTGCCGCACAGGCCCTCGCCCGCCGGGCACCGGCACGGGGCGGCCCGAAGCGCTGTGTGATCATCGTCTGGTGACGCGCGAGATGCCGGCCGGCGACGCCCGCTGGGCCGCGGGACTGATGCAGCGGCAGCGCCAGGCCTACGCCGGCTACTTGCCGGCGTTCTGGCGGCCCGCCCGGGACGCCGCGGGCCTGCACGAGCGGTTCCTGCGCCGCCAGATCCTCTCGGAGGCGACCGTGGCGCTGCGCACCCGGCACGGCTTCATCATCTGCGAGCGCCGCAACCCGGTAGGGCTCGTCGACGACTTCACCGTCACCCCGCCCGGGACCTGGGACTGCGACGGGGGCGCCCTGCTGCTGGCGGCGGCGGGCAGGCTCGCAGCCGACGGCATCGGCGCGGTCCGGGTGGTGACCGCGCACGCCGACCGGGCGAAGGCCGGCATGCTCGCCAGCCTGTCCCTGACCCTGGCCGAGCAGTGGTGGGTCCGAGAGCTACAGCCCGCCCGGCAGCCGGCCGCACCCGGCCGCGTCAAAGGGCCAGGATTCTCCGGGATGCTAGGCCCCGCCCCTCCCATCTACGACCCCTGCGGACTGGTATTCCTGGCAGACCGGGCCGGGGAACGGGCCGACATCGACGCCATCGCCCGCGCCGCACAGGCACTCGGCGCCGTGCTCGCCGTCATCCCGGCCATCCCCGGAACTGCCCCCTCCAGGACACTGTCCCGGAAAGGATGGACCATCGCCTCCGACTGGTACCTCGGATGGCCACAGGAACACCACTCCCGCCCACGGCGATGTCTCGACTAGTCTCGACTTCTCACGACACCAACGGGGGGCTCGCGGCGCTATTTTTGAACCCGCTTGACGCCCGATCCGTGATACGGCTATTACTGACCGTGTGCATTCCGGAGCGGCCGTGGGCGCACTGCGACTACAAAGGCCTGGCGAGGCAGCCTTGTTAACTGGTAAAGGCCCGGCGGCGGCCGTCGGCCTGCGGGCGCTGCTGGCCTGGCGGCTGGGAATGGAGCCAGCGCGGGCGGTTCCGCGTGGACGGGTACGCGGGGTGGGATGAACATGCCGACAGTGATCCCGGGAGGCGATGCCGGGGAGATCGCTGGGATTGACCCCCAGGCTGGCGGACCTCATCCAGTCGGTCTCCTCACGAACGTCGCAGGCGCAGACGCTGGTCAGCGGCTGGATCGCCGAACTGAACCGGATCGGTCTCGATACCAGCCAGCTGTCCCGGGCGGCGCAGGACCTGGCGTGGGCCCAAGAGCAGATTCCGATGCTCAAACGCCGCCAGGAACTGATCATCGCCGCCAGCCAGCAAGGCGGCAGCCCGGGGCTGGCTGTCGCCGCGGCCGGGGATCTGGCCTTCCCGACCGACGCCGCGGCGGCCAAAGCCGGGACAGCTGCGGGAAGCAAGGCCCGGCAAGCGCTTGACGACAGCGAGAACGCCGATTTCATCGCCCTTGATCTCGCGCAGAACGCCGGTGACCCGGCGTACCTGGCCGCGTTCTTCCAGGCCCTCGGCCCGCAGGAGCTGACCAGGCTCGGCCTGTACCTCAACACCCTCCCCGCCGCACAACGCCAGGCGTGATCACAGATCGCCGGGACCGCGCTGGCGACCGCCAGCTTCCGGCTGCCGCTGACCGCTCAGTGGCTCGCCCAGGCCGACCCAAGCGGCCGGGGTGCCGGACCCGGCCTGCACGATCTCGCGCCGTTCCTGAGCACCGGCGTGTACTCTCCCGCCTGGCTGAACACGCTCGGCGGCTACGCGCTGGCCAAGGCGAAGAACTACGCGGACAGCCCATCACTGCAGCCATGGCCGCCGGGGATGGACGTTATCTGGACCGCCCTGGCGCACAACCCCAATGCGGCCGCGTGGTTCTACCACGCCAACTTCACCCAGATCCGCGGGGACATGACCAGCCCGCTGCTGTACCACTTCGTGGACGACAGCGCGTTCGCGGGCTTCGTCACCACCGCCACCATCGCGCCCAAAGGCGCCGATCCTCAGCCGTTCGCCGCGAACGCCGAGCGAACCGTCCAGTTCTTCGGCGAGGATGCGGGGCTGCGCACCTCCGATCCGGTTCGCCAGGCCATGGCGGCGATCGCGATGAATTACTTCGGGGATCTGTCCAGCAGCGTCCGCGCGGCCGCGCCGGGCGTCGGGCGGACGGACATGCCGGGCTGGCAGGTCACCGCGCCCTCCTCCTACTGGGGTAACTTCGTCGAGGAAGCCATGCGGAACGGCACAGCCGCCGCCCGGCTGCTCACCTTCTACAGCGCGTGGAAGAACGCCGCGGCCCAGGCCCCGGACTGGCGCGGGCACGGCCTGGAGGATGTGCCCGGGCAGCAGGGATTCTGGAATCACTTCTCACTCGGGATACTGGATGACTTCATGGCATCGCACTATCAGGCCGCCGGCGCGAAGGCGGGCGGCGACAACAGCCATATCGCGGAGGCCGTGGCCAGCGGCGGCGCCGTCTTCCTGACCAGCTTGGCATTCGGCCCCGAGGCCGGTGTCGCCGCAGTGGTCGCGGCTCTTGCCGCCGGCGGCCAGGATGCGTTCAAGACTGAAGTCGAGCAAGACCTGACGCAGGCATTCCACGGCGGCGACCCGGAGAAACCCAGTGACCCGAGCGGACTGATGCAGCAGCTCTCCGGAATGCCGAACGTCTGGTCCAGCACCGTGACGAAATGGTACAACGACGGAAACGGGCCGCCGCCTATCGACCCGGTGGTCTACCAAGGCCACTCGTTTACCGGCGACCCCGCCACGTATATCAATGAGTACGGCGGCCCCAAGGTAGCTAACTTCATCCGGGGCGGCAAGATCCCGGACCCGGGTACGCTGTCCGCGCCGCAACTGGCCGCCTATAATGCCTGGCTCCAGGACCCGGCGATCGTGAATGCCAACCGGTCGGCGTTCCAGACCGACGACCTGGGCAGACTCAGCGCCAGTTACACCCGCAGCTTCGCGCTCGGAGGTGGCGGATGACCGTGCGGCCCCGGCATGCGGCGCGGCTCGCTGCCGCTTCCGCCGCTGTCGCGGTGACCGTTGCCGGTTGCTCGAGCAGCAGCCCCGCGGACAGCCCGGCTGACCGGGAGGTGAAGCTGTATGCCTCCTCAGGTGCCGAACCCGATGTATCAGGCACTCAGCGACCTGTACGCGAGCATGCAGACCGATTCCGGTACCGCCGGACACGCGCTTCAGGATGCGTGCCAGCGAATGACAGGCGGCAAGGTATGGACCGGCCCGGCCGCCGGCACCTGGAACGGCAACCTGACCGGCTACTCCAGTGACCTGGCCAGGCAGGTAGACCAGACCATCGCCGCCGTCCGGCAGGCGCTTGCCAGCACGCCGCAGCACGTCTCCCCGGCCGAGGCGCTCATCATGAGCAAGCTCCTGGCGGGCCGCCCCGGCTGACCGATGCCCGCCGGCCGGGGCGAAACTGGCGCGTGTGCGGACTGCCGCGTCCGCCATGATGCATGAACCGGCATTCCCATGCCGCCGGTATCGAACGCAAGCCCCTGGTGAGGGGCTTGCCTCTAGGCGCCCGCCGCGCCCGCCGGGTCGCGGAGCTGTGCCCGGGCGAACTCGGCCATGCCCTCGGTGAACCCGACCCGCGCGGCAAAGCCCAGGTCACGCGACGCCGCCTCGGGCGACGCCACGATGTGGCGGACGTCGCCGAGCCGGTACTCACCGGTGACCTTCGGCTCGATCTGGCCGCCGAACCCGGCGGCCAGCGCCGAGGCCATCTCGCCGACGGTGTGCGGCGACCCGCTGGCGACGTTGTAGGCACACAGCTCACCGCCGCGCGCGGCCGCGCCGAGAGCGGCCAGGTTGCAGGCCGCGACGTCGCGGACGTGCACGAAGTCGCGGCACTGGCCGCCGTCCTCGAAGACCCTCGGCGGCATGCCGTTCTCCAGGCAGGAGCGGAAGATCGCGGCCACCCCCGAATACGGCGTGTCCCGCGGCATCCGCGGGCCGTACACGTTGTGATAGCGCAGCGCCACCGCGCTGCCGCCGGTGAGCCGTGCCCAGTTGGCGGCGAGGTGCTCCTGCGCGACTTTGCTCGTCGCGTACGCGTTGCGCGGGTCCAGCGGCGCGTCCTCGGTCACCGTCGACGTGGTCAGCACGTCGCCGCACTCCGGGCAGCGCGGCTCGAACACGCCCGCCTCGAGGTCCGCCGCCGCCCGCGGCAGCGGCCGCACCCGGCCGTCGGCGGCGCAGTCGTACGCGCCCTCGCCGTACACCACCATCGACGAGGCGAGCACGAGCCGCCGCACGCCGCGCCGCCCCATGGCGGCCAGCAGCACCGCCGTCCCGGTGACGTTCACGTCCGTGTACGCCGGCAGGTCCGACAGGTCCACGCCCAGGCCGACCATGGCCGCCTGGTGGCAGACCGCGTCGGCGCCGTCCAGCGCCCTGTCCACCGCCGCCGGGTCACGCACGTCGCCGACGGTGAAATCCGTATCGTTCGGTATATATCTGGGCTTGCCGCTGTGCACGGCGGGATCCAGCGAGTCGAAACCGCGAACCTCATGCCCGGCGGCCCGCATGGCCTCCGCGACGTGCGATCCGATGAACCCCGCTGCCCCGGTCACTAGTACTCGCATGGCAGTGAGCCAAGCATGCGCCGCGCGGTGCCAGCGCCGCGCGAACGGAGGCGTCACCGTTCCGTAAGGCCGGATCAGGCCCTCAGCGGGCGATCCCGTGGCTACCGTCGGAAGCCATGGAAATCGACGTCGTGCTGCCGTGCCTCAACGAGGCCGGCGCGCTGCCCTGGCTGCTGACCCTGATGCCGGAAGGTTACCGGCCGATAGTCGCCGACAACGGCTCGACCGACGGCTCGGCGCGCGTCGCCGCCGGCCACGGCGCATGCGTCGTCGACGTCCCGCAGCGCGGCTTCGGCGCCGCCGTCCACGCGGGGCTGCTCGCGGCGAAGAGCGAGATCGTCTGCATCATGGACGCGGACGGCTCGTTCGACCCCCGTGACCTCCAGATCGTGACCGAGCCGGTGCGCGACGGGACGTGCGACCTCATGCTGGGGCGGCGCAGGCCGCGGGGCTCGGGTTCGTGGCCGGCGCACGCGCGCCTGGGGAACATGGTGCTCGCCGCCGAGCTGCGCCGCCGGGCGCGTGTGCCGCTGCGCGACCTCGGCCCGATGCGCGCCGCGCGGCGCGAGGACCTGCTGGCGCTGAACCTCACCGACCGCCGGTTCGGCTACCCGCTGGAGATGGTGCTGCGCGCCGCCGAGGCGGGCTGGCGGATCGGCGAGGCGCCGGTGCCGTACTATCCGCGCACCGGCAAGTCGAAGGTCACCGGCACCGTCGGCGGCACGGTGCGCGCGGTTCGCGACATGCGCCGCGTGCTCGCCGAGTGCGCCGCGTGACCCGCAACGCCAGCGGCGCCCAGGGCGCCGGGGACCCGCTGCCGGTGCAGGTGATCGTCATCGCGAAGGAGCCCGTTCCGGGCCGGGTCAAGACCCGGCTGACGCCGCCGTTCACGCCCGCCGAGGCCGCCGCGCTCGCGGAGGCCGCGCTCGCCGACACGCTGGCCGCGGTGGCGTCCGCGCCGGTCGCGCGCCGCGTGCTGGCTCTGGACGGCGCCCCGGGCGGCTGGCTGCCGCCCGGCTTCGACGTGATCGCGCAGCGCGGCGGCGGCCTGGACGAGCGGATCGCCGCCGCGTTCGCGGACGCCCACGCGGCGCTGCCCGTCCCGGCCGTGCTGATCGGGATGGACACCCCTCAGGTGACGCCGGACCTGCTCGCCGCCGCGGCCGCCCCGCTGGCGTCCGGCGACGCGGACGCTGCGTTCGGCCCGGCCGCCGACGGCGGCTTCTGGCTGCTCGGCCTCCGCGAGCCGGATCCCGCGCTCGTCCTGGGCGTCCCGATGTCCCGCGCCGACACCGGGGCGCATCAGCTCGGCAGGCTGGCCGGGCTGCGGGTGGCGGCACTGCCCGAGCTGACCGATGTGGACACCTTCAGTGAAGCCGAACTGATCGCTGCCGCGATCCCTGGTTCCCGTTTCGCCGCCGCGTTCTCGCTCGCGGGCGGCGTTCAGGCCTCCGGCCCGATGACGCTGACCAGGCTGCCGTAGGTGAGGTACTTGTAGGCGGTCTTCGCGGGGTTGAGCGGCAGCTCCACGCACCCCAGGCTCTGGTTGGAGCCGTAGGAATAGCGCGGGAAGTAGTGCACGGCGTCGCTGCCGTTGAAGTAGGACACGTAGTAGACGGTGTCGTTGTACTTGCTGCCGTCCGGGTTGGTGCCCTTCATCTGCGTGACGTCGTACCGCAGGTAGACGGGGAAAGTGCCGTCCTGGGTGCCCCGGCCCGCGATGCCGGTGTTGACGAACGTCTTCAGCACCCTGCGGCCGTTGTGGTACAGGGTCAGCGTCTCCGGCGAGTTCTGGTCGGTGACCGCGTAGCTGTAGCCGTTCGGGTTGTTCGCGCCCTTCGCCACCGCCTTGAGCAGATGCGACCAGACCTCCGGCCCGGCGACCCCGTCCATCGTCAGACCCTGATTGGACTGGAAGGCCTCGACCGCTCCGGTGACGATCTCGCTGGAGGCCCCCTCCCGCCACTGCCTGGTCAGCTCGGACGGGTAACTGCCCTGCCAGCTGAAGGTACCGGCGGGCGGTGAGTACGCGGCCGACAGCTGGGCGTTCGCATCGGTCGCGGCGACCGTGGTCCCGGACGCGGGCGTCCAGGTCAGCGGCAGGTAGCCGAGCTGGGCAAGCAGTTGCTGCAGCCGCAGCGCGGAGTACGACCCGGTGGTGAACCTCACCTTGTGGCCGCCTGCCAGCACGCCTCCGGCGCCCGCCTGCTCTCCGGCAGCCGAGCGAATGCCGCCAGGGACCCGCACGGTGACCCGCGTGCCCGGGGCGTAACCAGCGGTGGGCGTGAAAACCGCCGAGTCACCGGAGATCTGCCAGTTGCCACCGATCCGCGGGGACAGCGACGGCAGCGGGGAGTCGGCGGCCAGCTTCGCCGAGAACGTCACGCGGATCGGGCTGGCGCCGTTGACGCCGGACGCCCGGTCGGCGGGAGTCACCGAGACCAGCCGCAGCGGGGCGGCCGGCCTCGCCGCCTTGTGCTGCGGGCTCACGGCTCTGCCGTTCTCAGCGGCGTTGCTCAGCGTCTCATGGCCGCCGGAAGTGGTCGCGGCGACGGTAGCGCCAACGGCCACGACCAGCGCACCGCCCGCAGCGGTCATCGCAATTCCCCTGTTCCGGAGCAGCACTGCCTGCTGCCGACGGAACTGTCCCCAAAACGACACCGTGCCGTCTCCCTCGCTCGCATCTTGGCGTTAAGAGTTTAGAGCTGTCAGCTATCAGAACAGGCAACGTCAGGTCACAGCTCTTCCGATCATCCAGACGTTAGCGCGCGGCGAATGGTTGCGTGGGCCGCTGCCGGAAACTCAGCGTGAGTTCATAGGCGCGGAAGGTGCCGGCGTCGCGCCGCAGCCCCGGAGCGCTGCTGACCTTGTGTGATCAATCACTTGCAGAGCGTGTGATCCGCGTAACGGGTCTGAAACAAGTAGCGCTACGCGCCGCCGGCGTCGTCACTACTTTCAGTGCGCTGGCCCGGCGGCCGACGGTCGGCGCGAGGCCGCGATGGGTCTATCACGCGGATATCACGCACACCGAGCAGGCACGTTAGAAGTCTGAAATGAATTACTCAGAATTCTCTGCGGAGTAGGAGCGGAAACGGACAAATCACGAATCTTCCAATTTTCGCTCTCAGCGCCCCCGACCTGGTCTAACGTAATCCCCCGGGAGCGTCACAGCGGACATGGAGGTGGATTCAATGCTCACCGGGCATCGGTCCGCATGGCGCCGCCGTACACAAAGGAGTCGTGCGGCGCGTATTGCGGTCCCCCTCGCCATACCAATGGCGTTGGGCCTGACTCTCGGGGTCATATTCGCGGTCTCGTCGAGCGGCAACGCCACGAAGATCAACCAGACGGCGGCGGGTGCGGCGGCAACCCCGTCGGCCAGCGCGAGTGCTTCCGCGGCCGCGTCGGCCAGCCCGACGGCCGCCGCGGCGGCCCCCGCGGTGAACATGAGCTGCGCGGTGATCGTGCCGCCGAACCCGCTGAGCGCGCAGGGGCTCGCTACCCCGTGGCAGCTCACCGGGCCGAACGGCACCAATCCGCAGGGCACCGGCTGCACGCAGGCCAACGCGGCCGTCAACGGCACGTTCGTGCAGGCGACGATCATCAACCCGCGCACTGGCCAGCTGGCCGTTTACAACCCGCTGGTCATCACGCAGGGCACGACGCCCGCGGCCGCGCCGGTCGTGCCGGCGCTGCCGGCCGGTGCCGTGGTCGTGATCAACGTCGGCAACAACGGCCAGAACCTGACGCTGCTCAACACCCCCGGCACCAACTCGATCGCGCAGGGGCGCTGCGTCAACGGGCTGAACGGGTCGATCTTCGGAGAGGACTCATACTGCAACGGCCCGCGGTTCTTCCAGACGGCCTTCCGGGACATCGCGCGCGGCCGGACGGTCATCCCCGCGCTGGGCACCACCAACGCCGGGCTGCCGTGCCCGAGCACGCGGAGCTTCGCGCTCGTCGACCAGGACCAGAGCGACAACGTGACCGCCAGCTACCTGATCAACGGCAACGGGCAGACGGCGCAGGACACCGCCGCTAACGCGGCCGCGCTCGGCGCCACCGTCATCAAGAACCCGAGCGACAGCCTGGTGCTCAACTCCTTCGTCGACGCCGCGACCGGGTGCACCCCGTTCACCGCACCCGACCTGGCCAACAACAACACGCCGACCACGTCTCTGGCGCTCAGCGAGCTGCAGGCGGCGAAGGACCAGCAGGCCCCGATCGCGCTGGTGCCGCTGAACGACCCGATGACGCTGGTCAACAACGCGTTCAGCACGACGAAGACCAACCTGTACCGGCAGGGTGTCGGGCAGCCGCCCGTCTCGAACGCGCAGGTGAACGACACGCCCGCGGGGTACTGCATGAACCTGGTCAACGTCCAGCCGAACTTCCTGACCAAGGAACAGACCGTGCTGGCGAACGCGACCTCACCGGTGGCCGCGGTCGGGAACAACCTGTTCACGTTCCTGTCCGCCCGGCTTAGTGCCTCGTTCACCAACCTCAACTGCGCCAACTTCGGGCTCAAGAACCCGGTCACCCTGACACTGGACGGCAACGGCGTGGCGATCGCCGCGACGCTCAGCCTCACCCAGCAGACGGCCACGGCCGCCAATGGCGGCGGAGCCGCGATGGCGGGCGCTGGCGGCACGACGTCCGGTGCCACCGGCAACCCGGCCCCCGCGCACCACCACCGTCACGGCCAGAAGGCCGGCGGAGCCTGACGCACCAACTGAACAGCCCGGTCGGCGCAGACCAGTCCATGGTTCAGCAGACCACCCCATGACGAAGTGGCCCCGAGAAATCGGGGCCACTTCGTCGTTGCGAGCCCCTCCGCCACAAGCGGGCCTGCGGACTTCGCCGCACGGCGCGGGCGGGTTTACCGCGTTCCGGGCGGCTATCGTGGAACACGTATGCGGTGCGGAAGGAAGCGGTGGTCAGTGTGAGCTCGGTGTTCGTGGTGGACGCGTGCAGGACGCCCGTCGGGAAGGTGAAGGGAGCCCTGGCGGAGGTGCGGCCCGATCACCTGGCCGCGGACATCCTCGCGGCGCTGACCCGCCGCAACCCATGGCTGGACGTGGCCGGCATCGACGACGTCTACTGGGGCGCGGCCAACCAGGCCGGCGAGGACAACAGGAACGTGGCGCGGATGGCCGTGCTGCTCGCCGGGCTGCCCGTCGAGATCCCCGGCGCCACCGTGAACCGGCTGTGCGGGTCCGGCATGGAGGCCGTGTCCGGCGCGGCGCGAGCCATCGCGGCGGGCGACGCCGACATCTGCGTCGCCGGCGGCTCGGAGTCGATGACGCGGGCGCCGTTCGTGCTCGCTCGGACGGCCGACCCGTTCCCTCGCGCGCTCGACCTGGCCGACACGCGGCTCGGCTGGCGGCTGGTGAGCCCGCGGATGAAGGAGATGTACCCGCCCATCACGCTCGGCGAGACCGCCGAGAACGTCGCGGACAAGTACGGGATCACGCGGGAGCGGCAGGACGAGTGGGCGCTGCGCAGCCACCGGCTGGCGGCCGCCGCGCGGGACGCCGGCCGGTTCGCCGAACAGATCGTGCCGGTGACCACCCCCGCCGGCGAGGTGGGCAGCGACGAGGGGATCAACGGGGACATCACCCTGGAGGAACTCGCCGCCAAGAAGCCCGTCTTCCGCAAGGGCGGCACGGTGACCGGCGGGAACTCATCGCCGCTGAACGACGGGGCGGCGGCGCTGCTGCTGATGTCCGAGGCCGCGCTCAGCCGCACCGGGGCCACGCCGCTGGCGAGGTACGCGGGCGCGTCGGCGGCCGGCGTGCACCCCGACTACATGGGGATCGGGCCGGTGCCCGCGATGGGACGGGTGCTCGCGCGCGCCGGGTGGCGGCTGGAGGATGTGGACCTGATCGAGGTCAACGAGGCTTTCGCCGCGCAGTCGGTGGCGGTCGCCGACGAGCTCAAGGCCGACCCGGACCGGGTGAACGTGAACGGCGGCGCGATCGCGATCGGGCACCCGCTCGGCTGTTCGGGGGCGCGGATCGTGACCACGCTGCTGCACGAGATGCGCCGCCGGGGCGCCGCCCGCGGCGCCGCCACCATGTGCATCGGCGTCGGCCAGGGAATCGCCACCCTCTGGGAAGCCGCGTAGCCTATCGCGCCGCGAATTTCGCCGTTTTCGGCATAACCGTTGTGTAACGGGTCTAACCTTGCCGGTGCCCCATTGGGCGAGATCGGGTCGGCGGACCATCGGAGCGGAGGCGGCCGGGTGCTTGGCGGAGCCGTTAACGGCAGCGGTGCGCGGGACGCCCACGGCCGGACGCGGCGGCGGGCGGCACGCATGGCCGTGCCCCTGGCGGTACCGATGGCCCTCGGCCTTACCCTCGGCGTGGTCCTGGCCGTCTCGTCCGGTCCGCCGGTCGCGCACATCACGCAGACGCTGGGCGCCCACGGGAAGGCGGGCAAGGCCCGGGGCGCGGCACACGGCCCCGCGCAAGCACACGGCGCCGCGCAGGCACATGTCGCCGCGCAAGCCGCGGCACCCGGCGCGGACTGCGTGCTGATCATGCCGCCGGATCCGCTGAGCGCCCGCGGTCTCGCCACCCCGTACCAGCTCACCGGCCCGCGCGGAATGACGCCCCGCCGGTCCGGCTGCACCGAATCCAACCCGAACGCGAGCGCCTTCGTCCAGGCCACGATCCTGGACCCGCGCACCGGGCGGCTGTACACCTACGAGCCCCTGGTCATAACGCGGGGCACGGTCCCCGCCGCGGCGCCGGCGGCGCCGCGGCTGCCGCGCGGCGCCGTCACCGGCATCATGATCGGCTCCAACGGCCAGACGCTGACGCTCGCCGGGACGGGGCGCGCCGGGGCGCACTGCGTGAACGGCCGGGGGACATCCGTCTTCGGCGAGGTGGCGTACTGCGACAGCGCCGCGTTCTACCGGGCCGCGCGCCGGGCAGAGGCCCTCGGCAAGCTGGCGATCCCGGCACCCGGCGTGTCGCCGTACACCGGCCAGCCGTGTCCCACCACGCGGAGCTTCGAGATCGTCGACCAGGACCAGAGCGACAACGTGACGGCTGAGTACCTGCTGACCCGCGACGGCCGGACGGCGCAGCGCAACCGCGCGAACAGCCGGGCGCTGCCCGGTGCGGTCACCCTGGCCAACGGCAGCGACAACGTGCTGCTCGACGGCTTCGTGCTGCCCGCGCTGGGCTGCAGCCCGTTCACCGCGCCGGACCTGTCCGACGGCGGCCGGCCCGGGACCTCGCAGGCCCTGAACGAGCTGTCGGCGGCCGCCGGCCAGCGGGCGCCGGCCGCGCTGGTGCCCGAGAACGACCCGATGACGCTGCTGAACGGCCGGTTCAGCACTGCGAAGACGGACCTGTACCGGCTCAGCGTCGGCCAGCCGCCGGTCTCGCCGTATCAGGCCGCCGACTCTCCGGCCGGCTACTGCGCGAACATGCTGAACGCCCAGACCGCCTTCCTCGCGGACAACGCCGCGCGGCTGAGCGCGGCCCCGTCCCCGGTGCCCTCGGCCGGCACAAACCTGCTGACGTTCATGGGTGCCCGGCTGAGCGCGTCGTTCGCGAACCTGGGCTGCGCGCAGTTCGGGCTCACGGACACGGTGCAGCTCACGCTCGACCGCAACGGGGTGGCCACGGCGGTCACACTGCTGCTGGACCGGCAGATGCAGCGATAAGGATTTACCGAACGGGCCGTGGTCTCACCCCGGGCCCACGCTCACCCGGCTGTGATGGCAGCCGTGCTCAGCCGGCCAGGAAGTTACCCGGCTGGGACGTCCCGAGCGGCGCGGATGCGCTGTCGGCCG
Organism: Streptosporangiaceae bacterium; assembly: GCA_019239975.1. Classification (GTDB taxonomy): domain Bacteria; phylum Actinomycetota; class Actinomycetes; order Streptosporangiales; family Streptosporangiaceae; genus JAFAZE01. The sequence goes on from JAFAZE010000115.1 coordinate 16,853, forward strand.
GCAGCGCCGACGGGCTCACGAACCTGCTGCCGCCCGGTCCCGCCTCGACGGCCTCGTGCAGCGCGCTGCCCTTGAGGTACTCGTGCCAGCTCAGGAACCACTCGGTCCAGCCGTCGTCCCACTGGCCCGCCTTGGGACTGCTGGTGATCGTGATGGGGTCGCCGGGGATGGTCATGTTGTAGTACGTCTTCGCCGCGGCGGGAGGCAGGTTCACGCAGCCGTGACTCACGTTCGTGGTGCCCTGGTCGACCACCGACCACGGGGCGGAATGGTAGTAGTCGCCGCTGAAGGTGAACCGGACCGCGAAGTTGACGAGCTCGTTGTAGTAGCCGGGAGACCCCTTCTTGCCGCCGCCGATCATGCGCACCGGGTTGTGCTTCTCCACGGTCAGGTAGGTGCCGTCGGGCGTCGGCATCGTCGCCCTTCCGGTGCTGATCGGCCAGTTGTAGGCGAGCTTGCCGCCGACGTAGATGAGCGTGCGGTGGATGGACGTGCTCGCCACCGCGATCACCGACTGCCCGATGCTGAATGTCTGGGTGAGGTCGTAGGTGCCGTACATCCCCTTGCCGCCCTCGACCCCGTTCAGGCGGCCGTCGAAGCTGACCGTCGTGTTCGCCGGCCAGTAGTCCCGCGGCCGGAAGTCCAGGTGCTCGCCGTCGTCCCAGTACCAGGCGCCGACGACGGGCTTGGACGTGGTGAGCCGCAGCGACCGCTCGACGGCGGCCCGGTCGGTGACCGGCCGGCTGAAGATCAGCATGAGCGGCATGCCGACGCCGTAGGCCTGGTTCTGCCCCTCGTAGATCTCGGTCTGGAACGTCTGGCTCGGTGTCAGCGTGCGAAACGTGCTGGTCGTGGTGATCGGGTGGCCCTTGCCGTCGGTGCCGGTGGCGGTCACCGTGTAGGACTGCGAGGTGTTCAGCGTCCAGGCGCTGCGCCAGCTCTTTCCGTTGCCGCTGAGGGCGCCGGTCACGGGGTCGCCCGCGGTGCGCACGGTCACGTGCGTGACCTTGCCGTGCAGCGCCGTGACCGTGATGCCGGCGGCTGGGTCCGCGTCCCTGCTGCCCGGGGCGGGTGTGATCCTGAGCTCCTGCAGGACCGCGCCGGGCTTCGCGCCGCCCACCGCGCTGGGGTTCAGCTTCAGCGTGGTGGTCTGCCCACTGGAGCACGCCGCGGTGACAAGCGCCGCGGTTGCCGTCAGCGTCGCCGCGGCGTGGCGCCTGTACCGGCTCGAAGATGTGCGGTGGCTGCCGTACACGGTCACCTCTCTCGACCCGCCCTGCCGACCCCCGGGGAGCGACCCCGGGTTCCCGCCATGCCTACCAAGAGAACGAGCCCCCAGCTTCCCGAAGCCGTGCTCGCCATTCGCTGGCGGCGCTCAGTTTATCGGGCTTCCCAGGTCAGTTGCCGTGTCTGCGGAAATATCGGGCTGAGCGGGATCGGGCCGGGGCCGCCGTATCACGGCGGCGACCAGGGCGAGCACGGTGAGCATGATGAGCACGTACTCCGGCCATGGGCCGGCGTCGGCGGCGAGGGTCCGGTGGGTGATCAGCGGTACCCGGGCCTCGAGGATCGCCTGGCGCCACGTTCCGCCGCTGCTGGCCATGATGCCGCCATTGGGCGCGATGATCGCGCTGACGCCGGTGGTGCTGGCCACGATGACCGCGCGATCCTGTTCCACGGCGCGGACCCGGGCCATGGCGAGCTGCTGCTCCGTCTCGCCGGCCTGGCCGTCCCGCTCGAAGGTGGCGTCGTTGGTCTGCATCGCGAGCAGGTTCGCGCCGCCCGTCACGTCCGAGCGCACCAGGTCGTCGAAGCCGATCTCGTAGCAGATCACGTCACCGAGCCGGATCGCGCCGGCCCGGAACACGACGTTGGTGTGCCCGGGTGTGAAGTCCACCGGCTGCAGCTGGGTCAGCGACGTGATCTTCGACACGATGGAGCGGAACGGTATGTACTCGCCGAACGGGACAAGCCGGCGCTTGACGTACTCGGCGACCGGTCCCTTGCCGGGAAGCCACAGCTGGCCGGCGTTGCGTACCGGGTTCTCCAGGACGGCGCCCACAAGCACCGGCCGCCCGATGGCCGCCACGGCGGCCGATATCTCCTGGTGGATGGGCGGGTACAGGCGCGGGTCGAGGCTCGTCGAGTTCTCCGGCCAGATCACCAGGTCCGGCGCCGCCATACGGCCGCTGGCTACCTGCCGGGCGAGCTGGATCGTGGCCGCCGCGTGATTCTGCGTGACGGTCGTGTCGTCGAGCTGGGCGCTCAGGCTCCGGGCCCGCGGCACGTTCCCCTGGATCGCGGCGACGACGGCGGTCGGCACCTTGCCCACCGGGTCGGCCGGCAGCGCGGCGCCGGCCAGCGCCAGGCCCGCGGTGGCGGCCAGCGCCAGGGCCGGGTACCGCAGGCTCCCGCCACCGCGCGCGATCTCCCGGCGCACGCCTCCGGCGCGCAGGACGGTCAGCAGCAGCCATGCCAGCGTCGCGCCGGCGAGTGCGACGAGGAACGTCAGCAGGGAAGCACCGCCGATCGCCGCCCATCCCGCGGTCGGCGCCCCAGCCTGGCTCATCGCGAGCCTGCCCCAGGGAAAGCCCCATGGCCACCGGTCCCTGACCCCTTCGACGGCCACCCACCACCCGGCCACGGCGGCCGGCCATCCGGGCAGCCGCAGCAGCAGCCGCTGCCCGATCGCGAGGACGGCGAAGATCACGGTCTCCGCGATGCTCAGCGCGAGCCAGGCGTACCACGCCACGTTGATCACCCACGCCAGCAGCGGCAGGAAGAAAGTGACCCCGAAGGCGAGACCGATGAGGAAGGACGCGCGGAGGCCGCGGCCGGACAGGGCGAGCACCAGCAGCGCCGGCCCGACGGCGGCCAGCGGCCATACCCCGGCCGGCGGAAACGCGGCGGCCAGTGCCGCCCCGCCGGCGAGGGCCGTGACCACCGCCCAGCGCGTCCGGAGCCGCGGGATGCCGGGCTCGGGCCGCGGCAGCAGCACCCTCGGCGCTTCCAGGGAGGTCACGCTCGCAGCCTAATGCACCAGCCCGTGCCCGGCCCCGGCGCGTGAGCCGCGCGCAGACGGCGCTGGCACGGGTGCGGCCGGGTCACGAAGGGGGCAAGTTATTCATTTGACGTGAACACGGCAATCCCGCTGGGTTATATTCGTCTTCACAACGCCTCGAGTGGGGGACGTGCGTTTATCCGCCGAAGGGGCATACATGAACACGTGTGAATGGGCGGGGCGATGATCCGGATTCGGTACCGGGACCTTCCCCCCGGATTACACGCTCTGGCCGAGGTAACCGGCCAAAGCGCGATCATCTATCTTCTGCCGGGCCTGACGGCGGCGCAGCGCAAAGCGGCGCTTCGGCGGCTGCGGCATGAGGCCAGGATGGGGCTCGGCCCCATGCTGCCCGCCACCCACCTCGCCGTCGCGCTTACGGCGGATCGCGCGCGGGCGGCGGCGCGGAACCTCATCGCGATCGTCCGGCTGCATCCATGGCGGTGACGCCTCCGGCGCCGCCCGCTCCTCCGTCCTCCTCGGGTGCCGCCCGCTCCTCCGTCCCCCTCCGGCGCCCCCCGCCCCTCCGTCCTCCTCGGGTGCCGCCCGCTCCTCCGCTCCTCCGCTCCTCCGCTCCTCCGTCCCCCCGGCCACCGCCCGCTCCTTCGTCCTCCTTCGGCGCGCCGCCCGCTCCTCCGTCCCCGGCCACCGCCCGCTCCTCCGTCCTCCTCCGGCGCCCGCCCGCTCCTCCGTCCCCCTCGGGGTGTGCCGACGTGGATCCCCGGGGGGTGTGCCTCGGCCTGTAGCCGCCTCCCCGCGCCGCCCGCGGCACCATAGTTTCCACCATTTTGTCCGCGATGGATGCGTTATGGAAACGCGGGGTCATATACGGCACCCTGATTTCCGCGACACCGCTCGCCCCATCAAATCGTGGAAATTTTGGGCCCAATACGGGGCTCTGGCATGTATTTCTGGGTGGCCACGGTCCGGGCTCACGGTCCGGGCTCACGATGGCGGCGGGGCCGCTGGCGCATTTGGCCCCGCCCAGTGGGGCCGCTGGCGCATTTGGCCCCGCGCAGAGGCCGGCCGCCGGCAGCGGGGATGTTACCTGTGGGCATGCAGGGTGGGTAGCGATCGATGAGGTTAGTTACCAACGCTCCGCGACACCGCTCGCCCCACCACGTCGTGGAAACTTTGGAGTTATAGGTGGCAGCCGCCACGACGCAAATGCGGAATTTCCGGCATCACGGAACCAGCATCAGCCCGGTCAGGCGGCGGTGACCGCTCCGGCGGTTCGGATCAGGGCGGCTATCCGGCTCGCGGGTACGCGCCCGGACCAGCGGCCCGGGCGGGTGAAGTAAGGACCTTGCGCGCTGTCGCAGCCGAGCCGGGCGAGCTGACGGGCCTGCGCGGCATCCCGGACGCCGGTCGCGGTGACGGTAACGCCGAGCGTGTGCGCGAGCCCGGTGACCGCGGAGATGACCGGTTCACTGAGTTCCGCCGTCAGGGACTCGTGCAGGCTCACGCCGGCGACGGGAAACACGCTGAGGTACCGGAACCCGGCGCTGCCGGTGCCGAAGCCGCCGGCGGCCACCCGCACTCCCAGGCCGGAAAGCCGCCGCAGCTCGTCCGAGCCCAGCGCGTCCGCGATCGCGGCCTCGTCGAACTCGAGCTGCAGCAGCGCGGGCGTCAGCCCGGACTCGCCGAGCACCGCCGCCACCTGGCCGGCGAGATCCGGCCGCGTCAGCTGCCCGCCGGGCACCCGGACGCTGACATACGGCGCCGCGCCGTCCTCCGGCGCGCCGGAGTCTTCCGCCGGGCGGCGGGCGGCCTCCTGCCAGGCACGCGCGTCCCGGCACGCCGTCTCGAGCATCCACCTGGTGAGCTGCGCCGCGACCCCGCTGCCCTCGGCGAGCGGGCCGAACGCATCGGCCGGAAGCTCGCCGAACGCCGGGTGGTTCCAGCGCGGCACCGCCTCGGCGCCCCGGAGTTCGCCGTCCGCCAGCCCGAACACGGGCCGGTACTCGGTCCGGAACTCGCCGCGTTCCAGCCCGCCGCGGATCGATGCCGGGAAGGACGAAAGGCGGCCGTGACCCGCCGTGCCGTGGACCGCCCACCGGCCGGGGCCGGAGGACTTCGCCTCGTACAGGGCGGCGTCCGCGTCGGCGACGATGCTGGCGGCGCCCGGCGGGCGCGCGGCGCTCTCCACGATCCCTGCGCACGCGGTTATGCTGATCCGCCCGGCCGCCAGCCGTATCGGCTGGCTGACCTCCGCGAGGATGTCGCTGGTGAGCGTTATCAGCCCGGTGAGGCCCGGCGAGCTCTCCGCCAGGACCACGAACTCGTCGCCGCCTATCCGCGCCGCCAGCGCGCCCCTCGCCCGGGCGGCCCGGCCGATGCGCTCGGCCACCGTGACGAGGAGCTGATCGCCCGCGTCGTGTCCGTGGCGGTCGTTCACCGCCTTGAACCCGTCGAGGTCCAGGTAGCAGAGGCCCACTCGGCCGCCGCCCGCGCCCCGTGCCTCCCCGGCGCCCCGCGCGTCTCCGGCGCCGCGTGCCTCCCCGGCGCCGCGTGCCTCCCCGGCGCTCAGCGCCGCGCCGAGCCTGCTGAAGAGCGCCGCGCGGTTGGGCAGCCCGGTGAGCGGGTCATGCGTCGCCTGATGGAACAGGGTCTCGCTGAGGGTTCGCTGCTCGTCCGCTTCGGCGCGGCGGATCGCCTCCTGCTCCGCGAGCGTCCGGTCGCGAAGGGCCTGAACGTAGCCGTTGGCCAGCGCCCCGAGCAGCTCGCTCAGCCGGGGGACTAGGGCGGCGGCCGCGTCGCCGAGCAGCTCGGGGACCCGCAGGCTCAGCACGCGCAGGCTCTGGCCCAGCACCTCGGCGCCGGCGAAATCCGCGTCGGCCAGCGCCTGCCCGACGCCAGCCGCCCGCCGCGGCTCCAGGCGCGAGTCCCGCAGCGAGGAAAGCAGCGTGGCCGACAGCCCGGTGAGGAAGGGGCGCGCCTTCGTCCCGGCGCCGAGCGCGCCGGCCCACGCCTCGGCGAGCTGCGCCTCGAGGCTCCCGGCCGCGGTGCCGGCCGCGGTGCCGGCCGCGAGCAGGACCGCACCGGGAAGCTCCCTCGCCTCGTTCGGCGCCCCCTTGGCCATATCGCGCTCCGTTTCGCCGTGTCTTCGCTCGCCGCCGGGCCCGCCTCCCGGCCCCGCCCCTTGCCGCTCATATATTTCACACCGGCACCATGCGCCTCGAAAGCACCGCCCGCCCCGGCCGGATCACATAAGCGTCACTATAGGCGATGTGCCTAATACGAGAAGTGCAGAACCAAAGTATTTGTGACGGCGTGTTCGCTCTGCGCAGTCGGGCCGCGCCTGCCGGAACGCGCATCCTCACCAGGGGTGGGGGGTAGGGGCCTGTCATGGCTGAGTCGGAGAGCAATGCGCCGCCCCCCGAGGTCCTCGCGCGGGAGGCGGCCGAGGCCGCCAGCGAGCTGGCCGAGGCCGAGCGCCAGCAGGACCAGCGGCGGATCGCGGCGATCTTCGCGGCGGCCGCGCGGTCCAGCGCGCGGGTCGCCGGGCGCGGCACCGGTGCCGCCCGGCGCGGCAGGAGTGCGGCGCGGCGGGGTACGAGCGCGGCGCGGCGGGGCATGGGCTCGGGCATCGGCTGGCTCGCCGCTCAGGTCGAGGCGATGGGCCCGCGGCTGCGGGTACGCGACCAGGCCGCGCTGCGCGCTCAGTTTCCCGGAAGCAGCACCGAGGAAATCGCCGACGCGCTGATCGAGACCGCGGCGCGCGCGTCGTCGGCCGTCGGCGCCGCCGTCGGGGCGTGGGCGACGCTGCCGGTGCTGCCCGCCTTCCCGGCCGAGATGGCGGCCGAGACCCTCGCCCTGGTCGGGATCGAAGTCAAGCTCGTCGCGGAGCTCCACGAGGCGTACGGCATGCCCGCGCCGGGCACCGTGCCGGAACGGATGGCGTCGTACATCGCGGCATGGGCGCACCGGCGCGGCGTGTTCATGGTTCCCGGCGGCCTGATCCTCGTCGCCGGGTCGCCGCTGGCGCGGCAGCTCCGGCGGAGGCTCGCGGCCCGCGCGACCAGGAGCGCGTTCTCCATGGGGCCGCTTCTCACCGGCAGCGTCGCGGGCGCGATGCTGAACCGGCGGGAAACCCGCCGGCTCGGCGAGGACATCCGCGCCGACCTGCGCCGCCGCCTCTACGACGGGGAATGAGCAGGCTTCTTCAGCCGCCTGGCCGCGGTACGCCGCCGCCTTCCCGGGCCGCGCTGACCGCCGCCAGCACGGGCCCTTCGGCCTCCTCCAGGTAGCGGGTCAGCGCCGCCCGGGCGTCCGCGTACCTGCCCTCGCCGAACAGGTCCCTGAGCTGCATGTTGCGGGTCAGGTACGAGCCGTGAAAGGACTCCGGGTCGGCCACCGCGAGGAAGCCGAGCCGCAGTTCGGTCATCAGCCGCAGGAAGAACTCGTCCATCCGGGCGCTGCCGTGGCTGGCCACGAGCACGGCATGGAAACGCAGGTTGACGGTGCCGACGTCGCGCCAGCGCGATTCGGCGGCGGCGGCCTCGCCGGCGGTGACGGCCGCGCCGAGCGCGGCGGTGTCGAGGGCCGCCCTGCCCTCGCTGATCAGGTCGATGGCGGACAGCTCCAGCACCCGGCGCAGCGCGTAGATGTCCCGCACGTCGGCTGCGGTGAGCCAGCGCACCGTGACGCCCTTGTGGGCTTCATAGGCGAGAAGGTGCTCGCTCATCAGCGCGCGGAACGCCTCGCGTACGGTGTTGCGGGAGACCTGAAGCGCCTGCGCGAGGCTCGCCTCGGGCAGCGGTGTGCCCGGCAGGAACTCACCCTCGAAGATGTAGTCCCTGATCACGGACGCTGCACGCTCCGCGGCGGTGGGCAGCGGCTGCAGCGCGGGCAAGCCGGGCAGGCCGCGCCCGCGCCGCCGCGCCGGGGCGGGCGCGGAGTCGGGGGAATTGTTCAACAATCGACCGTCGGGTGTTGACTTTCACTCACGCAGTCGAGTGTACTAGGACATGTCCCTGGAGCAAGGCCCGACCGGAAGGACACGCCGTGACAGCAGAGGGCGCCGCGGTTGACGAGGCCGCGCGTGACGCCGGAGAGCGGGAAGCCGCCGGCGCGGTCCGGGCCGCGGCGAACGCCGCGCGGGCCGCCGCTCCAGGCCTCGCCGCGGCTCCCGGCGCGAGCATCGACGAGGCGCTGCGGGCCATGGCCGGCGCGCTCGGCGACGCGTCCGGCGCCGTGCTCGCGGCCAACGAGCGGGACATGCGCGCGGCCGCGGACGCCGGGCTGCCGGACGCGCTGCGCGACCGGCTCCGGCTGGACGAGGCACGGCTGCGCGGGATGGCGGACCAGTTGCGGGCGCTGGCCGGTATCCCCGCCGAGCCCGCGAGCCGGTTCGTCAGGGAACTGCCCGGCGGCCTGAGCCTCACGGAGCGGCGGCGGCCGGTCGGCGTCATCGGCGCCAACTTCGAGGCGCGGCCGAACGTCGTGGTGGACATCGCGTCGCAGCTCGTCAAGTCCCGCAACGCGGGCGTGCTGCGTACCGGGTCGGCCGCCCTGCGGTCGGCCGTCGCGCTCGCGGATGAGGTGATCGCCCCGGCGCTGTCGCGGACCGGCCTGAACCCGTCGGCGGTTCAGCTCGTCCGGGCACCTGGGCAGGCGGCGGCGTACGCCCTGGTTCGCGAGCCGGCCCTCATCCCGCTCGTGATCCTGCGCGGCAGCGGCGCCAGCACCAGGGCGCTCGCCGGTGAGGGCGCACGGCACGGGGTGCGGACGCTGGCGCACGCCGACGGCGGCGGGGTGCTTTACCTTCATTCTTCAGCCGAACGGGAGCTGGCGGACTCCCTGATCACCGCGAGCCTCGACCGGCTCGGCGTCTGCAACCGGCTCAACCTGCTGCTGGTGCACCGCGACCTGTGGTCCGAATGGCTGCCGCGCCTCACCGGCCTGCTCGGCGGGCTCGGTGTCACCGCGTCGCTGCCGCCGCACGATCATCCGCTGGGGCATGAGTGGGCGCTGGAAACCGGCCGCGAGGCGACGGTCACGATCGCCCCCGCGGGCGGCCCGGCGGAGGCGGCCGCCATCGCCAACGACGAGACGTCGGGGCTGGCGGCCGGGATCGTCGCCGGCGACCAGGCCGCCGCCGCCGAGTTCCTCGGCGCCTACGCGGGTACCGGCGCGTTCTGGAACGCGACGACGCGGCTTCTGGACGGGTTCAAGCTGCTCTCCGTCCCCGAAACCGGGATCAACATCGACGCTGTCCCCGGGCCCAGGGGGCCAGTGACCTTCCGTGATCTTTACCTGCGCCAGTTCGTGGTCACTCCTGTGGCGCCAGGCCACTGAAACCGGCACGCGTAACCCTCACGGCGAGAGGTCGCTGGCCCCCGCGGCATGTCCCGGGATGCCCGCCGATCACGCAACCGGCATCCCCGTGGCAAGAGAAACGGCGGGACCCGCCAGCGCGCCCACCGGACAAAGCGGACAGCCCTCATGATCGCGGAAACGCCGGGTCGCGGGCGACACCCAGACTTCCGCGATCATGCGACGTGGTGAATGAAAGCGTTGCGGAACTTGCCGGCCGGGTCGTAGCGGGACATCAGTTCCCGAAAGTCCGCGAGCCGCGGATAGGTCACGGGCGGCATCGTGAACAGCTTGCCCCAGTGCGGGCGCGGGGCGAACGGCGCCAGGCGCTCCTCGATGGCCGGGAGCAGCGCGGTGACGGCCGCGGTGTCCTTGCGCCAGGTGAAATGGAAGCCGACCGTGTCCCGCTGGTAGCAGGGGCTCAGCCACAAGCCGTCCGCGGCGATCGTGCGGATCTCCGCGACCCGCAGCACCGGCGCGATCCGGCCGGCGAGCGGATCGAGCGCCGCGAGCGCCGGGACGGCGGCGCCGCGCGGCAGCAGGTACTCGGACTGCAGCTCGTCGCCCGCGCTCGGCGTGGAATCCGCGCGGAAATGCGGCAGCCGCTCGTGCCACGGGCCGGGGACGCCGAGCTGCTGGGTGGCCTGGCCAGGCGGCATGCCCGGCACCGGATGGAGCTGGCGCGCGGAAAGCCGGGCGCCGAGCCAGCGCGGCGTGGCCTCCCAGCCGTCGTCCTCACGGTGTTTCACCCACACCTGGCTCAGCCGCCCGGGGTCGCGCCAGGTCGTGAACGCGCTCACGCTGTACGCGCTGCTGAAAATTTCATCAAAGCCCTCGTCCAGCGCCCGCCGGGGCAGGTCCTCGTAGACCCACTGCCGGATACGGAAGGCCGGCACCACGTCGAGCGTCATGCTGGTCACGACGCCGAGGGCGCCGAGCGCCACGACCGCGCCGGCGAACCCGGGTTCGTTCCTGCTGAGCGTCACGAGGCCGCCGTCCGCGGTCACCATGTCGAGCGACGAGACCGCCGTGGCGAGCGAGCCGTTGCCGTCCCCCGAGCCGTGCGTTCCGGTCGCGCATGCTCCCGCGACCGTTATGTGCGGCAGCGACGCCAGGTTCGGCAGCGCGAAGCCCTGCCGGTCCAGCCGGGGTGCTAGCTGGCCATATGTCATGCCCGCGCTGACCCGGACGCCGCCGCGGCCGGTCTGCGCCGCCGGCGGGAGCCCCTCGGCCGAGACGAGTTCGCCGGGGGAGTCCGCGGCCGGGCTGAACGAATGCCCGGCTCCGACGGCGTGCAGCCGTGGGCTTTCCGCCACGAGCTGGCGCAGCTCGGCCGCTGTCGCGGGGCGCCGCACCCGGGCCGCGCGGAAGGTGACGTTCCCTGCCCAGTTCGTGGCGGCCACTGGCTACCCGGTGACGCGGACGAGTTCGATCACAAAATGACCCCTTGGTCCCGGGCGGCGGCCGGCCGCCCGGTCCAGGATAGCTCCGAGAGCACAGCGGATTCATGATCTTGACTTGCTCCTGAATATGGATTTCGTTGCGGCGGCGGGCGCGCACTGCGGATACTCAGCACTGTGGTGGGCGAGGACTTCGCGGGGCTGCTGGCGGCCGCCCAGGGGGGCAGCGAGGCCGCTTTTTCCGTGCTGTGGCGGGACGGCAACCCGGCACTGCTCCGCTACCTGCGGGTGATCGCCCCGGAGGCGGCCGAGGACACGGCGGCGGAAACCTGGGTGCAGGTGGTGCGCGGGCTGCCGCGCTTCAGCGGCGACGAGGCGGCGTGGCGGGCGTGGCTCTTCACCATCGCCCGCAGGCGGGCGCTTGATCAGGCGCGGCTTCGCAGGCGGCATCCCGCGGAACCGCTCGAGGGGATCCAGCCCGCCGAGGTTCCGCGGGCATACGACGCCGAGCAGCAGGCGATGGAGAACCTGGCGACGGAGGCGGCGATCACGCTGGTATCGAGGCTGCCGCGGCAGCAGGCGGAGGTGATCCTGCTGCGGGTCGTCGCGGGGCTGGACACCGAGGCGGTGGCCGGCCTGCTGGGCCGCAGCCCCGGCGCGGTCCGCGTGGCCGCTCACCGCGGCCTGCGGAAGCTCGCCACGATGCTGGCCGAGGCGGGTGTAACGCTATGAGGCGGCGCGGCGCTCCAGACGATGACATGCCAGAAAGCTCCTCTCCAGCTCACGGGGATATCCCGCCGGACGGCGACGGTGACCTCGAGGTGCTGCTCGCCCGCGAACCAGGCGAGGTCACGGCCGGGCTGCGCCCGGTCGCCGAGGTCCTGAGCGCGCTGCGCGCCGCGCCAGCGCCCGGTGAGCTGACCGGGGAAGACCTCGCCATGGCCGGGTTCCGCGAGATGGCGGGCCGGGCGCGCCGCCGGGCGCGGGCCGCCGCGGACGCGCCGCGGCACACGGTGGCTTTCCGCGGGCCAAGGCACCGCAGGCGGCGGCGGTCCGGCCTGGTGCCCGGCCCTCGGCTCGCCGCCGCGGCGGCGCTTGCCGTGGTGGCCCTCGGCGGTGTCGCCGCGTACACCGGCAGCCTGCCGACGCCGATTCAGCGCCTGGCACACGAGGTCATCGCCGCTCCCCCGGCCCACCACGTGGCGCGGCACCATCCGCCGCCGCGTCCGCTGGCGCGCGAGGCGACAGCGCCGGCTCCGGGCCATGCCGGTCCCGCGGCACCCGACGGGCGGGTCCGCCACTCCGTCTCCGCGGGATCCTCGGCCTCTTCCGGCACCCCCCGGAGCGAGCTGGCCGGTCTGTGCCGCGCGCTCCAGCATGCCCGGTGGCCCGGCCAGAACGGCCAGAACGGCCAGCCCGGCCAGAACGGCCAGGACCGGGACGCCTACCGCGCCCTGGTCAAGGCGGCCGGGGACATCTGGCGGGTGCCCGCCTACTGCTCGGCCCTCACCGGCCAGAACACATGGCCGTGGGATCGCCGGACGCAACAGCACGGCCACGGCGGCAGCGGCGGTCAGTGGCCGTTTCCGGGCGGATACCCAGGCGGTCGCGGCGGCCAGCGTGCCGCCAGCCGTTCGTGACCCGCGGTCAGGGAGGCCGGAGCCGCCTTCGCGGAGAGGGAGAGCCGGAGGGGCCGGCCGCGGGCGGCCGGCCATCGGAGGGCTGCCCTCCGCTCGGCGGCCGGAACGGGGGGATGGGGGTCACGGGATACCCGCGCGGACCTGACCAGAGGGCAGGCGGAGCATCGACCGCCGCGGCGACGGCGTAGGCGGCCCGCTCGTAGTTGACCCGCCAGCCCGCGAAGTCCGGCCACGCGTCGGCCGGGTCGCGCTCGATGGGGAAGCTGACCTTGCGCATGCGCTCGACCGCCGCCAGGAACTCCTCGTAGGTCAGCGTGATCCCGCCGTCCGGGTCCTGCTCGTCGGGCAGGTCGATGCCCAGTGTCTGCGCGATGCGGCGGAAGCACTCAAACCCGCCCCGCAGGCACAGGCGCGCGGGAACCTCGGGCACGGACTTCGGCGACAGCGCCAGGAACAGGGCGGCGGAGTCGAGCACGGCGAGCAGCGCGGTCACCCAGGAGGACAGCGGCCGTGGTGACCGGAACCGGGCCAGCACCGGGTAGGTCGTGTGGCTTTCCGCGACGTCCGCGGACCAGCGCTCCCACTGCGCGTAAAGGTCTGGCAGGGTGTCGATGGTGGACACGCCGGTACCGAGTGCGTAGTAGGTGCGGGCCAGCAGTTCCGGGCCCCATGACGGGACGCCGGCCCGCGCGTTCAGCAGGGCGATCTCCGTTTCCCGCCGGTTGAACGCCGCGTACAGCGTCGGCAGGTAGGCGATCTGCAGCGCGATGATCACCAGGCCGGTGCCCGCGCCGAGGAAGATGAACGCGGCCGGCACGCTCCCGACGGGGACCGCGAACCCGAGGGTGAACATCGCCGACCCCGAAGAGGCGAACGCGGAACCCAGGCCGCCGCGCTCGAACGGCCACAGCAGCAGCATGAACCCGGCGAAGGCGATCACCAGCCAGGTCGCCAGCTGCGTGAGCAGGATCGCCGCCGCCTGCGCGGCGAGCGTGCGGTCGCGCCGCCGGTAGTCGGTGTACCTGGCGTTCGCCAGCCCGAACACCTTGATGATGAGGCGGTCGACCCAGCGTGTCACCCGGCCGCTCACCGAGCGCGAAACGATCAGCGTCCCGGTGACGCTGGCCCACGCCGTCACGACGAGCAGGCCGCCGATCACCGCGGCGGCCACCCGGGCGGCGAGCGGGACAACCATGAGGCCCTCCTGAACGTCTGTATTTCGCGGGGGTCCCGGTCACCTCATGCTTCGGGAATACCGGGCGCGCCACAGCGCTGTATGGGTAATGCCCTGGGGAGGACAGTGCAGCGATGCATGACAACTACTGTTTCAAGTGCGGATCGTACACACGCGTCGACGACGTGACGAAGCTGTGTACCTCCTGCTACGACCGCTGGCGCACGGAGAACGGGCCCGCGGTGAAGCGCGAGCGCCGGTGACGCGCGGGGGCTCAGGCGCCGGGCTGCTGCGCCCGCGGCGCCGGAACGGCCGGCGCGGCCCTCTGTCCCTCCGCGGCCCACGCGGCGATCTGAGTGCGTGAGCTGAACCCCAGCTTGGCCAGGATGTTGGCGACGTGCCGGGCGGCGGTCGCCGGGCTGATGAACAGCTCCTCGGCTATGGCTTTGTTGCTGCGGCCGCTGGCGACCAGCTCGACGATCTCGCGCTCGCGCGGCGTCAGCGGGCCCGGCGGCGCCTCGGCGGCCTCGTCCGCGCCCACCGCGGTCAGCTTCACGTCGCCGGAAGCCGGCCCGGGCTCCGGCAGGTCCAGGGCGAGCGCCACCGCCGCGTCGGGGCTCATCGCCAGGCCCTGCGCCCACAGCCGCGCGATGGCCGGCTTGCCGAGATGGCGCGCCGCGGTCAGGTAACGTTCGGCCCGCGCGCCGGGCAGCGGCGGCAGGCCGGCCGCCTCTCGCATCGCGGTGGCGGCCGCGGTCAGCTGCACCGCCCGTTCGGGCCGGTCTTCGACGAGAGCCAGCGCCGCGAAGGCCTCGAGCCCGCGTGCCACGCCGATCCGCGCGCCGGTGTGGTGACTGAGCCGGATGCTGTCGGTGAGGTGCTGCCTCGCCAGCCCGGCGGCGCCCAGGTCCAGGGCCACCCGCCCGAGGCCGGCCAGGCACCGTGCGATCTCCGGCCGCGCGTCGATCTCGCGCAGGATGCCCAGCGCCTCGAGGTACCGCCGCCGCGCGTCCCCCGGATCCCCGCGGAGCCTGGCCAGGTCACCCAGGCCGAGCAGGGCCCGTGCCACCCCCCACTGCTGGTCGATGCGCCGCATGACGGCGATCGAGGCCTTCCCGAGCTGCTGTGCCTCGCGCAGCCGGCCGCGCAGTCCCGCGATCGCCGCCTGGATGCCCAGCGCGTAGCCCTCGTTCCAGCCGTCACCGGCCGCCCTGGCGACCGACACGGCCTCGTCGGCGCAGGACGCCGCCTCGTCCGGCCTCCCGGTGTGCAGCGCGATCTCGGCCAGCAGGCTGAGCGCGGCCGCTATCCAGAACTCGTCGCCCGCCGCGCGGCACAGCTCCAGCCCCTCCTCGGCCAGCGACTCCGCCAGGGCCGGATCGCTGGACAGGGCGAGCTGGGCGCGCCCCACCAGGGCAGCGCCGCGCACCCCCGGCGGCACGGCGCCCTTGTCCAGGGCCAGGAAGGACTCCAGCCATTCGCCGCCCTCGGCGAAGCTGCCGCGCGCGATCCAGGCGGGCCGGACCGCGGTACAGATCCGCAGCCCGGTTTCCGCATCGCCGTCGGCCAGGCACCGGCTCAGCACCTGCCAAAGGTTGCCGGCGTCAACGTCGTACCTGCGGAAGACGTCGACGCGCGCCGACCACGGCGCCGGAAGCCGTGCCATCCCGATGGCCAGGTTGTGTTCCGCCACCCGCAGCACGTAATCGCGGAGCCTGAGCTGCAGCGCGGCCGACTCGCCGGCCTCGGCGAGCCTTTCGGCGGCGTACTCGCGGATGGTGTCGAGCAGCCGGTAACGGGCCTGGCCGAGCGCCTCCGGTTCGAGCACCACCAGCGACTTGTCCACCAGCGCGGCGATGAGGTCGAGCATGTCCCCGGCCGGTGTCTGCTCGCCGGAGCACACCTGCTCGGCCATCTCCAGCGACCAGCCGGCGAAGACCGAAAGCCGCCGCAGCAGCACCCGCTCATGGGAAGTGAGCAGGTCAAAGCTCCAGTCGATCGCGGCGCGAAGCGTGCGCTGGCGGGGCGGCGCGGTTCTGTCCCCGGTCGTCAGCAGCCCGAACCGGTCGGCCAGGCGGCCGGCGATCTGCTCGGCGGACAGCGCCCGTACCCGCGCGGCCGCCAGCTCGATCGCCAGCGGAATGCCGTCCAGCGCGCGGCAGATCTCCGCGATCGCGGCGACGTTGCCCGGGCCGGCCGCGAATCCGGGGGAGCAGGCGGCAGCCCGGTCGGCGAAGAGCCTGATCGCCTCGTAGCGGCAGGCGTCGTCGGCCGCGCCGGCGAGCGCGCCGTCCGGGGCGACCGAAAGCGGCGGCACCTGCCACACCGTCTCCGCCGCCACGTGCAGCGGCTCGCGGCTGGTGGCCAGCAGGCGCAGCCCCGGCGAGCTGGCCAGCAAGCGCCGCGACACCCAGGCGCACGCGTCGATCAGGTGCTCGCAGTTGTCGAGCGCAAGCAGCATCCTCCGCGATCTGAGCGCGTCCGCGAGCGTGTCCAGCAGCGGGCGCCCGGGCTCCTCGCCGACACCCACCGCCGACGCCACCCGGGAGACCACCAGCTCGGGCTGCCCCAGGTCAGCCAGCTCGACGAAGCAGGCCCCGTCGGGGAACTCGTCGGCCAGTCCGGCGAGGATCCGCAGCGCCAGCCGGGTCTTCCCGATGCCCCCGGCACCACACAGCGTGACGGCCCGTGTCACGCGTACCAGCCCGCACAGCTCGCCGATCTCGCTCTCGCGGCCGACGAAGCTATTCGGTTCGAGGGGCAGATTGGCCCGGGTCTCTTCTACCTGTTTCTCCCCTGCAGCCCGATTTCCTATTCAGCCTGCTGGTCCCGCACTCAACAACTACGCCCACAATAGCGCCGACTTCAAGATCAGGCGGCGATCGAATACATAACGGCCTACATAGTTCTGAGGATGCGCCGCGAGGCGCCCGCCGCTAATTTCCTAGTATCAGCTGGCATGCTGGGCCGTGATCAGGTGACCGGCCGGGCACGGCTGAGAGTGTTGCCCGGCCGCCGGGACCGACCGCGCCAGGGGGGGCGCGGCGGGCTGCACGAACTGTGGTCACGCGCAGCGTGCGTATCCCGCCGCGACGGGTGCGGTTCCCGGCGGCCGGGTGGGCTGTGTTAGCCCGGGGGGGCGACCCCCCGGAACCCCCCGGTTGCCCGCTGGGGTGCTCGCCGTGGAATCGCGCGGCCGGAGGGCCGTGGGCCCTCGCGAGCCGCGTGATCGCGGCTGCGCCGTTGTCACGGCTTCGCCGCGCCACTCGCCGTAGCCCGCTGGGGTGCTCGCCGTTGGGCCGCTGGGGTGCTCGCCGTAAGCCCGCTGCGCCACTCGCCGTACCCCGCTGGGGTGCTCGCTGTTGGGCCGCTGGGGTGCTCGCCGTAAGGCCGCTCTGGTGCTCGCCGTTGGCCGGGTGGGGGGCGGGTCGTGGGGCATTATTCCGAACGGGCGGGGTGTTCCCGTCTGCGTCTCGTGCTCCGAGGAGGCCGCGGGGGGCGAGCGGGGGGTGCTCGCGGAGGAGATTGGCGATGCTGATACTGGTGATCTGCCGCCCGGCGGTGGGCGGCGACCAGGCTGAGTTCCGGCGGCTGGTGGGCGGGGAGATGGCGGCGCTGCGTGAGCTCAAGACGGCCGGCGTGCTGACCGGCGCGTGGAGCCCTGGCCGGCCCGGCGCCGTGCTCATGCTCGATGTCCCCGGTGAGGGCGAGGCGGCGAGGGTCGCCGACGGGCTGCCGCTGGCACAGGGCGGCCTGATCACCACAGAGATCATCCCGCTGCACCCGCTGGATCTGTGAGGCCGCGGCCCCTGACCCCGGCCGCAGCCGCCGGGTCCGTGCCGGCGGCGCGGCTTCTGGAATTGCCTCCGGTCTGCTTGAACCCGTGATCATTTGGGTCCGTGATACCGGGTAAGGCCAAGCATTCGGCTCATCCCCCCGTGCGCCGAGAAACGGTGCAGTAACACGCAGCGCCCCGCACGGAAGGATTTTGAGCATGCCCGGTGCCACCAGCCAACTGCGCACGCCGACACCGCACACCATGGCCTTGCAGCGGCCTGTCCTGGCCATGGACCCCGCCGTCCGCGCCGTAACGGTGATCGGCCTGATCACCGTCGGTATCGTCCACGCACTCGAGATTCAGGGCCAGCTGCACGGCGCGGTCTGGCTGACCGTCGGATTCAGCCTGCTGGCGCCCGTGGCGACGGCCGCCGGCCTGTGGCTGCTCGCCAGGCCTTCGCCGGGCGCCTGGGGGTTCAGCGGCCTGGTCTGCCTGAGCGCCGCGTGCGGCTATATCCTCACTCGCAGCATCCCCGTGCCCGGCGACACCGGAGACGCCGGTAACTGGCTGGAGCCGCTCGGCGTGGTGGCGGGGATCACGGAGATCATCGTCGTGGCGCTCGCCGCCCTCGTCCTGTCCAGCGTCCTGCGCGCCGGCGGGATCGGCGAGATCGTCAGCACGCGGTTCCTCGAGCGGCTGAACGCGCGCAGGCGCGCGGAGGATCCCGCAGCGTAAGGCCCGAACCGCCACCGGTCATGACGGGGCGCCTCGTCCGCATCCCGGCTATTCGGGGAGCGCGCGGGGGAGGCCGAAGAGCCTAGCCGCGGCGTAAGCGGTCGCTGCGGGAAACTCCGCGCAGGGCCTTACGGGCTGCTTGCCGCGGGCGCCGTGCCCGGCGGGCGGGTGGCCGCCCGGCATAGATTGGGTCTGTGCGCTGGGTTCAGAAGGCCGCGCTGGCCGCCGCCGTGACCGCGGTCGCGGCGTGCGGCGGCGGCACGGGAACGGTGCCATCATCGGCACCGGCGGCGCCGTCCGTCCCGGCCGGTCCGGCGGCCTGGGCGAAGTTCCGGCACCTGGCCGGCGTCGTGGACCTTGCCGGGCCGCGCGGCGACGGGTCGTTCGTGGTCGCCGCGGCGGGACGGCTGTTCGTGCTTGGCGGCGACGGCGCGCTGAGCCCGTTCGCCCGCGGCGCGGGCGGCTACCAGACCGCGGCCGGCACCGAGCCGTACCTCGCGCTCACGAACAGCGTTCCCGTCCAGGGTGACCACTGCTCGTTCGGTAAAAATGCTGTCTTTGCCATCGAGCCGGGGACGCGGCCCGGCATCATCATGATCAGCGCGCGGGGCCGGGCGCGGCGGTTCGCCAGCCTGCCCGCGGGCCGCGCCCTGTCCGGGATCGCCTGGGACGGCACCGGGCGGTTCGGGCACCGGATCCTCGTCACCGCCGGTTCGGGCGGCCGGACCACGGTGTTCGGCATCGGCTGCGACGGCCGGGTGTCCGCCGTCGCCTCCGGCGCCCTGGCGGTCGAGGGCGGCGTGGTGGTGGCGCCCGCGACGTTCGGCGGCTTCGGCGGCGACCTCATCGCGCCGAACGAGACGAGCGGCCGGGTCTACGCCGTGGAGCCGTCCGGCAGGATCGTCACCCTGGTGCGGTCGGGCCTGCCGGCCGGCGGTGACATCGGGGTCGAGTCCGCCGGGTTCGTGCCGCCGGCCGCGGCCGCCGCGTATCTCGCCGACCGCTTCTCGCCGGGCAACAGGCATCCCGGCGACGACGTCATCCTGCGGCTGCCTGCGGCGGAATTCGCGCGCGCCGGGATCCGGGCCGGTGACCTCCTCGTCGCCACCGAGGGCGGCGCCATGACCATCGACGTCCGGTGCGCGGCCGCCTGCACGGCGCGGTACGTGGCCGTCGGCCCGGCCATCGCGCACGGCGAGGGGCACATCGTGTTCGCGTCATAACCGCCCGCGCCATCCCGGCGGCGAATTGTCCCTGTTCGCCCTGTTCCCGACGGCGTCACCGCTCCTCATCCAGCCCCTGCTAACCGGGCAAAGGGGCGGCCGTCGTGATCGCGGAAACGGCGGGCCGAATACGGCACCCGCGATTCCGGGATCATGAAGCGTGGTGCTGATGGGACGGCCGGGGCTGGGCGCACCCCCCGGGCGCCCCCAAGGGCCGCCCGCCAGCCAGGCACGGGTCCCGCGCGCGGACCATCCGGATACTCTAGCTAAAGGAGGCCCCGGAAGGGCGGCATGGAGCATGTTCGAGAGGTTCACCGACAGGGCGCGGCGGGTTGTTGTCCTGGCTCAGGAAGAGGCCAGGATGCTCAATCACAACTACATTGGCACCGAGCACATCCTGCTGGGCCTGATCCACGAGGGTGAGGGTGTCGCGGCCAAGGCGCTGGAGTCACTGGGCATCAGCCTGGAGGCCGTACGGCAGCAGGTTGAGGAGATCATCGGCCAGGGCCAGCAGGCGCCGTCGGGACATATTCCGTTCACGCCCAGGGCCAAGAAG
>JAFAZE010000020.1 GCA_019239975.1 Streptosporangiaceae bacterium
GCCGCGATCGAGCGCCGCCGCCACGCGTAGTACGGCCAGAGCTCGAGCGGCAGGACGCAGGCCGCGTGCGCCCAGTACTCGAACGTCGCCGGCTTCCTCGCCGGCCAGTAGGCGTTCTCCACCGCGTCCCGCCCGACCGGGCCGAGCCGCGCGTACGCGACCAGTTCGTGGGACCGCGCCAGCACGCTGATCGTGTCGAGTTGCACCGCTCCGACCCGGTGCAGCATCCCCGCGACGCCGCCACGTCGCCCGCCGCCGAGAAACCCTTGCGCGTAGAGGGTGAGCCGCCGCGCCTCGTCCGCGGTTAGCTGCCGCGTCTCCGTAGCTGGGCTCTGCTTTTCATCCAGAACGTACGCGGCATTCTCTCCCACCCCACCGACTCTAGCGGCGGGGTACGACAATCCGGCTCAGTACCAGTCGGTGCTGAAGGTCTTCGCGAACGCGGTCATCAGGCAGCCGACAACCGCGATGCCGACGCCGAGCCAGAACGCCCACCACGTGGGGTGCGGCACCAGCGCGATGCCGCCCACGACGAACCCGACGACTATGACCGAGATCGCCACCCAGGATATGGGCCTGCCCGAGTTGTGCTCCAGATGATGCTCGCCGTGCGGCAGGGTTTGCTCAGCACCGTGCGCCATCGACTGGCCGCCCGTTTCCGTCACAGCGCCTGATGCCTGCTCGGCCACGACCCCTCCTCGAACGCCTATGCTGAAGCCTGGCAAGAAAAATACCCTAAGGGCATGGAGCGACGGCAGCCGGCCCCTCCAGGCCAATCCGCAAGGAGCACCGAACAGTGCCAGCAGTCCTAGATAGCATCCTTCGCGCGGGCGAAGGCAAGATCCTGCGCCAACTCAAGCGGATCAGCGATCAGATCAACTCTGTCGAGGACGACTTCGTCGCGATGAGCGACGCCGAGCTCCGCGCGATGACCGACGAGTTCAGGCAGCGCTATGCCGACGGAGAGTCGCTCGACGACCTGCTCCCCGAGGCGTTCGCCGCCGTCCGCGAGGCGGCGCGCCGCACGCTGGGCCAGCGGGCCTTCGACGTGCAGCTGATGGGGGCCGCGGCGCTGCACATGGGCAACATCGCCGAGATGCGGACCGGTGAAGGCAAGACGCTGACCGGCGTCTTCCCCGCGTACCTGAACGCGCTGGCCGGCAAGGGCGTGCACATCGTCACGACCAACGACTACCTGGCCAAGCGCGACTCCGAGTGGATGGGCCGGGTGCACAGGTTCCTCGGCCTCGATGTCGGCGTCATCCTCGCCGACATGACGCCGGAGGACCGCAAGCGCGCGTACCTCGCAGACGTGACGTACGGGACGAACAACGAGTTCGGCTTCGACTACCTGCGCGACAACATGGCGTGGTCGCTTGAGGAGACCGTGCAGCGCGGCCACAACTACGCGATCGTCGACGAGGTTGACTCGATCCTCGTCGACGAGGCGCGGACCCCGCTGATCATCAGCGGGCCCGCCGAGCAGAACTCCCGGTGGTACGTCGAGTTCGCCAAGATCGCGCCCCGGCTGCGGCGCGGTGAGGACGGCGAGTGCGACTACGAGGTCGACGAGAAGAAGCGGACCGTCGGCATCCTGGAATCGGGCGTCGAGAAGGTCGAGGACTGGCTCGGCATCGACAACCTCTACGACCCGGTCAACACCCCGCTGGTCAGCTTCCTGAACAACGCCCTGAAGGCCAAGGAGCTGTACCGGAAGGACAAGGACTACGTCATCGTCGACGGCGAGGTCATGATCGTTGACGAGTTCACTGGCCGGATGCTGCACGGCCGCCGGTACAGCGAGGGCATGCACCAGGCCATCGAGGCCAAGGAGGGCGTGCAGATCAAGGACGAGAACCAGACGCTCGCCACGATCACCCTGCAGAACTACTTCCGCCTCTACGAGAAGCTCGCCGGCATGACCGGCACGGCGATGACCGAGGCCAACGAGTTCCACCAGATCTACAAGCTCGGCGTCGTGCCCATTCCGACCAACAAGCCGATGATCCGCGCCGACGAGCCCGACGTCATCTACCAGACCTTCCAGTCCAAGTTCGAGGCGTGCGTCGAGGACATCCTCGAGCGGCACCGCGCCGGGCAGCCGGTCCTCGTGGGCACGACGAGCGTGGAGAAGTCCGAGATCCTCTCCACGATGCTGAAGCGCCGCGGCGTGCCGCACGAGGTGCTGAACGCCAAGTACCACGAGCGTGAGGCGTCGATCGTCGCGCAGGCCGGGCGCAGGGGCGCGGTCACGGTCGCGACGAACATGGCCGGCCGTGGCACGGACATCATGCTCGGCGGGAACCCGGAGTTCGTCGCCGACCTGGAGCTGCACCAGCGCGGGCTGTCGCCGCTGGAGACGCCCGAGGACTACGAGGCGGCCTGGCCGGGTGCTGTGGCGAAGGCGAAGCGGGCGGTTGCCGAGGAGCACGAGGAGGTCATCGCGGCCGGCGGGCTGTACGTGCTCGGTACCGAGCGGCACGAGTCGCGCCGCATCGACAATCAGCTTCGCGGCCGTTCCGGCCGCCAGGGCGACCCGGGGGAGAGCCGGTTCTACCTTTCGCTCGAGGACGACCTGATGCGGATGTTCAACTCCGACCGGGTCGCGGCGATCATGGAGCGGCTGAACATTCCCGCGGATACGCCGGTGGAGTCGAAGGTCGTGACGCGCGCGATCCGGTCCGCGCAGACCCAGGTCGAACAGCAGAACTTCGAGATCCGCAAGGACGTCCTGAAGTACGACGACGTGCTGAACCGGCAGCGCCAGGTGATCTACGCCGAGCGGCGCAAGGTTCTCGAGGGCGCCGACCTGCACGAGCAGATCCGCGGCATGATCGACGAGGTGATCGCCGGGTACGTGGCCGGCGCGACCAGTGACGGCTATCCCGAGGAATGGGACCTGGACCGGCTCTGGCGCGCGTTCCGGCAGCTCTTCCCGATCAGCATCACCGTCGATCAGGTGATCGAGGAGGCGGGCGGCGACAAGGCCGGGCTGTCCGCGGATCTCATCACGGAACTCGTCGCCGGCGACGCGCAGGCCGCCTACGACCGCCGTGAGCAGGAGCTGACGCCCGAGATCATGCGCGACATCGAGCGCCGCGTGGTGCTCGCCGTGCTCGACCGGAAGTGGCGTGAGCACCTCTACGAGATGGACTACCTCCGCGAGGGCATCGGCCTGCG
Source organism: Streptosporangiaceae bacterium (assembly GCA_019239975.1). Classification (GTDB taxonomy): domain Bacteria; phylum Actinomycetota; class Actinomycetes; order Streptosporangiales; family Streptosporangiaceae; genus JAFAZE01. The sequence goes on from JAFAZE010000020.1 coordinate 3,181, forward strand.
CGCGATGGCGCAGCGGGATCCGCTGATCGAGTATCAGCGCGAGGGCTTCGACATGTTCAACGCGATGATGGAGGGCATCAAGGAGGAGTCGGTCGGCAGCCTGTTCAACCTTCAGGTGGAGGTGCAGGAGAACCCGATTGTCGAGGAGACCGGCCCCGGAACGGACGGTCAGCTAGCCGGCACCATGCCGCCGCCAGGAACGCCGCAGCGCCGGCCGCAGGCTCAGCCTCCCCCGGCGGGCCGCGGCGGTGCCGTCGGCGGCGCGGGCGGTGCCGGCGCGCCGATGCCGCCCCCGGGGTTCGGCGGCCCGCAGGCCCCGCCGAGCCAGCCGTCCCGGCGCCAGGGCGGTCGGCCGGCAGGTGCCGTCGGGCAGCCAGGTGCGGCAACCCAGCCCGGTGGCCGAGGTCAGGGTGCGGCCCGGCAGCCCGGTGCTGCCAGCCAGCCCGGTGCTACCCGGCAGCAGGGTGCGGCCCGGCAGCCCGGCCCGGGCCGCCAGCCGGGTGCGGGCCGCCAGCAGGGATCGCAGGGTCAGGGCGGTCGTCACGGACGCGGGCGCGGTCCTGGTGGAGCTCCCGGGCAGGGCGGGGTGCCGCAGGCTCCCGCCGCTTCCGCCGGAGGGCCGCCCGCCGGTGGCCCGCTGCCCCCAGGGTTCGGCCCGAACCGGCCCCGCCAGCTGCACTATTCCGCTCCGTCCGACACCGGTGGCGTGGAGAGCCGGCGCGGCGCGGGCGCCGATGACCCCTTCGCCCACGTGGGCAGGAACGACCCTTGCCCGTGCGGGTCCGGCCGCAAGTTCAAGCGCTGCCACGGAGACCCCGCAATGCGGGGCTGACACCGCGCTACCGGCCGTCAGGCCGTCTCGATGTCGGTGCACAGCCATGCGGGTGGGGTCGCGGCCCGGCGTGGCGCCTGCTGATACCGTGCGGTTCGCTCGAACCGCACGGCGAGGGCGCGCGTGCGCGGCCCGAATCCGGCGACGACCGTCATTTCCATGACGTCCGGCGCGGGCCGCGAGGTAACGACGCGCAGGATGCGCGGTCGCTGCCCGCAGGCGAGCCGCGATCCGATCCTGCTGAACTGAACCCGTGCCCGCTGCGTGGTCCATGGGACGATCTGGCGTGCTGGCCGGGAACCGGCCAGCACCTCGGCGAGAACCTGGGCGAATTGCCTGGGCCAGTCATCGCCCCCGCGAGCCGGGCCGCCGTGCCCCCCGCGGCCGGTGGTGACCGAGCCGGGCATTTTCCCGGCCGGCACGGTCGTGGCGGCCGGGAAGGCAGCCGGGGCCGGGAAGGCAGCCGGGACCGTGCCGCGCGCACGGCCGCGCGGGTCGCCGTCGTATGGGGGAGCCGCGTCCGGCACCGGCGAGAGTCTGACCATGGGCAGGTCGTCGCGTGCTAGCAAGCGCTGCTGTGCCGACATGGTTCCCCCTGGGACCGTGAGACAAGTGAGATTGCTGAGGTCGCGGCGACGTCCAGCGATGGCATCCGCGTCCGCTGATTTCGCAACCTGTTGTATCTGGCACCACCGACATTCTGGAGAGCGTCCCACTTGCCGCACGCGCTGTGCGTCCCGCGTCGGCCGCACCCATTACCCGCCGACGGCCCGTTTGCACGCCGGGCGCGTCGGCGGCGCCCGCCGCGCGCCCGCACACCCGCCGCGCCCGTAATGCTCAGCCGCGCACCGCCCCGTCGGCCATGCTCGCCGCGCGCCGATTGCGCGCCCGCCCGCCCACCGCGCCACGCGCGCCACGCGCGCCACACTGCATCCCATCGCACGGCCCTGCGTTTCCACCATGCGGTGGGGCCGAACACTGTTGTGGAACCTAGGGGGTCACATACGACCCCGCGTTTCCGCGACGCCGCAGAGGCGGGGAGTTTTCTGGAAACTAGGGGCCAGCAACCGTCACTTCTTCTTCTCCGGTAACAGGCCTGCACCCTGGACCGGGACCGGTGCCGGTCTCCGGGCGGTCACAACGCCGACCAGTGACTGCCGTGACAGATGTGACTCTTTGCCCCCGGTGGCCCCCCGAAAGCGCGCGGCGGTCGGCTCGGGGTGACCGACAGCGTGAATGTGGCGGAGAGTCCGATCAGAGCCGGACTCTCCGCCACATTCAGGGGTTCGCGGCCGCGGCTAGCCGCCGACGGTGTTGTTGAAGGCGGTTGTGATGTAGCCGGACATGGCGACCTTGGCGGGGATCAGGCCCGCCGCGTAGAACTGGTTGACCAGGTTCTGCTCGGACGAGACGATCGCGCTCGTGATGGGGACGGGGGTCGTGGCGGACACCTTCGCCGCCGTGTCCATGATGCTGGCCGGAAGCCCGGCGGCCTTGCCCCAGGCGACGGCCCACTCGGCAGGGTGCGTCGCGGTCCAGACGTAGGCCTTGTCCAGCGTCGCCAGGTAGACCTTGATCGCCGCGGCCTTGGCCGGGTCGGCCGCCGCGGCCTTCGACGCCACCTCGAAGGAGTAGGGGTTACCGTAGGCGGGCCCGACGGACAGCACGCGGGCGTTGTCCTGCGCGACGACCTGCTGGACGTACGGCGGCCAGACGTCCCAGGCGTCGACCGAACCGGACGTGAACGCGGCGAGCGCCAAGGCGGGCTGCAGGTTCGCGATCGTGACGTCCTTTGCGGTCAGCCCCCCCTTGGTCAGCACGGTCAGCAGGTTGTAGTCGGCCGAGCTGCCGTTGCCGACGGCGATCCTCTTGCCCCGAAGCTGCGAGATCGATGTGATCGTGGAGTTCTTCGGCACGATCACCGCGTCCTGGTCGCCGGCGTCTGTCTTGCGGGCGCCGACGATCTCCACCGCCTCGCCGCCCGCGGCGGCGAAGACCGGGGGCGCGTCGCCGACGCCGCCGATGTCGACCGAGCCCGACGCCATCGCCTGGAGCATCGGCGGCCCGGAGGTGAAATCGGACCAGCTGACCTTGAACGGCAGCGTGCCGAGCAGTCCGGCGGCCTTCAGGACGGCCTCGGCCCCGGTTCCCTTCTGGTCGCCGACGTTCAGCGTCACCGACGACAGGTTAACTCCGGAGCCCGAGCCGGCCGCCGCGGCCGAGGCCGTCGGCGTGCCGCCCGAACCTCCGCCGGCCGAACCTGCGCCGGCCGGGCCCGGCGACGACGAGCAGCCGGCCGCGACCAGCCCGGCGATGACGAGCACGGCGGCGCCAAAGGGTCTATTGATCATGCGAATCAGGTTCCTTGTCGGTCAGGTCAGTCGGTTGGCCCGCGGAGCTCGCTCCGCGGCGGAGCCCAGGGGATCCGGGATGGCATCCCCGAGCGGAAAGTCACCGGGGTTAATTGAGTTGAGTCGGCGGGAACGCCGAGTTCGGTGAGCAGCCGCAGGCGCAGCGCGCTGAGCGCCGGATGATCACGGTCGCGTGGCCTCGGCAGCGTGATGGGCGCCTGATGGGCGATGCGCCCGTCGCCGAGGACGAGAACCCGGTCGGCGAGCGCGAGCGCCTCGTCCACGTCGTGGGTGACCAGCAGCACGGCGGGCCGGTGCCGTTCCCACAGGCTGAGCACGAGCCGGTGGATGGTGATTCTGGTCAGCGCGTCGAGCGCGCTGAAGGGCTCGTCGAGCAGCAGCAGCCGCGGCTCCCGGACCAGAGCCCGCGCCAGCGACGCCCGCTGCGCCTCGCCGCCGGACAGCGTCAGCGGCCACGCCGACTCGCGTTCGGCCAGGCCGACCTCGCGCAGCGCGGTGCGGGCGACGGACACCGGGTCGGCCGCGCGCAGGCCGAGCGCGACGTTGGCGAGCACGCGCTTCCACGGCACGAGGCGCGGCTCCTGGAACGCGACCGACACCGGGCCCGGCGCCGCGATCGAGCCGGTGACCTCCTGGTCCAGCCCGGCGAGCGCGCGCAGCAGCGTGGACTTGCCCGATCCGCTGCGGCCTATCAGCGCCACGAACTCGCCGGCCGCGATGTCCAGGTCCAGGCCGCCGAGGACCTTGCGGAACCCGAACGAACGGGTCACCCCGCGCAGCGACGCGGCCACACCGGAAGGAACGGCGTGGGCCTGGGGCGGCGCCGGCGCTCGTTCGGAAGAAATTTCCTTTATTCCACGAAGCCGCGGCGCCACACCAGTGCCTTCCTTTCGAGGAGCCGCACCAGGGCGTCGGCGAGCAGGCCCAGGATCGCGTAGACGATCAGCGCCACCATGATCACGCTGGTCTGCAGGAACTGCTCGGCCTGCGTGATCATGAAGCCGAGCCCCGCGCTGGCGTTGATCTGCTCGCCGACCACGAGCGCGAGCAGCGATGCCACCAGGGACAGCCGCAGGCCGGTCAGCACCTGGGGGAGCGCTCCGGGCAGCACGATGTGCCGGAGCATCTCGCTCCTGCGCAGCCCCAGGACGTGGCCGACCTCGGCGAGCTTGCGGTCGACGTTGCGGATTCCCGCGAACGTCTCGATGTACATGAGGAACGTGGCGGCCAGCGTGACGAAGAGCACCTTCGGCAGCTCGCCGATGCCGAACCAGACGATGAACAGCGGGATCAGGCCGAGCAGCGGCACGCTGCGCAGCGCCTGCATGATCGGGTCGAGGATCGTCTCGCCGGCCCGGCTCAGCCCGGAGATCACGCCGAGGAACACGCCGGCGACGACGCCGGCGGCGAAGCCCATCGCCCAGCGCTCGCAGGAGACGAGCAGCGAAGACTGCAGCGTGCCGTAGGTCGGCGAGTCCGCCACGATCAGGTTGTACGCGGTGTGCACGATCGAGGCCGGCGAGCCCAGTTTGCTCGCCGGAAGCAGGCCGGTGCTGCTCGCCGCCTGCCAGAGCCCGACGGCGACCACCGGGCTGATCAGCCGCAGCCAGCCCTGACCGGTGAACCGGCGGCCTGCTGGCTGACGGCCACCGGCCGCGGCGGCGTCATCGGCGACGACAAGACCGGGGCCGCCAAACGCGGCCGCGAAACCGTGCGAGCCGGTGCCGGCCGGTGCGGTCCGTGCGGGTGTGGGCACGAGCATCCTCTTCCGTGGTGAACCGGTTCACTCATGGTGCCGCGACTCGCCGATATTGTCAACTAAATCAATAGGAAATATCGAAATACGGGCTTTACCGGGATGTCGCAGCCGTCGAAGAGGTCCGCGGAGGCGGCTGGTGTGTTCGGCGGCCCGCTTGCGATGGCGGCATGAACGCAGGGCCTGGTCCGCGCCAACCCGGGTGCGGGATGACAGGGGTGCATCACACCGATACCGATTTGACGGCCGAGCGGCCGCCGGTGTTGTTTCCAGGCCTGCTCTGACCGCGATTGGTCTAGTGTTAGCGACCATGGCGGACCATCGGGCGGACTATCCGCAGCCGTCCAGTCCCGGTCGTTCGGCCAACATGCGCGCGATCCGCCGCACCGACACCAAGCCCGAGGTGGCGCTGCGCCACGCGCTGCACCAGATGGGGTACCGCTATCGCAAGGACTACCGGCTCGACCTCGACGGCGGGAAGCGGGTACGGCCGGACATCGCGTTCACCTCGCGCAAGGTGGCGGTGTTCATCGACGGGTGCTTCTGGCATTCCTGTCCCGACCACGGATCCAAGCCGCGGGTGAACGAGTTCTACTGGGCGCCCAAGCTGCTGCGTACCGTCGAGCGGGACCGGGCCGCCGACGCCGCCCTGATCATCGCCGGGTGGAAGGTCGTGCGGCTGTGGGAGCACGTTCCGCTGGACGACGCCGTCGCCGCGGTGCTGGCCGCGCTGGGCGGCGGCGCGGCGACGGCGTCCGGGCAGCAGGGCACGCCCGGCACGCCGCCCGGCACGCCCGGGGCATGAGGCGCCATGCGTGTATACCTGCCGTCGACCGTGCCCGCGCTCGCCGGCCTGCTCCGGGCCGGCGAGGCCGGGCCGCCGCCGCTGGGCGGCTTCGCCGTGACGCCCGCCCTGCGCGAGGCCTACAGCAGCGGTGACGAGGAGGAACTCGAGTACGTCGCCATGATGGCGGCGGCGCGTGCGTCGCTGCGGCTGCTCAGCGCCGACCCGGAGGCGCCGCGCCGCAGGGTCGTGCTCGCCGCCGAGGTGGCGCCCGGCTCGGTCAGCTGGACCGCGTACCCGGACGAGCCCGCCACGGTGGTGATCACGGCGGTGGTTCCGCTGGCGGCGCTGGCGGCGGGCCACGCCGATGCGGCGGATGCCGAGCACGACGTGCGCGCGGCGGCCGAGGCCATCGCGGCGGCCGACGCCGGCGACGATGACGCGAGCTTCACCGTGGACGGCGCGGAAGGGCACGAGCTGCTCTGGTACGCGACCCAGGAACTCTTCGACCTGGCCGCCGCCGACTCCGCAGGCCCCGCCGCCGACTCCGCAGGCCCCACGGACCCCGCAGGCCCCTCGCCGGAATGATCCCGCGTGCCACTGGGCATGATTCTGCGGCGATAATGAGGCCGTCAGATAGACAAACGTGATCATAAGGGGCAGTCGCCATGGACGCCGTCGCCAGGGTTCCCGTGCCGTTCAACGAGCCGGTCAGGCAGTACCAGCCCGGCAGTCCGGAACGGGCGGCGCTGGAAGCCAAGATCAAGGAGCTCGCCGGGCAGCGGGCGGACCTCACGATGACCATCGCCGGCCGGCCGGTGATGGGCGGCGGCGACCGCGTCGACGTGGTACAGCCGCACAACTACCGGCACGTGCTCGGCCAGCTCGGCAACGCCACCGATGAGGACGTGGCCGCGGCCATCGGCGCCGCCCAGGCCGCGGCGCCCGGCTGGCGGGCGCTGTCCTTCGAGGACCGGGCCGCGGTCTTCCTCAAGGCAGCCGACCTGCTCGCCGGGCCGTGGCGGGCCACGCTCAACGCGGCGACCATCCTCGGGCAGTCCAAGTCGCCGTTGCAGGCGGAGATCGACGCCGCGTGCGAGCTGATCGACTTCTGGCGCTACAACGTGGCGTACGCGCGGCAGTTGCTCAGCGAGCAGCCGGAGTCCGGCCCCGGTTCCTGGAACCGGATGGAGTACCGGCCGCTCGAGGGCTTCGTCCTCGCCATCACGCCGTTCAACTTCACCTCGATAGCCGGCAACCTGCCGACCGCCCCGGCGCTGCTCGGCAACGTCGTGGTCTGGAAGCCGTCGCCCACCCAGCAGCTCGCGGCGCACTACACGATGCTGCTGCTCGAGGCCGCCGGCCTGCCGCCCGGCGTGATCAACATGGTGACCGGCGACGGCCAGGCCGTGTCGCGGGTGGCGCTGAGCCACCCGGCGCTGGCCGGAATCCACTTCACCGGCTCGACGGCGACGTTCCAGCACCTGTGGCGAACCGTCGGCGAGAACATCGCGACGTTCCGCGACTACCCGCGGCTCGTCGGCGAGACCGGCGGCAAGGACTTCGTGATCGTCCACCCGTCCGCCGAACGCGACTCGGTGGTCCCCACGCTGATCCGCGGTGCCTTCGAGTACCAGGGCCAGAAGTGCTCCGCCGCCTCCCGCGCCTACCTGCCCCGCTCGCTGTGGGACGCCGGGATCCGCGACCAGCTCGCCGCGCAGACCGAGTCGCTGACCATGGGCGACGTCTCCGGCGACCTGTCGCTGTTCATGGGCGCCGTCATCGACGCGCGCGCGCTGGCCAAGCACGCGGGCGCGTTCGAGCGCGCCCGCGGCCGGCCGGCGGTCGAGTTCCTGGCCGGCGGCACGATCGACGACTCCGCCGGGTACTTCGTCCGGCCGACCGTGCTGGAATGCGCCGACCCCGCCGACGAGGTGTTCACCACCGAGTACTTCGGGCCGATCCTCGCGGTCCACGTCTACCCCGATGAGGACTGGTCCGGGGTCGTCGCCCAGGCCGCGGACGCCGCCTCGTACGCCCTCACCGGCTCCGTCCTCGCCACCGACCGCGCGGCGATCGCCGAGGCGGCGAGCAGGCTCCGGTACTCGGCGGGCAACTTCTACATCAACGACAAGCCGACCGGCGCCGTGGTCGGCCAGCAGCCGTTCGGCGGGGCCAGGGCGAGCGGCACCAACGACAAGGCGGGCTCGGTGTTCAACCTGATCAGGTGGGTATCCGCGCGCACCGTCAAGGAGCTGTTCGTGCCGCCGGCCGACTACCGCTACCCGCACATGGGCTGACCGGCTCGCGCCAGGGCGCAGGTCGTCCAGGCCGAAGCCGGAGGTCAGGCGCTGGCGCCGGCGCCGGGCAGGCCGGTGGCGTGTTGCGCCGCGCGCGTCCGTACGGCAGAGTCGTTGCGCACGTGAGTTCCCGCGGCCGGGTGGTACCCGCCGCGGCGGAGCGGCACCGGAGGCACGCCATTCACCGCCTGGTCCTGTGGAACATCGACCTGACCCTGGTTGACGTGGGAAAGGTGGCGCGAGCGGCGTACGCGGAGGCGTTCCGCAAGGTGACCGGGCGGCCGCTGGTGCAGCTGCCGCAGATGGCCGGGCGCACCGAGCCGGAGATCTTCTTCGACGCGCTCGCGCTGAACGGCGGCGACCTGCGCGACGCCGGGGAGTCCGAACGGCTGCTGGCGCCGTTCACCGCGGAGCTGGCCACCTCGCTCGCGGCACGCCGCGACCTGCTGCGCACCGAGAGTCGGCTGCTGCCCGGCGCGGCCGCGTGCCTGGCGGCCGTGGCGCGGCTCGACGGCGTGACCCAGTCGGTGCTCACCGGATCGAGCAGGCCGAACGCGATCCTGAAACTCCGCACGTTCGGCCTGGACCGCTTCGTCGACTTCACCGTCGGCGGATACGGCTCGGAGGCCTACCCGAAGGGCACCCTGGTCCGCGTGGCCCGCCAGCGCGCCGAGGAGAAGTACGGCGTGAGCTACGCCGACACCGCCACCCTCTACGTCGCGGACTCGCCGCGGGATGTCGTCGCGGCCAGGTACGGCGGCGCCAGGTCGGTCGCCGTGGCCAGCGGCCGCGCGAGCGGTGCCGAGCTGCGCGAGGCGGGCGCCGACGCGGTCCTCCCCGACCTCACCGACACCCCCCGCCTCATCACCCTCATCACCACCTGACCCCGCTTCCGGCGCGGTGATCCTGGGAACAGGGGAGATGATCGCGTTGCGCGAGGTCCCGGGATGGGCCGATGCTGTGTGCATGACAGCGAACGACGCCAGCAAGATGACCGGTGCGGGCGACGCGGCGGCGTCCGGAGGTGCCGGGGCGCCGCTGGGGGAGCGGGGCTACGGCGCGACGCTGTGGGAACCGGACGGCAAGACGGTCAAGAACGCCCGGATCACCCGGTACATGCGCTGGCTGGCCGCGGGCCGCGGCCTGCAGCTCGACGGCTACCAGGAGCTGTGGGACTGGTCGGTGTCGGCGCCCGGCGAGTTCTGGGAAACGATGTGGGAGTACTTCGAGGTGCTGGGCGACCGCGGCGACGGCCCGGCGCTGGCCGGCGACACGATGCCCGGCGTGCGCTGGTTCCCGGGCGCGACGCTCAATTACGCTCGCAACGCGCTGAGGACCGCGTGGACCGATCCCGGCCGCACCGCCGTTGTTTATGTTTCTGAACGTGGCGGCGAACACCCTCCGGACGCCGAGGACGGAAGCCGGGGGAAGGCCGCCGGGCGTGGTGGCTCCCTCAGCTACGCCGAGCTCGCCGCGGAGGTGGCCCGCGTGGCCGCCGGGCTGCGCGCGCTCGGCGTCCGGCGCGGAGACCGTGTGGCGGCGCTGCTGCCGAACGTGCCCGAGACCGTGGTCGCGCTGCTCGCGACCGCGAGCATCGGCGCGATCTGGTCGTCGTGCTCGCCGGATTTCGGCGCCCGGAGCGTGCTCGACAGGTTCGCGCAGATCGAGCCGTCGGTGCTCATCGCCGCCGACGGCTACCGCTACGCGGGAAAGGAATACCCGCGCGGCGACGTGGTGCGCGACATCACGGCGGCGCTGCCCAGCCTGTCCGCCGTGGTCACGGTGAGCCTGCTCGGCCGCGATCGGGCGCCGGACGGCCTGCGCGGGCGGGTCACGGCGGTTGGCTGGGCCGAGCTCGGCGGCGGATCCCTGGCCGGCGCCACGGGCCGGGGCTCGCCGGGCGGCGAGGCGGGGACGGGCCGCGACTGGCCGGAGTTCGAGGAGGTGCCGTTCGAGCATCCGCTGTGGGTCGTCTACTCGTCGGGGACCACGGGCCTGCCCAAGCCGATCGTGCACGGCCACGGCGGCATCGTGCTGGAGCACCTGAAGGCGCTGTCGCTCCACCTGGACCTGCGCCCCGGCGACATCTTCACCTGGTACACGACGACCGGCTGGATGATGTGGAACTTCCTCGCCGGCGGCCTGCTCGCGGGCTCGACGATCGTGCTCTACGACGGAAGCGCCACCTACCCGGACACCGGCGCGCTGTGGGAGCTGGCGGCGGACACCCACATCAGCTACCTCGGCGTCGGCGCGCCGTACCTGCTCGCCTGCATGAAGGCCGGTGTCCGGCCACGCGCCGGCCTGCCCGCGCTGCGCGGCATCGGGTCCACCGGTTCGCCGCTGCCCCCCGAGGCGTTCGGCTGGGTGTACGAGAACGTCAAGAGCGACCTGCTGCTCGGGTCGTTCTCCGGTGGCACGGACCTGTGCACCGGGTTCGTCGGCCCCACCCCGTTGCTGCCCGTGCGGGCCGGGGTGATCTCCGGCCGCTGCCTCGGCGCCAGGGTGGAGGCCTACGACGCCGACGGCAAGCCCGTCACCGGGCAGGTCGGCGAGCTGGTGATCACCGAGCCGATGCCCTCGATGCCGGTCGGTTTCTGGAACGACCCGGACGGCGAGCGGTACCGGGAGAGCTACTTCTCCGAGTTCCCGCGCGTGTGGCGGCACGGTGACTGGATCGAGTTCCTTCCGGACGGCGGCTGCGTCATCTTCGGCCGTTCCGACGCCACGCTCAACCGCGGCGGCGTGCGGATGGGGACCAGCGAGTTCTACCGCGTGGTCGAGGCGTTTCCCGAGATCAGCGACAGCCTGGTGGTGGACACCGGCCGCCTGGGCGCGGAGGGGCGGCTGATCCTGTACGTGGTGCCCGCCGCGGGCCGTGCCCTGGACGACGACCTCGCGAACCGGATCCGCGCCGCGCTCAGGAAGCAGCTGTCGCCCCGGCACGTACCCAACGAGATCCATCAGGTGCCCGGGGTTCCCCGGACCCTGTCTGGCAAGAAACTGGAGATCCCGGTGCGGAAGATTCTGCTCGGCACCCCCGTGGCGCAGGCCGCCGATCCCAGCGCGCTTGCCAACCCGGAGGTGCTCGGCCATTTCACCCCCGGTTCCGGCCCGTGAAAGTCCCTCCGCGGGAGTCCTAGGCTGTAATCGGGGCAGGGAATCACCCGTGAAAGAGCAGTGGCCAGGGTTCGTGACAGGACGTAATCAGAAGGTCACTTCACTGCGGCGCGGCCGCCGCGATGACGCAGGCTGCCGCGGGAATCACGGTCGGCAGGCACTGCTGACGGCAGGCAATCGCCGGTGTGGACACGAAGGGGTGGACAGCGATGCCGGAGAACGCGGACGAGGCCAGGGGAACGCTGCTGGCCAGGGCGGCGACGGCCTGGGCCGGCGGGCGTGGCGCGGACGGGGCGGACGGGGCGGACGCGCACGGCGGGCCGCCCGGTGACGCCGCCAGGGCGGTCGGTGACATCCCGGGCTTTCTCGGCGCCTACTACCGGCACGTAGCCGTGGAGGACCTGGTCCCGGCGGGGCCGGGCAAGGTGGCCGCGGTGGCGGCGTGGCACGCGGCTCTCGGCGCGCGCCGGCCTCAGGGCCGTGCCCTGGTGCAGGTGCGGGACGCGCATGGCGCGGCGCTGAGCGGCGCCGGGATCGTCGTGGACATCGTCACCGACGACATGCCCTACCTGGTCGACTCGGTGACCATGGAACTCAACAGGCACGTCGCCGACATCGAGCTGATCGTGCACCCGCTGCTGCGCGCGCGGCGCGACGTTACCGGCGTGCTGTACGGCACCGGCGCGGCAGGTGGCGAGCTCGGATCCGACGCGCTGACCGAGTCCTGGATCCACGTGGAGCTCGCCCGGCTCGGCAACCGGGTGAGCCAGCAGCAGCTCGCGGCGGACCTGCGGCGCATACTCGACGACGTGCGGGTCGCGATGGAGGACCAGCTGCGCATGCGGTCGGCGGCCCTCGATCTCGTGGGCGTGCTGCATGGCGACGCCACGCACGGGGGTTCCGGGCCCGCCGCGGCCGAGGCCGGTGAGCTGCTCGCGTGGGTGGCGGCCGGGCACTTCACGTTCCTCGGTTACCGGGAGTACAGCGCGACACGCGACGGAACGGGTGTGGCGCTGCGCCCGATCGCCGGGACCGGCCTCGGGATCCTGCGCCATGACCGGGACACCACCACCGACTCGTTCGCGGCGCTTCCGCCCAGCGCCCAGGAGGCCAGCACCGAGCAGCTCAGTCCGCTGGCCGGCTTGCGCCAATCGCGCGATCCGACACGGCTGGTGCTCGCCAAGGCCAACACGCGGTCCACCGTGTACCGGCCCAACTACCTGGACTACGTCGCGGTCGAGAGGGTCGGCGCCGACGGCGGTGTCACCGGGGAGTACCGGTTCCTCGGCCTGTACACGCAGGCGGCGTACACCGAGAGCATCACCCGGATTCCGGTGCTGCGGCACAAGCTCGCCCAGGTGCTCGCCGCGGCGGCGCTGCCCGCGGACAGCCACGACGGCAAGGACCTCCTGGAGATCCTGGAGGGCTACCCCCGCGAGGAGCTGTTCGAGATCTCCCCGGAGCAGCTGACCCCGATCGCGCTGGGTGTCCTGCGGCTTCGGGAGCGCAAGCAGGTCCGGCTGTTCCTGCGGCCCGACGCGTACGGCCGGTACATGTCGTGCCTGGTCTACCTGCCCCGCGACCGGTACACGACCCAGATCAGGCTGCGCGCCCAGGAGATCCTGCGGGAGGCGCTGCACGGCGTGTCGGTGGACTACAGCGCGATGGTGAGCAACTCGGCGCTGGCCCGGCTGCACGTCGTGGTGCGCGGCGAGCGCGGGCGCCCGCTTCCCGAGGTGGACGCCGCCGCGCTGGAGCGGGAGATCGCCGCCGCGGTCCGCTCCTGGGACGAGGACCTCGCCGCGGAGGCCGCCCGCCGCCTCGGCGACGAGCGGGCCGCGAAGCTGCTGGATGTCTGCTGCACCGGGATCCCGGAGACGTACAAGGCGGACGTGCCGGCGCCGGCCGCGGTCGATGACCTCGGCCGGATCCTCGGCCTCCGCGAGTCCGGAGAGCCGTTCGCGGTGCGCCTGAACCAAGGGCCGGACGAGCAGTGGCGCCTGCGCGTCTACCGCGCGTCGTCCCCGATCACACTGTCCGACGTGCTGCCGCAGCTACAGCACATGGGCCTTGAAGTGGTGGACGAGCATCCCTACGAGTTCACCGGGACGCTGGCCGGAGGGCCGTTCTGGATCTACGACTTCGGCCTGCGCCGCGGGCAGGACTCCGCCGCGCGGCGCCAGGCGGCGGAGCGCGGTGGCCGCGGCGACGCTCCCCGGCACGCCCTGTTCGAGGAGGCGCTGGGCGCCCTCTGGCAGGAGCGGACCGAGGATGACGGGTTCAGCGCGCTGGTTCTGGACGCCGGGCTGACCTGGCGCGAAGTCGTGCTGCTCCGCGCGTACGCCCGGTACCTGCGCCAGGCCGGGGTCCGGTTCAGCCAGGACTACCTGCAGCGTGTGCTGCGCTCGAACGCGTCGATCACCCGCCTGCTGGTCCGGCTGTTCGAGTCGCGGTTCGACCCGGCCAGGCAGGCGGCGGAGACCGAGCGCAGCGACGCGATAGCCGAGGAGATCCGCGGCGCGCTCGACGAGGTGGTCAGCCTGGACCACGACCGCATCCTGCGGGCGTACCTGGCGCTGATCGAGGCGACGCTGCGCACGAACTACTTCCAGCACGCCTCGCGTGGTGGCGGTGACGGCCCGGCGCCGTACCTCGTGCTCAAGCTCGACCCCGGGAAGGTGCCCAGCCTGCCCGCGCCGCGGCCGCTCTTCGAGATCTTCGTGTACTCGCCCCGGCTGGAGGCGGTGCACCTGCGGTTCGGCCGGGTGGCCCGCGGCGGCCTGCGGTGGTCGGACCGGCTGGAGGACTTCCGCACCGAGGTGCTCGGCCTGGTGAAGGCGCAGGAGGTGAAGAACTCGGTCATCGTGCCGTCCGGCGCCAAGGGCGGCTTCGTCTGCAAGCAGCTCCCCGACCCGGCGTCGCCGTCCGGCCGGGAGGCCTACCAGGCCGAGGTGCTGGCCTGCTACCGGATGTTCATCAGCGCCATGCTGGACATCACCGACAACATCGCCGGGGACCGCGTGGTGCCGCCGCCGGACGTGGTCAGGCGCGACGACGACGACCCTTACCTTGTGGTGGCCGCCGACAAGGGCACGGCGACGTTCTCCGACGCCGCCAACGAGATCGCGGCGCGCTACGGCTTCTGGCTGGGCGACGCCTTCGCCTCGGGCGGCTCCGAGGGCTACGACCACAAGAGGATGGGCATCACCGCGCGCGGCGGATGGGAGTCGGTCAGGTGGCACTTCGCCACGCTGGGGCGGAACGTGGACACCGACGACTTCACGGTCGCGGGCATCGGCGACATGTCCGGCGACGTGTTCGGCAACGGGATGCTGCTGTCCAGGCACATCAAGCTGGTCGCGGCCTTCGACCACCGGCACGTGTTCGTCGACCCGGACCCGGACCCCGCGGCCAGCTTCGCCGAGCGGGAGCGGCTGTTCGCGATGGCCCGGTCGTCGTGGGCGGACTACGACCCCAAGCTGATCTCGCCGGGCGGCGGGGTGTGGCCGCGGAGCGTGAAGTCCGTCCCGGTGTCGCCACAGGCCCGGGCGGTGCTCGGCATCGACGCGGGTGTGCTGGCGCTGTCACCCGACGAGCTCATCTCCGCCATCCTGGCGGCGCCGGCCGACCTGCTGTGGAACGGCGGGATCGGCACATACGTCAAGGCCAGCGGCCAGACGCACGCCGACGCCGGCGACAGGTCCAACGACGCGGTGCGGATCGACGCGCCGAGGCTGCGGGCGAAGGTGGTCGCCGAGGGCGGAAACCTGGGGCTGACGCAGGCGGCGCGCGTCGAGTACGCGCTCGGCGGCGGCCTGGTCAACACCGACTTCATCGACAACTCCGCGGGCGTGGACACCTCCGACCACGAGGTCAACATCAAGATCCTGCTCGAGGACGCGATAGCGGCGGGCGAGATCCGCCGCGCCGACCGGGCCGGCCTGCTGCAGGAGATGACCGACGAGGTGGCCTCCCTGGTGCTCAGGCACAACTACGGCCAGAACCTCGCGCTGGCCACCGGCCGCGCCCAGGTGCCGCAGATGCTTCAGGTGCATGCGCGATACCTGCGGAAGCTGGTGCGGGACAAGCGCCTGTCCCGTGAGCAGGACGTGCTCCCCGGGGAGAAGGAGATCGCGGAACGGCGGTCGTCGGGCACCGGCCTGACCACACCCGAGCTCGCGCTGCTGCTCGCGCACACCAAGATCGCGGCGGGGCAGGACGTGCTGGCATCCGGGCTGCCGGACGACCCGTACCTGCAGCGGGCGCTGACCGAGTACTTCCCGGCCCCGCTGCGCGCGCGGCTGCCCGGCCGGATGAGCGCGCACCCGCTGCGCCGGGAGATCATCAGCACCACGGTGGTCAACGAGATGGTGGACACGGGCGGCACCACGTTCCTGTTCCGGCTCAACGAGGAGACCGGCGCCTCCGTGCCGGACATCACCCGCGCCTGGCTGGTCGCCCGCGAGGTGTTCGGCATGAACGACTTCTGGCGGGAGGCCGAGAACCTCGCCGGGCTGGTGGATGTCGGCACCCAGATATCCCTGGTGCTGGAGGGGCGCAAACTGATGGAGCGGGCATGCCGGTGGCTGCTGCTGAACCGCCGGCCGCCCTTCGACATCCGCGCCACCGTGAGCTTCCTCGACGAGGGCGTACGCACCGTTCGTACGGCTATCCCCAAACTCCTCACCGGCCGCGACCTCGCCGGCTTCGAGGAGCGGCGGGACGCGTTCGCGGGGCGCGGGGTGCCGGCGGACCTCGCGGATCAGGTGGCCGCGATGGTGCCGAGCTACTCGGCGTTCGACATCGTGCAGAGCGCGGCCGGTGCCCGGCGCGGCGTCGAGGAGACCGCCGGGGTGTACTTCGCGCTGGCGGACCGGCTGCAGATCTCCCGGCTCCGCGACCGGATCGTCGCGCTGCCCCGCGAAGACCGGTGGTCTTCCATGGCCCGCTCGGCGCTGCGCGACGACCTGTACGCCGCGCACGCCGCGCTCACCCGTGACGTCCTCGGCGTGAGCGTCCCCGGCGACCCCGCCGGGTCCGCCGGATCCGCCGGGGACGCCCCGGGCGGCGGCGGAGAGCGGCCCGCGCCCGAGGACCGGCTGGCCCTGTGGGCGGACCGGAACGCGGCCGCCGTCAGCCGCGCGACCCAGACCCTCGGGGAGATCTGGGAGAGCGAGCGGTTCACGTTCACCACGATGTCCGTGGCATCCCGCGCCATCCGCTCCCTGGCCGAAGCGAGCTCCCTCCCCCAGGAGGCCCAGGCCCAGCCTCCCGGGTAACCCGCCGCCGAAGCCGAGGCCTGGCCCCCCGGGTAACCCGCCGCCGAAGCCGGGGCCTGGCCTCCCGGGTAACCCGCCGCCGAAGCCGAGGCCTGGCCTCCCGGGTAACCCGCCGCCGAAGCCGATCACCTGGATGCGCTGGTTCCGGGCGGCGGCCGGGGGGTCGGTCGCGGCGAACTGGAGGGTCAGCCGGGCGGTGGTGGTTTTCAGGTACATCGCGTAGAGCACCAGCGCGCCGCCGCCGGAGGTGCGCAGCGCGAGCTGGGCGAACCCGGCGCCCTGCAGCTGCCACTGGTAGCCGCCGCGCGCCGTGGCCTGCCCGGCCTGCGCGGCGTTTGCCGCGTGCATGCCGGTGGTCAGCGGCCCGGCCGCGACGACCCGTGCGGCCGGGCTGGCCGGCCCGTCGTCCACCACCGCGGCCTGCAGCGGGCCGACCACGTCCGGCGGGGTGAGCAGGGTGCCGTCGTCGGCGGGGAGCGCCGTCGCGTAACCGGCGCCGTCGCGCTCGATCGCCGGCGGCGGCGCTCCCGGCTGGAGCTGGGCGGTGCCGGCCAGCCGCCAGGGCCCGGCCGCGGCCGGGCGCTCGAAGGCCAGAAGTGCCCGGCCGCTCGCGGCCACCGGCAGGCCCGCCAGCGTTCGCGGGCTCGTGCCGGGCTGTGCCATGCTCTGCGGGACCGCCACCGCGAACCACTCCGGGAACCCGGTCAGGCGCGGCACGTACAAGACCGGGGTGCCGTACCGGTAGCGGGCCGGGCGGCCGCCGCCGCGGCGCGCGATCGCGTACTGGGCCTTCACCTGTGCCCACTGCGGGCCCGCGGCGACCGACAGTGCCAGCGCCTCGTCGCCGGCGGCGGCCGCCCCGTCGCTGACGCGGACGTAGGAGGCGAAGACCTGCCTGGCGGCGGCGACCGTCACGGCGGGGCTCGCCGTGGCAGGCGGTGCGGCCGGCGGGGCGCACCCCTGAACCAGGGCCGCGGCCGCGATGGCGAGCGCCGGGCCGGTGATCATCGCGGCCCGGGCCCCGCGGGTAGCGCCGCGCGCCTTCTCCGCTCCCGGGGGGCGCCCGCTCCCGGTCCCCTCTGGCCCATCCCCCTTGGCTGCGCCGTGCGTACCATCTGCCACAGATTGGCAGGATACCGCCGGGGGCTGCGGTGTCCTCCGCCCCCCAGTCCTCGCGTAGGCTTTTCGGCATGGCAGCTACCGATCCCGCCGATGAGATATCGGAACTGTCGTCGAAGCTCGACACGATCGCGGCGGTGCTCGACCCGGACGCGATGCGGACCGAGGTGGCCGACCTGCGTGAGCAGGCCGCCGATCCCAGCCTGTGGGAGGACCAGGCGCGCGCACAGCAGGTGGGCCGCCGGCTGTCCTACCTGGAAAACGAGCTGGCCAGGCTGGACGACCTCCGGCAGCGGCTCGACGACACCAAGGTCCTGTTCGAGCTGGCCGAAAGCGAGAGCGACGAGGCGACCCGGGCCGAGGCCGAACGGGATCTCGCCATGCTGCGCAAGGAGATCGACCAGCTCGAGGTCAGGACCCTGCTCTCCGGCGAATACGACTCGCGCGAGGCGCTCATCACGATCAACGCGCAGGCGGGCGGCGCGGACGCCGCGGACTTCGCGCAGAACCTGCTGCGCATGTACACCCGGTGGGCCGAGCGGCACCATTACCCGACCGAGGTCTACGACATCTCCTACGCGGAGGAGGCCGGGATCAAGTCCACCACGTTCGGCGTGAAGGCGCCGTACGCCTACGGCACGCTGCGCGGCGAGCACGGTACGCACCGCATGGTCCGCATCTCCAAGTACGACAACCAGGGCCGCAGGCAGACCTCGTTCGCCGGCGTCGACGTGATGCCCGTGGTGGAGCAGACCGACCACATCGAGATCAACGAGGACGAGATCCGGGTGGATGTCTTCCGGTCCAGCGGACCCGGGGGCCAGGGGGTCAACACGACCGACTCGGCCGTGCGGATCACGCACCTTCCCACCGGGATCGTGGTGTCCTGCCAGAACGAGCGGAGCCAGATCCAGAACCGCGCCTCGGCGATGGCGGTGCTGCAGGCCAAGCTGCTGGAGCGGCGGCGCCAGGAGGAGGCCGAGGAGATGGCCGCGCTGCGCGGCGACGGGGGACGGGCGTGGGGCACTCAGATCCGCAATTACGTGCTCTACCCGTACCAGAACGTGAAGGACGTGCGGACCGGGATGGAGACCGGTAACGCGCTCGCGGTGCTCGACGGCGAGATCGATGACTTCATCGACGCCGAGATACGGTGGCTGCGCCGCAACGAAAGGTGACCCGAAGCCCGCCGCTACGCCACGTGGGTCGCGATGAGCAGCGCCAGCGTCAGGATTATCAGTACCGCGATGATCAGTTGCGGCGTGATGCCGGGCGAGGAGTGATGCACGTGCGCGCGGGCCGCGCGGCACGCGGGGCACCGTCCTTCCACCACCGGGCTGGCGCAATGCGCGCAGATCAGGTGCTCGCAGCTCATTTCGGCCCCCTTCCGGCCATCGCGCCCCGGTGCACTTCCGTGATCTGGGACCTTAGCTGTCGGTTTCCCCCTAGACTGTTCCCTGGCCAAACCAGGTTACCCGTAAGTGCCCGGGGCTGGCCGCGATACCGCCGAGCGGTCGCACGGCTATGAATTGCGCCGGCGGCCCCGTTGTCCGCCCACCCGCCGAGATCGCTGTGATGGCCCTGTGATCAACTTCGATAGCGTCACCAAGGTCTACCCGAACCAGAGCCGCGCCGCTCTGGAGAGCGTCAACCTGGCCGTGAACAAGGGAGAGTTCGTCTTCCTCGTCGGGCCGTCCGGATCGGGTAAGTCGACGTTCCTCCGGCTGATCCTGAAGGAGGAGCGGCCGACCGACGGCAGGATTCACGTGGCCGGCAAGGACCTCGCCCGGCTCACCAACTGGAAGGTGCCGCATCTGCGCCGCCGGATAGGCTGCGTTTTCCAGGATTTCCGGCTGCTGCCCAGCAAGAACGTCTACCAGAACGTGGCATTCGCCCTCGAGGTCATCGGCAAGCCGCGGCGCTTCATCCGCCGGGTGGTGCCCGAGGTGATCGACCTGGTCGGACTGGAGGGCAAGCACGACCGGATGCCCGACGAGCTGTCCGGTGGCGAGCAGCAGCGGGTCGCGATGGCGCGCGCGTTCGTCAACCGGCCGATGATCCTGCTCGCGGACGAGCCCACGGGGAACATCGACCCGGCGACTTCGATCGGCATCATGAAGGTACTCGACCGGATCAACCGGACAGGGACGACGGTCGTCATGGCCACCCATGACGCCGCGATTGTGGACTCGATGCGCAAGCGCGTTATCGAGCTTGAATACGGCAAGGTGGTTCGAGACCAGTCACGCGGGGTCTACGGTCAGGCATACTGACCGCCGGGACGTGTGCCGGTTCCGGCACACCTGGGGACGCACAAGACCAGATGTGGCGTGCGAGGCCACACAGGACGACCGAGGGATTCAGTCAGTATGCGTTCACAGTTCGTGCTCCAGGAGATCTGGATCGGGCTGCGCCGTAACCTCACCATGACGATCGCGCTCATCGTCGTGGTGGCGATCAGCCTCTCCCTGCTCGGCACCGGGCTGCTGTTCATCAAGCAGGTGAACAGCACGCGGACGTACTGGCAGAGCAAAGTCCAGATATCCGTCTACCTGTGCACCTCGAACAGCCCGAACCCGAACTGCCACGGGCCGGCCACAGACGCGGAACAGGCTCAGATCCGCCAGACGCTGTCCTCCATGCCCCAGGTGTCGGCGGTCTACTACCAGTCACAGCAGCAGGCGTATCTGCAGTTCCGGCAGTACTTCGCGAACGATCAGTCCTACGTCTCCACGGTGCAGCAAGGCGACATACCCGCCTCGTTCGAGGTAAGGCTGAAGAACCCGGGAGCCGACTACAACATCGTCGCGAGCGCGGTAACCGGCGCGGCGGGCGTCGAATCGGTGGTCGACGAGATGACCATCCTGGACAAGTTCTACAAGCTGCTCGACGCCGCCAGGAACGCGGTGGTGATCGTCGCGCTGATCCTCGTCATCGCGGCTGTCCTGCTGGTGGCCAACACGATCCGGCTGTCCGCGTTCAACCGGCGCCGGGAGACGGGCATCATGCGCCTGGTCGGCGCGTCCAATTTCTACATCCAGCTGCCGTTCCTGCTCGAGGGCGTGATAGCCGGGCTGTTCGGCTGGATCATCGCGGCCGCCCTGCTGATTGGGGTGAAATCGTTCCTGCTGGATAACCTGCAGCAGTACTTCAGCTACAACGTGGGCCTGTCGCTCGCCGACCTGATCCAGGTCATCGTGCTCGCGATGTGCGTCGGGGTGCTGCTGTGCGGCGCGACGTCGTTCCTGACGCTCCGCCGCTACCTGCGCATCTAGGATTCCTGCGGGAGGGAAACCTCGGGCTTTACCCGCGGCTCGCCGGCGGACGCAGGCTGGCTGACAGGAGAGACGTGGCTCGCGAGCAGGGAAACAAGGTCATCGCACGGAACCGGCGCGCCCGGCACGATTATCACATCGAGGATGTCTATGAGGCGGGCGTGGCACTGACCGGCACCGAGGTGAAATCGCTGCGGGCCGGCCGCGCGTCTCTGGCCGACGGGTTCGCGCAGGTGTCGGACGGGGAAGTGTGGCTGCATAACGTTCATATTCCGGAGTACACGCAGGGCACGTGGACAAACCATGAGCCAAGGCGGACCAGGAAGCTTCTGCTGCACCGGGGAGAGATCGATCGCCTGGTCAGCAAGACCGCCGAGCAGGGGCTGACGCTCATTCCGCTGTCGCTGTATTTCAAGGACGGAAGAGTCAAGGTGGAGCTTGCACTCGCCCGGGGTAAACGGACATACGATAAACGACATGACCTGGCACGGCGGGACGCGGCCAGGGAGGTGGACCGTGCACTGCGGCGTCGAAGGTGACGGAGAGATGGACGGTGACCGCTCGCTCGCATGAGCGTGGCAGCCACGCTGGCCCTCCCCGGCCGCCTGGCTCGCCGCCGCCGCCCGGACCGCCCCGGCTGCCGGGTACACCCCGGCCGCCCGGTTCAGCGCGCCCGGCGACGGCGCCGCGGCCGGCGAGCCAGCCGCGCCCGGCCGCGAGCAGGCACCGGAAGCCCGTATCCAGGGCGCGCCTGTCACGGCGGCAGCGCCTCGCAGCCGTCATGATCGTCGTCGTGGGCGTGATCACGATCGGCCTGGCGACGGACTTCGGCTCGGAACCATCGGCCGAGCCCACCGTCCAGGCGTTCCTGCTCGACTGGCAGCAGCAGCAGTTCCAGGCCGCCGCGCAGCTCACGACCGGGTCTCCGGGAACCGTCGGCGCGCAGCTGGCGGCGGCGTTCCAGGACCTGGACGCCACCGAGATGTTTCTGGGCATGAGAGGTGTCGTCCAGCACGGCGACACGGCGGTGGCCACCTTCACCGCCTCGGTGGAGCTGGCCCAGGGCCGTCATCAGTGGACCTATCAGGGCAGGTTCGGGCTCAGCCGGTCGGGTGGCAGCTGGAAGGTCATCTGGGCGCCCAGCGTGATCGAGCCGAGCATGGCGCCGGGAGACAGGCTCGCTGTGCAGACCACGTTCGCGCCGCGCGCCCAGATCCTCGACGCCGGGGGACGGCCGCTGCTGGCCCCGTCGAGCGCGTACGTGGTCGGCGTGTACCCGGCGGCCCTGGCCAGCCCGCCGCGCACCGCCGCGGCGTTCAGCCGGGTCACGGGGCTGGACCAGGTGCAGGTGCTCGGCCAGCTCCGGTCGGCCCCGCCGCGCGCGTTCCTGCCGCTGCTGACCCTGAACCCAGCCTCGTACAGCAAACTGCAGGCGCCCCTGGCGGCCGTTCCCGGCCTGCACGCCAAGCGCGTCCAGATGCGGCTGTTCGGCGGCGGCCGCGACGGAGTGATCGGCCAGGTCGGGACCGAGGACTCCGACGCGCTGCGCGCCGAGGGAGCCGCCTTCCAGCCCGGTGACACGGTCGGCCTTTCCGGGCTGGAGGAGACGTATCAGGACTCGCTGACGGGGACCCCCACCACCAAGGTGGTGGTCGTGAACTCCGCCGGCGCGGTGGCCGGCACGCTGTGGACCTCGCCCGGCAGCGCGGGCACGCCGGTGCGGACCACCATCGACGCCCACGACCAGGCGGCCGCCTCGGCGGCGCTGGCGGGGCTGCGGGCCTCCGGGGAGATCGTCGCCGTCCAGCCGTCGACCGGCGACGTCCTCGCGGTCGCGCGGCACGAGGCCGGCGCGCTGCCGCTGCCCGAGGGCGGCGCGCTGAACGCGCGCCTGGCGCCGGGCATGACGTTCACGATCGTCTCGGCGGCCGCCCTGCTCGGTACCGGCATCGCGGCGAACACGCCGGTCCCGTGCACGGACGTCACCAACGTGGGCGGCCAGACGTTCACCAGCGACTCCTCATCCGCGTCCACCGGGCAGCCGTTCTCCGCCGACTTCGCGTCCGGCTGCGGGACGGCGTTCGCGACCCTGTCGATGCGCCTGAGCCCAGGCCAGCTGGCCGCGGCGGAGAAAGACTTCGGCATCGGGTACCCGTGGGACCTCCCGGTGCAGGCCTTCTCCGGCTCGGCCGCCGCGGCCGGTTCCGGTGCGCCCGCCGGCCTGGCGGCCGAGACGATCGGCCAGGGCGGCATCCGGATGAGCCCGCTGGGGATGGCCATGGTGGCAGCGGAGGTTGAGTCGGGCACCGGCCACGTGCCGGTGCTCGTCGCGCCGGACCCCGCCGCGAGCTGGAGGTCGGCGCTGTCTCCCGGCGCCCTTGCCGAGCTGCGCGGCCTCATGCGGCAGACGGTCCGGTCGGGCACCGGCCGCGCGGCGAACCTGGCCGGAGCCCAGGTGTTCGGGCAGTCCGGCGTGGTCAGGACCGGCGCGCGGAGCTGGCTGAGCTGGTTCGTCGGCTACCGCGGCGACCTGGCCTTCGCGGTGCTCGAGACGGGCAGGAGCCAGCAGCAGGCGGCGGCGCTCGCCGCGTCGTTCCTGGGCTCTGCTGGCCCGGGGGAAAAGCGCTGATCCGGGGGGACGCCCCTAACCCCGCTGTCAGGTGCCGTTATCCAAGCGTTCGTGTGGCGTGCGCGTGGACGGCGCGCGGCCTGTATGGCCATCGCCGCTGGAATCTCCGATGGTCGTCCCGCGTTGGAACCGGTAGCATCAGACGCTAGGCGGTGCCCAGCGGTGGCCGAGCTGCCGTTCACGCCGCCAGTGACAACTAAAGAGGGGGTGAACGGTTTCGACTTCGGTAGTTGATCCAGGGGAAGCGAGCCGAGGGTTGCGGTTGTGACCTCGATAATCACGCGACCGTAAACCAATAAGTGCCAACGTTAAGAGCACTAAGAGCCTCGCTCTCGCCGCCTGAGGCGAGTTAGAGGTTGTCAGCCCGGGAGTGCCTCCGGCCCGGACCTGGCATCAGCGAGGAGGCTCCACTAGCCGGCCCGGCCACGGGGCAGGCTAGGACACCTGACAGTGGCTGAGCCCGCCGGCGTCTTGCCTGCGTGATCGCCGGGGCTGAGAAAAGCACAGCAGGCTGCGCTCGGAGAAGCCCTGGTGAGCTACTGAAGGACGCGGGTTCGATTCCCGCCACCTCCACGAGTCCCGGTATGTGCCGCACAGAGATTTGATGGCGTCGTCCAGCACGTAAGACCGTGCCCGGCGGCGCCATCACGCATGTCAGGAACACCTCTGAGGCCGCTGGTGCCGCCGAGACCGCCGATGTGGTCGACCGCTCCCCTGCAAACTCCTGCGCCTGCCTCACCGGCACCAGCAGGCACAGCCCCTCCATGATCACGGAGATTTGGGTGCCGTATGCGACCCGTAACTTCCACGACGCCTCAGCAGCGAACGTGATGGCGGAAACTAGCGGCTGCCCGCGTCTGTACTCTGGCCGCCGGGTGCCGCATCGGGCCCGCCGTTTCCACGATCCTGGGACGGAATCCGGTGCGGGTGCGGCGGTTTGCCGCGCCGCGACTTCAGCCGCGCGGCGACTCAGGCGCGCCGGGCGATGTAACGCGAACCGCTAATTCGAGGCTCTTGAATAGCGCTGCCTAATGGGATGCGCCGCTCAAAGCGGGAGAAAACTACCTTAATTGGCATACGCATTGGCCGCTTTTAGCCGACCGCTCCTGCCGTCGCTGGCCGCTGCAAGTTGCAGCGGATCTGCGCGTCCCGTGGCCGCCCCGGCAGAGGCGGCAGCCGGCACCTCGGAGGGATCTTCCGGGGACCGGGATAGTTCAACTATCGGCGGCGCGCGACGCTGATCATTACCATTCTGCCTCCGAACACGGGATAATAGGGCGACGGATCGACACGGTTGAGGCTGACCGGTTCCGCCGCAGGCACCGGGACCATGCCAGGTGCGGTTCTGGGAGGGCCGCGCGGGCGCGGGAGGAAGGGGATGCAGCATGGCGGCGATGAAGCCGCGGACGGGCGATGGCCCGCTCGAGGTCACCAAGGAGGGCCGCGGCATCGTGATGCGCGTTCCTCTGGAGGGGGGCGGCAGGCTCGTAGTGGAGCTGTCGGCGGACGAAGCCGCGAAGCTGGGGGATGCGCTCAAGTCGGCGGTCGGCTTAGCGAAAAGCTGACCGCCGCGCGGCGCGGTGCCGGACAGGGGAACCACCGTCCGTTTGGCACAATTTCTGTCTTATCGCTTGACGGCGGCGAGCACTCCATCCGCGACGGGGACCAGCAGCGGGACAAGCCGTTCGTCGATCCTGATCATGTCGGTGAGTTCACGCGCCCCGGCCTGCGCCGGGCTGTCCGCGTCCCCGGCGGTGTCCCCGGCGGTCGCGACGTCGTCGAACACGATGATGCCGCCGGGCCGGAGCAGCCGCAGCCCGGCGGTCAGGTATTCCGGGTACTCAGCCGGGTCGGTGTCACAGAACACCAGGTCGTAGGCGCCGTCGGAGAGGCGGGGGAGCACGTCGAGGGCGCGGCCGAGGATCAGCCGGGCCTGGTTCGGCGGGAACCCGGCCTGCTGGTACGCCTTGCGCGCGAGCCGCTGACACTCCGGCTCGGTGTCGACGCTGGTGAGCACGCCGCCCGGGCGCATCCCGCGCAGCAGCCAGATACCCGAGGTGCCGCAGCCGGTGCCTATCTCGACGACGGCGCGGGCGGCGATCGCCGTGGCGAGGAAGCGCAGCACGGCACCGGCGGACGGCTGGACCGGCTCCGCGCCGCCGAGATCCTCGGCGTTGGCACGGGCGGTGAGCAGCGGTTCGTCCTCCACCGCGAAGTCCTCGTCGTCGGGCGAGATGACTGCCCCCTCCTTCTGGTCTCGCTTCTCTTGCGTGAGCCTAGCCAACGGGGAGGGTTCCTGGAACACCAGGGCACCGGTGACCGTTAGCTAGGCGGGAGGGGAACAGCTCCCGCCTGGCGGAGTGAGCGAATACAGGGCACGATGGTGATGAGCGCCGCAGCGCTTGAGGCGGCTGGCGAACCGGTGGAGGAGGCCGTGGCGTCTGACCCGGCGGAAACACCGCTGTCCGAGTGGGATCTCCCGACCTGGGAGGACATCGTTCGGGTACATTCCGCGCGCGTATATCGCCTTGCCTACCGGCTTACCGGAAACCAGCACGACGCGGAGGATCTCACCCAGGAGGTATTCGTCCGCGTGTTCCGGTCGCTGTCCAGCTATACGCCGGGCACGTTCGAGGGCTGGCTGCACCGGATCACCACCAATCTCTTCCTTGACACGGCGCGGCGCAAGCAGCGGATCCGCTTCGAGGGGCTGGGCGACGACGTCGCGCAGCGGCTGGCGGGCAGCGAGCTGACCCCGGCGCAGGTGTTCGACGAGCGCCATCTCGACAGCGACGTGCAGGCCGCGCTGAAGGCGCTCCCGCCGGACTACCGCGCGGCCGTCGTACTATGTGATATCGAGGGGTTCTCCTACGAGGAGATCGCCGCGACGCTCGGCGTAAAGCTGGGCACGGTGCGAAGCCGGATCCACCGCGGTCGCGCTCAGCTGCGTACCGCCCTCGAGCATCGCCGCAGACCGGCGGCGAGGCGGACGCGGCGGCCGGTGCGACGGACGGGTGAGTCGTGAGCCACCTTGGAGAGTACCTTTCCGCCCTGATCGACGGTGAGCTGACCGGCGCGGAGCTGGACCGCGCCAGCGCGCACCTGGCCGGCTGCGCGGAGTGCCGTGCCGAGGCCGCCGGGCTTCGTGAGCTGAAGCGCGAGCTGCGCGGGCTCGCGGCGACGCCCGCCGATGCGGAACTCACCCGGCGGCTGCTCTCGATGGCCGGGCCTGGCGGCCCGGTGCCGTCCCGGCAGAGGCTGATCCGCGGCATGGCGCGGCCGCGCGCGATGTTCCGCGCCTACCCCGACCGCTCCTTCCATGACCACGCACGCTCGCGGTCAGGACGGCCGGGCCGGTTGGGTGCCGAACGCCCAGGTTCCGCGCGCCCCGCCGCTTACCCGGGACCGGCGCGGCGGCGTGGCCGGTATGTGGTGTGGGGCGCGGTGTCTTTGGTGGTCGTGGGCATCGGTGCGGCGGCGTTCAGCGTGGGCGGCTCGGCCGGCGTGCCCGGGCCGAGGATCACGCCGCCGGTGGAGATGTACAGCGTCGAGCACGCCATCGAGACCGGCCAGGTTCCCTATCCAGCTCCGTCCGCCACGGATGAACTGAGTTCGCCGTGAGGTTTGACGTGCCCGCAGCCCGCAGGCCGATGCTGCTGCTGAGCGCGCTCGTCACGATCACCGTGCCGAGTCTGCTCGCCGCGTACGCGGTGCTCGGGCACCGTGCGCCCGCGCGCGCCGGCGACAGCGCGGTGCGCAGCGCGCCGGCGGCGGCCGAGGGTGTGCGCGCGACCGCCGCCGGGGCCTCCGGGGTGACGGCGGCGTCGGCTACCTGGGCTCCGCGGCAGATCAGCCACGGCCTGGGCACGCGGCTGCTCGCCCAGGCCGCGACCGCCGGGCTGGCCACGTCTTACCAGGGTGTCGAGCTGATCACGCACTGGAGCATCCTCGGCACGAGCACCGTGGTGTCCAGCGTCTGGCACCGCGCGGGCGGCCGGACGGTGACCCAGACCTCCAGCGCGGCGACCGCCGCCGGAGGCCAGCCGCAGGTGTCCTTCGACGCCGACAACCGGGACCCGGAGGGTGTCTTCGGGGTCACCAAGACGCTGGTGACCCTGCTGGGCGCGCATTACGACGTGGCGTACGCGGGCCAGGGATCGGTAGTCGGCAGGACCGCGCTGATCGTCGAGGCCCGCGGGGACCACGGCAGCGTCGCCGCCCGCTTCTGGGTTGACAAGCAGACCAGGCTGCCGCTGCGGCGCGAGGTCTACAGCGGCAACGCGCATGTGATCAGCGAGGACCTGTTCATCCAGGTGCAGTTCGGGCAGCTGGCGCGGGAACCGCAGGCGGCGCCGGCCCCCGCCGCCGTGCCCGCCGAGGCGGTCCTGGCCCCGCGGCAGGTCAAGGCCGCGGCGGCCGCCGCGCAGGCCGCGAACGCCGTGGCTTCCGTGCCGCCCTCGTGGTCGGAGGCCCCCGTGCCCGCCGAGCTGCTCAGGGAACTGCACGCCCAGGGGTGCCGGCTGCCCGCGGTGCTACCGGGCGGCCTGTCGCTCTACAGCGCCGCGCAGAGCCAGACGGCCGCCGGGCGAGTGGTGGATCTGGGCTACTCCGACGGGCTCTTCGTGGTGTCGGTGTTCGTTCAGCGCGGCACGCTCCCGCCGAAGATGGCCGGCTGGCAGCAGCTCGAGCTGGGCGGTCACGAGGTTTTCGCGCTGCAGCACGACATCACCTGGTCCGGCCGTGGCTTCGTTTACACGGTGCTGGCAGACGCCCCGCCGCAGACGGTCGACGCGGTGGTCGCGGCGCTGCCGCAGAACGCGCCCCCGGGGTTCTGGATGCGGATGGGCCGCGGGCTC
Source organism: Streptosporangiaceae bacterium (assembly GCA_019239975.1). Classification (GTDB taxonomy): domain Bacteria; phylum Actinomycetota; class Actinomycetes; order Streptosporangiales; family Streptosporangiaceae; genus JAFAZE01. The sequence goes on from JAFAZE010000020.1 coordinate 31,503, forward strand.
GGCCGCCTGGTGTCCTTGGTCAACCCGTTCCACTAGGGCCTGTCCGGCGGGCAGGGCCCGTCCCGGCAGGGCGCTGGCGGCCCGCGGACCCCGTCGCAGGGCCGGGAACCCCGTCGCAGGGCCGGGACCTCGCCGCAAGGCCGGGAACCGATTAGAGTGGACATACGTGCCGATTGTTTCGCGCGTGTGAGCATCTGCCGACGGAGAGCTGAGCGTGTTCGACCTGTCCATCACCAAACTGCTGGTCCTCGGCGTCATCGCGCTCGTGATCTTCGGGCCGCACGAGCTGCCGAAGCTCGCCGCTCAGGCCGGGCGCGCGCTGCGTGACCTGCGGCGCATTGCCGAGGGCGCCAAGGCGGACCTGAAGGAGGGCCTGGGGCCCGAGTTCGCGGATTTCGACCTGGAGGACCTGAACCCGCGCAGGTTCGTGCAGAAGCACCTCTTCGACGAGTTCGACACCGAGAACGGGACGACGGTCGCGACCGCGTCGGCCGCCACCGTGAACGGCACCTCAGCGGCCAACGGAACGGCGGCCGGCAACGGCGCGGCTCCCGCCGCCGTGCTGTCCCAGGACGAAACCCCGCCCTACGACCCCGAGTCCACCTGACGTCAGCAAGGACGTCAGCAAGGACGTCAGCGAAGACGTCGGCCAGGCCGTGTCAGCGGGGCGAGAGCGGCAGGTGCCGCCCCGCCAGGCCGCGACCGCGGCCCGCGAGCGCATCGGATATCTTCCTGAGCTGGAGCGCGGCGGGGGAGTCCGGGTCGCCGAGCACGAGCGGGTGCCCGCTGTCGCCCCCCTCGCGCAGCCGCGTGTCGATGGGCACCTGGCCGAGCAGCGGCACCGGCGCGCCGGTGATCCGGGTGAGCGCGGCGGCGACCGCCTCGCCGCCACCGGAGCCGAACACGTCCGTCTGCTCGCCGCAGTGCGGGCAGACAAGATATGACATGTTCTCGACCACGCCCGCGATGCGCTGCCGGGTCTGCGTGACGATCGCTCCCGCCCGCTCGGCCACTTCGGCGGCCGCGAGCTGCGGCGTCGTCACCACGAGCAGTTCCGCGTTCGGCAGCAGCTGTGCCAGCGAGATCGCCACGTCGCCGGTGCCCGGCGGCAGGTCCAGCAGCAGCGTGTCCAGATCGCCCCAGTAGACGTCGGCGAGGAACTGCTGCATGGCCCGGTGCAGCATCGGCCCGCGCCAGACGACGGGCGTGTTGCCCTTGGTGAACATGCCGATCGAGATCACCTTCACGTCGTGCGCCGACGGAGGCATGATCATGTTCTCGACCGGGGTGGGCCGTCCGGTCACGCCGAGCATGCGCGGCACCGAGTGCCCGTAGATGTCGGCGTCGACGACGCCGACCTTCTGGCCGCCGGCCGCGAGGGCGGCCGCGATGTTGACGGTGACCGACGACTTGCCCACGCCGCCCTTGCCGCTGGCCACCGCGTACACGCGGGTCAGCGACGAGGGCTGGGCGAACGGGATCTCGGGCTCGGCGCGTCCGCCGCGCAGCTGGCCCTGCAGCGCGCGGCGCTGCTCGTCGCTCATCACGTCCATCTCGACGCGCACCCGCGAGACCCCGGGCAGCTTGCTCACCGCCGCGGTGACGTCCCTGGTGATGGTGTCCCGCAACGGGCACCCGGCGACCGTGAGAAAGACGTCCACGCGCACGGTGCCATCCGGTGCCACGTCAACGTTCTTCACCATGCCGAGCTCGGTGATCGGGCGGCCGATCTCGGGGTCCTTGACCCCGGTGAGCGCCTGAATCACCTGCTCGGCGGTGGGAAGCGGGGAGTTCATACTCCTCATGCTACGTGCCGGGGACGTGAGCGCCGCTCGCGTCCCCGGCACGTGCGAACGACCGGGTAACCGCTCAGTGACGGATAGGTTCCCCGGTGACCGGGTCGAGGTACAGACGGCCGGCCTCGTGGTGGCGGAAGCTGAACATGTTGTCCAGGGTTCCGGCGAGGGCGTCGAACGAGCCGCCGCCGATGCGCTCACCGCCGAGCCAGTTGTCCTCGACGAACCGCAGGACCGAGGACTGGTCGGTGATGCTGTGGCCGACGAAGTTGACCCTGGCGTAGGGAGAGATGACCAGCAGCGGCTGCCGGGGGCCGTAACCGCAGCGGCCCTGGAGACCGGCGAGCGGCGTGTTGGTGCCGCACGTTCCGGTGCCGGACAGCGCGTCCGCGGCGGTCTGCGAGTGGTTGACGATGGGGCTCATCTGGTGGTCGTACCAGCCGTCGGAGTCGTCGTAGAGGATCACCACGGCGGTGCTTTCCCAGTATCTGGAGGACTGCAGCTTGTTGATCAGGCTGACCAGGAAGTGCTGCTCGTCCAGCGGGTCGGAGTACCCGGCGTGCCCGTCCTGGTACCGGGAGGCCTTGAGGAAGCTGACCGAGGGCAGGCTGCCGTAGTTCAGGGCGGTGTAGAAGTCGGTCAGGTCGTACTGGTGGTTGGCCTGGTCCGTGCGGCCGATCATGCCGGGCGAGCTCGGCGGCAGGTGGTGCGGGTTGGCGGTCGACGCGTAGTACTGGAACGGCTCGTGGTGCGCGCTGTAATTGGTGAGGGTGCCGCCGCCGACGTTGGTGCCCGTGGCACCGCAGACGGCCTTCGCGCCGGTGGCCGGGTTGTACGGCGTGGTGGGCCGGAACCCGCCCTGGAACCAGCCCCACGTGATGTGCCGGGCGTTGAGCAGGTCCCCGGCGTTCTTGCTGGAGCTGGTCATCGAGAACGTCGTGCCCGCCGAGCAGTCGTCGAACGTCGGGTCGGCGTCGCTGATGGCGGTGCCGTTCTGGATGACGCCGGGCAGCGGCCCGGTGCCGACCGCCCCGGCGGTCTGCCCGGAGATCAGGTTGAGCGCGCCCGGAGTGGACGGGCCGAAGGTGGAGCTGTAGGAGTTGTCGCTCATCGCGAAGTGCTGAGCGTAGTTCCACAGCCCGGTGACGGTGTTGCCGTCGTAGTAGTCCATCACGAGGCCGGGCTTGCTGATGTCCGGCGGCGAGCACGACGTCACCTGGGTGAACTGCACGAACTTGTCCATCAGCCCGGCGTCGAAGGCCCGCTGCTCCGCGGTGTAACCGTGGTCCTGGTCGCAGGTCAGCGGCTCGGACCGGTCCAGGCGCTGCGGGTTGGCGGAGTTGGGGTTGTTCGTCAGCAGCTCTGACGTCAGGCCGTTGACGCTCGGGGTGTTCCTGGCGGCGTGGAACGCGGGCTCTCCGGCCGGGTTGGCCGCGTTCGGGTAGGTGCCAAAGTAGTGGTCGAAGGAGATGTTCTCCTGGAACACCACCACCAGGTGCTTGATGGGGGTGGCCGTCTCCGGGCCGCCGTCGCGGGCCGGGCCGCCGTCGCGGGCGGGAACGGCGCCGCGGGCGGGAACGGCGCCGTGCGCCGGCGTAAAAGCCGTGGCGGATGCCGCGGCCGCGCCGCCGATCGCCAGGGCGCCGGCCACGGCGATCGCGGACGCGCCGCGCAGGGGTATACGCATGTGGTTCCTCCACGCATCGTGCGTGCTGGTGAGACTGTGTATGCGGGGTGACGAAGCCGACGATCTCTGGATGAGGAGCACATTCGGTAAACGAATAATGTCAGACGCGCAAATTCGGCTGAAACAGCGGGCTTTCACGAGCGTCGCGTGCGTCCTTGCTACTCTCCGTACGGAGGCGATGCGCTATGGACCGCGGGTACCGGCCGCGCAGGTCGTGCCTGGCCGTGCCGGCGAGCAGCAGCCGGTTCCTGGCCAAGGCGCGGGACCTGCCGGCCGATGAGGTGTTCCTCGACCTGGAGGACGCGGTCGCGCCCGCCGCCAAGGACGAGGCGCGGGAGAACGCCGTCGCCGCGCTGCGGGCCGGCGGCTGGGGCGCGAAGGCCGTCGCCGTGCGCGTCAACGACGCGACGACGCCGTGGGCATACCAGGACGTGATCTCGGTCGTCTCCGGCGCAGGCGGCGCGCTCGACGTCCTCGTGCTGCCGAAGGTGACGAGCGCGGCGCACGTGTCCTGGCTCGACCTGCTGCTTGGCCAGGTCGAGCAGGCCGCGGGCCTCGCTGCCGGGCGAATCGGCATCGAAGCGCAGATCGAGGACGCGGCCGGGCTGGCCGCCGTGGAGGCGATCGCGGCGGCGTCACCTCGGCTCGAGGCGCTCGTCTTCGGCCCCGCCGACTTCATGGCGAGCATCGGGATGCGGTCCCTCACGGTGGGCGCCCAGCCGCCCGGTTACGCCGGCGGCGACGCGTATCACTACGCGCTGATGCGGATTCTCGTCGCCGCGCGCGCGGCGGGACTGCAGGCGATCGACGGCCCGTACCTCCGCGTCCACGACGCCGAGGGCCTCCGGGCGGCTGCGGCCAGCGCCGCGGCGCTCGGGTTCGACGGGAAATGGGTGGTCCACCCCGCGCAGATTCCCGAGGTGAACTCCGCGTTCAGCCCGTCCCCCGGCGACTACGCGCGCGCGGTCCGCATCCTCGACGCGTACGAGCGGGCCACCACGGCCGACCGCCGTGGCGCGGTCATGCTGGGCGACGAGATGATCGACGAGGCGTCCCGCAAGATGGCTCAGGTGGTCGCCGCCAAGGGCCGCGCGGCGGGCCTCGACGCCGGCTAGATCTCGCCGGGCGCCTCGAGACGCGATCACCCTAGACGACACCCCAGGACGCCAGCGCCTCCAGCAGCCCGCCGGGCAGCGGAAGCCCGGCCAGCTCGCCGGGGCTGACCCAGCGTGCCTCGGCGGCGTCGTCCCCCGCGGCCAGCGTGCCGCCGGTGACGGCCGCCGTGTAGTCGCGGATGTCCAGCACCCTGCCGTCGCCGCCCGGCCGGCGCACGCTCCCCAGCAGGCGCCCCGGCGTCACGGCGAGCCCCGTCTCCTCGCGGACCTCCCTGACGAGAGCCTGCTCGTCTGTTTCGCCGGCCTCGATCCGGCCGCCGGGTACCGACCAGAGCCCGGCGCCGGGATCGTGCCCGCGCTTGATCAGCAGGAGCCGGCCGGAGCCGTCCTTGATCACCGCGCCCACGCAGGGAATCACGTCGCGCATGGCGTCCAGCATCCCCGCCCGCCGCGCCGTGAGCAATCCCGGCTGCCCGCCGCCCCGGTCCCGTGCCCCCGGCGCCGCCGTGGTTTGCCCGTGCCGTCGCGGGGGGTAGGTACCGCGGTGACTCCAGGGCCCGCGACCGCCAGTCAAGGCGGGCCCGTTATGGCAGCGTGGTTATGAGAGCAGCGTGCCCGCGATGCGGCAGGCAGACGCGCGCGCCGACCCCCTGGTCGAGCGCCTGGCGGTGTGACCTGCATGGGGAGGTGCTTCCCCTGCTGCCGGCGCGCAGCCCGTCCCGCGACGGCCTGGACGGCATGCTCCGCACGGCGAAGGTCCCGGTCTGGCTTCCCTGGCCGCTGCCCGCCGGGTGGCTGGTCAGCGGCTTCGCGGGCGCGGGCGATGACCGCACGGGCACCCGCGGCTGCGCCGTCGCGCTCTGCGGGCCGAACCCGCTCGGCGGCCCCGGAGACCTCCTGGTCGTCTCGGAGGAACCCGGCATGGGCCTCGGCGCGGGCCTGGCGGGTCTGCGTGGCCCCGATCCGGGCGACGGCTTCACCCTGGGGCAGCCGGACGCCTTCGCCCAGGTAGGAAGCCACGACGTGCCGCTGTGGCACGTGGACGCCGACGGCTGCGCGGTCTTCGCCGGCGAGGTGGAGGCCAACTGGCTGTGGGTGCTGCTGTGGCCGGACACCGCCGGCGCGCTGCTCATCGAGCCGCTGCCGCTGCGCGACCTGCGCGACCCGGACCAGGATCTCGACGTGCCCTTCGGCGCCCCGTCCCCCCGCCTGCCCGCGTAGGGCCGCGCCTTCTACGGCTCGCGGGCATACCATAGCGCGGGTGCGTATCGACCTGCACGTGCACAGCGATGCCTCGGATGGCACGGACCCCCCGGCCGAGGTGATGCTCCGCGCCCGGGCGGCGGGCGCCGACGTGGTGGCGCTGACCGATCACGACACGGTGGCCGGCCACGCCGAAGGCCGCCGGGCGCTGCCGCCCGGGCTGACGCTGGTACCCGGCATGGAGCTGTCCTGCCTGCTCGAGGGCCGCAGCATGCACCTGCTCGGGTACCTGTTCGACCCGGGCGAACCGGCGCTGGCGGCGGAGCTCGAGCGGATCCGTGACGACCGGGCGCGCCGGGCGCGCGCGATGGTGGACCGGCTGGCTGAGCTGGGCGCCGGCGTGACCTGGGACCAGGTGGCGGCGATCGCGGGCGGCGCCGTGGTCGGCCGGCCGCACATCGCACGCGCCCTCGCGGCGGCCGGCGCGGTCGGCGACCCGGCGGACGCGTTCACCCCCGACTGGATCGGCGACGGCGGCCGTGCCTACGCCGGCAGGTACGGACCCAACCCGGCGCGCGCCATCGCGCTGGTCCGCGGGGCCGGCGGCGTGGCGGTTCTCGCCCACCCGCGCTCACCCGGCTACGAGGTTCCCGACGAGGTCATCGCCGGGCTGGCCGCCGTAGGGCTGGCTGGCGTGGAGGTCGCGCATCCCGACCATGATTTTTCAGAACGGGACCGGCTCCGCGCCCTGGCCGGCGATCTCGGTCTGGTGGCATCGGGCGGAAGCGACGATCACGGCAGCCTCACCGGTCACCGGATCGGCTGCGATACGATGCCCGCCGACGCGTATCAGCGGCTGATCAGCCAGGCCACGGGGACGGTTCCGCTGCGGTGAAGTTCTTCTGGGAAGCCTTCGTCACGCTCGTCGTGATCACCGATCCGCCGGGCATCGTCCCGGTGTTCCTCGGCCTGACCAGGGGACAGCCGGCCGCCGCGCGGGCCCGGCTCGCCTGGCAGGCGGCGGTCGTCGCGTTCGGGGTGATCGTGGCCTTCGCCCTGTTCGGCCGGCAGATCCTGGTGTACCTGCAGGTCGGGCTGCCCGCGCTGCAGGGGGCAGGCGGCCTGCTCCTGCTGCTGGTTTCGCTGCAGCTGCTGACCGGCACCTCGGAGGAGCCGACCTCGCAGCAGCGCGCCAGGGCCAACGTCGCGTTCGTGCCGCTGGGCACGCCGCTGCTGGCCGGGCCGGGCGCTATCGTGGCGACGATGCTGTTCGTGCAGCGGGTGCACGGTGTCGCCAACGCGCTGGCGCTCGCGGCGGCGCTGGCCGGTGTCGCCATCGCCTCCTGGCTGGCCATGAGGTTCGCCGGCGCCATCCACCGGGTGCTCACCGACAACGGCGTGGAGCTGCTGACCAGGATCGCCGGCCTGTTCCTTTCCGCGATCGCCATCCAGCTCGTCGCCGAGGCCGCCAAGGCCTTCGCGCAGGCTTTACGGGGCCCGTGTCGCCCCGCCCGCCTCCTTCAGCTTCCGGCGAGAAGCTGAAGGAGGCGCCTCCGGCCCGGGCCCGGGAACGGCGGCGGAGTCTTGTCGCCGATCCGCTCGACCGTGTCTTTGATGTCCGGGCGGGTCAGGACGTCCTGCGGCAGCGCGAGGCACATGACGGTGGCCAGGAAGGCGCGGAAGGCATCGGGGTCGTAGGCGGCGGCGCCGGCCAGGCGGCTCATCGGTGAGTCCGGCGGTGACCAGGAACGCCCCTCCCGCAGGGCGGTCATCTCCGCGAGGCGGACACGATCGGCGCTGATCTGGTTGCGGTGGAACGGGGCCACATGCCGTTCGGTGCCCTCATCCCATGCCCGCACGAAGCCTGCCGGGTCACCCAGATGGCTGCGGACGGTCCGCCGGAGCAGCTGCGCGTGGATGATCCCTATGCTGACCCCGCGCCCGCCAGACGGGTTGGTGCAGGCCCAGGCGTCGCCGACGGCGGCGAATCCCGTGGCGACCGGGGTGCCGCCGGCCACGTACCGGTGATAACGGTCCGTGACGCCCGCCATCGGCAGCACGCCGGTGACCGGCTGGCCATCCAGCCAGTGCGCCTGCAACGGGCACGCCCCCACCACGCGGGCGAAGCAGCCGGCGTCGCGCAGCGCCTTCAGCGGCGTGTCCTTGCTGGACGCGTAGACGGTCACCGACCAGGTGCCGTTGTCGCCGTAGAGCGTGAGGACCGAGATCGTGCCGAGGGGCGTCAGCACCGGACCGTGCAGGGGAGGCTGGGATGGCCCCGTGAAGTACCGCGTGTAGTAGGCGAAACCGCTGGTTTCGGCGTGTGTGTGCGGCGGTCGCGCGCCCAGTGCGGTCAGCAGCCCGGCGCCTGGGGACCGCCTGCCCATGGCATCGACCACCAGGTCGCCGCGCAGCTCCTCGCCGGCCGAGGTGCGTACCCCCGCGACATGCGGGACGCCGGGAATCGAGGGCGGTCCGCCGATCAGCTCGGTCGCGCGAACGCCGCGGCGGATGGCCACCCCCGGCTGTTCCGCGGCCACCGCGGCGATCGCCGACTCCACCACCGGGCGGCGGCCGGTGACGAACCGGAAGGCCTCATCCCCGTCGCGCGGCTCGCGGTCGGACAGGCTCGGCGGCAACAGTCCGCTGATCGAGGGTTCTCCCAGCGGATCCACCCACCTGCAGCCCGCCGCGGCCAGCCGCCCGGGCAGCTCGGGCAGTTCCTCCTCACAGACCTGCCGGAACCGGGGGAACAGGTTGTGCGGCTGGCGGAACTGGGCGACGCCCCTGCGCTGCCAGCGCTCCCATGCCGCGGCCGGCGCCGCCGGCGGGCTTTCCCCGTCCGCCTCCAGCACCGTGACCCGGTGTCCGTCCCGCGCGAGCATGGTCGCCGCGGACAGCCCGATCACACCGCCCCCGCACACGACAATAGATCCCATGACAGCTACCTCCCCGTAGTTGTTACTCCCGAGTAGCCTGCGCTGTTTCCAGCGCCGCCCGCCATACGCAGCTCCGCGTATGGCCATCCCGCGGGGACGGAGGGTAACGTCAAGGGAGGGGAGCCATGACAGGACCGATGACAGTCAGCGAACGGGATCTGCGCGCCCTGGCCGGAATCGTCACCGCCGACCGCGCCGACCTTCCCGCGCAGGGCCTGCCGATATCCCTGCTCGGTGACCTGATGAGCCAGATCCGCTGCGACATCATCTCGTTCGAGGGGTTCGATAGCGAGCACGAGACGACGTGGTTCGGGCAGGCGGTCCCCACCGACGTCAACACCGTTGATGAGGCGTTCGAGCCGGTGCACTGGCGGCATTACTGGGACTGCCAGCCATGCAGCTATCCCGACCGCACCGGCGATCTGCGGTCCGTCATCAAGATCACGGACTTCTATTCCACCCGGCAGTGGCACAGCACCGGCATGTACTGCGACCTGTACCGGCCGAAGGGGGTCGAGCACGAGCTGATGCTGTCCCTGCCCGCGGGGCCGGTCCGGCCTCCCGGCCCCGGCAGGACCCTGCGGATGTTCCTGTTCCGTGAATCAGGCAGCGACTTCAGCGAGGCGGACCGCGCGCTGCTCACCTTGCTACGCCCCCACCTGTACCAGGCCTGCCTCGACGCCGAACGCCGCCGGCACCCCAGCGCCGATCTCACGTTCCGGCAGCGGCAGCTACTGGACCTCGTCGCCGCCGGGTACACCAACGCGCAGATCGCCCGGCGGCTCGGCATCGCCGAAGGCACCGTCCGCAAGCACATGGAGAACATCCACCGCAGGCTGCAGGTGCCCAGCCGCACGGCCGCGGTCACCCGCGCCCTGCCACACCCGGGCCTTGCCGCGGGCCGGTGACCGGACACGTGGAAGCGAATGATGCGCACCCAGCTTTACCTGCCCGTTCCGGTGCCGCCGCGCACGGCACCGTTGGCGGTGTGATCGAAGTCAGCCACCTCACGAGGTGCTACGGCCGCGCGGGCCGAGCGTCATGACGGCCAGGGCCGGCCAGGCGTCACACCGGCCAGGTCGGGGAAAGCTGGCGATGGCGGTGCCGATGAGGGTTACCTCCACGACGTGGTCGCGCCGGCCCACGGTTTCCGGGCAGTCCCGCTCGCGAACCTCCAGCTGCATCGTGGCGATCACTACGCCCTCGGCGCCGAGCCGCTCGACGTCGGTTTCCAGCTGGCGCCGGGCGTCGTGCCGTGACTGGTTCACGAGCTCGGTCCATCCGGCCACCTCGGCGTTGCCAGAGCCCCAGCGAGTCTGCCGGGTGGTCGTCCGGTCATCGTGCCGGGACCCGATCGAGATGCCCAGGACCAGCCCCACGGGTACCCATCCCGCCGTGATCAGCTTGGCGAAATCCTGCCCGGACACATCAGAGGTGAAGGGCACCCGTGGCCCGTGTACGACGTCCGGTGCGCGTACCGCGGTGCCGATGGCGGTGAACTGCAGCCCCCCGAGGGGAAATGGATCCCGGGACAGCCGGACGCCCACCACCCCGTGCCCGCCGAGCTGGGCGCACTCGGCGGTCATCCGGCCGATGGCTGTATGCCGCGCCTGATACATGGCCTGCACCAGCGGACCGAACGACCCCGGGCCATCCCGTCCAGGCGCCCGCGCCGCCGGCCGGTCCCGCGTCCCCCCGGCGGAGGATCCGGACGCCCCTGGGCAGCTGTACCCGCTGGCGGACCCGGCACTGTAGACGGCGGCGCCGAACACCTGGCCGACCGGCTCGAAGGCCGCGCTGCCGATGGCGGCGAACTCCTCCGAGGTCAGCGCGGACCCCCACGTGCCGCTGGACCGGATCCGCGTCATCCGGCCCCCGGCTACGGCGGGCGTTTCCTCCCTCACGACGCCAGCCTAGGGCTGGTCCCTCTCGGACACTGGCCGTACGTCCGCGCCAAACGGCAATGACAGCTTTCGGGTAGCTCGCCGAGATGCCGGGGGTTGCATTGCCACGCGATGAGCGTGGATGGTGGACCTGTGACGCATGCACCGAACCGGACAACGGCCGACTTGTCGTCCTACCCCGACCTCGTGGTGATCTACCTGGGGATGAGAGTCAGCACACTGAGGGGCTTGATGACCCTTATCTCTTTTGGCCCGAAGATTCGCAAGTCGGTCCAAGCGCAGCCTGACGGTCTGCTGCTGCACGAGAACCTGCTGTTCTCGCTGGTTCCGCCCCATGCGGGTATGCGTCAGTACTGGCGCGACTTTGACTCCCTCGAACGCTGGGCCAGGTCCTTGCCGCACCGGCAGTGGTGGCAGCGGTTCCTGCGAGACAGGGGCGGCACCGGCTTTTGGCACGAGACCTACTTCCGCGGCGGCCAGGTCGAGTCGGTCTTCATCGACATGCCGAGGATCGGCCTGGCCAAGTTCGCCCCCGTCAAGCCCGCCCGCGGCTCGCTGTTTTCAGCCCGCCGCCGCCTGGGCATGCGGGAGGGAAGCCAACCGCCGCCGGGCATCCCAGAAGAAGAGCTGTATCAGCGCTGAGGCCACGGCGCGCCGGATCGCCTAGGGTCAGGTGATACCACCGACGTCGCGGCTGCTGCCCTGCGAGACCGCCTGCGCCACCGGGCGCGTATCTGACTGATCTGCGCGGGCGAGTAGCCTTTGCCGCGGTGCGGCGGGAGGTACCTGACGAGGCATGGCTATCATCCACAACACCACGATGAGCCCAGGCAAGCTTGAGCTCCTCACGGCCTGGCTGCCCGCCCAGCCCTGGTACCGCGGCAGCGGGCGCCAACCGCGGCTGACCAGGGCGGGCGGGTTCCGGCTGGACGATCCGCAGGGAGAGGTGGGAATCGAGTTCATGGCGGTGACCGACGTCTCCGGAGACCGGGCCACCACGTACCAGGTGCCGCTGACCTACCGCGGCCGCGCCCTCGCCGGCGCCAGCGGCGCACTGATCGGAACCGCTGAGCACGGAGTGCTCAGACGCCGCTGGATCTACGACGGAACCCACGATCCGGTTCTGGTGGCGCAACTGGTGGCCCTGATGCGGGGTGAGGCCGAGCCGCAGGCGCAGAGGGTCAGCAACACGGCCGATCCCAGCGTGACCTCTCAGCCCGTACTGAGCAGCTCATTGACGGTGACCAAGTCCGCGGCCACGCTCAGCGGGCCGTTCGGCACCGACCTGCAGGTCGAAACCGCCGACGCGGACGGCTCGCGGTCCGGTCAGCTCACCGTCCGGGTCAAGAGGATCCTTCAGCCGGCCGGCGACCGCGCCCAAGCCAGCGAAGCCGGGCAGCCGTGCCTTTCCGGCACCTGGCGGCTGCCGAACGGTGCGCAGACCCGCGGCGTCTTCGTCACCGCGTGGTACGCCCAGCCGCCTGCCGTGGAACCCTAAGACCTGCGGGGGCGGTGCTCGCCGAGGAGCCGGCCTGCGACCACGGGCCGGCGGCGTCGGGGGTGGGCGTATCGCGGAGCTGTGCGCGCAGTTCCCCGAGCCGGCCGTGGTCACGGGCGGCCCCGGCGATGGCTGACTTAAACGTCGGCAGGTGCTGGCCGGGGCTTCTGGGATGTGCGGGCAACCGCCGTGGCCAGCTCGTTGCGGCGGACCAGGAGGTAGGTCACCGGGACCGCGGCCAGGCCGATTGCGCCGCAGGCCCAGAACGCCCATTGGAAGCCGCTGGTGAGCGCCGCGGCTGGTGCGGTGCCCTGGCGCAGCAGGGTGCTGGCGTGGGTGGCGGCGATGGTGGACGCTATCGCGACGCCGACCGCCCCGCCGAGCTGCTGGGAGGTGTTGATGAGCCCGGAGGCCAGGCCGGCCTCGTGCTCGCCGACCCCGGCCAGCCCGGTGATCGAGACCGGGATGAAGGCAAACGCGGTGCCGGTCCCGACGATGATGAACGGCCCGGCCAGGCTGGCCCAGAAGTGCCCGTGCACCGGCACCTGGGTTGACCACAAGATGCCGCCGCCGATCATCGCCATGCCAGCCGCCATCACGAGCCTGGCCGAACCGCGGGTGACCAGCGCCTGGGACAGGCCGGCGAAGGCGATCGAGCTGAGTGCCATCACCAGCCAGGCGAGGCCGGCCTTCAGCGGGGAGTACCCGAGCACTTGCTGCATGTACAGGGTGCCGATGAAGATGTACGCGAAGAAGCCGCCGCCGAGAAGCACGCCGACCGCGTTCGCGCCCGCCAGCGTCTTCAGCCGGAAGATCCGCAGCGGCATCAGCGGCGCTGGCACGCGCGTCTCGATGACCACGAACGCGGTGAGCAGGGCTGCGGAGACCGCGAGCAGCGACACTGTCCGGGCGGTATCCCAGCCGACCTGCGGAGCGGTGGAGACCGCGTAGACCAGCAATGACAGGCCGCCG
>JAFAZE010000042.1 GCA_019239975.1 Streptosporangiaceae bacterium
CCGTTGGCGCATTTGGCCCCACTGGGCGGGGCCACCTACGCCAGCGGCCCCGCCCGGCGCCGCCCCGGCCGCACGCGGCCCGCCTCGCGCCGCACCGCCCGTGGCCCGCACCGCCCCGCCCGGCCGCACGCCCCCGCGCTGCACGCCGCAAGCCCGCGCCGCCCTTCGCACGCCGCCGGTGGGGCCGTTGGTGCAATTGGGGCGGCCCTCCGCACCCCCGTTCCGCCTCATCGGTGGGGCCGTTGGCGCATTTGGCCCCACTGGGCGGGGCCACCTACGCCAGCGGCCCCGCCCGGCGCCGCCCCGGCCGCACGCGGCCCGCCTCGCGCCGCACCGCCCGTGGCCCGCACCGCCCCGCACACCGCCGGTGACGGTGGCCGGGAAGGGTGAAGCCACCTCCCGTTCAGTACAAACCTTTGATTTTCTGAACGAACGGTGGTTCCCCACCCGCGCCTTCCTCCGCGCCCCGCTCGGCACGACCCGGCGGGCAACCAACCACAGCAGATCTCCATCGTTGTGGCTATAACCACAGCAGATTTCCACCGTTTCGGGGTGGTCGGCGGGCAAGGGCCGCGGGGCGACGGCGGCCAAGGGCCGCGGGGCGACGGCGGGCAAGGGCCGCGGGGCGTCGGCGGGAGGCCCGGGTGTTAGTCGTTGATGTCCTCGAAGCTGAGGGGGGTGATGACGCGGAGGGCCTCGCCGGCGACTTCGAAGTCGGCGGGCAGCGCGCCGGCGATCTCGCCGTCGAGGGCGACCTCGAGCGGCTGCCCGGTGTGGACGTGCAGGTCGCGGACGTGAAAGGTGCGCACGCCGGCCGGCTGCCGTTTGACCCGCAGCAGCAGGAATACGGCGATCAGCGCCAGGCGGCGGACCGGAACGTGCTCGATGGCGAGGACGTCGAGGAGCCGGTCGTCGGGATTGGAGCCCTGCACGCTGAGCCCGAGCGTGCCGCCGAAGACCGGGGCGTTGATGACCGACAGCTGGGTGAGGGTGAGCCGTTCGGTGCGGCCGTCGTGGCGCAGCTCGCACTCGAAGGAGGGGAGGGCGCGGAACGCGTTGCCGGCCGCGGCCAGGTAGGTGAGGCGCCCGAGGTGGGCGCGCACCGAGGCGCGCGTGGCGAGCTTCGCGAAGCTGACGTTCAGGCCCACCGTGGCGGCGTGCACGAAGTGCCTGGTGAGCTGCCCCGGTGACACCAGGCGGCCGAGGTCGACGTCGGCGACCTTGCCCTGGGTGAGCAGCGCGGCGGCCCGCCTGGGATCGACGGGGATGCCGAGCGAGCGGGCGAAGTCGTTCGAGGTGCCGAGCGGAAGGATGCCGAGAACGCTTTCGCTTTCGGCCAGGCAGTCGGCGACCGCCCCGACGGTGCCGTCGCCGCCAGCGGCCACCACCAGCCGCGGCCCGCCATCCGTGGTGCGGATCAGCGCGGGCAGCCGGCCGATGTCCTGGATCTGGACTTCCCCGGCCACCCCGAGGCCGGCGCGCCGCATTTCCTCACGCGCGGCGCCGAGCCCGGTGCTTCCCCCGGCGTGCGGGCTGACCACGAGCACGACCTCAGCGGGCAGGCCCCCGCGCACACTCGCCGGCCGCACGGCGGCCGGCGCGGCGGGGCCGCGATCGCGCCTGCGCATCAGTCTCATACCCACGCCCCGACCATACTTCCCCCGCCCGGCCGCAGGCCCGGATCGCATCGGCGCCCGCGAGGACGACGGCTCGCCCGGAGCCGACCGCGGGCGGGATCCATGACATCAGATATTTCCTAGTTTTTTGATCATAAATATTGACTTAGTGGGCTGACGCTGTAAGCCTGTGAGTCATGAAGCCTTGCGCGGGCACCGGATGGCCGCCGGATGCGGCCTACCGGGCCGGGGTCCGCACCGGACATCACGCGAGGGGACCCCATGTCACATAGTGTCCGGCGGCTGGCGCGCGCGCTCACGCTTGCCGGCATCGCCGCGGCCGGTGCGGCGGCCACCGCCTGCTCATCGTCCACGCCGTCCGCGTCGCCGGCGGCGAACACCGCCACGCTCGGCGGCGGTGTCGTGATCAACCTTGGTGACCAGCAGCAAGACCTGGAGACCATGCTGACCGCCTCCGGCGCGCTGAACGGCGCCCCCTACAAGGTCAACTTTCTGGAGTTCGACAGCGGGCCGCTGGTCGACGCCGGGTTCGCGGCGCACCGGATCGACGCCGGCTTCATGGGCGACCTGCCGGCGTCGCTGGCCGTCCGGTCCGGGCTGCCGGTCGTCGCGATCGCGGCCACCCGCTCGATCGGCGCCAGCGAGTACCTGCTCGCCCAGCCGGGCATCACCTCGATCGCTCAGCTTCGCGGCAAGCCGGTCGCGTACACCACCGGCACCTCCGAGCAGGCGTTCGCGCTGCGGGCGCTGAAGAGCGCGGGCCTGACCCAGAACGACGTGCATCAGGTGAACGTCAGCCTGCTGCAGCTCGGCACCGCCCTGCAGTCCGGCTCAGCCGTCGCCTCGGTCGTCAGCGCCGAGCAGAAGGCCAGCTACCAGCTGGCGCACCCTGATTCCAGGGTTCTCGCGACGATTCAGACCGTGTCCCCGCCCAGCTACGGGTACACGCTGGCCACGCGGGCGGCGCTCGCCGACCCGGCCAAGCTGAGGGCCATCGGCGACCTCACGAAACGCCTGATCGAGGCGTCGAACTGGCAGAAGTCCCACCAGGCGCAGTGGGTGACCGACTACTACGTCAACGTGGAGCACCAGACCCCGCAGGTGGCGAAGCTGGTCCTCGCCGCGGGCGGCACCGAGACGTACGTGCCGATCACCGCGGGCGTGCGGAACGCGCTGCAGCAGATGGTCGACATCATGGCGGCGTCCGGCGGCCTGCCCGCCTCGTTCAGCGTGACGCCGCTGTACAGCGCCGCCGAGGCCGCCCGGTACAACGCGATCGTGCGGGCGGTGCCGCAAAATGGCTGACATCACGATAAATGCGCTGAAAGCGAGCCTGCCCGTCCGTGCTCCCGTCACGCTGGTCCGGCCGTCGGTCGCCCGCCGGCGGCCCGGCAGGATCCGGATTCCGCGGCTGGCGAGGCGCGTCATCGGGCCGGTCCTGGTGATCGTGATGTGGCAGGCGCTGTGCGACGCCCACGTGTTCACCGCCTTCGAGCTGGCCTCCCCGCTCGCCGTCATCGACGCGGGGCGCCAGCTGTGGGCCGAGGGCGCGCTGCAGTCGGCGATGCTCATCTCCCTGGAGCGAGTGGCGGCCGGCCTGGCCATCGGCGTCGTCGCGGGGGTGGTGCTCGCCGCCGTCACCGGTCTCTTCTGGCTCGGCGAGGACCTGATGGACCCGGTCATCCAGGCGGCGCGGGCGGTGCCGATCCTCGGGCTGCTGCCGCTGGTGATCATCTGGCTGGGCGTGGGGGAGACGCCCAAGGTCTTCCTGGTGGCGCTCGCCGTCACCTTCCCGGTGTACCTGAACACGCACGCCGGCATCCGCGGCGTGGACATGAAGCTGGTGGAGGCGGGCCAGACGTTTGGCCTCCGGCACTGGGGCCTGGTGCGGAAGGTGATCCTGCCGGGGGCGCTGCCCGGTTTCCTCGTCGGGCTCCGCTTCGCGCTCGTGGGGTGCTGGGCGATCATCGTCGTCGCCGAGGAGATCAACGCGCAGAGCGGGCTCGGCTACCTGATCATGCAGGCGCAGACCACCAACCGCACCGACATCATGTGCCTGTGCCTGGCCATCTACGCGATCCTGGGCATCGTCGCCGACGGCATCGTACGGCTGCTCGAGCGGTACCTGCTCGTGTGGCGGCGCGGCTTCAAGGGGGCGTGATGGCCGCCGTCACGGCCACCGGTGTGCGCCGCGAATTCGGCGGTCGCGAGGTGCTGCGCGGGCTCGGCCTGTCGCTTGGCGACGGCGAGTTCGTCGCCCTGCTCGGCCGCAGCGGCACCGGCAAGTCCACCCTGCTGCGCATCTTCGGCGGGCTCGACGCGGAGTATGACGGCGAGGTTCTGGTGCCGGAACGCCGCGCCGTCGTGTTCCAGGAGCCCCGCCTGATTCCCTGGCAGCGCGTGCTGCCGAACGTGTCGCTCGGGCTGCCGCCTCGTGCGTCCGGCGGCCGAGACGGGCTGCGCCGGCTTTCGCTGGACGCGCTCGCCGAGGTGGGGCTGCGTGACCACGCCCGCGCGTGGCCGGTCACGCTGTCCGGCGGCGAGGCGCAGCGCGTGGCTCTCGCCCGCGCGCTGGTGCGTGAGCCCCAGCTGATGCTGCTGGATGAGCCGTTCGGCGCGCTCGACGCGATCACCAGGTCCCGCATGCACGTGCTCCTGCAGGAGCTTTGTGCCCGCCACCAGCCCGCGGTGCTGCTCGTCACGCACGACGTGGATGAGGCCATCGGCCTCGCCGACCGGGTGCTCGTGCTGGCCGGCGGGGTCATCACGTTCGCCGCCCCGGTCATCGTGGACCGGCCACGGGACCCGGGAGACCCGGCGTTCATCGCGCTCCGGTCGCGGCTGCTGACGGAACTCGGCGTGCCCGCCGGCGGCCGCGGCGCCAGCGAAGCGACCGGAGCCACGGGGCCGCCCGGAGCCACCGGGCCGCCCGAAGGGAAGCCGCATTTATGAACAGGCACCGGCACCGGAACTGCCGCGCTGCCGCGCAATTTCAGTTTCCTCGCATTTGCATATGTGTCGTGCACCGTGACACGGCGCACGACACATTGCGGCCATGAGAGGAATGGCAGCCACGGGGGGATGCTTTCGGAGATCTACGCGAGCCCGCTGGCTACTTAATTTCAATTGTTGCAATATAGACAGCCGCCACCTCCGTTCGGAAAATTGATTTGAAGCAATTCACCCGAAAGGATCTCCCGTGACCGCTCTGCAAGAAGCCCCGACGATCGTTATCCGGCCCGTCGCCGGCCATATCGGCGCGGATATCTCCGGCGTCGACATCGCCGGCCCGCTGGCCCCGGAAACGGTTCAGCAGATCAAAGACGCGCTGCACAAGTACAAGGTCATCTTCTTCCGGGATCAGCAGCTCGGCCACGCGTCGCAGATCGCGTTCGGCCGGCAGTTCGGCCCGCTCACCTACGCGCACCCGCACGACGAGGCGCCGCCCGACGGGTACGCCGAGATCTTCACCGTCGACCCGCGGCGGTACGAGAAGCGGTACGGCGACGACTTCCGCAAGCAGGTACGGCGCCGGCGGTACAGCTACTTCACCGGGTGGCACACCGACGTGACCGCCGCCGTCAACCCGCCCGCGGTGTCGATCCTGCGCGCCGACGTGGTGCCGGAGATCGGCGGCGACACGCAGTGGACCAACCTGCAGGCGGCCTACGAGGGACTGTCCCCGGCGGTGCAGGCGTTCGTGGACGGCCTGCGGGCCGAGCACCGCTACGGCGGGCCGGACAGCGGGCTGAGCCGCAACGCCACCTACTCCAAGCGGATCGAGGACAACCTGCTGGTCGCGATCCACCCGGTGGTGCGGGTGCACCCGGTCACGGGCGCCAAAGGACTGTTCGTCAACCCCGGATTCACCAGCCACATCGTCGACGTGTCCGCGAGCGAATCCAAGGCCATCCTCGACCTGCTGTATTCGGAGATCACCCGGCCCGAGTACACTGTGCGCTTCCGGTGGGCACCGGGCAGCGTGGCGGTCTGGGACAACCGCGCCACGTCGCACCTGGCGCCGACGGACATCGAGCACCTCGACGTGCAGCGCACGCTGCACCGGGTGACGGTGATCGGCGACGTGCCGGTGGGCCCTGACGGGCGCGAGTCCGAGCTGGTCGCCGGCAAGCCGTTCACCGACAAGCACGTGGTCGTCGTCGACGACTGAACGCCTGCCGGCGGCTGAACGCCCGCCCGGCGCGGGGTCCCGGTCCCCGCGCCGGGCACCGCCACGTCAGCCAGGCTGCGGCGCGAGGCCCGCCAGCACCGTCTCCGCCAGCCGCCCGGGGAGGTCCGGCGGGACGGTGGGCGCGGTTCCCGGCGGGCTGAAGATCAGCCGCGGCAGAACCTGCCCGTGTATCGCGCCCACGATCAGGAGCGTCGCGGCGTCGATGTCGGCGGTGGCAGCGACGCGTCCGAGGCGCTGCTCCGCGCGCAGGTATGCGCTGAGCACGTCGGGGAGCCCGCGCCCGTTCTGCTCTCTCTCGGGTGGCTCCTCTCCCTCGGGTGGCTCCATGCCCAGAGCGGAGCCACCGACCATGGCGTGGAACCTGACGAGCACCTTCGGCTGGGCCAGCAGGCCAGCGAAAGCCGGCGTGACCCGCCTGAGGACCTCGAGGCCGCCGTCGATGAACTGCCGCAGGTTGCCCGCCACCGTCCCGGTGCCGGGCGGCGGCAGCAGCGGCGGCGCGCTCGCCATGACCGCGCCCACGTGGGTGAGCAGCGCGTTGGCGAGGAGATCCTCTTTGTCCTCGAAGTAGTTGTACAGGACGCCGTCGGCGACCTGCGCCTCCCGGGCGATGTCGCGCACGGTCAGCGTGCCGCCGCCGCCCTGGCCGATCAGCCGCGCGGCGGTGGCGATCAGGTACTCGCGCAGGTCTTGCGCGTCCCCGTCGCGCAGCGCGCCGGCTCTTCTAGGTGACATCGCGCCTGAGTGTAGTGAAGACCGCGGCGGCGGCGAAGGCGGCGGTGTACGCGAGCAGCATCAGGGCGCCTCCCCACTGCGGCAGCAGCCGCGCCGTGGCCGAGAGGCTGGACCGGCTCAGCGCCTCGGTCGCGTAGAAGGGCAGCCAGCGGGCCAGCGCCGGCCCGAGAAGCTGGCCGGCGATGCCCTCGATCAGGGCGAACCACGCCAGCGCCGTGGCGATGGCGGCGGCCGGGTTGCGGATCAGCGCGCCGAGCCCGACGCCGATCGCCGCGAGCGCGCAGTTGGCGGCGACACCGCCGCCGAGCGTCAGCCAGGCGTCGGCCGCGGAGAGGTGCAGGTGCCCGCCGCGGGCGGCCCACCAGGCGGCGGTGGTCGCGAGGGCCGCGCCGGAGGAGGCGAGGCCCGCGACGGCGCCGGCCAGCGCGTAGACGGTCAGCTTGGCGCCGACGACCCGGCCCCGGCGCGGGGAGCTGAGATAGGTGTCGGTGATCGTCGAATGCCGGTATTCGCCGGCGACGGCAAGGATGCCGAACACGAGGGTGAACACCGCCGCCAGCCCGGTGTGCGCGAACGCCGCGCGCTGGGTGCCCGGGTCATGGACGTTGCCGCCCGACTCGGCGAGGCCGGTGATGCCGGCCACCACGAGAAGCGGCCCGGCGGCGAGCAGCAGCCAGGGGGCACGGACGGTGGTGAGCTTGCGGAACTCGCTGCGGATCATGGATTGCACGGGTTGTCTCCTCGGCGGTTGGGCGGCTACAGCGCCGCACGCCAGCCAGCACGGCTACAGCGCCGCACGCCAGCCAGCACGGTGGAAACCTGAGCCGCCTATAACCGGCTCAGATTTCCATCGTTCCGGTTCTCGACTCAGTTCGGCGCCGCGGTCAGGTTCAGGAACGCGGATTCGAGCGCTGCGTGCGTCTCGCCGATGTCGCTCAGCGGCCCGGCGAAGCGGAGTTCTCCCGCGCTGACGATCACCACGTGATCAACCGTCCGGGTGACCTCGCCGAGCACGTGGCTCGCCACCACGATCGTGCGTCCCTCCCGCGCCAGGTCGCGCAGCGTGCCGCGCAGCCACGCGATGCCGGCCGGGTCCAGCCCGTTGGCGGGCTCGTCGAGGATCAGCACCTGCGGGTCGCCGAGCATCGCCGCGGCGAGCCCGAGCCGCTGCCGCATCCCGAGCGAGAACTGCCGGACCGGCCGCCGCGCGGCCGCGCCCAGGCCGGCCAGGCCGAGGACCTCGTCCACCCTGCGCGGCGGAATGCCGTCCGCGGCGGCGCGAACCCGCAGATGATCACGTGCCCTGCGGCCAGGGTGAAAGCCGGTGGACTCGAGCATCGCGCCCACGACGCGGCGCGGCCGGGTGAGGCGCCCGTAGCGGACGCCGCCGATCAGCGCTTCCCCCGCCGTGGGCCGGACAAGGCCCAGCGCGATGCGCAGGGTGGTCGTCTTTCCCGATCCGTTGGGGCCGAGCAGACCGGTGACCTTGCCGGCGGGGGCGGTGAAGGACAGGTCCCGCACGGCCATCACCCGGCCGAAGGTTTTCGTCAGCCCGTGAACCTCGATATCTGGCACGCCGTCTCCTATGAACGAGAGTTCATGAATTTCTGTTCATGAAAGCTCGTTCATATTACTCTGCCGCGGCCCCCGTATGACAACGATGAACCGCACAACGGCACCGCTCGTTTCACGGGGTAGGCCGCCACGCGGCCGTGTGATCCTGGTGCGTGCAGCAAGGCCCCGGAGCGACGCCGAAGGTTGCCACATGGATGCGAAGCCGGACGAGAGGGCGCCAGGCCGGTACGGCTTAGTGGCCAGGATGCGCGCCGGGGTCGCTGACGCGGTTGGCGGTGGCCACCTGCGCGCTCTCGGGCCGGCCGCGCTCGTGTCGTTCCTGACGGCGGCGGCGTTCACGCCGCTGCTGGTGCCGCTGGTCGGCGCGGCCGGCGGCGGGGAGGTCGGCGCCGTACTCGGCCAGGTAGGTGGCATAGGTGGCGGCTATCTTGCCGGGTTCCTGACCAGTTTTACGGAACGGGCGCGGCGAACCGCCCGGGGAACGGCCGAGCCAGCCGGCGCGGAGTCGATCCGGGCCGAGCTCGCGCTGGAGATCGAGCACGCGCTCAGCGGTGAGGCGGGGAAGGAGCTGCGCACCGAGGTGGCCGCGGTGCTGCGCGGCATCGATGCCGTCGGGGCCGCGCTGGCCGCGGACCGGGACAACGTGCTGGCCCCCGGTCTGGCCGCGCTGGGCGAGCAGCTCGCGGAGTTCCGCTGGGTGCTCGGCGATGTGGCTGCCCGGCTGGCCGAAGTCCAGCGCACACTGCTCGTGCAGGGCGTTTCGCAGCGCAGCCATCTCCTGGCCGCCCGCGCCGAGCTCGACACGATCACCGGGCTGCTGCAGTGGGTGGTCGCGGCGCAGGAGGCACCGGTACCGGGGGCCGCCGCAGCCGGTGCGGCCGCTGCGGGCGGCGCGGAACACGAGGTATGTCCGTACCCCGGGCTGCGGCCGTTCCAGAGCAGGGACGCGCGCTGGTTCTTCGGCCGGCAAGGGCTGATCGATCATCTGGTTGTTCGGCTGGCCGGCCAGTTGGGCGCCGGTTCGCCACTGTTCGTACTCGGGCCCTCGGGGGCCGGGAAGTCCTCGCTGCTGCGGGCCGGCCTGATTCCCCAATTGCGGGCCGGGCGCCTGCCGGCCGCCGGATCCAGCCGCTGGCCGCGGGTGCTGCTCGGCCGGCCCGGAGCACAGCCGGTGGCCGCGCTGCGAAAAGCGCTCGCCGGGCGCGCCTCGGCGGAAAGGCTCGTGCTGGTCGTGGACCAGTTCGAGGACATCTTCACCCAATGCCGCGACCCGGCCGAGCGACTCCGGTTCACTCGGGAGGTGCTCGCGCTCTGCGCGCGCGGCGCGCTGGTCGTCCTCGGGCTGCGCACTGACTTCTACGCCGACTGCGCCGAGGTCGGCGAACTCCGTCCGCTGCTCCCGGACAACCAGCTGATGGTCGGCCCCATGTCCGAAGCTGAGCTGCGGCTGGCGATCACCAGGCCCGCGGCGGACGTCGGCTGCACGGTGGAGCCCGGCCTGACCGAACTGCTGCTGTCAGACCTGCGGCCGGCCGGCGGCGCCGGGCACGAGCCGGGGGCGCTCCCCTTGCTGGCATACGCCTTGCAGGCGACGTGGTACCGGCGCTCCGGGCGGACGCTGACGGTCGCCGGATACCGGGAGGCGGGCGGCATCCACGGCGCGATCGCCGCCGAGGCCGACCGCATCTACGCCGACTTCCCCGCCACGACGCAGCAGGTGGTGCGCAGGATCATGCTGCGCCTTGTCAGCGTCGGCGCCAGCGCCGTCACCCGGCGGCATGTACCGCGAGCCGACCTGCTCGCCGGCCTCGACGGAGCCGGCAAGGTGCTGGCCGGGTTCACCCAGGCGCGGCTGGTCAGCGCGGACGCCGAGGGGGTGGAGATCACCCACGACGCGTTCCTCGGCGCCTGGCCGCGGCTGCGCGAGTGGATCGCCGAGGACCTGGCCGCGCTGCGGCTGCGCCGCCAGGTCGCCGAGGACGCGCGTTCCTGGGCGGACGAGGGACGGGATCCCGGCGGCCTGTACCGGGGGACCCGGCTCGGCAACGCCCGGAACTGGCGCGCGGCCGGCGGCAACGAGACCGACCTGACCGCGCTGGAGCGGGAGTTCCTCGACGCGAGCGCCGCCGCCGAGGACGCCGAGCGCGCCGCGGCCGAACGGCGGCATCAGGCCGAACGGCGCCAGAACCGCCGTCTGCGCGCCCTGACCGCCGGCCTTGCGGTGGTGCTGGCCGCCGCCCTCGCCGCGACGGGCCTGGCTGCCTACAACGGTCATAGCAGCAACGTCCGCGGCGCGCAGGCCCAGGCCGATGTCTTCGCCCTCCAATCGGATGAGGAGCTTTCCGTCAACGTGGCGAGAGCGGACATGCTCGCGCTCGCAGGCTGGCAGGAAAGTCATACGGAAACCGCTCTCAGCAGTCTGCTCAGCCGGGAGGCGGATCCCTACCTCGGTTCGTTCTCTCCGCTGCCGCCGGACTACGAAATCACCTCACTGGCGATCAGCCCTGACGGAAAGCTGATGGCCGCCGCGGGGTTCCGGGCCGTCGGCGGGCGGATCGACGCCGCCACCACCGGGAACAGCAGCGTGCAGCTGTGGGATGTGCAGAGCCGTACCATGCTTGCCGCTTTCCCCGGTCTGGGCGGCACCGTAGAGAGCCTCACCTTCAGTCCGAACGGCGCCACGCTCGCCGCGGCGGTTCTTGGCCGGTCGATGCGACTGTGGAACGTGGCAAAGCGCAAGGCGGTGCCGAACCCGACCGGCGACACCGGGCGGGTCAGCGCGCTCGCTTACAGCCCCGGCGGCCGGATCCTCGCGGTCGCGCAGGGGCCCACGCACGTGATCGACCTGTGGGATCTGAGCAGTCACCGCCTGCTTGCCCGGCTGCCCGGGCATACCGGGACCGTGTGGTCCCTCGCGTTCAGCCCGGACGGCCGGACGCTGGCCAGCGGAAGCGCCGACGGCACGGCACGACTGTGGAACGTCGCACCGGGAACGGGGCGGTTCGTGCTGAGCCTCGCTTCCGGGCAGGTCGAGCACGTCGTCTTCTCCCCGGACGGCCGCCTCGCCGCCCTCGCGACCAGGGACGGCAGCGTCTGGGAGTGGAACCTGGCGACCGGACATGCCGTCATCCCGAACGGCCTGTACTTCGGGTCCAACGACGTACCTTCCATCGCGTTCAGCCGCCAGGGCCAATATCTTTACGTGCTCGACCAGGACCGTGACGAGGTCCACACGGTTGATCTCGCCAGCAACACCGACGCGGTCGCCACGCTCGGGCCGGGAATAGGCCCGCACATCCTGGCGTCCAGTCCCGCCGGGCCGACGCTGGTGCTGGGCGGCTACTTTGGCTCCCTCATCGCCTATGACGTGGGGCGGCGGACGTTCGTCGAGGGCCGTGACAGCTCGCTGTTCAAAATCGCGCTCAGCCCCGGCGGGCGCCTCGCGGCCACCACCGCGGGCGACGGCACCGTGCAGCTGTGGAATCCGGCCGTCCCGGCCGCGCCGCCCCGTACCCTGTCCACGGGAGTACCGGACTCGGAGGGGATACCGGTCGCGTTCAGTGACGATGGACGGCTGCTCGCCACGGGCGGCGCGGGGGCTTCGGTCATCGTCTGGAGCGCGAGCAGCGGCACGCGGGTCGCGACGCTCACGCCGCCAAGCGTTCCGGGTGCCCTGGACGTCAGCGCGACAGGGGTCGCGTTCGGCCCGGACGGCAGGACGCTGGCGAGCTACAGTGCCGACGGCATCGTGGTGGTATGGAATGCCGTCAGCGGCCGGCGGCTCACCACGTTCCGGATGCGGGTCCCCGCGGAAGCAGTGGCGGGTGGGCTCGCGTTCAGCCCGGACGGCCGGACGCTCGCGATCGCCAACTTCACCGGCACCGTCCTGCTCTGGGATTTTCGCGGCAACACGGTAACCGGCAGCCTCGGAACCGGCGTGACAGGTCCTGATCCGGTCGCGTTCAGCCCGGACGGGCGGGTGCTCGCCGTCGGCACGGCGAACTTCGCCATCGACCTGTGGACACCCGCCAGCCGCAAGGTCGCCGTCATAGCGTCGCTGCCGACCACCGCAAGGACTCTCGCGTTCAGCCCGGACGGCACCGTGCTGGTCACGGTGGGCCGCGACGCGTCGGTCCGGCTGTGGGACGTCGCCAGCCGCCAGCCGATCGCCGTCTTGTCCGGACACACCAATCAGGTCAACGACGCCGTGTTCGGCCCCGGCGGCCGCACGCTGATCACCGCGTCCGCCGACGGCACCGCACGGGTGTGGGACCTGAACCCGGCGGATCAGGTGAACGCGCTTTGCGCAGCGCTGCAAGGACCTGGGTTCACCGTCCAATGGAGGGCGCTGAGCCCGAGTCCGCCCCCGGATCCGTGCACGAAGCCCCCCTGATCTGAAGCCCCTGATCTGAAGCCCCCCTGATCCGATGGAAGCCCCCCTGATCTGACATCGGAGGGGCACGGCGCCGCCCGGAGTGCCAGCGGCGCGCCCCGCCCTGCTTAACTGTGAACCGTGCACCCAGCTACCGCCGGTATTCCGCCGTCGCGGGTTGACGCGGGCCTTGTGATCCTGCGCCGGATCCGGCTGACGGACGCCGCCGCCGTGGCGGCGGCGGTGGGTGCCAGCCTGGACCACCTGCGGCCGTGGATGCCGTGGGCGACCCCGGACGCGGCCGAGCGGCGCAGCCAGCTTGCCCGCGTGACCGAGGCCGACCAGATGTGGGAGTCCGGCATCAGCTACACGTATTCGGTCATCACCGCGGACACCGGCACGCTGGTCGGCGAGATCGGGCTGCACTGCCGGGCCGCCGAGGGAAGCGCCGAGATCGGGTACTGGATAGCCCGGGGCCAGGCGCGGCGGGGTTTCGGCACCTCAGCGGTGCGCGCGATGACCTCGGTCGCGCTGACGCTGCCGGGAATAAGCAGGGTCGAGATCCATTGCGACGAGGCGAACACCGCCAGCGCCGCCATTCCCCGCAAGCTCGGCTACCGGCTGGACCGCATCGAGGTGGGCGAGCCGGAGGCTCCCGGCGAGAGCGGCCGGCTGATGATCTGGATCCGCGACGGTGCCGACGGTGCCTCCCGTGACGGGGCCGGCGGCACCTTAGGCGCGCACCGCGCGACAGCCCCGGGCACCCCGAGAGCCCGGGCACCCCGAGAGCCCCGCCCGGCCTGCCCGCCCGCCCGGCCTGCCCGCCTAGCCGAAGGTGAAGCACTGCGTCAGGTCGCTGATGGCCGAACTGCCGTCACGTGGCGGGAACGGCGCTCCGTTGGCCTGGTTGTTGGTAGTCGGCGTGCCGGAGTCGAACTGGTGGTTCATCGACGCCAGCGTCGGCAGCCCGAACACGGTCTCGATGAACTTCAGCACCGAGCTGTGCTCCGAGAGCGTCGTGTCCACGTAGCCCGGCTTGGCGTACGGCGAGACGATCAGCATGGGCACCCGGATGCCCGGCCCGTAGGCATCCAGGTGCGGGGGCGCGACATGGTCGAAGAAGCCGCCCGCCTCGTCGTAGGTGAACAGGATCGCCGTGCTCGACCAGGCCGCGGACTGCTGGACCGCCGCGATGATCGACTGGGTCATCTGCATCCCGGTTTGCACGTTGGCCGCCGGGTGCTCGTCGTACGGCGGTGCCGTGGTGACGAATGAGACCTGCGGGAGCGTGTTGTTCTGGCAGTCGGCGACGAACTGGGCCTGCGTCTGGTTGAGCTCGTTGTTCGGCCCGCCGGTGGCCCAGTTCTGGAACAGGGCCAGGATGGAGTAATTGTCCGGGCAGTAGAAGTTGTAGTTCTTGAACGTGATCCCATGAGCCGACAGCAGATCCAGCACGCACGGGAAATTCAGTGTGCCGTTGCTGATCCTGTTGCTCGTATTGCCGCCGCTGGTGCCCGCGTACAGCACGAGCCGGTTGGGGTACGTCGAGGTCAGGGCGCCGCAGAAATAGTTGGCGCACAGCGTGAAGCTGGACAGCAGCGAGTAATAGTACGGCAGGTCCGTGGATTCGTAATACCCGACGGCGGTCTGGCCACCCGTGGTGTAAAACCCGTCCATCTTCCCGTTGTCCCATTCGGAATGGATCGCGTCCCAGCTGTGGCCGGGATCCACCCCGCCGCTGGTCAGATCGGTGAAGTGAAAAGGTGCCACCGTGCCGCCCTGCCCGTCCGGCTGGGTGTAGCCCGAGGGGATCCCATAGCCCGCCGGCAGGCCCGAGTAGAACCCGAAATAGCTGTCGAACGAGTGGTTCTCCTGGCACAGGACGATCACGTGCTGGATGGGCGTACTGGGGGTACTCATCGGGACCTCCGCGCGCTGGAAACTGGCCGAAGCGCCTAGTCTCCCGCATCACCCGCCGCGCCGGGCGCCAACCGAACAGGATGACGGGTGAATTGAAGTGAAACTCGCTCAGTTGTCCGCGGGTGAAGGCCGGGGCCGCCCGCGCCGCGTAAACCAGCGGCGGGCGCGGTAACCGAGGTAGCCGATGACCGCGACGATCGCCGCGAACGGCGCGATCGCGCCGGCGATGGCGAGCAGCCAGGAGACGGTCACCCGCAACGCATGCCAGCCGCCGGACAGCCCGCTCGCCAGACCCGGCGGGGACTTGGGGTGCGCTGGCTTCGGCCTGGCCAGCGGGCCGAAGATGGTGAGCGTGACCGTCGCATAGGCGGTCTCGTGGTTCAGCGCGCTCTGCTGCGCCTGCATCGCCTCGAGCGCGGATTCCTCCGAGTTGATCTGGTTCTGCACGCTGAGCAGGTCGGCTACCGAGCCGGCGTGGGTGAGCAGCGCGCGCAGCTGTGCGATCGCGGCCTCGTCGGAGGTGACCTGACTGTTGACGTCGGCGACCTGCTCCGTCACGTCCTGCGCCTGCTCCTGCAGGGACAGCTGCCTGCCGAGGTGGGCGCCGGTCAGCTCGCTGAGCGTCCCCGGATAGACGGCGGCCGGGATCTTGAGCTGCATAGTGGCGCTGGACCTCGCCGGGTTGGACGGGTCCGCGGAGGCGTTCTCGTCCGAGACGTAGCCCCCCGCACTGGTGACGATGCTCGTAGCCCGCGACACGGCCGTGCCGACATTCTGCGCCCGCACGGTGAGCTGAGCGGTGTAGATCAGCTGCTGTCCCGCGGGCGCGAGCCTGGCCGCACCGCTGGACTGCCCCGAACCGCCCCCGGCCCGCGCGGAACCCGCCGCGCCGTGCACCTCGGCTCCTGGTACCGGCTGCGCGGCCCTCGCCGGCACCCCCTCAGGCCCGTTCCCCCCTGAGGATGCGACGCCGCCCGAGCCCCCCGGCGCGCCCGAGCAGCTCGCCAGCAGCGGAACAACGATGAGTACCAGCCCCGAACCCCCGAGGACGAGCCGTCGGCGGTGGAACGCCCTGCCCAGCCGTTGCAGCATGCCGGTGTGACGGAAACCCCCACGCCGCCGGTTCCGCCCCCTCGGATCACGATCCCGTATCGCCATTGCTTCGCAATCCCAGCGCCCTGAATCGAAAAAGATCTTGAATAGCCCGCCCAATTGCCGCAAATGATCTTTCCAATGTGCTATTCTGTTCACAGAAAAGCAAATCAAGATCTTTATGCCGAACGTGAGGTGGCTAGTGTCTCAGGAGCAGTTCCCCGGCGCCGGGCAGGACGGCGAACAGCCGCTGCCCGGCGCCGGCGCGGGGGACTCCTGGGGCGCGGGGGCGGCCCCGGCGGCGGGTTCCGGCCGGGTGCCGCCGCAGGGGCGGGGCGCCGGGGCCGGGCCGTGGAGCGGGCGAACCGTGCCAGCGGATGCTGACGGCGCCGATGACGATGACGGG
>JAFAZE010000109.1 GCA_019239975.1 Streptosporangiaceae bacterium
CGCGGTGCGCGCGGGCTCGGGCAGCAGCCCGATCTGGTGGTAGTGCCGGATGGCCCGGGTGCTGACGCCGGCCAGGCCGGCGAGTTCTCCGATCCGCATGCCCCCAGCAGACACCATGACGCTACGACAAGGTCAAACGGATGCGGCGGCCCGGCGGAAACCTAGCCACCCTTCAGTCGCATCGCCACCCTGACGCGCCATCCGGGCACATGACAGACCCACGGCACGACGGCTATCGGCTGCCTGCTGCTGCCGCCGGGTCACCGAGGCTCTCATCTCAGGTCTCGCGGGTCTGGATGGGCGGCCAGGTCGCGCAGGAAGCCGGTCAACGTGGCGTTGTAGGCCGCTGGCTGTTCCATGTTGGGGTAGTGCGCTACGCCGTTGATGGTGGTCGTGGAGCCGTGGACCACTGTGCGGGCGAGCCGTTCGGCCATTGCGATGTGATCGGATGCGTCCAGGTCCCCGTGGATGGCCAGCAGCGGGGCGGTGATCTTCGCCGCGCGTTCCCAGGTGCTGGCGACGGGGATGAGATGGTCCGGCTCTCCCGCGGTGTGCTTGGTCATCGTGCGCCGGGCCATCTCCCGGATTCGCCGGACAACGCCGGGGTCGACGCTGCAGAGCCCGCGATGCGGGCCCGCGGCGAACAAACTGAAAGCGTCGATCGCACCCTCGAGGTCCGCGGCGGCCATGGCGGAATACCACTCGCGCCTCACCTGGATGGTCCAGGGATCGGTGAACTCGGGTTCGCTTGTCCCGGCGCCCGAGACGGCCAGCGCGCGCACCAGGTCCGGATGCTCCAGCGCGATGTCGACGGCGGTGCCCGCGCCCATGGACACGCCCGCCACGACCGCGGGTCCGGCGCCGAGGTGGCGCAGCAGCGCCGCCACGTCGTCGGCGGGCCGGAAGGGCTTGCTCGCGTTGGCGGAGGCGCCGTGACCGCGCGCATCGGGCGCGATCACGCGGTACAGCGACGCCAGCGCGTGGATCTGGTCGTCCCACATGTGGTGGTCGATGAAGCCCCCGTGCAGCAAGACCAGCGGCTGGCCGCCGCCGGTGTCGCGGTAGGCGAGGCGGCCGTCTTCGGTGTCAAGCCATGCCAGGCTATCGTTCATGACAACTAAAGTGTCATAATCTCGCAATACTGACAACTAAGGTGTCATTATTACCGGGTGCCTGACTCTGCTCCGCCGCTAGATGCCGCCGAACTCCCTGTCCGGCTTGCCGAGGTCTTCGATGTGGTTGGCCCGCTGTACCGGCTCGCGCAGCGCAAGGTCGAGGACTACGCGCCGGTGCACGGGCTGTCCGTCGGCGTGCGGGCTGTGCTGCACCTGCTCCTCGGGCACGGGCCTATGACCGTGCCGCAGATGGGCCGCGCCCAGGCCCTGAGCCGCCAGTTCGTCCAGCGGATGGTCAACGAGGCCGCGGCGCGGCACCTGGTCGAGACCGCGCCTAACCCGGCGCACAAGCGGTCATCGCTGATCCGGCTGACCGACGAGGGCGCCGCGGCCATCTCCGCCCTCACAGCTCACGAGCGCGCGCTGCTCTGTGCCGCCGGCGGCGGCCTGAGCGCCGCCGACATCGAGACGTGTCTCAAGGTTCTGAGACAGCTGGCCGATTTCCTCCGCGACGTCGACGTGGACTGAAGGGTGCGCGGCATGACTGGCGAGGGCTGGGGAGGCGGGAGGCTCGCC
This sequence comes from Streptosporangiaceae bacterium, assembly GCA_019239975.1. Classification (GTDB taxonomy): domain Bacteria; phylum Actinomycetota; class Actinomycetes; order Streptosporangiales; family Streptosporangiaceae; genus JAFAZE01. The sequence goes on from JAFAZE010000109.1 coordinate 1,692, forward strand.
GTGGCAGACTATGCGGCGTCGAGACCGAGCCGCGCCTGGAACACCGGGAAGACCGGCAGCTGGTCCTTCAGGCCGGGCACCCGCCTCAGCACGCCGAGCAGCCGGTCGCCGCCTGCCTGCGGGACCTCGCGCAAGTCCGTCAGGCCGGGCAGCTCGCCGAGTTGACGCAGCTCATCGGTGTCCACGGTCCAAGTCCAGGCCGGCGGGCGGTACCCGTCCGGCAACGGGTTACGCTGCCGGAGCGCCTGCATGGAAGCGGTCACCGCATCGAATAGCAGCCACGCACCGGGCAGCAGCCGGGCCCAGGCGGTGAGCATGCGATGCACCTCGTCCCGCTCGAAGTACGGCAGCAGACCCTGGGCGGTGATGATCACTGGCCGGTCCCGGCCGACCTGGGCAGTCCACTCAGCGCCGGCCACAGAACCCGCCAGCTGGCCGCCAGGCCAGGGTAGGGCACGCCGGTCAGTTCCACCTTCGTCACAGGAGCGTCCATTTCCACGTTGTCCCCTCAATAGTCGGCTGAGCTGGCGGAGCAGGATGGCCGTGCCCGGGCAGATCCATTCTCCGGCGATGAGCCCGCCGACTCGGATCTCAGGGCGGACTGCCCTGTGATGGTGCCGTGGCGGCCTGGTCGGCGAGGGCCCGGACCTCGCCGGCGACCTGTGGGTATACCTCGGCCGGCAGGTAATGCCCGACTCCGGGCAAGATGACCAGCCGTGCTCCGCTGATCGCCTTGGAGGTCCGGCGAGCCGCGGCCGGGCGCAGCAGCGGATCGTCGGCGCCGTGCAGGACCAGAGTGGGCACGCGAAGCTGGGACAGCCGCCCACCGTGCCACTTCGCGCCGGCCTGGCGGCTTTGCGCGGCGGTGTCGCGCACGCCGCTGACCTGGTCCCGTGCTGCCATCGCGCGCACGGCCTGCTCGTCGAACGGGTAGGCCGGCGAGGCGAGCGCGCGGGTGGCCGCGACGGCCAGCGCGATGTCACCGTCGCGGCCCTCGGGAAACTTCATCCGCGCCAGCCTGGCCACCAGCCCCAGCCGAACATACCGGCCCGCCCGCAAGCCGCCGACGTCGCTGGGCAGCGAGGCCGAGGAGGTGAGGCTGCGGACCCGCCCGGGGTGGCGCAGGGCGGTGCGCTGGGCCACCGGCCCGCCCATCGAGTGGCCGAACAGGTGCGCGGAGTCCCAGCCCAGCGCATCCAGCACCGCGGCCGCGTCATCGGTCATGTCCTCAGCGGTATAGGCCGGTGAGCGCCTGCGCAGCACCGCCGCGAGCGGGCCGGCTGTCCCCGCGTCCGGGAAGTGGGTGGACTGCCCGGCATCACGCTGGTCGTAGGCGACGACATGAAACCCGCGGCGGATGAATTCGGCGACGAGGGCCTCTGGCCACCAGAACCGGGACACGGCCAGGCCCATGATCAGCAGCAGGGGATCGCCGCCCGCGCCGCCGAGATCTTCGAACGCGATCCGCGCCTGGCCATTGACCGCGTACCGAACCTGCCCGGAACGGGGTACCGCCATGATCCCTCCAAACGAATTTGCAAACAGAGTTCGCAAAATAGGCTAGCGGTTCGGATACAGTGTTCGCAAACGAGGTGGCGGGCGGCTGGACTACCCCTTTTGAGCGGTTCGGCGTGCCCTACCGTGGCCTGGTGGCCAGGTTGCACGCGCTGCGTGTGGACTCCGGATTCGCGTTCCCGCCAGTCCTGAACATCGTCGCCCGGCTGATCGGCCAGCTTCCCGGGCAGCAAACGCCTGTTCCAGCCCAGCCGATCACCGGCGCTGACGACGACGACGACGGCTTGCCGTCGGCGCGGATCCATGCACGGGCTCTGGGCGAGTTGGAGTAGCCGAGGACGAACGGGTGGCATGACGATCACCAGCAAGCTCAAGACACTGCAGGTCAGCGCCTACGACACAGCTTAGGAACCCTGCAGGGCGACGGCCTGTGCCGTGCCGAAACTGGCGTGTCGCGCTGAACTGCTGGTCTCCGCTCGGCGGCTGTGCTTATCCGTCTCATCTACTTGTTCATGGCCCTGGGGTGACCCACGCTGACCCCGGGACCGACCCCGCAAGGCTCGACCTGAACGAGGTCCACAAGCTCGCCCGCACCCACGGCGTCTCCGCTGCGGCGATCGCCTGCCGCCTCGAAACTACCAGCGACGCCATCCAGGCGCTCCTCCTCGACCACCCGGCACCCGCAGACCCAGCCGGCGGCGTCCGCCGCCGGGCACGCTACGCCATCTCCCGCGAGCTACAGTCCCGGCGGCTGGCTCCTCGTCACCGTGAAACACTAAATCGTGGTCGAGTGGATCTGGCGGTATCCGGTGAAGTCCGCGCAGGGGGAATCTGTCCCGTGTGTTTTCGTCGGCGTGGACGGCCCGGACGGCGATCGCTTGTGGGCCTGCGTCAGCGCGGACGGGATCGTCGTGAGCGCCAAGAGCCCGCGCAGGTGGGGACGAATGCTCTACGTCGCCGCCAGCGTGGCGACCACCGCCGACGGCGGGGATGTGGTCATCCGCGTGCCGGGCCGCGAGCCGCTTGTTGCGGGGACCGCCGCTGCCGACGAGGCGCTTTCCGCCTGGCTCGGCGAGCGGGTGCGGCTCACCAGGGAGGTCCCGCCGCAGCCGCGGCTGCACCGACTATGGCCGCAGGAGCCGGGGATGATTCCCGAGTGGGCTGGCGGTGCCGGGATGGGTGAGGAGGAGGTCACCGAGATCGCGGGGGCCGTGGCCGGCGGCCGGTTCGTTGACTTCGGCGCGGTGCACCTGGTGACCACCAGCGCGCTTGATGCCCTCAGGCGAGCGGGCGCGCCCGCCGAAGTCCGGCGGTTGCGCCCGAACCTGGTCCTTTCCCTTGACCGGGAGCCGGCTCCCGGCGACCATATCCGGGTCGGGCCCGACGTGACGCTGCGGATCCTGGTGCCGACGCCCCGGTGCGCCATTCCCGCCGCGGCCCAGCCAGGGCTGGAGCCTGCGCCGGAAGTCCTGCGGGCTATCGCACGGCACCGCGTCGAGATACCTGGCCTGGGCCGGGCCGCGTGCTTCGGAACGTATGCGCAAGTCCTGTCCCCGGGGACCGTTGCGGTCGGCGACCAGGCAGCATTCGCCGCATGACGCCGTCCAGTGGCAGCGCACGGCACGGGCCGAGGAAAGCGACGCCTCACCATTCGCGCATACCCCGGCCTTCCGGCCGCACTCGGGCAACGGGGGCCGGATTCGAGGTCGAGCACGTCGACGAGCGCCCAGAGGAGCCGGAGATCTGGCGCAGTCTCTACCACCGGTGGCTGGCTCGTGAAGCCGGCCTACGCCGGGAACTCGGCGACGCCCAGACGGACTCCCTCCTCCACGAGGCCAGCCACGTACTTACCACTCCTCGACGCCCACCGCGCGATCGTAGCCACCCTGCGCCGCCCCGGCCATCCGCCTCAATAAGCTGAGCATCAGCCGGCGCGCGAACCCGGGGACGCCGTTGCGGTCGCCGACGGTGTGTTTGCCGCGTGGGCGCCGCTGATGGCGCCGTCCGGCAGGGTGGCGTGATAGCGGCGGGCGACGGCCGGCCCGAACTGACCGCCTTCCAGCTGGAAGTGGCCAGGATGTTCTTCGCGCTGCCGCCAGCAAGGGCTTCCTGCTGGCCGGGGGAGCAGCCCTGCTTGCACAGCACCTTACGGGACGGCCTACCGAGGACATCCCCGGCCGGCAGACGGCCGGGCCCGTATAATCTGGTGCCGATGACGGACACTGCCGGTACCGTGCCGGGCTTGAGTTACCTGCCCGGCTGGCTCGACGAGGACGCCCAGCGCGAGCTGCTCGGCCGCATCGACGCCGCGCCCTGGTCGGCGCAGCTTCGCCGGCGCGTACAGCACTATGGCCACCGATACGATTACGGCCGCCGGGCGGTGGCGGAGTCCGCGGGCCAGGGCGCGGCAGCGATTCCGGACTGGGCGCGGGCGCTGGCCGCGAGGCTGTACGGCGAGGCCCACCTCGGCCAGCCGGCCGACCAGGTCATCGTCAACGAGTACCTGCCCGGCCAGGGCATCAGCGCCCACGTCGACTGCGTACCGTGCTTCGGCCCGGTGGTCGCGGCGGTGAGCCTCGGCTCGGCGTGCATCATGGACTTCACCAGCCCGCAGGGCGCTGACCAGGTGCCCGTCTGGCTGGCGCCGGGCAGCCTCAGCGTGATGACCGGCCCGGCCAGGTACGCATGGCGGCACGCCATCGCCGCCCGCAAGAGCGATCCGGCACCCGGCGGGCGCGCCGCGCGCGGACGGCGGGTCTCCGTGACATTCCGCACCGTCCTGCGCTGACCGCGCGCCCACCGGGCTTGGTTGCGATCAGGGCCGGCATTAGGGTCAGATCATGGGGCTCAGCCCGGTCCGCACCTGTGACCAGTGCGAGAAGTCGCTGTCGCGCGGCTCGTACTCCACGGGATGGCTCTGCCCGTCCTCGTCCATGTGCATGTTCTGTGACGACTGCGCGGCGGCCTACCGTTATATGTGCCCTTATCACACCCAAAAACTCAGGGGCGCATAAGCGCTTACCGTAATGCGGGTGGCGCCGGCGCGGCGTGGTTAGCGGTGATAACGCGGGATTACATGATGGTCAATATGGATGCCTGCCAGAGCTGAGGTCACCGACCGGATGCTGATCGCCGGGCCGCGCCACCTGCGGATGGTGCTGGACGAGTACGTCGCGCATTTCAGCCATCATCGGCCGCATCGGGCCAGGAATTTGCGGCCTCCAGATCACGATGACAGCATCACGACCCCGCAGCCAGGGGCCATGGTCGCCGTTTCGCATCTCGCAGATACCAGCTAGCCCGGATGATCGCGTGCGTCAGTCAGGAACGAGTTCCGCCACGTCGGCGTGCATCTTGGCCAGGCCCTGGTCGAAGGTTGCGAGGCGGCCGCCATGCGTGCGGGCCAGCTGCGCCAGGTAGGCATCAGTTACTTGCCGGTGGCCGATAATTCCCTCGGCCGGCACGCTGGTGTACTGGATGTCATCGGGCCAGAACTCGTGCCGTGCGTCGCTGGTGGCGCCGGACAGGATGGTCTGTGCCGCGGTGGCGGGCTGGCCTTCCCTGATAAGCAGGCGCACCAGGCTGCCCTGCGTGATCGGGCAGGTTGCGAAGCCCTCGCCGAGTCCGGCGAACCAGTTCTCGGCGGCGCCGTGATGGACGTGGTCTTCCACGAGCAGGGCTATGAGCAGGTTCGCGTCCAGCAGGGCGGTCACAGGTCTTCGTCCTCAAGGCGCCGGACGTCCTCGGAGGTGATCGTCTTTCCCAGCCGGGCGACCGGCAGCCCGGTCCGTTCGCTCCTTGTCAGCTCGGCCGGGCCGCCGGCGCTTAGGCCCCGGCGGATGAATGCCGCGACGACCTGGCTCAGCGTCTGGTGGGTATCCCTTGCGATGGCGACGAGCTGTGAGTGCAAGTCAACGGGAATGTCGACAGTCGTACGCACGACTTTATTGTATGCATCATCGCATCGTGATGCAATGATGATGAAGACGGCGCAATCGCGGCGGCCGGCGTCGGCCTGGCCATTGAATACCGCAAGCGATGTAGCCAGCGGAAGACTCCTGGTCCGCGTCTATGTCCTTGTCTTGGACGAGCGTAGGACTGGCTTGCGTCGCAGTGATGCAACTATAATGGTTGCATGTCCGTGAGCCTGACGATCCGGGACCTGCCCGAGGCGACCCGGGACATGCTGAGGCAGCGTGCCGAGGCCAGTCGCCAGTCGCTCAATTCCTACATCGTGGGCCTGCTTGAGCGTGAAGCGGGGCTGCCCACGATGAGCGAGTGGGCGGACATGGTGGAATCGCGTGCCCGCCTGGCCGGTTCCAGCGATGCCGCGGTCGAGGCCGTGCGCGAGTTGCGGGACGCCGAGTGAGCCTTTCGGTCATGGACGCGTCGGCGATCGTCGCGTTCCTGGCGTTCGATGACCCGCGCGGCAGCCGCGTCGGTGCCCGGCTGCGCACGGGGGACGCGTTCTGCGCGCCGGCGATCCTTGACTATGAGGTGCTCGGGGCACTGCGGGGACTGGCGCGCAAGGATGACCGCCTCAATGACAGCTATGCCGAGGAGTGCATCCGGGATCTTGAGCTGCTGCCGGTCCGCCGTGAGGACATCGCGCCGCTGCGCCGCCGGATCTGGGGACTGCGGCATAATCTCACCGTCTATGACGCCGCCTATGTCGCACTGGCCGAGAAGCTCAACGCTACGCTGGTGACCTGTGACGAGAAGTTCGCCCGAAGCGCCGGAGTAGGGTGCCGGATCGAGACGATCAGCTGACGGCGCGCCTGTGCTGTGCCAGATCCTGTGCACGGCCTGAACTGCTTGTTTACGCTCGGCGCTCGTGCTGTAGTAGCCGCCTGTACTGGTCCTGGAGTTCTGGTGAGGGATCGAGGCCGAGCTGTGCGGCCAGGATCCACGCACTCGGTGGTACTCACCGATCGCTTCAGCCGACCCACCGGCACCAGCAAGCGCGCGGAGGAGCTGACCCCACAACGGCTCACGCGGCGGGTACCGGCCGGCTGCGCCGTAGCCTGATCGTTGCCCCGTCACGAGTCACCGCCAGCGGCCCCAGCACGCCAACGCGCAGGCCGGCCTCGGGTCATCGCAGCACCGGATGGCGAGCCTTGTGCCGAACGTGGTCCGTACCGAGTCGGCCGAGGCGTGCATACCGCCGTCAGACCGTTTCGGAAGGTCTGCCCGATGCAGCGGCAGCGGTACCACCTGCCCAGGTGGCTGCTGCACGTACTGCTATTCGCTGAGCTGCCGGGGAGGGCGCATCCAGAGGAGCTGGATCTGCGGCCCCTGCTAGGAGCGCGGGGAGGAAGGAGAACACGAGGAGGATCGCCATGTCGTATGCCGTCGGGGTGCTCGGCGCGGTCTGCCTGGTCAACCTGCTGCTGATACTCACCGGATGGCTTTCCTCGAAGTTCATGGTCGAACCGGAGGTGGCCATCCAGTAGCTGCCTACCGCGGCCACGCTGTTGCCCGGATGCTGCGCGACGTAGGGATCCAGGCCGTAGCGGTGCAGCCCCCACGGGCAGGTCTCGACGGCTGACGCGACCACGTCCATGCAATGCCGGTACAGGCAGATGAACTTCGCGTCCGGGTACAGCTCGATCAGCAGTTCGGCGTTCAGGTGATTGTCCAGCGACTTATCGCACCACCGCTGCTTTCCCCGCCGTCGCAGGTAGCCGATCCAGTGAATCCCGCACCGCGGCCAGAGCGTCCGGTGAAGAGCCGGCTGGTTCGTCCGCCCCGGTGCTGTCGGCATTGTCCAGGACATCCCAAGCCCGGGCGAGTTGGCCGCAGGCGCTGCTGATGCCAGTCTCCGGCGGACAGGCCAGGTCCGGATGGCTGTCCAGGATGATGCGCAGCAGCGTCGAGCCGCACCGGCTTCCGGTTAGCACGAAGACGGGCGAGCTGACCGCGGGCGGCTCAGGGGCCCGGCCGGCCGCAGTCGCCAGGCCAGCGACAGATAGTTGTGACATGTCGGCAGCGTGGCACACGGCAGGGCAGTCGGGCACGGCACGGGCTCCGCGGCGGTAGCGCCCTGGTAGCGGCCCGGTAGTCCGGTCGCCAACCATGATCATGTACCGGACCAGTTCACCCCGGGGGAAAGGCTGCCGCAGCTCGTGGTGTACCTAGCGATTACCTGCCGTTGCGTGATCGGCCTGGTCCTGTTGGTGTCGGCGGTCGGCAAGCTGCGCAGCGGGTCCGCGTTCGATGAGTTCACCGCGTGGCTGGCCCGGCTCCCGCTGCCGCTCGTGGGTAAGCACCCGGGCCTGCTGGGCGTGGTCATGGTCGCGGCGGAAGCGGCGGCCGCGGTGCTGGTCGCGTTGCCGTCGGCGGCGGTGATCGGGTTGCTGCTGGCCGCCGTGCTGCTGGCGGTGTTCACGGCTGGGACTTCGCTGGCGATCGCCAGGGGGACGCGCGCGCACTGCCTGTGCTTCGGCGGCTCGGGGGCACCGCTTAGCCTGCTGCACGTCGTCAGGGATGCGGCGCTGTGCCTCGTGGCTGTGGCCGGGGCGGTTGCCTCGCCCGCGGCCGGCGCGCACCCGGCCGGAGCGGTGACCAGCCTGGCTGGCGGGGCGGCGGTGGCCATCATCGTGGTGTTCCTCGATGACGTGGCGGCGCTCTTCGCCGGTTCCGGTGATGCCGGGGCGGGTGCGTTTCACGGGGACGGCCAGTAGTCATTGTCAGCGAAGAACGGAAGGCCTGTCCATGTCTTACCTTGACGCCGCGCTGGGCGCGGTGGGTGCGCTGAGCCTGGGGAATCTCGTACTAACGGTCATGGTGACCCGCCGGACGCGGCGCACCGCCGAGGGGATCGCCGCCGCACCGCCGCGGTCGAGCGCCCAGGCGGGGCTGCGCCCCGGGATGCCAGCCGGGAACTTCACCGCGGTGACCGTCTCCGGTGACAGCCTCACCCTGGCTGACCTGACCGGTGAGCGGAGCCTCGTGGGGTTCTTTTCCCCTGGCTGCGGTCCGTGCCAGCGGCAGGTGCTGGAGTTCGCCGAACTCGCGGGAAAAATATCCGGGGGTGCGCGGCACGTTCTCGCCGTCGTGGCCGCGGAGGAGGAGGAGCGGGCGGCGGCGCTGAGTTTCGCCGCCGGGCTCGACGGCCTCGCGTCAGTAGTCATCGAACCCGCGCACGGGCCCGTTGCGACCGCGTTCGCCGCCCGTGGCTTTCCCACCGTCTACGTGGTCGGTGCCGACGGGCGGATTGAGGCCGGCGAACTCGCGGTCGGCATGCTTCCAGCCCTGGCCACTACCTGAACAGGAGTACGGTGCCGCGCCATCGGATGACGCGCCAGCACGAGAAGCGGGCGGTGGGCAGCCAGGGACCGCGGCTCCCGAGCGCCGGGCCGGGAGAACTCATCCGCCGGGCGTGGGCGATCTTCGGCCTGACCTGGTCCGCCTCTCCGTCCGCCCTGCTGCTGATCGTCGTCCTCGCCATCACGGGCGGCGTGACGCCGACGGCCACCGCGTGGCTGCAGCGCACGGTGCTCGATGATCTGGTACCGCACGGGCCGCATCAGGCCAGCCCCCGTCATCTCGTCGTGCTGACCGTGATCCTGGGCGGTGTCGGCATGGTCGCCGCGGTTTCCCAGTACGGGCGGACCTACGTGCAGTCCCGGCTGCGCCGCAGGCTCAGCCTGCTCAGGCAGGACAGGATGTACCTGGCGATCAACTCATTTCCCGGGTTGCGCAGATTCGAGTCACCGGAGTTCGCCGACAAGATACAGATGGTTCACCAGATCAGCAGCAACACGGCCTCCAGGCTGATCTCCGCTGGGTTCCAGTCGGCTACCTCGCTGATCACCCTGACCGGGCTGTTCGGGACGCTGGTACTGATCAGCCCCGTCCTGGCCGCCGTCGTCGGGAGCACGGCCGTGCCCGCGATCGTGGCGCAGCTCTCCATCGGGCGGCGACGCGCGGGGTTGATCTGGAACAAGAGCCCGGCGCTGCGCCGGCAGATCTTCTACAGCCAGCTGCTGAGCGACCCGAAGGCGGCCAAGGAGGTCCGGCTGTTCGGCCTCGGCGACTTCCTGCGCAACCGGATGCTCGACGAAATGCAGTCGGTCAACCGGGGTGAGGAAGCGCTGGACCGGCGCATCGCGACGAACGGCAGTCACGAGTCCTTGATGGCGGCGGGCGGCGAATATCACCGGCTGTTCACCCTGCAGGCAAGCGGTTACCAGGACGATGACATGGACGGCGACCCGCGGGTGGCCGGTCCGCGGGCTCCGGGAAGGCAAGGCGCGGCGGGTCGTAGACAGCGCTGCGGCAGCGTTTTGGAAGCGAACTGACAGCGGCGGGTGCACAATATATGTGCTCATGAGGCTCTTGTGTACGGCTGACCGCGCCACGGCCCGCCACCAGTTGGCAGTGACCGACCCGGTAGCGCGATGAATCCCTGGATCCTGCTGGAACCCGCGCCCGCCGTCGCGGTGATACTCGCGGTCCTGATGGTACGGCGACGTTTCATCGTCGTCCGGGTACGCGGTCGCAGCATGTCACCCGGCCTGCTGCCCGGTGACCGGGTGCTCATCCGGTGTGGCTCCGGCTTGCCGGTCAGGACCGGCGCGATCGTGGTATTCCCGCAGCCCGCAATGGTGTGCCGCCCATGGGATGACCTGCGGGACGCGGCGTCGGCGCGGACGGGCGGCAACCTGGTCATCAAGCGGGTGGCGGCGCTGCCCGGTGACCCAGTGCCCGAGCCGGTGCGTCAGGCCGTGGGCGGTGTCACCGTGGTACCGGCGGGAATGTTCGTCGCCCTCGGCGACAACGCGCGCAGCGTGGACTCGCGGACATGGGGATTCCTGCCCGCTGGTCAGGTCATCGGCACGGTGACGCGGCAGCTTTCCCGGACGCGGGCAGCGGGGTCGGAGGCGTGACGCGCGTGGCCGCCCCTTCCGGCCCGGCCCACGAGGCAGCAGACGAATGGAGATTCATGCGAATCAATGTCCTCGGTCCGATCGAGGTCATCGGCGGTGCGCTGCCGCTGCCGCTCGTGGGCCAGCGGCAGCGTGCGCTGCTCGCCGCGCTCACCCTGGACCTGGGCAAAGTGGTTCCGGTTGACCGGCTGATCGATGTCCTGTGGGATACAAGCCCGCCGCCCACCGCGCGGGCCAAGATCCAGGCGCATGTCTCAGCGTTGCGCCAGGCGATCGGCCATGACGCGCGCGAGTCCGACGGATTGCTGCTGACCATCGCGCCCGGTTACCTGCTACGCCGTGAGCTCGTCGAGCTTGACCTCGCCGAGTTCGACTCGCTTACCGCGGAGGCATCCAGGTCAGGCCAGCCAGGCATCGCGTCCAGCCTGCTTGCGGCCGCGCTGGCCCTGTGGCGCGGTTCGCCGTTCGCCGACGTGACCTCCCCGGCAATCCGGAACGCGGGGGAGAAGATCGCAGAACGCCGCATGCTCGCGGTGGAAGCGAAGGCCGGCGCGGACATCACCTTGGGCCGCTGTGACGAGGTGGTCGCCGAGTTGTCACCCTGGCTAGCTGTCCACCCGTTCCGCGAACGGATGCGGGCCATGCTGATGATCGCGCTCTACCGGCTGGGTTGCCGCGCCGACGCGCTTACCCTCTATCGCGACGGGCACCAGGCGATGGTGGCCGAGTTGGGCCTGGAGCCGGGCCCGCAGCTCCGCGACCTCCAGTGGCGGATCCTGGTCGATGATCCGGCCCTACTGTCCGCCGCTCGGCCGCTTGCCCGCGCCTAGTGCCGGGCCGGGCAGTTCACTGAGGCATTCGACGCGGTGCAGGGTCCTGATCCACGAGTACGAACGGGCCGCATGACAGTCACCGGGCCAGCCATAAAGCCGCAGGTCAAAGGCGACGACGAGGTTATGGAACCCCACAGGCTTCTCGAGCCATCTATTACTAAACTATGTAGTAGTATAGTAGAAGGTAGAAACGGCGACTTGAGGGGAGGTGACGAGCAATGATCGAGGTCACGGCAGATGCCCTGGTGGGCACGTTCGAGTTTGAGCAGCTCGCAGAAGCGCTGCTGCAGGAAGTAGACGGCATCCCGTGTGCGCACGGACGCGTCTCAGACGGCTGACGTCGGCTCTCCGGCCAACGGAAAGCGAAATTCTTAGTGCTCGGCGAATTATCCCAGGCCGATTCCGCGGCGGCCGTATCCACCTGCCTCAGCACTTGCCAGAAGGAGAGGCCATGCGCGACCTGCCGCACCTTGGAGTCGGCCTGGGATACCGCGTGCCGCTGCACGACGACATCCTCGCCAACGCAGAGCGGATCGATTTTCTTGAGTTCATCTCCGATCAGTACCTCTACGCGCCGCAGGAAAAGACCGACCAGCTGGCCGAGCTGGCCCGGTTGTTCCCGCTGATCCCACACGGAGTCGGGATGTCCATCGGCACCGCCGAGCCGATCAGCCCCGGCTACCTGCGCAGGCTGGCCTCGCTGGTCAAGCGGGTCGATGCGCCCTGGTTCAGCGATCACCTGAGCTTCACCAAGGTCCCTGACACAGACATCGAGCAGCTCATGCCACTATGGTTCACCAGCGAGAGCCTCGCGACGGTCCGTCGCAACCTGCGCCAGGTTGGCGAGGTCTTGGCCGGCAGGCAGTTCCTGCTGGAGAACATCACCTACTACTTCCAGGTGCCGGGAAACGAGATGACCGAGGCCGAGTTCGTCACCAGGGTCCTCCACGGCGCCGAGACGGGCCTGCTGCTCGACATCAACAACGTCTACGTGAACTCGGTCAACCTGGGCTTCGACCCTTACGAGTTCCTCGACTCGATCCCGCTCGAGCGGACCGTGCAGATCCATCTCGCGGGCGGCAGGTACGTCAGGGACATGCTGGTGGACACCCACAGCGCGCCCGTGCCCGAGAGGGCCTGGGAGATGCTCGCCTATGTCCTCGACCGGGTGCCTGTCAAGGCGATCCTGCTTGAGTGGGACCAGGACTGGCCGGAGTTCGGCGTGCTGCTCGATCACCTTGACCGGGCTCGCACGCTGATGCGCGCGAGCCGTAAGGCAGGGGAGCGCCGATGACACTCCTCGATATGCAGCGGGTGTTCAGCCGCATCCTCACCGACAAGGCATTCCAGCAGTCGTTCATCAACGGCGATGCCCCCTCCCCGGCGATCTACCAGCTGACCGAGCGTGAGCTTGGCATCCTGCGCGGGCTGCGGTGGGACCGGGTCGGCCTGCAGGCCGAGCTCCTCGCGCACCGACGGCTCGAAGTCGCCCTCAAGGCGCTGCCCCTGACGGGCCTGCTGCTGCACGGTCAATTGCACGACCAGCTTGACAGGTTCTGCGCCGAACACCCGCCCACGCCGCAGGCGGCCAGCCCGGTATGGGCAGAGGCCACCAGACTGTGCGAATTCGCTGGCAAGCTCATCGCTGAGGGGACGCTGCGGCCGGCCTGGGCGCGGGACCTGATCCGCTACGAACGGTGTGTGCTGGACCTGACGGTCAGCTCCCAATCGGCCGCGAGCGCCATCCTGGTCGCGGAACTGAACGCCGACGTGGGCCGGCCGCCCGCGGGGCCGGACGATCTCGTTCCGGTCGCCGGGCCGCACGCGGAGATCACCCAGTTCAGCTATCCGCTGCCTGACTTGATAAAGCTGCTGCGCAGCGGCGGTTTGCCCGACGACGTGCGCCCGCTTGACCTGCCGCTGCTGATCTTGTTCTACAAGAGTCCTCGCGGTCCCGTGCAGGTCGTCAGGATCAACGAGGCCACCGCGGCGCTGATCGGGGCCTGCGACGGCGACCGGACGATCGCGGGCGTGGCGGAACAGCTCAGCCGCACGGTCGGTTCCGGCGCCAAGGCGCGGACGCGGGTCGCGGCCACCATCGCACAACTGCGGGACGCCGGCGTCGTCGGCTTGCGGCGGAGCAGCAAGGCCGCCGACAGTCGCCCCGGTCCGTTCTGAAAATCGAAACAATTATCCCGAACGAACGTGTGATTCTCCTCCTACCCCAGCTTCTTTCATTCCAGTCGGCCGGCCAGAGCGGCGGCTGATGCGGGTACTGACCGAATACCTGCTCCACTCCAACAGCGCCCGGATCCGCCGGAAGGCGGTTCTCGGCGGCCTCACGCATGAGTATCGATCGCCGCCTGACCGCCGGTGGCTATTTCGGAAAGTACCAGGCCGCAGGCGCCACAGTCCGTTCGGCAAAATCTTTCTTTTATCCCGAACGGACCGTGGTGACTCTTCAGGGATGCGCCGACTGTAATGGTTCAGGCCGAGCGGCCGCGGTCGGGCCTGCGGCGCTAGTCCATGGGTTAGGCGTGGCTGGCCGCGCCCTGGATAACTCCGCTGCCATCCAAACTCATCCCGAGCCTTGGATGCCGTCCGCGTTGATAACGCCATTGTGAGCGAGAATCCCGTCCGTGTTTATTACGCCGTTGGAGGCGGCTGCGTACCGGCCCGAGAACGAGTACGTCAGGCCAGCGGTCAGCGCCGCTACCATCAGCATCGCGACCGCCAGCAGTGCTGCTACGCGTACCGGCAGTCGCCGGGTCAGCGCCGTGATCATGCGCACGTTCCTTCCCTCCGCACGCCCGATTCGGACAGCGTGCATGAATTGGTGCGGGTGCCCCCGGTCTGACGTCGCTGGGCACCCTGCTCTGTTGCCCCCGGTCTGACGTCGAAGGGCACCCTGCTCTGTTCTTTACTATCTTACTACATAGCTTAGTAGGTGTGGCTTCGAGGACGAGTGATTCTCTGCGGGCTGGGGCCGGGACGGCGGAGTCAGGCCGACGGAACGGGGCCGAGGGCGAGGGCTACCATGGCGGGGGACAGCGCGAGCAGGACGGGACCTAGCAGCAGCGCCGCCACCCCGGCGCGCAGCAGCAGCCGGTGCTCGCCGCGCAGCGGCTCGGCCGGGCGCAGCAGCCGGGTCACCCGCCGGGTGACGTCGGCGGCGGCCGCGGCCATGGCAGGCTGGTAGCTGCCACCGGTGGCCAGGATGACCATGGCGGCAGCTACCAGGGGACCGGAGTCGCAGGCCCGTGCGGCGGCATCGTCGGCGTGCAGCTCCGCCAGCCGGGCCACCTGCGCGTCGGCCTCGCGCAGCAGCGGGACGAACGGGAGCACCATGCGGCCGGCCCGCGCCACCGTCATCAGCAGGTGGTGCCTGCTGGCCAGGTGTGCCCGCTCGTGCGCCAGGACCGCGGCCAGCTGCGCGGGGTCGAGCACCCGCAGCGCGCCCGTGGTCAGCACAACCGTGGGCTGCCGCCCGGCCAGGCAGTAGGCGGCCGGGCTGGGATGATCCACGACGGTGGCCTCCAGGTCCGCCATCTCACGTCCGACCAGCCGGGCCGTCTGCGCGTGGTGCAGTGCGTCTCGCCTGGCCGCGCGCAGCCGGGCCACGCCGGTGAGGATAGTGCCGGCTAGCACGGTGCCGGCCAGGGCGAGGCCTGCCACAGTCGCCGCGGTGCCGCCGGGCGTGGCATAGGTGTCGCGAAGCCGCCGTACGCAGGCCCCGACAAGGTGACTGAGCCCGCCGCCCAGCGCGGTCCCGTGGACCGCCAGGGTCAGCCCGGCCAGCGCGATCGCCGCGATCACCGACCAGACGGCGGCCAGATAGCCGGCGATCGCCAGCATCGGTGCCTTGTCCGGCCACGTCGCCTGGCGGGTAAGCCGGGGCCCTAGCACGCCGAGACCGGAGGCGTACGCCAGCAGCATGGCCGCGATGAGCACTACGAACCGTCCGTCTCTGGACGGGGGCGTGCCTGATCGAGCGCCTGCTGCAGCAGCGCGGCGTCATGCGGGCCGAGCTGGAGGACGAAATGCGCCAGCGCCGTGCGCCGGTCAGGATTGGCGTCGAGTGCTTCTTGCATCAGCGCCGCGGTGTAATCCGATCGCGACCTGGTGGGCGTGTACCGCCATGCCCGGCCGTCCCGCTCCCGCCGCAGCCAGCCCTTGCGGTACAGGTTCTCCAGCACGGTCATCACCGTGGTGTACGCGGGCGGCCGGTCAGGGCGCAGCGTGTCGGCCACCTCGCGGACCAGCGCCGGCCGCCCCAGCTCCCACAGCCGGTCCATGATCGGGGCTTCCAGCTCGCCGAATTGGTGCATCCGTGAACCCCATCACCCGCCAGTGCGACCGCTACTGCCTACTAACGCAAATAGTATAAGGGGCGCGGCCGCCGCTCTCCGGAAGTCTGTGGTAAGACCTCCGAAGATGCGGCGGCCGCTACACCGTCCTGGCTGACGAGGCCCTAACCCGCGTCGGCCAGCGCCTGCTGCGCGGGCTCGATGGCCAGGTGGGGGAGCCGGCGGTCGAGCCAGCGGGGAAGCAGCCAGCTGGCGGCGCCGGACATGTGCATGATGGCGGGGACGCAGACGGTGCGCAGGACGAACGCGTCGAGGGCGACCGCGATCGTGAGGCTGATGCCGAACTCGGCGACATTGCGCAGGCTCATGAGGGAGAACGCCAGGAACACGCAGATCATGATCGCGGCAGCGGCGGTGATGACCCGTGCCGTGCCGACCTGCCCGGCGCGGACGGCGCGGTGGCTGTCCCCGCTGCGCGCCCATTCCTCGCTCATCCGGCTTACCAGGAACACCTGGTAGTCGGTGGACAGGCCGTACAGGATCGGCAGGATGAACACCGGCAGGAACGACTCGACCGGGCCGGCCGTGCCCAGGCCGAACGCACCGAGCCCCCAGCCCCACTGGAAGAGCGCGGTCATCACGCCGAACGTCGCCGCGGCGGTGAGCAGGTTCATCACGGCGGCCGTCACCGGGATCAGCAGGCTGCGGAAGGCGATGACGAGCAGCAGGAAGCTGAGCCCGATGATGGTGAGCAGGAACCACGGAAGCTTGGCCTTGACCGCCGAGGTGAAGTCGGCGATCGTGGCGCTCTGCCCGCCGACGTATACCCGAAGCGTCGTCCCCCGCTCGGCCGCCGGGATCGTGGTCGTGCGCAGCGTGGTGATCAGCGCGGTGGTGGCGGGGGCCTCCGGTGACGTGCGCGGCGTCAGCTGGATGACGGTCGTCCCGGACGCTGCCGTGTCGGCGGCGACGCTAGCGACGTCCGCCAGCCGCGGCAGGCGTGCTTCCAGCGCCTGGAGCGGCTGGCGGACGTCGCCAGCGTCGCGGCGGACGCGGCAGCGTCCGGGACGACCGTCATCCAGCTGACGCCGCG
>JAFAZE010000143.1 GCA_019239975.1 Streptosporangiaceae bacterium
CATCGACCTGGATATTCCTCCCGGTCAGGTGACCGCGGTCCTCGGCGACAACGGCGCCGGGAAGACCACGCTCATCAAGTGCATCTCCGGTATCTGGCAGCCGGACTACGGCGAGATGTACTGGCAGGGCCGGCACGTCCGGCTGCATTCGCCCCGTGACGCGACCGAACTCGGCATCGCCACCGTGTACCAGGACCTGGCGCTGTGCGACAACCTCGACATCGTGCAGAACATGTACCTGGGCCGCGAGCTGACCAGGAACTGGCAGCTGGACGAGATCAACATGGAGCTGACGGCCAAGAGCACGCTCAAGGACCTGGCCGTGGTGTCGGTCCGCTCGATCCGGCAGCCGGTCGGCTCGCTCTCCGGCGGCCAGCGGCAGGCGGTCGCGGTGGCCAAGGCCGTCATGCGGGACGCGAAGCTGGTCATCATGGACGAGCCGACGGCCGCGCTCGGCGTCACGCAGACCCGCGTCGTGCTGGACCTGATCAAGCGGCTGGCCCGGCAGGGCATCGCGGTCATCGTCATCTCGCACAACCTCAACGACGTGATGTCGGTGGCGGACCGGCTCGCCGTGCTCTATCTCGGCAGCCTGGCCTCGGTGGGCCCGAAGGACCAGTTCGACACGCAGGCGGTCGTCGACCTGATGACAACGGGCACTTCACGCCGCGTCGGCGCGAAGGCGGAGGGGGACCCGGGATGAGCACTGATATCCAGCAGCCGGCGGATCCCGAAGCCGACGACATCGCTTCGCACGCCGCCGAGGTGGCGGCGCCCGACGTCATCGCGAACTCGCTGGGCGAATACGCCAGGATCTGGTGGGCCCGGGTACGCGGCGGCGAGAGCGGCGCGCTGCCCGTGCTGGCCGGCCTGGTGGCGATCGTCATCTACTTCGACGTCCGGACCTCGCTGTTCCTGTCGGCGGGCAACCTGGTCAACTTGATGACCCAGGCCGCGTGGATCGTGACGCTGGGTATGGCCGAGGTGTTCGTGCTGCTGCTCGGCGAGATCGACCTGTCCATCGGGTTCTCCTCGGCCATGGGCGCGGTGATCACCGCGTGGATGGTGTCGCCCAGCGTGCATCTGCCGTGGGTGCTCGCCGTGCTGGCCGGGCTCGCGGTGCCCGCGGCCTACAGCGCGATCCAAGGGGTGATCATCACCCGGCTCCGGCTGCCGTCGTTCGTGGTGACGCTGGCCGGCCTGCTGATGGGCCAGGGGCTGCTGCTGTTCCTCATCGACACGGCGGCTCCGGGATCGGGCGGCACCATCCGGCTGACCAGCAGCGTCCTGAGCGACATCGAAGGCGGGGCCATGAGCCCGGTGGTCGGCTGGATCGTCATGGCCGTCGCCGTCGTGCTGAGCGGTGCGGTGTTCGCGGTGCGGGACAGCCGCAGACGCGCGAGCAACCTGGCCGCCCCGCCGGCCAGCGTGACCGCGCTGAAGATCGCGGTCATGGCCATCGCCGGCGTCGTGGTGGTGCTGATCGGCAACACCAACCGCGGGGTGGCGGTGGTGGTGCGCGGCGTGCCGTGGGTGGTGCTGCTGGTCATGGTGCTGCTCATCGCGTGGAGCGTGCTGCTCGGGCGGACCCGGTTCGGCCGGTATGTCTATGCGATCGGCGGCAACGCCGAGGCGGCCAGGCGTTCGGGTGTCAACCTTAGCCGGGTCCGGGTGATCGCGTTCACCCTGTGCGGGCTCACCGCGGGCGTGATGGGCATCATCTTCACGTCCTACCTCGGCTCGATCTCCAACAACGTCAACGGCGGCCAGAACGTGCTGTACGCCGTGGCCGCGGCGGTAATCGGCGGCACGAGCCTGTTCGGCGGTCGCGGTCGGATGCTGGGCGCCGTGCTCGGTGGTCTCATCGTCGCGGTCATCTACAACGGCCTGCTCCTGCTCGGCCTCGGCGCCGCCGCACAGAACATGTGGACCGCCGCTGTCCTGCTGGCCGCGGTGACCGTGGACACGCTGGCTCGCCGCCGCCGCCCAGACCAGTAACCAACATACTGAACGGCTGTGGTCTCTCTTCTGAGCCTGGTCTGGGGTTGCGGGGGGCAGGACACATGCTGGTGTTCCCGCTCGCCGGTTGGCCGTCTACAGCCCAGACGGCCAAAGGCGATCGGTAACACCAGCCTGCCCCCACCCTCCCAGCGGGCTAACCCCACTCCGCCGGCTCAACCCTCTGGGACCCGCGCTTCCGCTCTATCCGGGGCCGGACTCCACATGTCACCCGCTACAACCAATGCCGGTGAATTAAGCCCGCCTGGCCAGTCGCCAATGGCTCGCGATGCCACGGCTGGCGTGGTGAACGTTGCAAAACAAATCGAGTCTGCGGCGTGTCGTGGCGGGTGCCGATTTTGCCGGGATATGACCGTTATGTGACGGCGGCTGCGGTGGGCGACGGGGAAGAAAAGAGCTTCGAGGAGGATAGGGCGCCGGTTTCCGGCACCTTTTCTTCCAAAGGGCTCTTTCTTCCCACTGAAGGATGGCTCATGTGTCCGCTATGTAGCGATACGCGTAGTTCATTCAGGCTGTTCCGCGCGCACATAGTCCTATGGATTAGCCACAAGACGTAAATCAACCGCACAACGTGCGATCCATGTCCGGCAAATCCTGATATGAACGACAGGCGGAGCTGTCGGCGGCGGCCCGTACGGCCCGGGTCGGCTTCGCTGAGCTGTTAAGTTACCGGCCTCAGCTCAACATCGGGTCTCGTGTTATCGCCGGGTGTAGAGAAAGCGATCCTGGCTACGACCACACCATGAGCACCGATGAGCTCAGCTCCGACCAGAGAGGTCCACCCGTCATGTCACTTGTTCGTGTTCACAACATGTCCGTCTCGCTCGATGGCTTCAGCGCCGGTGCTGACCAGAGCCCGGAGGCACCCTTCGGGCATGCCGGCCAGCGGCTGGTGCGATGGTTCATGGGCACCCGTTCATTTCACGTCATGACGGGCCAGGATGGCGGGAGCACCGGCATCGACGATGCCTTCGCGAGCAACTGGGGGCCGGGCATCGGCGCGGAGATCATGGGGCGCAACAAGTTCGGCCCGCAGCGCGGGCCGTGGACCGACGAGGAGTGGAAGGGCTGGTGGGGCGAGGAGCCGCCGTTCCATACCCCCGTCTTCGTGCTCACCCATCACGTCAGGCCCTCGATCGAGATGGAGGGCGGCACCACCTTCCACTTCACCGACGCCAGCCCGGCGGAGGCGCTTGCGGCGGCCAAGGAGGCCGCGGGTGGCCTCGACGTCCGCATCGGCGGCGGCCCGGCCACCGTCCGCCAGTTCCTCGCCGCCGGCCTGATCGACCACATGCACGTCGTGGTCGTGCCGATCCTCCTCGGCCGCGGCGAGCCCCTCTGGGACGGCCTGGAGGGCCTGGAGGAGCGCTTCGCCATCGAGTCGGTGAGCTCCCCCAGCGGCGTCACCCACGTCACGTTCACCCGCCGTTTGCCGCGCTTAGGCCTGCCTCCCCGGACAGGGGCGAGGTCTGGCCGGGCCGCGCCCCCAAGGTGGTCACTGACGAGTGAGGGACGCGTTGCGGGCACCAGCGGCGGACGCGGGCGATGTCGGGTTCAGGTAGCCGTGGCATCTGGTCAGTGTTCCAGGCGGCGGCTGATGCCGGCGGCGTAGGCGGCCCAGTCCCCGCTGGAGATCTTCTGCCACTGGATCGCGGCCTTGTCAACCGGCCCGGCCGGCCCGGTCCAGCGCCGGGACGGGGCGGTGAGGCGGGAGGCGTGGCGGCGGCCGGCCGCCTACCGCACGAAGTTCGCCGACCGGGGCCAGGTGGCAGGAGTTCCCGGCCAGCCACTGGGCAAGCTCGGCCTGGGTGCAGGCGGCCAGGGTCAGGTACACGCCCAGGTCCGTCGCCGGTATACCTCAGCAGTCAGAGGTCAGCGGGACCGGCCCGGCGCTCGTCCAGACCAGGTGAAGGCCAGGCGAACGAGCGAAGATAGCTCTCGCCGAACATTAGTCGTAGTGCGCGATCAGGTGATAGGCGGACTGAGCCGACAGTTCGCCCAGCGCGGCGACCCGGCTGGCGTGCGCTTTTGCGGAGACGTCGACCGAGACCGGTCTCGGCTCGTCGTAGAACGCTTGTTCTACCGTTACGCCGTAGATGGCATTGGGCTGCGGGCTCTGGTCCAGCAGATTTCCTCGCATGATGCTGAGACCGGGAACGATTGCCGCCACGCTGTTCGGGCCGGACACGAACTCCTGCTCCTCATCGACGTCGTAGTCCCACTCTTCGTCTTCCGGCCGCAGGGCGACCAGCACGCCGTAACCGATCATGACTCCGGCGAGCGGACCGGTGGCCGTGGCGTATAGGGCGAGTTCGTCCTGTAGCCCCTTTGGTCCGTCACAGCCGCTGAATGAGACCAACTCTGTGATCCTCTCCCAGGGCAGGGTCTTCGCCCGCCCCACCATGGCCACAATGTCCTCACCGGTCGTCGAGCTGACATGCTCGGTGTCGGCGCTGGCGACCAGCAGCCCCAGCGCGCAGGACAACATACTCGTCTCGGAGATTCTGCTCCCGGTACCGCAGAAGTTCCCGGCCGGAATCACGACTAGTGGCTCATTCACCTCCGCCGCGATTTCGTCGAGCCAGCCGCAGAATTCGTCGAAGCCGTTATCTGTGAACCTGCCGGCGAGCCTTCGTCCAGCGACTAGATATGCACTGGGAAACTCAGCGTACGTGAGCTTTCTGGAGTCCATGAGAACATTATTGCACTATCGTCAATGCGCGTACGCCATTTACCGAAGCAAGCCCTCGCATCATCCGGCCGCACGCAAAGGCGGCTGAATGTCGTGCTGAAAGGATCGACTGCATGAGCGGCACCGGGCTGCGGCCGGCGGTGCCGCCGGTTTCGTTGGGTGTCCCGAGCCAGCGGTCCACCCACTCGTATTCGCTGCCGCCGGGGATGATACCCACCTGAACCTGCTGCCGCATGTGCGGGCGCATCTGGCCCCGTTTCAGGGACTGGTTGCCGCCGCGATCATTGGGCGCTGGCGGTGAGCGGGGCTTGCGCGGGCAGGTGGGGCGCCGCGGTCAGGGGCGTGGCTGCCGTGGGCGAGGTGGCTGGTGCCAGGAGCGGGGCGGTGTCCTGGATGCGGCGCCAGGTGCGGTAGCCGAGGACTTCGGCCAGGTGGCGCTCGACGAGGGGGGTCGCTTCGGCGACGGTGATCCGGCGTCCCGTCTCGGCGGAAAGCGAGGTGGTCCCCGCGTCCCGGATACCGCACGGCACGATGCGGCCGAACCAGGACAGGTCGCAGTCGCAGTTCAGCGCGAACCCGTGCATGGTGACGCCGCGCGCGACGCGGGCGCCGATCGCGCCGACCTTGCGATCAGGGTGATCAGGGCGATCAGGGCGATCAGGGTGGCCGGGACGGCTGGGGCTGCCCGGCGCCCAGGCGCCGCTGCGGCCCTCGATGCGGACCGCGCGAACGCCGAACTCGGCGCAGGCGCGGATCATCGCCTCCTCGAGGGCGCGGACGTACGCCAGGACGTCGACCGGCTCGCGGAGTTTGATGATCGGGTACCCGGTCAGCTGGCCCGGCCCGTGCCAGGTGATCTTGCCGCCGCGGTCCACGTCGATCACCGGCGCGCCCGGGTCGCCGAACGGGCGGTCGGAGGCCGCGGTCCGCTTGCCGGCCGTGTAGACGGGCTCGTGCTCCAGCAGGAGGCAGCTGTCCGGGATCTGGCCCGCCACCCGGCGTTCGTGGACCCGCCGCTGCAGGTCCCAGCCCTCCAGGTAGCCGACAGCGTCCGGGCCGAACCCGGCGTGCGCGTACACGAGCTCGTCAGTCACACAACCGAGACTAAGCGACGAGCGCATGTTCGGGCGCCGTCACGAGGCGGGAGAGACAATGAGGACATGATCGACGACGCCGAACTGCGCCGGATGAGTCCGGGGGAACGGCAGCGGCTGGCGCGGGCCCTGGCCGCCATCGACCATCCCGACCTGCTGCATGATCCCGAAATCGAGCGCACCAGAAAGCTTGGCGTGCTCGTCTCGGTGGTTTCCTGCGCCGTGCTGGCGGGGTGGATCGTGGTGCTGGTGCTCACGCTGCACCAGGACTACAAGTCGAGCCACTGGCGCGCGGCGTGGGTCGGCTTCGACGTTCTGCTGCTGACGGCGTTCGCCGCCACCGCCTGGGCGTACTGGCGCGAGCGCCAGATAGTGATCTTGTGCCTGGTCATCACGGGCACGCTGCTGTGCTGTGACGCGTGGTTCGATCTGATGCTCGACCTTGGCACGCCGGACTTCTGGCAGAGCCTCGCATCCGCGGTGTTCGTGGAGCTACCGCTCGCGGCCGTGCTGTTCGCGACGGCGCGGCAGCTGGTCCTGCTGTCGGCGCAGGCGGTCATGCGGCTGCAGGGAGTGGGCGGGCCGGTGCCGTCGCTGTGGCGGATACCGCTGTTCGGGGAGGGCATCGGGGGTACGTGGCCGGCCAGGTACCGGGAAGGTGAGCGGTCCGGGTCGCGTGTCGGCAGCGCGCGCGGCTGACCGCGGGCGGCCATCCGGAGTGACCACCGCTCGTTCGGTAAAAATGATTGTCACAGCCGCGCCCGCTGCGCCGTCTCCAGGGACGGATGCCCGCGACCTGCGGGAGTGAAGGGAGTCACGCGGCATGGACGGCACTGGGTACGCGGAGTACCGCCCGCTGATGTTCTCCATCGCTTACCGGATGACGGGAAGCGTCAGCGACGCCGAGGACATCGTGCAGGAGGCGTTCCTCAGGATGGCCAGGAGCGGGACCGGCGACATCGCATCGCCCCGCGCGTACCTGGCCACGATGACGACGCGGCTGGCGATCGACCACCTGCGTTCGGCGCGCGTGCGGCGCGAGTCATATGTCGGCACATGGCTGCCCGAGCCGCTGCTCGCCGACGACGGGCGCGGCCCCGCCGAGCAGGCGGAGATGTCCGACTCGCTGTCGCTCGCGTTCCTCGTGCTGCTGGAGAGCCTGTCGCCGGTCGAGCGCGCCGTGTTCCTGCTGCGCGAGGTGTTCGGCTACGGATACGACGAGATCGCCAGCGCGGTCGGCAAGTCCGAGCCGAACTGCAGGCAGATCTTCACCAGGGGCCGCCGGCACATCGACGAGGGCAGGCCGCGCTTTCGCACGTCGCGCGCCGAAGGAGAGGAGCTCGTCCGCCGGTTCCTCGACGCGGTCGCGGGCGGCGACATGGCCGCCCTCATCGAGCTGATCGCGCCGGACGTGGTGTTCTACGGCGACAGCGGCGGCAGGAGCGAGGCGGCGCTTTCCCCCGTCTATGGCCGCGAGCAGGTGATCAGCTTCCTTGTCGAGGTCATCCGCCGGGCGGACCAGCGGGGGGGCGTGTCCATGCGGCCGGCATGGATCAACGGCCAGCCCGGCCTGGTGACCTGCGACGGCGACGGAGGCTTGATCGGTGTGATTGCCTTCGACGTGCTCGACGGGATGGTGCAGGCCATACGTTCGGTGGTGAACCCCGACAAGCTCCGGCACGTGGGCCCCCTTTCCGGGACCTGGCATCTCGGCGAGCCCGGGCACTGACCGCCGCTGTCACACGCGGCTGGCGTGCCTTGTCTGAGATTGGCGAAAGCCGATCGCCGGACCGGGGCGACCCTCCTCCGGCCCCGCTGGAAGACAACGGAGGTAACAACGATGCGAGTGTTCGTCGCGGGCGCCGCGGGCGTCATGGGGCAGCGCCTCGTCCCCCTGCTGACGGAGGCCGGGCATGAGGTGACCGGCTCGACGCGGTCCGCGGGCAGGGCCGACGCGATCCGGCGGCTCGGCGCCACGCCGGTGATCGCGGACGGCCTCGACGCCGAGGGCGTGGGTGGCGCTGTCGGCCAGGCCCAGCCTGAGGTGATCATCCACCAGATGACCGCGCTGAGCTCGATGCGGAACTTCCGCAGGTTCGACAGGGAGTTCGCGGCCACGAACCGGCTGCGGACGGCGGGGACCGACAACCTGCTGGCGGCCGCCCGGGCCGCCGGGACCGGGCGCTTCATCGCGCAGAGCTACACCGGCTGGCCGAACATCCGCGAAGGCGGCCCGGTCAAGACCGAGGAGGACCAGCTCGACCCGCACCCCCCGGCCGCGATGGCCGAGTCGCTGCGGGCGATCCGCCACGTCGAGCGGGCGGTATCGGCGTTCCCCGGCGGGGTCGTGCTCCGGTACGGCGGCTTCTACGGCCCGGGCGCGTCGGAAAGCCTGCTCGGCCCGGTGCGCAAGCGGCAGATGCCGGTCATCGGCGGGGGCACGGGCATCTGGTCGTTCTGCCAGATCGAGGACGCCGCCGCCGCGACCGTCGCGGCGGTGACCCGCGGCGCACCGGGTATCTACAACATCGTGGACGACGAGCCGGCACCGGTCGCGGAGTGGCTGCCGTTCCTGGCCAGGTGTCTCGGCGCGAAGCCGCCGCTGCGCGTCCCGGCTTGGCTGGGACGGCTGCTGGCGGGCGAGGCCGTCGTGTCGCTGATGACCCAGACACGCGGGTCGTCGAACGAGAAGGCGAAGCGCGAGCTCGGCTGGTCGCCGCGGTACGCGAGCTGGCGGGACGGGTTCCCGGCGTGGACCGGGACGTCGCCGGCGCCGAGGGCAGTCCGTGACAATGCCGCGTGACGCAGCGCCCGTGGCGGGGCCGGCGGGGTCGGCCGGGCCGGCCGAGGAGGGCCGCTACCAGGAGCTGAGGCCGCTGATGTTCTCGATCGCGTACCGGATGACCGGGTCGGTAGGTGACGCGGAGGACGTCGTCCAGGAGGCGTTCCTCGGGCTGACCCGTGCGCTGGCCGAGGGCACCGTGGTGGAGTCGCCGAAGGCGTACCTCGCCGCCGCCACCACGCGGCACGCGATCAACTACCTCAGGTCGGCGCGGGTGCGGCGGGAATCGTACGTCGGCACCTGGCTGCCCGAGCCGCTGGTCGCCGATGACCGGCCCGGCCCGGCGGAGCGCGCGGAGATGGCCGATTCGCTGTCGATGGCCTTCCTCGTGCTGCTGGAGAGCCTGTCTCCGGTGGAGCGCGCGGTGTTCCTGCTGCGCGAGGTGTTCGGCTACGACTACGAGGAGGTGGCGCGGATCGTCGGGAAGAGCGAGCAGAACTGCCGCCAGATCTTCGCGCGCGCCCGGCGGCGCATCGGCGACCGGCGGCCCCGCTTCGAGTCGTCCAGGGCCCAGGGCGAGGAACTGGCGCGCCGCTTCTTCGCGGCCGCGGCCGGCGGGGAGATGAACTCGCTGCTCGAGATGCTCTCCCCGGACGTGGTCTTCTACGGGGACGGCGGCGGGAAGGCGACGGCGCTGCGCGAGCCGGTCCGCGGCCCGGTGCGGGTCGCCCGGTTCATCGCCGGGCTGTTCCGGCGCGGCCTCCAGCTGGAGGTGAGCTTCCGGCCGGCCTGGGTGAACGGCCAGCCCGGGGGAGTGGCTCTCGACGGCGACGGCCGGGTGATAGAGGTCTTCGTGCTTGACATCGCCGACGGGACAGTGCAGGCGATCAGGGGCGTGGTGAATCCCGACAAGCTGGGCCATCTCGGGCCGGTCTCGGATCTGGCGCTGCGCAGACGGGAGGACTTAGCCTGTCCGCCATGGCCACCGATTTCACCGAGGAGACCGCCGCATCCGCGGTCGTGGAAAGCTTCGCCGCCACGCCCGGCCCGCGGCTGCGGGAGATCCTGTCCAGCCTGGCCGGGCACCTGCACGCGTTCGTGCGCGAGGTTGAGCTGACCATACCCGAATGGGAACAGGCGATCGCCTTCCTGACCGCGGCCGGGCAGAAGTGCGACGACGAGCGGCAGGAGTTCATCCTGCTGTCCGACGTGCTCGGGGTCTCCATGCTCGTGGAGACGATCAACAACCGCTCCGGCGGGGCCACCGAGTCAACGGTTCTCGGCCCGTTCCACGTCGTCGAGTCGCCACGCCGTCAGCTTGGCGACAGCATCGACCAGGTGGGCGCCGGGCCGCCGTGCGTGGTGACCGGGCGGGTGCTGTCGGCCTCGGGCGCCCCGGTCCCGGGCGCCTCGCTGGACGTGTGGCAGGCCAACGACCAGGGCTTCTACGACGTGCAGCAGCCGGGCGTGCAGCCCAGGGCCAACGGCAGGGGACTGTTCACCGCGGACGCCGACGGCGCCTTCTGGTTCCGCACGATCGTGCCCTCGCACTACCCGATCCCGACGGACGGCCCGGTCGGCTCGCTGCTGAACGCGACGCGCCGTCACCCGTACCGGCCCGCGCACATCCACTTCATCGTGACCGCGCCCGGGTACCGCCCGCTCACAACGCACATCTTCGTGGCGGGCAGCGAGTACATCGAGTCCGACGCGGTGTTCGCGGTCAAGAAGAGCCTGATCACCGAGTTCGCGGCCGTCGATGACCCGTCGCTGGCCGCCGGGTACGGGATCGCAAACCCGTTCCGCCTGGCGAACTTCGACATCGTCCTCCGGCCGGTGCCCTGACGCCCAGCGGCCGAGCACCGCGGCTGGGCGGCGGAGCACCGCGGCTGGGCGGCGCAGCACCGCGGTTCAGCGGCCGAGCGCGGCGACTCAGCGGCCGAGCGCGGCGGCTAGCGCGGGGCCGGCGTCGGGGTACCGGAACTGGTAGCCGGCCGCGAGCAGGCGCTCCGGAACGACCCGGGCACTGCCCAGCAGCTCGGATGACATCTCGCCGAGCGCGAGCCGCAGCACGGGGGCCGGTATGCGGAACCAGCGCGGATCCGGGCGCCCGAAGACGCGGTGGAGCGCCGCGGTGAACTCGGAGTTCGTCACCGGGTTCGGGGCGGTCAGGTTGAAGGGGCCGCCGGAGTCCGGGCTGGAGAGCAGGAACCGGATGGCGCCCACCTCGTCGGCGACCGCGATCCAGCTCATCACCTGCTCGCCGGTCCCGAACCTCGGGAGCAGCCCCCACCGGGCGAGCGGCGCCAGCCTGCTGAGAATGCCGCCACGGCCGTCGAGCACCAGCCCGC
Source organism: Streptosporangiaceae bacterium (assembly GCA_019239975.1). Classification (GTDB taxonomy): domain Bacteria; phylum Actinomycetota; class Actinomycetes; order Streptosporangiales; family Streptosporangiaceae; genus JAFAZE01. The sequence continues at coordinate 10,939 of JAFAZE010000143.1, forward strand.
TGCGCACGTGCACGACGCGGATGCCCGCGTCGCGCGCCGGGTCCGCGGCCGCCTCCCAGTCCCGCACCAGCTTCCCGAGGAAGCCGCTGGCCGCGGCCGGCGCCTGCTCGGTGACCTCGCGTCCCCCGGTGTCGCCGTACCAGCCGATCGCGGACGCGGCGAGCAGGACGGCGGGCTTGGGGCTGAGCCGGGAGAGCGCCCCGGCCAGCGCCCGGGTGCCCAGGACCCGGCTGGCCCGGATCTCGGCCTTGCGGCGGCGGGTCCACAGCCGGTCGCCTATGCCGACGCCCGCCAGGTGCACGAAGGCCTCGGTGCCCTCCAGGGCGCCCGCGGCGGGGCCGCCGAGCCCGGCGTCGGCGGCCCGGGGATCCCAGCGCACCTCGGCGGCACCGCGCGGCGACCGCCTGACCAGGCGGATGACCTCGTGGCCGTCCGCGCGCAGGCTCGCCGCCAGCGCGGTGCCGATCAGCCCGGACGAGCCTGTGATCGCCACCTTCATGGGCGCTTGCTCCGGTGCAATCCTCGGCTACACCTCAGCTCTCAGCCTTCTCACCCCTAAAGCCCGAGTTCCGCCTCGAACGAGCCCTCCTCGAGCCGGTTCTTCACCGTCGTGAGGAACCGGGCGGCGTCCGCGCCGTCGACGAGCCGGTGATCGTAGGTGAGCGCCAGGTAGACCATGGAGCGCACGGCTATCACCTCGCCGAGCGCCGGATCCTCCACCACCACGGGGCGCTTGATCACCGTGCCGGTGCCGAGGATCGCCACCTGCGGCTGGTTGATGATCGGCGTGTCGAACAGCGCGCCGCGGCTGCCGGTGTTTGTCAGCGTGAACGAGCCACCGGCGAGCTCGTCGGGGCCGACCTGGCCGGACCTGGTGCGCTGCGCCAGGTCGCTGATCTTCCTGGCCAGGCCCCCGATGTTCAGGTCGCCCGCGCTGTGGATCACCGGGACCATGAGGCCGCGCTCGGTGTCCACGGCCACGCCCAGGTGTTCGGCGTCGTGGTAGGTGACCTGCGCGTTCTCCGCGTCGATGACGGCGTTGAGCTTGGGGTGGACCTTCAGCGCCTCGATGGCGGCGAGCGCGAAGAACGGCAGGAACGTCAGCTTGACGCCCTCCCGCGCCTCGAAGTCGCGCTTGGCCCGCTCCCTGAGCCGGGCGATAGCGGTCACGTCGGCCTCGACGACGGTGGTGAGCTGGGCCGAAGTCTGCAGCGACTCGACCATGCGCTGCGCGATCAGCTGCCGCGGCCGGGACATCCGCTGCGTCGTCCCGCGCAGGGAGGAGGGCACGATGGCGGGCCGTGCCGCCGGCGCCGGCGCGACCGGCCCTGGCGCCGGCTCCGGAGCGCTGCCCGCGGCGGGTGCCGCGGCAGGCGGCTCGGCCGCCTGTGCCCGGGCCGCGGCCTCCGCCGCCCGCTGCGCCCGGGCGGCCTCGAGAACGTCCTGCTTGCGAATCCGGCCGCCTACGCCGGTCCCGGTAATGCTGTCGAGAGAGACCGAGTGCTCGGCGGCGAGCTTGCGCACCAGCGGCGTGACGTAGGGCGCGTCGCCGCTGGCCGGAAGCTGGGTGGGCGGCTCGTAGCCGGATGGGGCCCGCGCGGGCTCCGGCGCCTCGGGTGCCCAGGCCGGCGGAGCGGTGGAAGCCGCTGGAGCGGGAGCCTGAGCCTGAGCGGGAGCCTGAGCCTGAGCCTGAGCGGGGGCCTGAGCCTGAGCCTGAGACTGAGCGGGAGCCGGAGATGGTGGAGCCGGGGGGGCGGCCGGCGGCGGCGCCGCGGGACCGGGGCTCCACGCGGACCAGGTGGGAGCCGCGGGCGCCGGGGTCCCGGCCGTGCCGTCGCCCGGGCCACCCGAATACGGCGACCCAGAATACGGCGACTCCGGGTACGGCGAGGCCCCGGCAGGAGCGGGCGCGGCGGGGGCGGCCGGGGCGGCCGTCTCCGAAGGCCCACCCGACGCGGCTGGAGCCGCTTCCCCGGAAGCCTCGGGTGCCTCGGAGGACGCGGACGTCTCGGACGGCGCGGACGCCTCGGGTGCCTCGGACGGCGCTGACTGCGCGGGTGCGGCCTCGGGCGCGGCACCGCCGCCGGCGGCCGCCTGCTCGTCCTCGATCACCGCGAGCTGCGCGCCGACGGCGACCGTCTCGTCCTCGTCAACCACGATGCCGCGGAGAACGCCGGACGCCGGGGAGGGGATCTCGGTGTCCACCTTGTCCGTTGACACCTCCAGCAGCGGCTCGTCCGCCTCCACGCGCTCGCCCTCCTTCTTCAGCCAGCGCGTGACGGTGCCCTCGGTGACGCTCTCGCCGAGCTGGGGCATGGATACGGAGACCGACATTTTCCCGTGACTCCTTATGCGTGAAAGTGCAGCGGCTTGCCGGCGAGAGCGAGGTGCGCCTCGCCGATGATCTCGGACTGGGTGGGATGCGGGTGGATCAGCTGGGCCACGTCCGAGGGTTCCGCGTCCCAGTTGAAGATCAGCTGCCCTTCGGCGATCAGCTCGCCCACCCTGCTGCCGACGAGGTGAATGCCGAGCACGCGCCCGGGCCCGTTCGGCCCCTGCTCCGCGATGACCTTTGCCGATCCCTGGGTCTGCAGGATGACGCTCCGGCCGTTGGCGCCCAGCGGGTAGGTCAGCTCGGTGACGTTGAGCTCGCGCTCGGCCACCTGCGCGGAGGTGAGGCCCACCGACGCGACCTCGGGGTCGCTGTAGGTGATCCGCGGCACGCCGTCGTAGTCGACCGGCTTCACGTCGAGCCCGCTCACCCGCTCGGCGACCAGGATCCCCTCGGCGAAGCCAACGTGTGCGAGCTGCGGCGTGGGGATGAGGTCGCCCACCGCGGAGATCGTCGGCACGTTTGTGCGGCAGAGCGGGTCGACGGTGACGAAGCCGCGGTCGACGGCGACACCGTTTTCCTCATAGCCGAGCCCGGCCGAGACCGGCCCGCGGCCGACCGCGACGAGCAGCACCTCGGCGTCTAGCGTCTTGCCGCCGGTGAGCGTCACGGTCACGCCGGCCTCGCTTTCCTTGACGGACTCGAACCGTGAGCTGAGCTCGAACCGGATTCCGCGGCGGCGGAACGCGCGCTGCAGCGCCTTCGCGCTGTCCTCGTCCTCCAGCGGAAGAAGCTGCGGCATCATCTCCACGATCGTGACGTCCGCGCCGAACGACCGCCACACGCTCGCGAACTCGACGCCGATGACGCCGCCGCCGAGGATGATCGCCGAGCTGGGCACCCGGTCCAGCTTCAGCACGTCGTCCGAAGTGATCACGCGCGTGCCGTCGATGTCCAGCCCGGGCAGGGAGCGCGGCACCGAGCCGGTGGCGAGCACGATGTGGTCGCCCTCGTAGACCGCGTCGCCGGCCTGGACCTGTGTTGGTGAGACGAGCCGCCCGTCGCCGGAGACGGTATCGATCTTCCGGCTGGCTATCGTCGACTGCAGGCCCTTCCACAGCCGGTCGACGACCGATCCCTGGTACGCGAGCACGCCGGGCATGTCGATGCCCTCGAACGAGGTCCGGATGCCGAACTTCTCGCTCTCCCTCGACTGGTCGGCTATCTCCGCCGCGTGCAGCAGTGCCTTGGTCGGGATGCACCCGCGGTGCAGGCAGGTCCCCCCGACCTTGTCCTTCTCGATCAGCGCCACGCGCTTGCCGAGTTCGGCCGCGCGCAGCGCACAGGCGTAGCCGCCGCTGCCGCCGCCCAGCACGACGATGTCGTAACGGCCGCCGTCTGCCACAGGTCGCTCCTTCGTTGCAGGTAAGTCCATCATTTCACTCGCCGGGCCTCAGCCGCCTGGGAGCCTGCCGTCCGCCACCTCCGCGGCGATCTGCACGAGCGCCCGGGCGGCGGCACCGGTACCGCCCTTGGGGGTATACCCGTAGGCCGAGCCATCATTGAAGGCGGGCCCGGCTATGTCGAGGTGCGCCCAGGCCACGCCCTCCGGCACGAACTCGCGCAGGAACAGCCCGGCGACCAGCATGCCGCCGTTGCGGTCCGGCGCGACGTTGGTGAGGTCGGCGACGGTCGAGTCCAGTCCTTTGCGGAGCTCCGCCGGCAGCGGCATGGGCCAGGCGGGCTCGCCGGCCTCCCGCATGGCGGTCGCCACGGCGGACGCCACCTCCTCGGCGCTGCCCATGACGCCGGCGGTGCGGCGGCCGAGGGCGACGACCTGCGCGCCGGTCAGCGTGGCGACGTCGACGAGCAGGTCCGGGTGATCGTCCGCGGACCTGGCGAGCACGTCGGCGAGCACGAGCCGTCCTTCCGCGTCGGTGTTGAGCACCTCCACGGTCTTGCCGCCGTGAATGGTGATGACGTCCGAGGGGCGCTGCGCCGCGCCGCCCGGCATATTCTCCGCGAGCGGCATGTAGCCGACCACGTTCACGGGCAGCCCCAGCTCGGCGACGGCGGCGACCGCGGCCAGCACCGCGGCGGCGCCCCCCATGTCCGATTTCATCGTCTCCATCGACTTCGGCGGCTTGAGGGAGAGCCCGCCCGAGTCGAAGGTGATCCCCTTACCCGCGAACACCACCGTCTTCGCAGCGCCCGGATGGCTGTACTCCAGCCGCACCAGGCGCGGCGGCCGCGCGGATCCCTGGCCGACGGCGAGGATGCCGCCGAAGCCGCCCGCGGCGAGTTCCTTCTCGTCCAGCACCTGGACCTCGACACCGCTGGCCGCCCCGACGCGCGACGCCTCGCCCGCGAGGTCCGCGGGGGAGAGGTCACCGGGCGGGGTGTTGACGAGGTCCCGGGCAAGCGTGACGGCCCGGGCGAGCACGCGGGCCCGCCGCACCGCGGCCTCGTTGCCCGCGCCGGTGAGCAGGATCACCTCGGTGTCCGCCGTGGGGCCGCCGGAGCGGTACCGCCGGAACGCGTACCCGCCGAGCAGCGCGCCCGTAGCCACCGCCTCGGCCTCGGCCGGGTCCCGCGCGGGCAGGGCGACGGCGACCCGCTTCCCGCCGCTTCTCCCATTTTCTGACCGAACGGAACGTTTGTTCCCGTTCAGCTCCCTGATCGCCGCGCCGGCGGCGCGGCGCAGCAGTTCGGTGTCGAACGCGCCGGCCGCGGGGGCCGGCCCCAGTCCGACGGCGAGAACGACCCCGGCGGGAAGCCGGCCGCCAGAAGGGATCTTGGTGAGCTCCTCCGGCTCGCCGGTCGCGCCGAGCGCGGTGAGCGTGCCCGTCAGGTCGCCGAGTGCCTCGCCGACCGCGTCCGCGCCTGGTGCGGCGCTTGGTCCGTCGGGGCTCTGGATGACCCCGATGACGAGGGCGTCCGCATCCGTGGTGCCGGGAGACGCCGGGCTGGTGGAAAGGGTGACCGTCACCTAGCCGATGTTAGAGCACACTGAACGCTAACGCCCTCGGGCGCGGGACGCTGTATGGCCTGGTTCTTCTGTCCCGCCCCTCGGTTCCCTGCAGTACGCTTCCCCGCTCAGCCGCGAGCACGGGTAGGTTGCTCTCAGCATCGTCCGCCGAAGCCGTAGGAGCACGTGATGATCAGCCGCGACCGGGGGCGGCCGCGCCCGGTGACGATCGTGATCGCCGTGTGCGCGGCTGCCGGGCTATTCCTGCGGCTGTACCAGCTGACCAGGTCCGGCTACCTGACCGGGGTGACCGAATACGACGACGGCGTCCTGTTCGGCAATGCCCTGCGCCTGACCAGCGGCGTGATCCCCTACCGCGACTTCGCGGTCGTGCAGCCACCCGGGTCCATCCTGCTCATGGCCCCTGTCGCGCTGCTGGCCAAGGCGACCGGCACCGCCTGGGGGCTCGGGATCGCCAGGCTGCTCACGGTGTGCGCCGACTGCGCCGCCATCGTCCTGCTCGGTGCCGCGGTGCGGCACCGCGGCCCGCTCGCCGCGGGCATCGCGTGCGGGATCTACGCGGTGGACCCCGATGCGCTTGTGGCCTCGCACACGTTCCTGCTGGAACCCTGGCTGAACATGCTCTGCCTGGCCGGCGCGGTGCTGGCCTTCAACGGCGACCGCCTGGCCGGCGACCCCGCCCCCCTCCACCCTCCCGCCCCTCTCCACCCTCCCGCCCCCCTCCGCCCCCAAGCCGCCCTCAACTCCCCAGGCATCCCCACCTCCTCAGCGGTCCCCAATTCCTCTGGCGTTCCTAGCTCCTCCGGCGTTCCTAGCTCCTCCGGCGTCCCCAGCGCTGCTAACCAATCGAATAACTTCCGCCCCTCTAATCACTTCAGTCACTTCAGGAACACCAGACACTCCAGCAGATCGAATCTCTATCGCACGCCCAGCACCTCCGCACCCTCCACCCCTTCAGCGACCCTTAGTCGCTCTTCAACCTCCAGTCCCTCCGCAACAAGGCGGCTGGCCTGGGCGGGTGTCATATTCGGGGTCGCGGCCTCGGTGAAACTCTGGGCGCTGGTCCCGCTGGCCGTGATCATCCTGCTCTTGCTGTTGCACCCCCGGCAGTGGCGGCGTCCGGCCGCCCTGGCCGGCGGCACCGTGGCCGGGATTGGGCTGCCGCTGCTGCCGTTCCTGATCGTGGCTCCCGGCGCCTTGATCAGGGGCGTGCTGGTCGGCCAGTTCGTCAGGTCCTCCAACGGCGGCCAGGCACAGCTGCTGCAGCGACTGGCCGACATGCTCGGCCTGTCAGTGTTTCCCCACTTCCCGCTGGGCACCATCCTCCTGCTCATCGCGATCGCCATCGCCGCCCTGTACCTGGCCGGAAGCTTGGCAGCCCGCCGGCCGCCCGCCGCACTCGACTGGTACGCGCTCGTCACCGCCGTGGCCGTGACTGTGATGTTCCTGCTGCCGAGGCTCTACTACCACCACTACGGCGCCTTTTTCGGGCAGTTCCTCGCGCTTGTCCTGGCCCTCCCGGCCGGCCGCCTTGCGGTCTGGGCCGCCGGAGCCTCCATCGCCGGAGCCTCCGCCGCTCGCGGCCGGGGCCCCGTCGCGGCGGCCACTGCCATCGGTGTCATCGCCGCGGTGGTGGTGGCCTGGGCCGGCGCGCGGGACCTGGTGACGGAATCCCGGCTGTCGGACAACTCGGTGGCCGGCGTCGCCGACCGGCTGATCCCGCCGGGCGCCTGCGTGCTGACCAATGAGGCCGCGTTCACCGTCACCGCCAGCCGGTTCATCCCGGACGCTCCGGGATGCCCGTCCATGGTCGACTCGTTTGGCACACTGATCGCGATGACCAGCGGACGCGATATGGGAGCCGCGCCGCCGGTGCTGAGCGCGGTGACCTCGGTCTGGCGCTCGGCGTTCGAGCGGGCCAGCTACGTCTGGTTGCTCACCGGCAGCCAGGGCCAAATCCCGTGGACGCGCTCCCTGTACGCCTACTTCCGCACGCACTACCGGCTCATAGGTCTCGCCAGCCGCGACGGCCCCACCTGGGACGTCCCCCAAGCCGGCATCTACGCCCGCCGCGCCTAGCCTCAATCAGCCACACCACCATCACTGGCCGCGCCCCGCGGCGGCCGCTTCAGGTCGCCGCGGGGCGCGGCGCCCTTTAGGTGACCGCGCGTATTCGGCCCTGGCTTGAATCTCTTGGGATGGTAACTAACCTCATCGATCGCTACCCGCCCTCCATGCCCACAGGTAACACCTCTGCTGCCGGCGGCCGGCCCCCGTGCGGGGCCAAATGCGCCAGCGGCCCCGCCGCCATCGTGAGCCCGGCCGTGACCATCCAGAAATACATGCCAAAGCCCCGTATTCGGCCCGTCGTTTCCAGAACGCGGCGGGGCGAAAACGTTTTATGGAAATTAAGGTGTCTTATGCGACCCTCCGTTTCCGTGATCATGAAATGCTCGTTTGCCGCGGACCGCATGTCGGCCTGGTGAGGTGGCTCGTGCCCACCGTGGGTGAGGTGCAAGCGCAGTGGGTGCAGCGTGGGTGTACTGGGGGGCCACAGGCAGCTCCGCGCTGCCCTTGGGGGCAGCTATCTTCCGGTCGCGCCAGCCTCATCGGCGGCTCCGCGCCGCCCTCTTGGGTTGGCTATCTTCCGGTCGCGCCAGCTGCGGTGGGCCCGGGCTGCACCCGGGCCCACCGCGCGGCGACGTCGGCGGCTAGCGCTGAGCGTTGCTGATCGCAGGGGCGTGGCCCGTGGAACGCGGCTGTGCCGCGGCAGGCAGGCGCAGCGTCGCGAAATCGGGACCGCGGAAATCGAACAGGGTCATCAGGTCGCCGACCGCCGGCCGGTTTCTTGGCACGTAGACGCCCGGCGCCGGGTTGGGCAGGTTGTCCTCGCTGTAACTGGTCAGCGGGGACAGTCCCCAGTTGGCCTCGATGAACTTGAGGATTGAGACGTGGTCGGTGTACGTGTGGTCCACCGCGCCGCGCTTGGCGTACGGGGACACGACGATCATCGGCACACGCGGGCCGTCGCCGAAGAAGCTGACCGGCTGGATGTAGCCCGAGTCGTAGTAGCCGCCGCCCTCATCGAACGTCACGAAGATCGCGGTGGACCGCCACTCCGCCGGGTTGTCCTGGACGGCCGCGATCGCGCGGGCCGTGAAGTTCTCGAACGCGGCGAGCGTGGAGTAGCCCGGATGCCCGTCGTCGTCTCCTGGCTTGAGGAACGTCACGGCCGGGAGCGTGCCGTTCACCGCCTGGCTGATGAAGTCACTCAGGTCATGCTGGGTGTTCTTCCGCAGCGCGGGATTCGTCATGATCGCCGAGGAGTACTGCATTGGGTCGCAGATGCCGCAGTACTGCGACTGCGGGTTGCCGTTGTTGTAGCCCTCGCCGTAGTAGCCCCAGCTGATGTGGCGCTCGGACAGCGCCTGCCCGATCGTTACGTAGTCCGTCTTCTGCGGCGGGACGGTGTACGGCGCCTTTTCCAGCGCCCCGGTCACGGTGTAGCCGGGGTTGTAGTTGTTCAGGAGGTAGTACCGGCCCGGCTGGCAGTTGTCCATGACCTTGTACGGCAGCCTGGCGAGGTAGCGGAAGATCGCCCCCACGCCGGGCTGGGAGTGGTCGGCGCACTCGGAGTAGCTGCCGCCGGTGTTGGGCGTGGTGCTGCTGCCGTAGCCGTCCTGCGTGTAGTTGTTGTTGGTGCCGGGCTTCGGGTTGGGGTTTTCGATCTCGCCGGGCGGCGGGGGAGTGGGCTGCCCCGCCGCGTTCTGGTACGACGCCGCGAAGCCGGTGCCGAGCGCTATATGGTTCGCGCCGGTGCCGCCCTGCACCGCCTGGTGGTAGTTGTCGCTGATCGCGTAGTGCTGAGCCAGGTCGTTCAGGATCGGCGCGTCGCCCTCGGCCATGTTGTAGTAGCTCATGGACAGGCCACCCTGGTAGATCGGCGCGGGCGGGATGGCGCCGTTGTCGTCGCCCGCCGTGTTGGCCACCCAGGTGGCGAGCCGGTAGTGATGGCCGACTGACTGCTGCCACATCTGGTAGAAGCGGTGGATCGGGTCGCCGACGTAGGCGCCGAAGAACTCGCAGCCGCCGGTGTACTCGAGGTGACTGTCGAAGTACGGCACGTACTTCGTGATCTGGAACGGCGCGTCCGGCAGGTTGGCTGGGAACCGCTTGTCCGGGGTGTTCCCAGGCTGCCCGGAGCAGCCGGACGATACGTAGGTTGTGTTCGGCTGCGGCAGGTGAGCGTACGCGCCGGTGATCGCCGGGGTGACGGTGTACTTCTTGGTGTCCGAGGCGGTGAGCTGAGCCGCCTTCGCCCACTTCGGCCCGAGGCCGCCGGTCCTGGTGACGATCCTCTCGGACAGCAGGTTCCTGACATGCTGGCCCTTTGGCGGCCGGTAGGTGGCGAAGACGTTGTCGAATGTGTGGTTCTCGCCGATGATCACGATGACGTGCTTGATCGGCGTGGAGGTTCGGTCACTGGCGCCGGCGCCCGGTGCCGCGGGCGCGCCCGTCGTCGCGCCCGCGGCCGGGATCGCGACCGACACGGCGAGCGCGGCGGCGCCGAGCACGCTGATCAGTCCAGGAACTCTCCAACTCCGCGGGACGCGGGTCATTCGCGGTCTTTGCATTAGACATCTCCCTTCCCGGAGGGACGGTTGCCCCCCAACGCGTGCTCGGGGTGAAACGAGAGCGAACATCGGGTGACAGAAGCGCAAATGAATAGAGCGATCTTCGAGTTAAGACTCCGGACGCTCTCAGGTCAAGATCAGCAACGTCCGAGCGCCCGGGGTCCTGAGGGGGCGCAGGCGCCCGGAAGATCCTGGCCGTGACCGGAGTTGACGTGATGGTCATAACCTAGATGCAGCCATCGTTAGGACTGTAATCTAACCGCTGTTACAATGAGACGGCGAAAGGAGGCGGGCATGAGCGCCGCGTCAGTGTCCCTCGGCTTCTTCCGCGAAGACGCGGGCGGCGTACGCCTCCAGCGACTGCTCGCACTTCTCCAGCGCCTGCTCCGCCCCCGCACGGCCGTCCGCGCCGAAGACATCCCGCTCGCGCACCCGGTCGAACCAGTTGCGCAGCTTGACGAGGTCGACCTCGTTCTCCTCGAGCTCGGCGTAGGTGAAGTGGTTCTCGTCGTACTCCTTCTGCACCTGATGCAGGAAGTCCTCGCAGCGGTCGACGATCTCCTCGTACTCGTCGTTCCTGGCGGCCTGGAAGGCGCTGCGCACCTCAGGCTCGCCGACCAGCACGGCGCACTCGAGGAGCACGGCTGTCCCCGTCATGTCGAGGATCTCGTGCCTGAGCTTGCGCAGCGAACGCTCGGCGGCGGGGCTCGCCGGCAGCGCGGCGACCGAGTTCTGCAGGTAGATGGCGCCGAGGCTCTTGATCCTGCGCCAGACTGTGGACCGGAGCCTGGTTGGCTCCGGCGGAACGCGGTATATCAGCAGCAGCCAGCCCCGGTGCGCTGGTTCAGCGTCATCGCTCACCCCCACATTGTCCCCGACCCTCTGGAGTCTCATTGAATGCGCTCCCGCTCATCCTCACGGTGTTCGTCGCCTGCGCGGTGGAGGCCATCGAGGCGCTGACGATCGTGCTCGCCTCCGGCCTCACCAGGCAGTGGCGGTCGACGCTCCAGGGCATGGCAGTGGCCCTGGCCGTGCTCGCCGTGGTGGTCGCCGTGGTCGGCCCGACGATCACGCTGCTGCCGCTCGGGGCACTGCGCCTCATAGTCGGCGCACTTCTCGCGATCTTCGGGCTGCAGTGGCTGCGCAAGGCGATCTTGCGTGCCACCGGGTACAAGGCGCTGCACGACGAAGCGAGTGCCTACCTCCGGGAGGTCGCTGCCGCCAAGCAGGCGCCGGTCTCCTCGAGGCGCGGTGTGAGCGACTGGTACGCGTTTACGCTCTCGTTCAAGGGGGTGCTGCTGGAGGGACTCGAGGTCGTGTTCATCGTGATCACTTTCGGGGACAACCAGCGCAACCTCGGGGCGGCGGTGATCGGCGCCGCGGCGGCCATCGTCGTGGTCGCCGCCACCGGGATCGCGGTCCGCGCGCCGCTGTCCCGCGTGCCGGAGAACGCGCTCAAGTTCGCGGTCGGCATCATGCTGACGTCATTCGGCACGTTCTGGGGTGCCGAGGGCGCCGGGGTGTCCTGGCCGGGCAGCGACGCCGCGCTCCTCGTGATCGTGCCGGCCGTGGCCGCGGTGTCGCTCGGCTGCGTGGCCTGGCTGCGCCGCGGCCGCGCCGTCGCCGCCGCGAACGCGGAACCAGCCGCGCCGGCAGAGGCGCCCCCGGCACACGCGCCATCGGCACACGCGCCATCGGCAGAGGCCTCACCGGCGCGGGCGGGGTCAGCTGATGCGTCGCCAGCAGAGCATGCACCCTCGTCGGAAGGGATGGTGAGGTAATGGGCCGCGTGATCAGGTCCCTGCGGTCATTCGGCGCGTTCTGGTACGACTTCGTGATCGGCGACGACTGGCACGTCGCCGCGGTGGTGGTAGCGGCGCTCGCGCTGACCGCGCTTGTGGTGCACGTGGCCGGCGTGAACGCGTGGTGGCTGCTGCCGCTGTGCGTCATCGGCGCGCTTGCCTGGTCCCTGCACCGCGCGACGGCAGGCCGCTCCTAGCGGCCGAGCCCGCCCGGCGGTTTCCCCGGATTCCGCCGGGCGGGCGAGCCCCCACCCCAGCCAGCCGGTCCCCTACGGCTGGCTGGCTCATCAGTACAGAGGGGCGCCGCGAAGCTCTGATACACGTGTTTGCGGCCGGGCCCGCAGGTTTTTCGGGTAGCCCTGAGATTTCAGCCGACGGCCGGGAGCCCCGGTGCGGTGCCCGCCGGGCCTCGTATGCCCGGCTCGCCAAAGCTGATCATGTTAGTCCTGCTCCGAACCGGGAAGTGAAGCCGCCCTAACCTCGGAAGGAGCGCGCGATGGCTCAGCCCGGTACGGCGAGTAACGTCCTCAGAACACTTGATGACCGGGCGCCGACGTCCTTCTACTGGCAGCTCACCCTGCTGGCCACGCTGGGCGGATTCCTTTTCGGCTACGACACCTCCAATATCGGCTCCGCGCTCAATTTCGTGCCCTACGGCCTGCACGGCCTCGCCATGGGCTACCTGGTCTCGGGCGCCTCTCTGGGCGCGGCGGCGGGCGCGATCCTCGGCGGGCCGGCATCGGACCGCTTCGGCCGCAAGGTGCTGCTGATAGTCGACGCAGGTATCTACGCCGTGGGCGCGGTACTGTCCGCGGTGACGCCGGACGCCGGAGTGCTGCTGTTCGCGCGGACGCTGATCGGGCTGGCCATCGGCGCGGACTCCGCGATCGCGACGGCCTACATCGCCGAGTACGCGCCGAAGAACCGGCGTGGCTCGCTGACCATGCTGCAGCAGTGGATGATCACCGTCGGCATCCTCGTGGCCTACATCATCGCGCTGATCATCTTCGCCTCGTTCCCGGCAAGCGCCGCGTCCGTGGGCTGGCGGCTGGTGCTGGGCCTGGGCGCGGTCCCGGCGCTGGTCGGGCTGGCGCTGCGCACCCGCATGCCTGAATCGCCACGGTGGCTGCTCCGCCACGGCAAGTACGACCAGGTACGCGACGCGATGAAGACGCTCGGCGCCGGGGACGTCAGCGACGACGACATCCACCGTGCCGCGGAGGTCATCGAACGGGTGGAGGGCGGAAGCAAGGAACAGCGCCGGCGGGCGTGGACGCCGGGCGTGCTGCGGGCGCTGGCCGTGGTGTCGGTCTTCTTCATCTTCCAGCAGATCACCGGGATCAACGTGCCGCTGTACTACGGGCCGCACCTGCTCGGCCCGATCTTCGCCGGCGGGCACGCCAGCCTGGTCGACACCACCGTGGCCGGGGTCGAGGTCACCGCGATCATGACGTCCGTCAACGTCGCCTCCACCTACCTGGGATTCCGCTGGATCGACAAGTTCGGCCGCCGCTGGCTGGCCATCGGCGGCTACACCGGCATGATCGTCTTCGCCCTGGTCGCCGCGCTCGGCCTGGCGCTCCTGTCCGGCGACGCCCGGCTGGTCGTCATCATGATCGGCCTGGACTTCTTCATCGCCTCCTTCGCCATCGGCGTCGGCGGCACGGGCTGGACCCTGCAGGGTGAGGTGTTCCCGACGGCGGTGCGCGGCCAGGCCGCCGCGTTCTGCGCGATGATCGACTGGCTGGCCAACTTCGCCCTGATCGAGGTGTTCCCGGTCTGGCAGAACGCCATCAGCCTGGCCGGGGTCATGGTCTGCTTCGCCGGCCTCTGCCTGGCCGCGATCGCGTTCGTGTACTGGTTCCTGCCCGAGACCAAGGGGCTGCCCGTGGAGGAGATCGTCCGCCTCTTCGAACGCCAGCAGGCGAAGGCGCCGGCCGCCCCGGCTATCCGGCGGACGGTGTAACCCGACAGGGTTCAGCGCCTGGCGCGCGCCTGCACCAGCCCGGACTCATAGGCGAGTACCACGGCCTGCACCCGGTCCCGCAGCCCCAGCTTGGCGAGGATCCGCCCGACGTGGGTCTTGACGGTGGCCTCGGAGACGAAGAGCCGCTGTGCGATCTCCGCGTTGGACAGGCCGCCGGCCACCTGGATCAGTACCTCCCGCTCGCGTTCGGTCAGCCCGGCGAGCTCCGCCGGCGCGGCGCCGTCCGCGGGAAGCAGCGGCACGAACTGGTCGATCAGCCGCCTTGTGGTCGACGGCGCGACCACCGAGTCACCTGAGTACACGCTGCGGATCGCGAACAGCAGCTCCTGCGGCGGCACATCCTTCAGCAGGAAGCCGCTCGCGCCGGCCTTCAGCGCGGCGAACGCGTACTCGTCGAGATCGAACGTGGTGAGCATCAGCACCCGGGGAAGCGGGCCCGCGCCGCAGATGCGGCGCGTCGCCTCAACGCCGTCCAGTCGCGGCATCCGTACGTCCATCACCATCACGTCCGCCCTCTGCTCCCTGGCGAGCGCGACCGCGGCGCCCCCGTCGGCCGCCTCACCGACCACCGTCATGTCGGGCTGTGAGTCAAGCACCATGCGGAACCCGGCCCGCACCAGCTCTTGATCGTCGACAAGGGCCACCCGGATCACTGTCCACCCCTAAAGCTAGATACCGATGTCACATCGACCGCATGAGAACAACGGCGATGTGGCACCGGGCTGTTATCCGGCTCGCTCATGCGGCTCCCTGCGTGCCGGCCGCGGCCGGCAGTTTCACGGTCACCTGGTAGCCGCCCCCCGGCCGCGGTTCTGACCGCACCGTGCCGCCGTAGATCTCCACGCGTTCGCGCATTCCGGCCAGCCCGTGGCCTGCGCCGTCCGAGACCGCCGAGCTGCCGCGCCCGTCGTCGGTCACCTTGATCAGCAGGCCGTCTTCGCAGAACCGCAGCGTCACCCCCGCCGCGACGCCCGGGCCGCCGTGCTTGCGGGTGTTCGTCAGCGACTCCTGCACCACCCGGTAGGCCGCGAGCGCCACGCCGGGAGGCAGCGGCCGCGGCACCCCCTCGACCGTGAACGACACCGGAAGCCCGGCCGCGCGGCTTTGCGCGAGCAGGCCGGTGAGCTGGTCCATCCCGGGCTGCGGGGCCAGCTGCGCCGGGTCGTCGTCCGCGGTGCGCAGCACGCCGAGCAGGCTCCGCATCTCGGCGAGCGCCTGGCGGCCGGTGCGGGATATCGCGGTCAGCGCCTCCCGCGCCCGCTGCGGCGACCTGTCGAGAGTGAAGGCGGCTCCGTCCGCCTGCACGACCATGACGCTGACGTTGTGCGCGACGACGTCGTGCAGCTCGCGCGCGATCCTGGCCCGCTCAGCCGCCGCCGCGACCTGGGCCTGCGCGTCCCGCTCACGCTCGGCCCGTTCGGCCCGCTCCTCGAGTGCCCGGTAGAAGCCGCGCCGCCAGCGCATGGAGTCGCCGAGCAGCCAGGAAAGCAGCACAGGGCCGCCGAGGAAGGCCGCGACGGCGCCGAGCGTGAACCAGTTGTGGAACACCCTCTCCGGCGCCCATCGCATGAGGGCCACAACCGCGCCAACCAGACAGACGATCAGTCCCGGCACCGATGTCCTGCGTGGCCGGTAGGCGGCGAGCGTGTACAGCATGACGAGCATCGACACGTCGGAGCCGACCGGCTTCGGCAGCATCGCGACCTGGAGCGCGCCCGCCACCACCACCGCGATGAACGCTCCCACGGGGTACTTGCGGCGGAACGTCACCGGGATGATCACGGCGAGGCCGAGCGGCACGGCCGTCACCACGCGGAGGTGAGAGTGCCCGCCCACCAGGCTCAGGCCAAAGCTTGCCACGAACAGCGCGAGCAGGCCATCCACCAGCATCGGGTGACGGCGCAGCCAGGCGTAGAACGCGAGCACGCGACCAGCGTACGCGGGCGTCAACGTCAGGTCGTCACCCTGCGGGATGACCAGCTACTCCGTAGGGAGGACCCCAAGAAACCGTGTGTCCAGCGGAGTCTCGGACGCTCCGCCCTTGCCGTCGGGCTGGATCTGGTAGAGGCGTGCCCCCGGCCGGTCGGCGACTAGGTCTGTCAGCGTCTCGTCGGTGAAGTGCGCGGCGGCCCCGTCATCGCAGGCGATACCGCCGGGCAGCGAGCCCTCGGCGACCAGCTGCTGGTACAGCGGCCGCCGCCCGGGCTCGGAGTTGTAATGCGGGCAGAAGCTTCCGGCGATCATGCCGAGGCCGCCGGTGTAGGGCCGTAGTTCTTCACCGAACGAATCGGTGGTTCCCCCCTCGAACCAGCAGATCCCGCCCGCGCTGGAGCCGGAAAGCACGATCCCCGCCTGCCACGCCTTCCGCAGAATCTCGTCGATGCGATGCACCCGCCAGACGGCGAGCATGTTGGCTACGCTGCCGCCGCCGACGAAGATGACGTCCTGGGACAGCAGGAGGTCCTCCGGATTCCTCACGTTCGGCATCGGGAACAGCGCCAGATGCCTGACCTGGGCGGGGCTGTCTGCCAAGCGGTCGTATATCCGCAGTGTCGCCTGTGCGTCGTCGCCGGTCGCCGTGCTCAGCACACACAGCCGGGGCTGCGGTCGGCCCGTCAGTGACAGCGCGTAGCCGATTTGCAACGGAATACGGTGCCGTGGCATCAGCATGCCCCCGCCGACCGCGAGCACGTGCCGCCGTCCGTCTGCAGCCATGCCGTGCACCGTAGCGCGCCTGGTGACACTCCGCAAACGGGGCCGTGGCGGGAGTCAGGGGAGTGTCACACGGTCCCCGCGGGGCCCATGGCGGCGACCAGGAGGCAGACGGTTGCGGCGATTTCGACGAGGGCGCCCAGCACGTCGCCGGTGATGCCGCCGAGGCGCCGCACGGCGTGCTCCTGAAGCGCAAGGGCCGCGGCCAGGCCGGCGGCCACCGCGGCCGGCAGCGTCCAGCCGAGCGCCCCGCCGTGCGCCCCGGTGGAGGTGAGCACCGCCGCGGTGGCGGCGGTCAGCGCGCCGGCGGTCAGTGTCCAGGCGGCCGCCGGCCGCACGGTTCCGGCGACCATGGCGCCAAGCCCGCCGGGCCGGGCGGCGGGAACCCCCTGGCGGCACGCCCAGGCCAGCGCCAGCCTGCCGGTGACCGCCGCGGCGATCAGCGCCGCCGCGCCCCGGGCGGCGCCCTGCGCCCCGGCATGGGCCACCGCCGCGACCTGTATCAGCACGGTGAGCACGAGCGTGACCACGCCGAACGGCCCGACGTCGCCACGGCGCATGATGTCGAGCGCCTGCGCCGCGGGCTGACCGCTGCCAAGACCGTCGGCGAGGTCCGCCAGCCCGTCCAGGTGCAGGCCCCGGGTGAGCGCGGCCAGCGTTGCGACCGCCAGCGCCGCCGACGTCAGCCGCCCCTCGCCCAGCGGCCCGGCGAGCAGGAGCACCGCGGCGGCGATGGCGCCGAGGCCCGCGCCGACTGCGGGCGCCCATAGGATCGCCGTCTCCGCGTCGCGCCGCCCCGGCGCCTCCGGTTCGTGTCTCACCGGGAACACGGTGAGCAGCGTCACCGACAGCCTCAGCCCATCCCAGCTCATGGCCCCCAACCCTAAGGGCACGTCGCCGGGGCGGCAGAAAGGCCTTCCGCAGCGTCGCGACGGAGACGTACTATCTCAATGGGACGCGGCATGCGATGGGCTTGACCCGGCGTGCGACCGCGTGGAGTGGCCAGCGATGGCGGGCAGCGCGACGATGCGACAGGGTGGCGAGCGTGGCTGAGTGGTGGTCCATCGAGGTATTCCACGGCGAGAAATTGCCGGCGAGCCGGTGGCGGGACTCCTATGAGGACGCCCTGACCGAGGCGGCCGTGACGAACGGCGCCGTGTACTGGGAGTGGCACGAGCACTCCTACGGGGTGGTGTTCGAGGTCTGCTTCCCCGAGGAAGAGCAATGGGAGGCTTTCCGTGCCCTCCCGGCGGTGCGCACGGCCCTGGACGGGGTGCCGGACCCGGTCAACGGGCTTCTCGTGTACCGCGGCAGGGGCGGCGGAGCCGGCGCCACCAAGCCGCGCAAGCCGAAGCCGGCGCCGAGCGCCGCCGCCCTCGAGCTTGACGAGGCCGCCGAGGAGCGGCGCATCGACCTGCGCGAGGCCCTTCCCGCCGGGCCGGAGTACACCCAGCGGGTGCGGGTCACGCCGGGCAGGCACGGCGCCGCCGCTCCGGCCGCGTGGCGGGATTAGCCACGACGCTCTCTTTGTGCCGCCGGGGGTGTAGCACCCACTCCGACGGTGCAGGATGGGGGCATGAGGGAAACGCGAGTCATGACCGACGGCCTGCGGAACGCAATCGAGCGCAGCGGCTACTATCCGGGCCTGATCGCCGACGCGGTCTCCTCGGCGCTCGGCTCGGAGGCGGTCACCGCTTTCGTCGTCCACCATGACGCGATATTCGACCCCGGCATGGAAGTCCGCAGGCACATGACCGTGCTGGCGCTGACGCCGACGCGGCTGGTGTACTCGCACACCGACGAGCATCCCGCCGACGACCCGGACAGCCGCCCGAGGGCGGAGACGAGCACGGAGGCGATCCGCTTCTCGCGGGTCTCCTCGGTCTCGCTCACCCGCGTGGTGCCGGACCCGGCGTCCTACGTTCCCGGCGTGACAATGCCGTCCGAGGTCATCATGACCATCGGCTGGAACGTGCTGTCGCACGTGGAACTGGAGCCAGCGCACTGCGGCGACGAAAGCTGCGAGGCCGACCACGGCTACATCGGAACGATCACGGCGGATGACCTCATCCTGCGGGTGAGCGAGGCCGCGGACGGCGAGGATGCCGTCCGCCAGGTGCTCTCCTTCGCCGCGGCGCTCTCCGACGCCACCGCCGCGCCCCGCTGAGCCGCTGACCCCCAGCGGGTGGCATGATGTTCCGGCAGGCGAGCAGTGGCACCCACGAGCAGCAGACGAGGACGTATGGCGCGCGAGCCGAGAACCCAGCCGATCGTACCGTCCTATGGCGCGGGGACTCTCGCCGATCTTTCGGCGTCCATCGTCGCCTCGCTGTCCGGCGACGGCCGTAACGTTCTGGGCCTGCCGCCCGCGAAGCGCACATGCCTGCTGATCGTGGACGGCCTCGGCTGGGAGCTGCTCCGCGACCATCCGGCGGCCGCGCCGTTCCTGTCCGAGCTTTCGCTGAACTCGAGGCCGCTGACGTGTGGCTTTCCGTCGACAACGGTGACGAGCCTGGCATCACTCGGCACCGGGCGGCCGCCGGGCGAGCACGGCCTGCTCGGCTACCAGGTCATGGTTCCCGGCGAGAACAAGCTGCTCAACGGGCTGAGCTGGGACGCCACGGTCGACCCGCGCCGCTGGCAGCCGCATCCGACGATCTACGAGCAGGCCGCCGCTGCCGGGATCATGGCATCCCACGTCGCGCAGCGCTCGTTCCGCGGCACCGGCCTGACCACCGCCGTCATGCGCGGCGCTGGGTACCGGCCGGCGAGCGCGATGGGACCGGTCGCAGCGCAGGCGGTGGCGGCCCTCGAGGATTCCGAACGGGCGCTGGTCACTGCCTACCACGGTGACCTCGACGGAGCCGGGCATGAGTTCGGCACGAGTTCCGAGGCCTGGTACTACCAGCTCGCCCACGTGGACAAGCTGGCGGAGCAGATCGCCGCCGCGCTGCCCATGGGAGCCGTCCTGTACATAACGGCCGACCACG
Source organism: Streptosporangiaceae bacterium (assembly GCA_019239975.1). Taxonomy (GTDB): domain Bacteria; phylum Actinomycetota; class Actinomycetes; order Streptosporangiales; family Streptosporangiaceae; genus JAFAZE01. The sequence continues at coordinate 30,385 of JAFAZE010000143.1, forward strand.
GGATGGTGAACGTCGGTGCCGAGGACAGGGTGGACGTGGACGAGATGCCCGTGCTGCGCGACGGCGTCGCGCTGCTGGGCGGCGAGCCCCGGGCCCGGCACGTGTACGCCAGGGCCGGGGCAGCGGCCGACGTGCTCTCCACCTGGCGTGAGGTGCTCGGCGACCGCGCCTGGGTGCTGTCCCGCGACGAGGCGATCAAGGACGGCTGGTTCGGGCCGGTGGATCCAGCGATGGCGCCCCGCATCGGCGACGTCGTCGCGGCGGCGGCCGGCACCTTCGGCATCGTCGCGTCACAGGCGGAGCCCAAGGAGAGCGCGCTGTTCGGCATGCACGGATCGCTGACCGCTTCCGAGCAGCTCGTCCCGCTCCTCGGCTTCAACGTGCCCTTAAGACAGGCGTCCCGGCTCAGCCCGCTTTGAGCTCGGCGGGCCCCGAGCCGTTCAGCTCCTGGTCGAGGACCGCCGGCGCCTGCGCGGGCACCACATCCGGCGCCGGCAGCCCAAGGTCGTCCTGCGTGTGGGTCAGCTCGGCGAGCCGCCGGATCGCGGCGGACGCCGCGACCAGGTGCACGCGGCGCTCTCGCGCCTCGCCCAGCCGCCTGATCGTGAACACGGCCCGCAGGCCGGCGCAGTCCATGAACGTCACGCCGGACAGGTCCAGCAGGAGCGGCGCGCCATGCATCCGCATGATCTGCAGCAGCAGTTCCTCGAAGACAGCGGCGGACCCGCCGTCGATGTCACCGCTGATCCCCACGATGGTCCCGCCGTGACCCGGCCGGACACACGTTGTCAAGCCCATTGACGCACCTCCCTCGCACGAAGCTTGCGCACACGCTCGACCCTTTCCTGCGCAAACGTCGCCCGCATCCCTTGGATGAGTAGTCCCTAGCAGGGGATGTGCCTGAGCGGTACCAGCGACGCCACTGGATAACACCCGTATCGTTTAGAAAAATTTACCTCTATATAACCGGCGGCATCTATTGCACCGGCAGCACCGGCAGCACCGGAAAGCTGTGAAATTCTTCTTGACTGCCTAGCTGAATGGGGGATGTGGTGGCTGGTCAGGCGGGCGAGGCTGCTGGCATGAGGGGGTCACCGGGCGCGGCGGCCCGGTGGTCAGGGCCGATCGGTTCAGGACGTGAGTCCGTACGCGGCGAGCCCCTGCCGCATCTCGCCTCCGGGAAGGGCTCGCCACCGGTTAAGGGTGGCTCGTACCTCTTTGGCGAGCGCTGCGCCGAATGCCCGGTCTTGCCATATGACCAGCTTGAATGTTTGTATGTATCCCCCGGCAAGCAGGGAAAACACACGACGTGCGCCAGCCCAGGCGTGTGCCCCACACTCAGCGCGCCACATTCCGGGTGGGAGCGATGACCGCAGATCGGGGGTGAAGGCATGCGGGGCAGGGACAGGGAGTGGGGGATCGTCGGCGGCGTCCTTCGCGAGGCGAAGGAAGGCCGCGGTGGCGTGCTCATCGTGGACGGCGAGCTGGGCCTGGGCAAGTCCCTGATGCTGGAGGAGGCGGGAGCCGAGGCGCGCAGGCTGGGCATCGCGGTAGCGTCCGGCGCGGCGGATGTCCTGGAGCGGCTGATGCCGCTGTACCCGCTGCTGACGGCGATCGGTGAGTCTCCCGAGGTGCTGGCAAGGCAGCCCGCGGGCCCCGGCGTGCCCGACATGCGGATGTGGCTGATCGGCCTGATGCAGAGCCGCCTCGAGAAGATGGCGAGCACGGGGCCCGTGCTGGTGATGCTGGACGATCTCCAGTACGCGGATCCCGTCACCCTGCTCGCGCTCCGTATGCTCACGCAGAACCTGACGTCGTATCCGCTGGCGTGGCTGCTCGCCTGCTCCGTCACCCGGGGCAGCGACGCGGAGCTGCTGATCGGGCTGCTGGAGGGGACGGGCGCTACCCGCGTGACGCTCGGCCCGATCGACGACGAGGCCATCGCGGCGCACGTCACCGACACCCTCGGCGCGACACCGGACGCGCCGCTACTCGCGCTGGCCACGGGCGCTGGCGGGAACCCGCTCGTCGTTGCCGAGCTTGTTCAGGGGCTTCAGGAAGAGGGCGCGCTGCGCGTCGAGGAGGGCCGCGCCGCGCTGGTGTCGGACCGCGTGCCGCAGCGCGTGCAAAACCTCATGCGGGACCGCGTGGAGGAGCTGGGGCCGCTCACCCGGCAGCTGCTCGAGGCGGCGGCGGTGCTCGGCCGGTCGTTCGCGATCGAGGACGCCGCCAGGATGCTGGGGATACAGCCGGCCGCGCTGCTTCCGGCCGTCGAGGAGGCGCTGGCGGCCCGCATCCTCGTGACCGGCAACGATACCCTCAGCTTCCGGCACGAGCTGGTCTGGCGCGCGGTGATCGACGCCATACCCGAGCCGGTGGCGAGCGCGCTGCACCGTCAGTTCGGCGAGATCCTCCTCGACCGGGGCGGTCCTGCGCTGCCGGCCGCGTCGCACCTGCTGCAGGGGGCGCGCCGGGGGGACAGCCGCACTCTTGACGGGCTGTCACAGGCCGCGGCGGAGATCCTGCAGTCCTCCCCGCAGGCCGCGGCCGACCTCGCCATGCGCGCACTCGAGCTGACCGCCCCGCGGGACCCAGCGCGCCCCGAGCGCTCCCTGACCGCGATCCAGGCGCTGGCCGCCGCGGGACGGCTGCCCGAGGCGGCCAGCCTGACCCGGGCGACCCTGGCCGATCCGCTGCCGGCTGTGCCGAGGGCCAGGCTCCGCTGCGCCTACTCCTCGATCCTCGCCATGAGCGGTCATCCCGGGCAGGCGCGGGCCGAGGCGGAGGCGGTGCTCGGCGAGCCGTACCTGGAGGCCGGACTGCGGGACCAGGCGAAGATCGCGCTGCTGCGGGCGCTGGCGATGCTGCCCGACCGGCGCGAGGCGGCAGGTCAGGCGCTGGCGATCCTGGCCGCGCCCGAGCGCAGCGGGAACGACGTCATCGTCGCGGCCCTTTCTGTCCGCGCCGCGGTCAGCTGGGACGAGGGGCGGATCTCGGAGAGCCTGGAGCTGTCCCGCGAGGCGGTTCGCCGGACGGACGGCAAGCCTCGCGACGCCCGCGCCTTCCAGCCCGACCTCGAACTCGCCGAGCGGCTGGTCGGCGTCCGGATGTTCGACGAGGCGGCAGCGCTCATCAACGCCGCGCGCGGCTTCGGTGCCACCGAGGCACGGGCGGCCCTGCTCCGGTCCGTCACGAACCTGACGGCGGGCCGGATGGACGACGCCGAGGCGGAGGCGGAGGTGGCACGCGGCCTCGGCGGCGAGGCGCAGTCACGCCCCTACGCCGCCCTTGCCGAGTGCATCCTCGGCTCCATCGCGCTGCGCCGCGGGGACCTGCCGTCCGCCGGCCACTGCGTGCGGCGCGCCGCCGAGCTCGCCGGGGAGGCGCGCGCGCCGCACGTGGAGGCGTGGTGCCGGCTGCTGTCGGCACGCGTGGCCGAGGCGCAGGGCGGCGCCGCGGCGATGACCGATATCACCAGCGTCTGCGACGACATCGCCAGGAACCGGTGGCTGCTCATCGGCGATCCGTCGGTCGCCCCCTGGCTGGCGCGCACCGCGCTCGCCGTCGGCGACACGGCGAGCGCGTCACGGGTGGCGGCGGCCGCGGAGTCCGTCGCCCGGAGCAACCCCGAGTTTCCCGTGGTCACCGCCCCCGCCGCCCACGTCAGCGGCCTGCTGCACCGGGACGCCCTGCTGCTCAGGCGGGCGGCGGACCATCACACCGATGCCTGGGCCCGCGCGTCCGCGGCCGAGGACCTCGGCGTCCTGCTCATCAGCACGGGCCGTCCCGACGAGGCGATCGAGCGTTTCGACCGCGCGCTCAGCGGCTACGAGGGCGCGGGCGCCGCGAGGGACGTCGCCCGTATCCGCCAGCGGCTGCGGAAGATAGGTGTGCGGCGGCGGCACTGGAGGACGGCCGACCGGCCGGTGCAGGGCTGGGAGAGCCTGACCGACACCGAGCGCAGCATCGCCGAGCTCGTCGCGCAGGGGCTGACGAACCGGCAGATAGCCGTCCAGATGTTCGTGAGCGCGCACACGGTCGCGTTCCACCTCAGGCAGATTTTCCGCAAACTGAGCATCGGGTCCCGGGTTCAGCTCGCGAGGGTCGCGACCGAGCAGCAACGCCCCGCGACCAGTTGAACTATTAACTACCCGACTTGAGGATGCGGCGCAGCAGCGGGAAAGGGAACCTGGGAGCACACCGGGGAAACTGGCAGCACACGGCAGGTCGGGAGGGGGCTTGCTCTATGACCGCGAAACCCGCGCTGGCGCGGAAAATGCCGGGCACCCACAGCGAGCGGGAGTTGTGGCGGATTCTGCACAGCGGTCAGGCGCGCTGTGCGGACTCGGGCCTCGATCCCGAAGAGTGGTTTCCGCTCAGCGCCGACGTTTCCAGGGCGCGCGCCCAGGCGGCCAGCGCGATCGCGCTGTGCACCATCTGCCCGGTGCGCGCGGAGTGCCTGGAGTTCGCGCTGCGGCAGTGGTTCGGCGCGGGAGGCGACGGTGTCTGGGGCGGCCTGGTAGCGGCGGAGCGCCGCGCCATCCGCCGCCAGTGGCTGGGCGGCGCCGCCGTCACGGAATTCTTCGCCGAAGGCCGCCGGTCCGCGAGCTGACCCGGGGCCCCGGCCGCGACAGGATCGATACTCAACAATCGAAATCGGGTTCCGCGTCAGCCGACCGCGGCCACGCGGTGGGCCATACTTTCCTCGTGACCGAACGCGAGGCGGACAACGCGATCAACACTGGCCGCAGCCTCATCAACGTTGCCGGGCTGGCCCGGCTGCTCGCGCGCGGCGCTGCGCCCGCGCGCGGCGCGCCGCCGGCGCCTGGCGCGCGGCCCGCGGCGGATCCGTCCCGGCCCGCGGTGCTCGACGTCCGGTGGCGGCTCGGCGGGCCGCCGGGCATCGACAGCTACCGGAAGGGCCACATTCCCGGCGCGGTCTTCGTGGACCTGGACCGCGACCTGTCCGGCGAGCCGGGCCCGGCCGGCCGGCACCCGATGCCCGCACCTGACCGCTTCCAGGCGGCGATGCGCCAGGCTGGAGTGTGGCAGGACCGGCCCGTGGTGGTCTATGACGACGCCGACTCCACGGCGGCGGCCCGTGCGTGGTGGCTGCTGCGCTACTTCGGCCACGGGCAGGTCCAGGTCCTCGACGGCGGGTACCGCGCCTGGACCGCGGCCGGGCAGCCGGTCACGGCGGCGGAGCCTGCCGGGCCGCCCGGAGACTTCACCGCGCGGCCCGGGCACATGCCGCTGCTGGACGCCGACGGCGCCGCCGGGCTCGCCCGCGGCGGGCTGCTGCTCGACGCGCGGGCGGGGGAGCGCTACCGCGGCGAGACCGAGCCCGTGGACGCCGTCGCGGGTCACATCCCCGGCGCGGTCAGCGCCCCAACGGCCGGCAACGTGCACCAGGACGGCACCTTCAAAAGCGGCGCTGAACTGCGGGAACGGTTCATGACACTGAGCGCGGCCGTGGGCGGAGCCGACGCGATCGGCGTCTACTGCGGGTCCGGGGTGACCGCGGCGCACGAGGTGCTCGCGCTGGACGTGGCCGGCCTCCCGGCAGCGCTGTACATCGGCTCCTGGTCGAACTGGATCGCGAACCCAGCCCGCCCCGTCGCCACCGGCCGCGACCCTGGCGGCGGCGCCGCCCGATCCGGCGACTAACGATCACCATGGCCGAAAGTAAATGCCAGGCTAGCGGGTTTATGCGTAAAGCGGTGTGATAATTCTGGTCCATGGCGGCAGTTCGCGCCATCGCCGAGAACATGAGCGCGGACATGAGCAGATACGAGGGGATATGAGCCGAAATACGACGAATGACCCAAGCAGGACCGTTAGCCGACGCACCGCGGTGCGGGCCGCGGGTGTAACACTCGCCGCGGGGGTGCTGGCAGGGGGCGCCAGCGTCGCGGCGGACGCCGCGACGGGTGCGGCGGCGCGCTCCGCCGCGCGGCGCACGCTGAAGGCCCCGGCGCTCACGCCGCTGCAGATGGCCGGCCAGCGCGTGATCTTCTCCTATTCCGGCCTCACCGTGCCGCAGTCCCTGCTGCACCAGATCAGCGCCGGGCTGGCCGGGGGAGTCATCTTCTACGGGAGCAACATCTCCAGCCTGAGCCAGATCAGGGCGGTGTGCCGCCAGCTGGAGAGCGCCAGGCTGGCCAGTCCCGTCAAGGCGCCGCTGCTGCTGATGACCGACCAGGAGGGCGGCGAGGTGAGGCGGCTTCCCGGAGCCCCCGTGCTGTCCGAAAAGCAGATCGGCGAGTCGGCTCACCCCCAGGCCGAGGCCGCCGCGGCCGGCCAGGGCGCGGGGAAGCTCCTGGCCAGCGTCGGGATGAACGTCAACCTGGCTCCGGTGCTCGACGTCTTCCGCCAGCCCGGCGACTTCGATGACCAGTTCCAGCGCTCGTACAGCATGAACCCGCGGGTGTGCGCCGAGTGTGGCAGCGCCTTCATCGCCGCGCAGCAGCGAGCCGGGGTGGCGGCCACCGCAAAGCACTTCCCGGGCCTCGGCGCGGCGGCGGCCAGCCAGAACACCGACGTCGAGCCGGTCACCCTCAACGTCTCGCTGCGCGACCTGCGCGCCATCGACGAGCTGCCCTACCCGTCGGCGATTCACGCGGGCGTCAAGCTCGTGATGTGTTCATGGGCCGTTTACCCCGCCCTGGACGCCAGGCTGCCGGCCGGCCTGTCGCCGCGCATCGTCCAGCAGGAGCTTCGCGGCCGGCTGGGATTTCGCGGCGTCACCATCACCGACGCGCTCGAGGCGGGTGCGCTGGCCAGGTTCGGCGGCACCGCTCAGCGGTCGGTCATGGCCGCGAAGGCCGGCATGGACGTCATCCTGGCGGCCTCCCAGGACGTCAGCCAGGGCGAGGCCGCCGTCACCAGCCTGGCGAGCGCGCTGCAGCACGGACAGCTGCCGCAGGGCCCGTTCCGTGCCGCCGTGGCGCGCATCATCAGCCTGCGCAGCGGCCTGCACTGAGCCCGCCGCGGCGCGCTACAGGGCGCGGGTCCAGGTCTGTCCCACCAGGTCGTGGCCGAAGCTGTGGTGCGGTTCCTCGCCGGCCAGCGTGAACCCCGCCGCCTCATAGAGGCGGCGGGCGCTGGCCAGGACGTCGTTCGTCCACAGGGTGATCTCCCCGTAGCCCGTCCTGCGGGCGAACCGCAGCACCTCCTCGACCAGCCGGGAGCCGATCCCGAGCCCGCGCGCGGCCGGCTCCACGAGCAGCAGCCGCAGCCGCGCCACGGTGTCGCTGTCCGCGACGCAGAACACGCACCCGGCGGGCACGCCGTCCACCTCGGCGATCCACGCGGCCTCCCGCTCCGGCTTCCGGTTGTCGATGTAATCCGCGACGATCCTGGCCACCAGCGCCTCGAAGGTGCAGTCCCATCCGTACTCCGCCGCGTAGACGGCGCCGTGACGCTGCACCACCCAGCCCATGTCGCCGGGGCCGGGCGGGCGGAGCACGATGGCGCGCTGTCGCGGCACCTCGCTCAGCACGTCGGTGATCACCCGCATCGCCCCCAGCAGGCGGCCGCGGTCCACCCCCGCGAGCAAGCCGCTGATGTGCTTCGCCGCGCGAGCGTCCAGTTCCCGGACGGCCGAGCGGCCGGCGCTGGTGAGGCTGATCACCTGACGGCGCGCGTCGGCGGGAGTCCGCTGCCGCCTCACCATGCCGTCGTCCTCGAACCGGGCGAGGACCCGGCTCAGGTACCCGGCGTCGATGTCGAGCGAGCGCCGCAGCGACGCGACCGCGGCCTCGCCCTGCCGTGCCAGCTCGAACAGCAGCCTGGCCTCGGTGACCGAGTACGGGGTGCCCAGGTACATGCCCTGCAGCACTCCGATGACGTTCGTGTAGAAGCGGTTGAACGCGCGCACTTCGGCAACCGGGTCCGTGACGTCCAGCTTGGCGTCCAGCGTCTGCATGGGAACCGCCTCCTTTGCCTGAGTCAAGCTTAAAACGTTGACTTCGGCAATCACAATGGCCGATGCCCGCGAAGCGTGAAAAGGGCGCCATGAATAATGGGAAACAGACGAAGACGGCCGGCCGCCCGGGAGGGCGGCCACCCTTCACCGGCGGAAGGCGGCACGGATGCGGATGCGGACCCTGGGCGGCACGGGGATCAAGGTGAGTCCATACTGCCTCGGCGCGATGATGTTCGGCGCCTGGGGCAACCCCGACCACGACGACAGCATCCGGATCATCCACGCGGCGCTCGACGGCGGCATCAACTTCATCGACACCGCGGACGTGTACTCGGCGGGGGAGTCCGAGGAGATCGTCGGCAAGGCACTGCGCGGGCGCCGGGACAGCGTGGTGCTCGCCACCAAGGCCCACGGCCCGATGGGGGACGATCCCAACGCCGGCGGGAACTCACGCCGCTGGATCGTGCGCGAGGTGGAGAACAGCCTGCGCAGGCTGCAGACCGACCACATCGACGTCTATCAGATGCACCGGCCCGACCCGGAAACGGATATCGACGAAACCCTCTCCGCGCTCTCCGACCTCATCCACGACGGGAAGGTCCGCGCGATCGGCTCGTCGACGTTCCCCGCCGAGCAGATCGTCGAGGCCCAGTGGGTCGCGCAGCAGCGCGGCTACGCTCGGTTCCGCTGCGAGCAGCCGCCCTACTCGATCCTCGTGCGCGGCATCGAGGCGGGCGTGCTTCCCGCCTGCCAGAAGTACGGGATGGGCGTCATCGTCTGGAGCCCGCTGGCCGGCGGCTGGCTGACCGGCCGGTTCCGCAAGGACACCGACGTGGACATGACCACTGGCCGCGCCCAGCGGCTACCGCAGCGCTTCGACCCCGCCCTCCCGGGAAACAAGGCCAAGCTGGCGGCGGTCGAGGAGCTCATCAAGATCGCCGCCGACGCGGGCGTCTCGCTCACGCACCTGGCGCTGGCGTTCGCGACCGCGCATCCGGGCGTGACGTCGGCGATCATCGGCCCGCGCACGATGGAGCAGCTCACCGACCTGCTGGCCGGCGCCTCCGTCGCGCTGGACGACAGCATCCTCGACCGCATCGACCAGATCGTTCCGCCGGGCATGACGCTGAACCCCGCGGACTCCGGCTGGCAGGCCCCCGCGCTCACCAGCCCCGCCGCCCGCCGCCGCCCGCCCGGGGACCGGGCCGCATCCTAAAGGCTGGTGCGGGCCGCGACCCGGAGGGGGCGCCACAGCAGGGTGGCGAGCGAGCCGGTGTACGTGAGGTTGGGCCCGATGTTGACGTCGGCCAGCACCGCGAGGACCGCGCCCGCGCCGGACGGAACGGCGAGCGGCAGCAGCACGAGCACCGCGGGCAGGTTGTTGATCAGGTTGGCGAGGGCGGCGGCCACGGCGGCCACGGCGAGCAGCGCGGGCAGTGACGCGCCCGCCGGCAGCAGCGCGCCGATCGCCCTGCCGAGCCCGTGCGCTGTGACGGCCCGCACGTCGCGGCCAGCCACGGCAGCGCCATCAGCGCCGCGAACCTGGCGAATGCCAGGCCGCTGGCGGCGAAGGCGAGCAGGTTGGTCAGGTTGGAGACCGGCAGCAGCAGGGAGGCGGAGTTCGCCAGGTGCGTGCACGCGTACACGTGCGGCCTGGCGCCGAGGCGGGCGGCGGCCAGCGCCAGCACCGTCTCCGCGGCCGCCGGGCTCATGCGGTGTTCCCCGCTCGCCTCCGGGCCGGCTTCAGGCCCTTCGGCCGCGCGTTCAGCTTCCGCACGCCCTATGGTTTACCAGGCTGTTCGCGGGGCGGGACACGAGTCTCGCGGCGATGGCGGCGACCGTGGCCTGCGGCACGCTGACGGCGATCCGCTGCAGGACGGCGGCCGCGGGCCCGGTGACGTCCGCGGCGTAGGCGGTCAGGATGACGCCGGTCGCGGCGGCGCTGGCCAGCAGCCACGGCCGCCAGCGCCGCCAGCCGGGGTCGCGGCCGAACCGGCTGGCCAGCACGAGCTGCGCGACGACCAGGTCGACGTAGACCAGGCCGCTGAGCGCGTCGTGCGCGACGGCGTGCCATGTGGCGCCGGGCTCGCCGGGCGCGTTGAGCAGCATGTGATCGCGGCGCAGCAGGCCCGCCGCGATCGTCAGCAGGCCGGCGCCCTGGACGAGGGCAGGCCCGGGTCCCGCGCCGCGGCTGGCGTTCCCGCTGAGCGCCTCGCGCAGCGCCGCGCCGAACGCGACCGTGCACCCGCCGAGGACCAGGAAACCGGCGAGCATGATCCACGGATCGCGCGCGTCCGGCGCCGCCAGGCCACTGAGCTGAAGCCCGCCGGGCCCGCGCCGTGTCTGCCGCAGCGAGCTGGCGATCCACGCGCCGGTGAAGGCGGCCGGCCCCGCGATGCCGCCCGCCGCCCCGGCGCGGAACCCGATCCGCCGCGCGCTGCTCGCCGTCGCCTCCGTCCCTGCGCCGAACATGATCCGCGACCTCTCACTCCGGTCGAGACTATCTTGACGGATACGTCTGGTGTCTATGTACAGTAGACACCATGACGCTGGATCACCAACTGCTCGATCAGGCGCGGACGGCGGAGGCGCGCGTCATCGACGCCGAACGCGATGCGGAGGTGGCACGCGCGGAGTTCCACCGCGCGGTGCGCCGTCTGCAGCTCGGCGGCGGATCGCTTCGCGAGATAGCGAACGCTCTTGGCATCAGCCATCAGCGGGTGCACCAGATCGTGGAGGGAGCAGGCGGCGCGAGGCGCTGGCGCCGCCGCAGGGGCCGGCCGGCCGCCACGGCGTGCTGCTCGTTCTGCGGCAAGAGCCAGCCGCAGATCAGCAAACTCATCGCCGGCCCCGGCGTCTCTATCTGCGGCGAGTGCGTCGACAAGGCCGACGCCGTCATCGCCACCGGGGAGGTGGCGGCCACCCCGCTGTCGGCGATGAAGTCCCTGAGTGCGGAGGTCACGGCGGCCCGGTGCAGCTTCTGCGGCAAGCGCCGCCATCAGGTCTCCGGCCTCGCAGCCGCCGCGGGCGGCATCATCTGCAACGAATGCCTTGTGCTGTGTCACGAATTCCAGGCCGAGGACCTGTCCTGAGTCCTGCCGCGCCTCCAAATGATCATGAAAGCCGTCGCGCCGCTGGTGGCTCGGCCATAATGCCCGGTATGCGGCTTTGGAGCGCTCCGTGGTGTTCGCGGAAGCCGTTGAGGTGTAGGTTCGCACCGAAAGGTCACGGTAGGTGACACCAGCGGAGGTTATATGAGCATCCTGGGTACCCGGGTGATACGGACGGAGGACCCGCGGCTGCTGACCGTCGGCGGCGTCTACGTCGACGACCTGCGGGCACCGGAACTCGAGGGAGCGGCGCGGCTGACGTTCGTGCGCTCGACGATGGCGCACGCGCTGATCACCGGCATCGACGCGTCGGAGGCGCTGCGGGAGCCCGGGGTGGCCGCGGTGCTGACCGCCGGCGACATGGACGATCTCCCGCCGCCACCGCCCGAGTCCGAGGGCGGCGGGGAGGGCGGCCCGGTCCCGGTCGGCGGCCCGTGGTCCGAGCCGCTGCTGGCCGCCGACCGCGTGCGGTTCGTCGGCGAGCCGATCGCCGTGGTGATCACCGACGGCGGGTACCAGGGCGAGGACGCGGCCGAACTGGTCAGTGTCGACTATGAGCCGCTGCCGGCCGTGGTGGGCGCGCGGGCGGCCGTGGCCGGCGAGAGCCTGCTGTTCCCTGGAACCAGCAGCAACGTGCCGGTCAGTCGCGTTCCCGACAGCGTGGACGACAGCCCCTTCGCGGGCTGCGACGTGGTCGTCGAGCAGGACATCGTCAACCAGCGGGTCGCCTGCCTGCCGATGGAGTCGCGGGCGACCGCGGCCGCCTACGTCAACGGCAAGCTGACCATCTGGCACAGTTCGCAGAACGCGCAGCTCTGCCGTCTCATCCTGGCCGGCGCGCTCGGCATGGCGCCCGATCAGATGCGGGTGATCGTGCCCGACGTGGGCGGCGGCTTCGGCGCGAAGGTCGGCATCGACAGGGATGCGATCATCGTCGCCTGGGCGTGCAAGCACACCGGGCGCGCCCTTCGCTGGGCGGAAACCCGCAGCGAGAACCTGGTCGGCATGACGCAGGGCCGCGCGCAGCTTCACCGCGTGAAGATCGGTGGCAACCGGGACGGGCGCATCCTCGCCTACCGGCTCGACGTCATCCAGGACACCGGCGCGTACCCGCGCACCGGAGGCTTCCTGCCCGGCCTCACCTGCCTGATGGCGCCCGGCGTCTACGACCTGCCCGAGGTGCAGACGTCGTTCCGGGTCGCGGTCACGAACGCCACGCCGGTGCACGCATACCGCGGCGCCGGCCGCCCGGAGGCGACCGCCGCGATCGAGCGCGCCGTCGACCTGTTCGCCGCCGAGATCGGCATGGACCCCGCCGAGGTGCGCCGCCGCAACTTCGTCGCGCCGGACAAGTTCCCGTTTGCCACCAAGACCGGCGCCCTCTACGACAGCGGCGAGTACGGGGCGGCGCTGGACAAGGTGCTCGCGGCGGCGGGATACGGCGAGCTTCGCGCGGAGCAGAAACGGCGCCGCGAGCACGGCGGCCCCAGGCAGCTCGGCATCGGGGTCTCGACGTACGTCGAGATCACCGCCGCGGACGCGGGCGCCGGCGAGAGCGCGAAGCTGGTCGTCGCGGACGACGGCACGGCGACCGTGTACACGGGCAGCTCGGCGCACGGCCAGGGCCATCACACCGCCTGGGCGATGCTCGTGCAGGACGAGCTCGGCATCCCGATGGACAAGGTCACGGTCATCCACGGCGACACCGACCTGATCCCGGACGGGGTCGGCACCTATGCGTCGCGTTCGCTGCAGCTCGGCGGCTCGGCCGTGCACAAGGCGGCGATCGAGGTCAAGGACGAGGGGCGGCACCAGGCCGCGGAGATGCTCGAGGCCGCCGAGGCGGACATCGTGCTCGACACGGACACCGGCTTGTGGCAGGTGCGCGGCGACCCGGATACCGCGCTGACCTGGGCGCAGGTCGCTGGCCACGCGAGCGGCGGCACGCTCATCGCCGACGTCCGGTTCTCTGCCGACCGGCCCACGTTCCCGTTCGGCGCTCACGTCGCGGTCGTCGAGGTGGACACCGAAACGGGCAAGGTGACCCTGCTGCGGCACGTGACCGTGGACGACGCCGGGCCGGTGCTGAACCCCGTGCTCGCCGAGGGGCAGCGGCACGGCGGCATCGCTCAGGGCGCGGCGCAGGCGCTGCTGGAGGAGGTGCTCTACGATGCGGACGGCAACCCGCTCACCTCGACGCTGGCCGACTACGCGGCGATCACGGCGACCGAGCTGCCGAGCTTCGAGCTCGTGTCCAGCGAGACGCCGACCACGCTGAACCCGCTCGGCGTCAAGGGGATCGGCGAGGCGGGAACGATCGGGTCGACCCCGGCGATCCAGAACGCCGTGGTGGACGCGGTCGCCCACCTCGGCGTCCGGCACATCGACATGCCGGCCACTCCCGAGCGGGTGTGGGCCGCGATTGAGGAGGCGAGGGCTCAGTGAAGGTTTCCGTGAGGGTCAACGGGCACGACATGACCGCCGATGTCGAGGACCGCATGCTGCTCGTGCACTTCCTGCGGGACGTGGCCGGCCTGACCGCGACCAACGTCGGGTGCGACACCACGTCCTGCGGCGCCTGCACCGTGCTGCTCGACGGCGAGTCGGTGAAGTCCTGCACGGTGCTCGCCGCGCAAGCCGACGGGCGCGCGGTGACCACCGTGGAGGGGCTGGCCGGCAACGGGGAGATGCACCCGGTGCAGCGGGCGTTCCACGAGCAGCACGGGCTGCAGTGCGGTTTCTGCACGCCCGGCATGGTGATGGCCATCGTCTCGCTGCTGCGGGAGAACCCGCACCCCACCGAGGAGCAGGTGCGGGCCGGGCTGGAGGGCAATCTGTGCCGGTGCACCGGTTACCACAACATCGTCAGGGCGGCGCTGGCCGCGGCGGAGGTGGCCTCGTGATCCCCGCATCGTTCGCCTACCACCGGGCGGCGTCGGCCGACGAGGCCCTGTCGCTCGCCGCGGAGCACGGCGAGGACGCCAAGTTCCTGGCCGGCGGCCATTCGCTGCTCCCGCTGATGAAGCTGCGGTTCGCCGCGCCCGAGGTCATCATCGACATCGGCAGGCTGAGCGAGCTGTCGTTCATCACCGACGAGGGCTCCGCCATCAGGATCGGAGCGCTGACGAGGCACCACGACGTCGAGCATTCGGAGCTGCTCGCCCGCGAGATCCCGCTGCTCGCCCACGCGGCAGGGCAGGTGGGCGACCCGCAGATCCGGCACCGGGGCACCATCGGCGGCTCGGTCGCGCACGGCGATCCCGCCTCCGACCTGCCCGCGGTCCTGCTCGCGCTGGACGCGACGTTCGTCGCGCGCGGTCGCGCGGGGACCAGGGAGATACCGGCGGGCGAGTTCTTCCGCTCGCTGTTCGAGACCGCGCTGGAGCCGGGCGAACTGCTCACGGAGATCGTGGTGCCCAAGCCCGCCAACGGCGCGGCCTGGTCATTCCAGAAGTTCACCAAGCGCGCGATCGACTGGGCGATCGTCGGCGTGGCCGTCCAGGACGACCGCATCGGGTTGATCAACATGGGCAGCGTTCCGCTGCGCGCCGGGAGGGCCGAGGCGGCTCTCGCCGCCGGCGAGCCGGTGGCCGACGCCGCCGCCGTCGCCGCCGAGGGCACCAGCCCCGGGTCCGACATCCACGCGAGCCGCGCCTACCGCGAGCACCTCGCCCGCGTCCTCGTGGGCCGCGCTCTCGAGGAGGCCCGCTCCCGGTCCTGACATACCCGCCGGCTCCCGGAGCCCCCGGAGGCGAGCGGGAGACAACGATAATGAGGTGTGACGCTGCGCGGCGCTAAGGCAAGGCTCATCCGGTACCCGTGGGGAACCAGGCTGCTCATGCTCTTCGCGGGAGGGCTGCCGCTGCTGGCTTTTCCCGGCCTGAACCTGGAGTTCCTCGCCTGGTTCGCGCTGGTGCCCGGGCTGCTGCTGATCATCAATTCGCCGGGTCAGCGGGAAGCCGCGGTGCGCGCCTGGTGGCTCGGCAGCGGGTACCTGATCACGGCGCTGTACTGGATGGCGCCCGAGATCGGCCCGGGCCTGCTGCTGGTGGGCGCGGTGTTCGGGGCGCTGTGGGTGCCGTTCGGGGTGGCCGCGTGGCGGCTGCTCCGCCCGCCGGTCACCTGGCGGCGGGCGCTCGCCGCGCTGACCGTGGTGCCGAGCTGCTGGCTGCTGACCGAGTGGCTCAGGTCCTGGCAGGCGCTGGGCGGCCCGTGGGCCGTCTACGGCGCCAGTCAGTGGCAGCATCCCGCGGTGCTCGCGCTCGCCGCGGTCGGCGGCGTGTGGCTGGTCACCTTCGCGCTGGTCATGACCAACGTCGCGATTGTGCTCGTGCTCGGCGTTAGGCGGCCGGCCCGGCTGGCGTTGGGCCTGGGGGCGGTGGTCGCCGGCGCGGGCGCGGGACCGCTGGCGTTCGCGCTCACCCCCGCCGCGCCCGCGGTCCGCCAGGTGACGATCGCCATGGTCCAGCCGGGCCTGGTGCACGACCCGGCCAAGCGGGTGGACGCCAGCGAGACGCTGACCGCCTCGCTGAGCCGTTCCGGGTCGCTCGGCGGGGTCCGGCCGGACCTGATCGTGTGGGGCGAGAGCAGCGTCGCGTTCGACCTGGCACTGGACCACTCCCTGCTGCGCGCGGTCGAGGCGCTGTCCGCGCAGAACGGAGCCGACATCCTGGTCGACCAGGACACCACGCTCCCCGGGAAGGGCGACGAGAAGGTGGCCGTCCTGGTCAGCCCCGCCGGAATCGAAGGCACTTACGTGAAGACGCGCCTGGTTCCGTTCGGTGAATATATTCCGTTCCGCCGGGAGCTCGGCTGGCTCACCAAGATCAGTAAGGCCGCGGCGGCGAACATGATCCCCGGCACCGGGGCGCGCCTGCTGCACCCGGTGGACCGCGCGGGCCGGCCGCTGCCGATCGGCGTGCTGATCTGCTTCGAGTCGGCGTTCCCGGACATGTCCCGGGTGGAGACGGGCCAGGGCGCGCAGCTCATCGTCTACCAGTCCTCGACCCCCACGTTCCAGGGCACATGGGGACCGGACCAGCACGCGTCGCTCGCGGCGCTGCGCGCGGCCGAGACCGGGCGCCCGGCCGTCCAGGCCGCGCTGACCGGGGACACGGTCGCGTTCGACGCGCGGGGGCGGCAGGCCGCCTGGATGGGGCAGTCCTCGCGCGGCGTGGTCACCGTCCGCCTCGGGCTGCCCGCGGTCTCGGCGAGAACTCCCTATGACCGGCTCGGCGACTGTGTACCGTGGGCGGCGACAGCGATCGTCGTCATCGCGGCGCTGATCCTGCTCGCGCGTTCTCGCGGTTTTCTCGGCGGGGATACTAGTGTTCGAGAACGGCGTGCGGCAGTATATGATTCGGGGAACGGACAGCGTGTCGCCACCTAACGGAGCCGGCCGAGCTGGCTCCCGATGAGGCCGCAGGGGAAGGCGACCCTCATCAAGGAGGCACGGTGTCCGCACATGGCGTTCTATACGTTCATTCCGCGCCCCCGGCGCTGTGTCCGCACATTGAGTGGGCAGTGGCGGGGATTGTCGGCATGCCCGTCAGCATGCCGTGGGTCAGCCAGCCGGCGGCCCCCGGCGCGCTGCGCACGGAGCTGACCTGGCAGGCCCGTCCCGGGACCGCCGGGGCGATCACGTCCGCGCTGGCCGGATGGAACCGGCTGCGCTTCGAGGTCACCGAGGACAGCTCACCCGGATGCGACGGCGTCCGCTACTGCTACACGCCCGAGCTTGGCACCTTCACCGGGGTGATCAGCGCGAACGGGGACATCCTCGTCCCGGAGAGCAGGCTGCGCGCCGCGATGATGATGTCGTCGGCGCGGGGATCGGGGCTGGAGGGCGAGATCAGCCGGCTGCTCGGCACGGCGTGGGACAACGAGCTCGAGCCGTTCCGGCGGGCCGCCGACGGCGCGCCGGTCCGCTGGCTGAACGCGACCGGCTGAGTTGGACCGGGGTCCCGGGGCTACCCCGGGCTAACATCGCGCGGCCGTCTGCGCGGAGCGAGGGGTTCCGCATGACCGCGGTGCCGTTGAGGAAGCGCTCGATCGGCAGGGTGGCGGCGCCGAGGGCGACGGCGTCCGGGCCGAGCTGCCCGAGCTCGATTGACGTCTCGGCGAAGTGGTGCGCCAGCGAGTGCCGCCGGGTGGCTTCGCGGATCGCCGGCATCAGCCGCTCGCCCAGCATCAGTCCCGCCCAGCCGCCGAGGATGATGCGGCCCGGACTGAACAGGTTGACCAGGTTGGCGATGCCGATGCCCAGGTACAGGGCGGTCTCGTCCAGGATCTCGGCCGCCCGCGGCGCGGTGGCCGCGGCGTCGACCAGGGCGGCGAGCGATGATTCCTCGTCGTCGCCGGGCAGCGGAAGGCCGTAACGCTCCAGGATGGCTTCCGCGCCTACGTACGCCTCGAGGCAGCCGCGCGAGCCGCAGCGGCACGGCCGGCCGCCAGCGACGATCGTCGTGTGGCCCCATTCGGCCGAGATCGAGGTGCCGCCAAGGCCGGGGGAGCCGCCGGTGATGACGCTCGCGCCGACCCCCGAGCCGACGAGGCAGACCACCGCGTGCCCGGCGCCGCGCCCGGCGCCGAACCACAGCTCGGCCTGCCCCATGGTCTTGGCGCCGTTGTCGATGTACAGCGGGAAGCCCGTGCTGGGCCGCAGCAGCCGTTCGAGCGGGATCGCGTCCCAGCCGTAGGTCTGCCCGTGCACCAGCACCTCGGCGCCGTGCTCGACCACTCCGGGGACGCCGACCCCGGCGCCCAGGACGTCTGAAGGATCGGCCCCGCTGTCCGCCAGCACGCTGCCCAGGCCGGCCGAGATCCGCTCGGCCACCACGTCGACACCGTGCTCGCGCGGATCCAGCGGATAGTCGGCTCGCGCGCACGCGGTCATCGTCAGGTCGAACATCTCGACGCGCACCCGGGTCTCGCCGACGTCGACCCCGATGACGTACCCGTACGCGGGATTCATCCGCAGCAGCACCCTTGGCCGGCCGCCGTCGGAGTCCACCGAACCCGCCTCGGTCACGATGCCCTCGCTGATCAGCTCGCGGATCACGTTGCTGACCGAAGCCGAGCTCAAACCCGTGGCCTCACTGAGATCCTGGCGGCTGCACGGCTGGCTGAAGAACAGCGACCACAGCAGGACCGACCTGTTGTCCCGGCGCAAGTCGCGGACGGTCGACCGCCTTCTCTCCGCCATCATGCCCCCGTTCTCTCCGCCATCATGCCCCGTTTCTGCCTATTTTTATCACATCTTATATCAAGTGGATCATGAACACCGGGCGTCGGCCGGCCCACCCGGCGCCATCTCGGGAGCGGCCGACGCCATTTCGAGGGAACCGTCCCGCCGGAGGATTGCCCGCCGCCTTGCCCGCGTAAAATCCGCATTAATTAAAGCCTTAGATTAAGTCGGGGAGGTGCCCATCCATGACGAGGCCCGCCTGCTTCCCGCGTTCCCCCGTTCCCCCCGTTCCCGCCGTTCCGCCGTTCCGCCGTTCCCCCCGTTCCGCCGTTCCCCACCCATGATCGCGGAATCGCCGGGCCGTATGTGGGGCTCTGCCATGTATTTCCCGGATGGTCGCAACCGGGTTCACGATGGCGGCGGGGCCGCTGGCGCATTTGGGCCCGCCCAGTGGGGCCGCTGGCGCATTTGGCCCCGCCCAGTGGGGCCGCTGGCGCATTTGGCCCCGCGCAGGGGCCGGCTGCCGGCAGCAGGGGTGTTACCTGTGGGCATGCAGGGCGGACAGCGATCGATGAGGTAGTTACCCTCGCCCCGAGATTTAAGTAAGAGCCGAATGCGGCACCCCAGACTTCCGGGATCATGGAGTGTGGTGCGGATGTGGCGGAAGCGGCTGCCACGCGCCGCAGCCCGTTACTGTCCCCACGGGCGCCAGACGTAGAGCACCCGCCCCGATCGTCGCCATCGGCGTCCGGAGGCGTGGCCGGGGCAGCCGGGGTGACCTCATAGATGCGGCCGTCGAGCGCGGAGTTCTCCCAGTATTCGACCCGCTCGGCCTCGTACTTCGCCACGGACCGCCACCTCCTGTCGCAACGCTACGCGCTGCTGCGATGCTGCGTACGGATCACCGGCCGGCTCGCTGCGCACGGCTCAGCGGCCCGGCTCGCTGTGCACGACGACCCAGATGGCGTGCACGTAGTCGCCGGACTTGTTCCAGTACTCGTGCGGCGTGGAGGAGTCGAACGCTATCGAGTCGCCGGGACCGAGCTCGTAGGCCTCGAAACCGACGTTGGCCTGGAGCGTCCCGCGGAGAATGACGCCGTATTCGTGGCCGTCGTGGCGGAGCGGGCGGCGCTCGTCGGTCGAGTGCCCCCCGGGAGCGTAGATCACCTCGAGGAAGTCGGTCCGGCTGTCCGAGGCCGGGGTGAGCCGCTCCCACCGCACGCCGCTGGCCAGGTCGATGATCCGGCGGCTGGCGGCCCGCTGCACGATGCACGGCAGCCGCTCCGTGCCGCTGCTTCCCGGGAACGGCGCCACCTCGGCACTCCCAGCCCCAGCACCAGGCCCAGGCCCAGGCCCAGGCCCAGCCCCAGCACCAGGCCCAGCATCCCCCGCCCCCGCACCAGCCCCAGAAGTCCCAGAAGCAGCCGAAGCCACAATCGCCCCGCCCGCCCCGGCGGTCAGAAGATCACGCGCCTCGGCAGCGCCCGTCCCGTTCCGATGATCAATGACCGGGCTGCGCTGGTCCGATCCGAACAGCAGATAGTCCAGCGAGCTCCCCAGCTCGGTCGCGAGCGAGTAGAGCACCCCGACCGAGGGCACCGAAAGCCCGCGCTCCACCTGGGAGATCAGGCTCGCCGAGCACCCGACCCGGCGGGCGAGCTCGCGCACGGAAAGCCGCAGGCCCTCCCGGACCTCGCGCAGTCGCGGCCCGAGCCCCGTCCCTGGGTCAAACTGAGCCGTCACGGGGCGCGACGCCTCCGCCGCCTGAGACACATGGCGTTAATGTACACTACACAGCTCGCGCCAGCCCAGGAGCACGGCCGGAAGAACCGGGGCGAGCGCCGAGCGGACCGCATACTCGCACGCCAGAATCCTCGTATGGCATGATCGGCGTAAACGTCGCCGCAACACGGTCTTGACAGTGCTACTGCACGCATCGTTCTATGGTGCTGAACAGGAGGCTCCAATGGCCACTCCCTCTTCTCCGCCCGCCCGCCCGCCCATTCCGCCCCGCCCGCTTGCGCCGGCGCCGGGACGAATGAACGTCGACTTCGAGGAACGGATCGACTTCGCGCGGCTGCGCGCGCACAGGCTGGAACGGGCGAAGCACGCCATGGAACAGGCCGGGCTCGGCGCGTTGCTCGTTTTCGACAACAACAACATCAGGTACCTCACAGGGGTCGCCATTGGCGAGTGGACCAGGGACAAGCTGTGCCGGTACGCGCTGTACACCCGCACCGGCGAGCTCGTCCTCTGGGACTTCGGCTCGGCGGCCGTGCATCACCGGATGTACTGCCCGTGGCTGAAGCCGGAGAACTGCGTCGCGTCGTACACGACGATGCGCGGCGCCGCCCCGCCGGGGTCCGGGCTGACCACGAAGCAGGTCGCCGAGATCAAGGCCAGGCTGAACGACGCGGGCGTCGCCGGCGAGCCGGTCGGCGTCGACTGGGCCGAGATCCCGACGTTCTTCGAGCTGCAGGCGCAGGGCATCGGGGTCAGGGACGGCCAGCAGGTGATGCTGGACGCGCGCGAGGTCAAGTCGCGGGACGAGATATCCCTGCTGGCGACCGCCGCCGCCCTGGTCGACGGCACCTACCAGGAGATCGCCGACGCGCTCAAGCCGGGTGTCCGCGAGAACGAGATCGTCGCGCTCGCGAACAAGCGGCTCTACGAGATGGGCTCCGACGACGTCGAGTCGATCAACGCGGTCTCCGGCGAGCGCTGCAACCCGCACCCGCACAACTTCTCCGACCGCATGATCAGGCCAGGCGAGCAGGCGTTCTTCGACATCATGCACTCCTACAACGGCTACCGGACCTGCTACTACCGCTGCTTCGCCGTGGGCTGGGCGACGCAGCCGCAGCGTGACGCGTACAAGCGGGCCCGCGAGTGGATCGACGCCGCGATCGAGATGATCAAGCCCGGCGTGTCCACCGACCAGGTGGCGCGGCTGTGGCCGGAGGCCCAGGAATTCGGCCTGGCCGACGAGAAGACGGCCTTCGGCCTGCAGTTCGGGCACGGGCTGGGGCTGGCGCTGCACGAACGGCCGATCATCTCCCGGCTCACCTCCCTGGACGCGCCGATGGAGATCAAGGAAGGCATGGTGTTCGCGCTGGAGACCTACTGCCCGGCGAGCGACGGGCACTCGGCGGCGCGGATCGAGGAAGAGGTCGTGGTCACCGCGAACGGGGTGGAGATCCTGACCAGGTTCCCCGCGCAGGACCTCTACGTCACCAACCCCTACTGACTCAATCATCAAGGACAATGCGAGGCGATCACGTGCCAGAAGTACCGCAGTCCGTCGCGCTCGAGCTGTACCGGAAGATGACCGAGATCCGGCTGTTCGAGAAGCGCGCCTACGACCTGTTCATGCAGAACCTGGTCAAGGGCACCACGCACCTCGGCACGGGCCAGGAGGCGATCGCGGCGGGCGTGTCGCAGGCGATGAACGACGACGACTACACGTTCACTACCTACCGCGGCCACAACCACGTGCTGGCCCGCGGCACCCCGATGACGCCGGTGATGGCGGAGCTGCTCGGCCGGGAGAACGGGCTGATGCACGGCAAGGGCGGGTCGATGCACCTGCTCGACACCTCGCGCGGCATCCTCGGCGCGTACGCGATCATCGGCGCGCAGCTGGTGATAGCCAACGGCTCGGCGTTCTCGGCGCGGTACCGGGGCACCCGGCAGGTGACGGTCACCTTCCTCGGCGACGGCGCTACCAACATCGGCGCGTTCCACGAGGCGCTGAACTTCGCCGCGGTGTACAAGCTGCCGGTCATCTTCATCTGCGAGAACAACAAGTACATGGAGTACACCCCGATCGGCGCGGTCACGGCGGTCCCGCGGCCGGCCGCCGACCGCGCGGCGTCCTACGGGCTCGAGCCCGTGGTCGTCGACGGGAACGACGTGGAGGCGGTCTACCACACCGCGGCCGCGGCGATCGGGAAGGCGCGTGACGGCGGCGGCCCGTCGCTGATCGAGGCCCTCACCTACCGGCACGGCGGCCACTCACGTGCCGATCCGGGCAAGTACCGTCCCGCCGAGGAGGTGAAGGAGTGGCTGGCGAAGGACCCCATCCCCGCCTACCGCGCCGTGCTCCTGTCCCGCGGCGTGGACGAGGCGGTGCTCGACGGCATCGACAAGAGCGCGCGGGAAGCCGTGGACAAGGCCACGGAGGAGGCCAAGGCGGGCCCCGAGCCGCGCATCGAGCTGGCGGAGACGAACGTGTGGGCCGACGGCGGCCACGCCTGGAGGAACTGATTTGGACGTCATCATGCCCCGCATGGGGGAGACCGTCGACTCCGGAACCGTCAACGAGTGGTTCAAGCAGGTGGGCGACCAGGTGGCCGAGGGGGAGCCGCTGCTGGAGATCGGCACCGACAAGGTCGACACGGAGGTACCCGCGCCCGCGTCCGGGACATTGGCCGAGATCCGGGTGCAGGAGGGCGAGACGGTGCCGGTCGCAACGGTCTTGGCCGTTATTAAGTTACAGAACGGAGGCGTTGTGTCCGTTATCACCTACCGCGAGGCCGCGGCGCGGGGCATAGCGCAGGAGATGCGCAGGGACCCCGATGTCATCTTCCTCGGCGAGGACATCGCGGCGGCCGGCGGCGTGTTCAAGGCGACCGTCGGGCTGCTGGAGGAGTTCGGGCCGCGGCGCGTCATCGACACCCCGATCAGCGAGCAGGCCATCCTCGGCGCCGCGACGGGCGCGGCGATGACCGGGCTACGGCCGATCGCCGAGATCATGTTCAGCGACTTCTTCGCGGTCTGCTGGGACCTGGTCGCCAACGAGATGGCGAAGATCAGGTACATGTCGGACGGCCAGCTGACGCTTCCGCTGGTCATCCGGTGTGCCAACGGCGCCGGCGTGCGGTTCGGCGCGCAGCACTCGCAGTCGGTGGAAAACTGGGCGATGGCGGTTCCCGGGCTGAAGGTGGTCGCCCCGTCGAACCCGCGTGACGTCATCGGCCTGCTCGCCGCCGCCGTCCGGGATCCGGACCCGGTGATCTTCTTCGAGCACAAGGCCCTGTACGCGACGAAGGGCGAGGTGCCGGACTCCGGTGAGGTCACCGGCGAACTCGGCCGTGCCTCGGTGCTGCGCTCCGGCGGCGACGCGACGATCCTCGCGCTCGCCGCGATGGTGCCCCGCGCGCAGGCGGCGGCGCAGCGCCTGTCCGCCGATCACGGCATCGAGGCCACGGTGATCGACGTCCGGTCGCTCGTGCCGCTGGACACCCGGACGATCCTCGGCTCGGTCGCGGAGACCGGCAGGCTGTTCACCGTGGAGGAGAACCCGCGGCTGTGCGGCTGGGGTGCCGAGATCGTCTCGATCGTGGCCGAAGAGGCGTTCGGCGCGCTGTCCGGCCCGGCGATCCGGATCACCACGCCTCATATTCCGCTGCCCGCCGCGGATAGGCTCGAAGATCATCTACTGCCCTCGGTGGACCGCATCACCGAGACAGTCCGGAAAGCGTTGGACTGAGGAGTACCCCCATGAGCGCAGACCTCGTTCAGATGACCGGGATGGATGTGCCGACGGAGCTGCTCATCGGCGGGGAGTGGGCGCGCGGGCGGGGCGGGGGAACGTTCCCGGTCGTCGACCCGTCCACGGAGGACGCGCTGACCGAGGTGGCCGACGGCACCGTGGAGGACGCGCTCGACATGGTCGGCGCGGCGTACGACGCGCTGCCCGGGTGGGCGGCGACGCCGCCGCGGCGGCGGGCGGAGATCCTGCGCCGCACCTTCGAGCTGATGACCGACCGCGCCGAGCCGCTGGCGCGGCTGATGACCGCGGAGAACGGCAAGTCGCTGCGCGACTCCCGCGCCGAGGTCACGTACGCCGCCGAGTTCTTCCGCTGGTACGCCGAAGAGGCCGTGCGTATCGACGGAAGCCTGATGATGGCGCCGTCCGGCGCGAACCGGATCATGGTCACCCGCCAGCCGGTAGGCGTCTCGGTGCTGGTCACTCCCTGGAACTTCCCGGCCGCCATGGCCACTCGCAAGATCGGCCCCGCCCTGGCGGCCGGCTGCACGGTGATACTCAAGCCGGCCGGGGAGACCCCGCTCACCGCGCTCGCCGTGGCCAGCCTGCTGGCGCAGGCGGGTGTCCCCGCTGGCGTCGTGAACGTGCTGACGTCCAGGAAGTCCGGCGCGACGGTCTCCGCGATGCTCCACGACCCGCGGGTGCGCAAGCTGTCCTTCACCGGATCCACCGAGGTCGGCCGCATCCTCCTGCGCGAAACGGCGGAGAACGTGGTGAACTCCTCGATGGAACTCGGCGGCAACGCCCCGTTCATCGTCTTCGGCGACGCCGACGTCAAGGCGGCCGTTGACGGCGCGATGCTGGCCAAGATGCGCAACGGCGGCGAGGCGTGCACCGCCGCGAACCGGTTCTACGTGCACGAGGCTGTCGCGGACGAGTTCACCCGCGCGTTCGCGGAGCGGTTCTCCCAGCTCGTGCTCGGCCCCGGCCTGGAGGACTCGACCGACGTCGGGCCGCTGGTCAACCAGCCGACTCGGGCCAAGGTCGCGGAGCTTGTCGACGACGCGGCCGGAAGCGGCGCCCGGGTCGTCACCGGCGGCCGGTCCCCGCAGCGGCGCGGCTACTTCTACGAGCCCACGATCATCGACCAGATCCCGGCGGGCGCCGCCATCCTCGGCACCGAGGTCTTCGGGCCGGTCGCCCCCGTGGTCCGGTTCAGCGGTGAGGACGAGGTGATCCGGTGGGCCAACGACACCGAGTACGGCCTCGTCTCCTACGTGTACACCGGTGACCTGCGCCGCGGCCTTCGCGTGTCGGAGGCGCTCGAGACCGGCATGGTGGGCCTCAACCGCGGCCTGGTGTCCGACCCCGCGGCCCCGTTCGGCGGCGTCAAGCAATCGGGCATCGGCCGCGAGGGCGCCCACGACGGCCTCCTGGCCTTCACCGAAACCAAGTACATCGCCACGAGCTGGTAGCGCGGCGGCCGTGCTCCCGGCCATCCGCGACAGTAGCCCGCCTGACCGCTCGCTAATATCGCGTTTTATGGGAGCGATGCCCGCGGGGACGGACGTCTCCGCCCCGGTCGCTGACTCCGGGGAGCAGTCTCCGCCTACCCCGGCGGGGAAACGCGCCCGCTCCCGTGCCCGTTATGTCCGGCTTGCCTCGGCGGCCGGGCTCGCGGCGGTCCTGGCTGCCCTGTTCTTCGCGTATCTCGGCCTGTCCCGGACGTACCCGGAGAACTCCGACGAGGCCAACATCCTGCTGATGGCGTGGGACATGCTGCACGGCAACGTCGTGCTGCACGGCTGGTACATGTCGGACGTGTCGTTCTACACGACCGAGCTGCCGCAGTACGCGCTGCTCGAGAGCTTCCTCGGGCTGCACGCCGACACCGCGCACGTCGCGGCGGCGATGACCTACACGCTGGCGGTTGTGCTGGCGGTGCTGCTGGCCAAGGGCCAGGCATCCGGCCGCGTGGCCGTGGTGCGGGCGCTGACCGCGGCGGGGATCCTGCTGGCGCCGCAGCTCGGCGGCGGCGTGTTCGCGCTGGACCTGTCGGTCGGCCACCTCGGGACGTCGGTGCCGCTCATGCTCGTCTGGCTGCTCGTCGACCGGGCGAGGCGCCGGTGGTACGTGCCGGTGCTGACCGCTGCCGGCCTGGCGTGGGTGCTTGTCGCCGATCCTCTCGTGCTCGTCATCGGCGTCCTGCCGCTCGCGCTGGCCAGCGTCGCGCGGGTCATCCGGGGCGTCTTCGGTGCCGGCGGGCTGCTCCTGGCGCTCCGGTCCCGGTGGTACGAGCTGTCGCTGGCCGCCGCGGCCGCCGCGGCCTGGGGGCTGGCGTGGGGAGCCGAGCGGGCGCTCGCCGCGCTCGGCGGCTACTACCTGAACCCGCTGCCCTTCACGTTCGCCTCGGCGGGTGACCTGAACCGGACCGTTGTCCCGGCGCTGTCCAGCATCCCGCTGGTCTTCGGCGCGGCGTTCCGCGGGCTGTCCGGCGTGCAGTACGCGCTCGCCGTCCTCCATGTGGTGAGCCTGGTTCTCGTGATCCTGGCGGTGCTGCGTGTGCTCGTGCGGTTCTTCGGCGGCATAACCCTCGTCGAGCAGGTGCTGGCGGTGGCGATCGTGGCGAACGTCGCGGCGTACGCGCTGACCACCGCGGCGTTCCAGGGCGCTCACGAGATAGCGGTCGTCGTGCCGTTCGGGGCGGTGCTGACCGCCCGGATGCTGGCCTCCCCGGTACGGGCCCGACGGCGCTCCCGCCGCGGCTGGCGCGCCCGGATACCGGCCATATGGGCCTGGGTACCGAACGTGTGGGTCCGGGTGACGCGTGCCGCCGGATACGCGGCGGGCGCGGCGGTCCTGGCCGGGTATCTCGCGGGGCTGGCGTACGAGGCCGCTCAGCCCGCGGCCCCGCCGGCCAACACGGCGCTCACGTCGTGGCTGATGGGTCACGGCCTGCGCTACGGCCTGGGCGGCTACTGGGAGAGCAGCATCGTCACCGTCGAAAGCGGCGGCCAGGTCGACGTGCGGTCGCTGCGGCTGCACTCGCTGCAGCGGAACCTCTGGATGGCGAAGCTGCCGTGGTACGACCCGACGGCGAACGTGGCGACGTTCGTCGTGCTCGACAGCGGGCCCGGCTATCTGAACAACTGGGAGCCGCGGGCGCTCGTCAGCAGGTATTTCGGCGTGCCCGCGCACGTCTACAGCTTCGGCCCGTACACGGTCCTTGTCTGGAATGACAACCTGCTGCCGCTTGTGCCGCCCACGTCATCCAGCCCCAGCGGCCGGCCGCAGCCGCCCGCCGGTCCCCCCCGGAGCCGGGACGGGTAACCCCCGGCCGGGCTGGCTGGTTGGGAAGCAGAACCGCCGGCGCACCCGTACAATGTGCTAGGTCAACCGGGCAGACCGGGCTCCGGTCCCGGTACTGCCCCGTAACAAATGCATTGCCGGACTGTTACCTATTCGCCAGGTAGCGCCGGAGCGCCGTTCCGCCTGATTTATAGGCGGCGAAACTTTCCGGCGCGATTGCGTGGCTACCGCAGGTAAAACGGTTGGGTGCGGGAGATGTACCCCGCACCGCAGGCCATCGGGGCATGCTTAAGAAGCCCAATACTTACGGCCTGGTGACGGTAAGGTGGTGCGGCAAGTGCCTGAAGAGATGCCCCGCGGGGGTTAGCTGGAGGTATGTGGGATGGCGGGATCGCCTGAGACCGGCCACTTTGACCGGGACGTTGTTGTCATCGGCGGCTGCGGGCACGTGGGCTTGCCGCTGGCGATCGCGTTCGCCGACCGTGGTGCGCGGGTGGGCATCTATGACGTGAGCGAGAGCGCCGTCGCGACGGTGAACGCCGGGACGCTGCCGTTCGCGGAGCCCGGTGCCGCCGGGAAGCTGGAGCAGGCGGTCGCGGCGGGACGGCTGGAGGCCTCGTCGGACCCGGCGATCGTGGGCTCGGCCGAGCATGTGATCGTGGTCATCGGCACGCCTGTTGACGAGCACCTGAACCCCGACCAGGCCGCCATACCGAACGCGCTTGGCGGGTGCGCGCCGTATCTGCGGGACGGCCAGTTGCTGGTGCTGCGGTCGACGGTCTTCCCCGGGGTGACCGCCCTCGTGGAGAAGATGGTGGCAGGGCTCGGTGTTTCGATCGAGGTGGCGTTCTGCCCGGAGCGGATCGCCGAGGGCAAGGCCATGACCGAGCTCTTCGAGCTCCCGCAGATCGTGTCCGCCCGCTCGGCTACCGGGCTGCGGCGCGCCTCCCGGCTGTTCGGGATGCTGACCGACACCCTGGTGGAGCTGTCTCCCGAGGAGGCCGAGCTCGCGAAGCTGTTCACGAACGTGTGGCGGTACATCAAGTTCGCCACGGCCAACCAGTTCTACATGATGGCGAACGACCGGGGCCTCGACTTCGAGCGGATCCGCAAGGGGCTGTCCCAGGACTACCCGCGCGCCGCGGACATGCCGGGCGCGGGTTTCGCGGCGGGCCCGTGCCTGTTCAAGGACACCATGCAGCTCGCGGCGTTCAACAACAACAACTTCGCGCTCGGGCACACCGCGATGACCATCAACGAGGGCCTGCCGCTGTACGTCGTGCACCGGCTCGAGCAGCGGTTCGACCTGCAGTCGATGACCGTCGGCATCCTGGGGATGGCGTTCAAGGGCGGCTCGGACGACATCCGGTCCAGCCTTTCCTACAAGCTGAAGCGGATCCTCGCCTTCAAGTCCAACCATGTGCTGTGCACGGACCCGTACGTCACGACCGACCCGGGCCTGCTGCCGTTCGAGGAGGTCATGTCGCGGTCGGACCTGCTCGTGATCGCCGCGCCGCATCCGGAGTACCGGAACCTGCCGACCGACAAGCCGGTCGCGGATATCTGGAACGTGCTCGGGCAGGGCGTCAGGGTATGAGCCAAGTGGGAGGCACCACCCCATGACCGGAGAAACGCCGCGGGTGTCGGTCGTCGTGCCCGCGTACAACGAGGGCGTGGCGATCGTTCCTGTACTGGACCGGCTGTTCGAGTCCGTGCACCTCGCGTGCGAGGTGCTGGTCGTCGTGGACGACGAGAACGACACGACCGTGCCGGTCGTCGAGGAGTACGCGCTCAAGGAGCCGCGTATCCGCTGTCTCGTGAACACCTACGGGCGCGGGCCCGCCAACGCGATCAGGTACGGCATCGACGCCGCCGCGGCGCCGGTCGCGGTGGTGACGATGGCGGACGGCTGCGATGACCCGAGGCAGATCGACGACCTGGCGCGCCTGGTCGACCGCGGGGTGGCCGTGGCGGCCGCCTCCCGGTACATGCCCGGCGGTCAGCAGGTCGGCGGCCCGGTGCTGAAGGGCGTGCTGTCGAAGACCGCTGGCAAGTCCCTGCGGCTGCTGGCGCACACCGGAACCCGGGACGCCACCAACTCGTTCAAGGCGTATTCCACGGATTTCGTCCGCGAGGTCGGCATCGATTCCCGGGACGGATTCGAGATCGGCATTGAGCTCACCGCCAAGGCCAAGCGGATAGGCAGGCCGGTCGCCGAGATCCCCACAATCTGGCTCGACCGGCAGGCGGGGGTGTCGAATTTCAAGGTCGCGAAGTGGATACCGGGTTACCTGCGGTGGTACCGGTTCGCATTCGGGCCGCGGCTCACCGCGGAGCAGGTCAGGGCTCGCGGCAAACGCTACAGGAAGGAAGAACAAGACTGATGCAGAAGGTTCTGGTCACCGGCTCCGCCGGGTTCATCGGCGGGTACGTGGTCGAGGAACTGCTTGAGCGCGGCTACGCGGTTGTGGGGCTGGACAACTTCTCCAAGTACGGCAAGGTGAAGAAGTCCTACGACGACAACCCCAATTACCAGCTTGTCGAGGGCGATGCCCGTGACGTTGAGCTCATGAAGCGGCTGCTGGCGGACTGTGACCATTTCATCGCCGGGGCGGCGATGATCGGCGGCATTTCCTACTTCCACACCTACGCCTACGACCTGCTGGCGACCAACGAGCGGATCATCGCCGCGTCCTGCGACGCCGCGATCGAGGCGCACAAGGCGGGCCGGCTGCAGAAGGTCACCTACCTGTCCTCGTCGATGGTGTTCGAGAGCGCTACCGAGTGGCCGTCCTACGAGGGCCAGCAGCGCGAGTGCCCGCCGCCGCTGTCGTCCTACGGGTTCCAGAAGCTGGCCGTGGAGTACTTCGCGGTCGCCGCGTGGGACCAGTACAAGGTTCCCTACACGATCGTCAGGCCGTTCAACTGCGTCGGGACCGGGGAGAGCCGCGCGCTGGGCGACGAGGAGATCCTGTCCGGCAACGTCCGGCTCGCGATGAGCCACGTGGTTCCCGACCTCGTGCAGAAGGTCCTCAAGGGCCAGGACCCGCTGCACATCCTCGGCTCCGGCGAGCAGATCCGGCACTACACCTACGGCAAGGACCTGGCCCGCGGCGTGGTCACGGCCATGGAGCACCCGGACGCGCGGAACGAGGACTTCAACCTGTCCACGGCCGAGTCCACCACCGTTCTGGAGCTCGCCGAGACGATCTGGCGCAAGATCAAGGGCGATGGCGTGCCGCTGCGGATCGAGCACGACGAGCCGTTCGAGTACGACGTGCAGCGGCGGGTTCCGTCCACCGACAAGGCGAAGCGCGTGCTCGGCTTCGAGGCGACCACCACGCTGGACGAAATGCTTGATGAGGTAATCCCCTGGATCGCCCAGGCGATCGAGAACGGCACAATCTGAGCTCTACCCTCACGGGTAGCTGGAAGCCCGCCAGGCCTGGAGAAACGAGTGACGACAGGACGGCTGGCGCACGACGCGTCCGGTGACGGTGCCCGCGCTGAGGGCACTGCCGCCGGGCGCGGGGCCGCGGGCGAGCCCGCGCCCGGCGCGCGCAGGCCCTGGTGGGTATGGTGGGTGCCGTTCGCGCTCCTGTTCGCGGTTCTCGTTGTCCGGAACCGCTACCTTTTCACGGCGCACCTGTACGAACAGGGCGATTCCGGTGCTGACTCGATCCTGATGGAGCAGGCCCGGCGGCTCACCCTGCTGGTGGGCAACTACTCACGGGAGGGCTTCAACCACCCGGGGCCGGCCTACATGTACGCGCAGGCGGCCGGCCAGACGCTCTTCACGCTCATCCGCCTCGTGCCCACGGCCTGGAACGGCCAGCTGCTCACCGTGTACGCCATGAACAGCGGCTTTTTCGCGCTCGCCGCCGGCGTGGTGTACGGCTGGACGCGCTCGCTGCGTGCGGTGCTGGCCAGCGTGGCCGTCGCCGCCGCTTTCGGCGTCGCGTACCCGGCGATCCTCAGCTCCAACTGGATGCCGGACATGTACGTCGTGCCGTACTTCACCTTCGTCGTCGCCGCGGCGTCGGTTGCCGCCGGGCGCTCACAGGACGCCTGGGTGATGGCGCTGACCGGCTGGTTCCTCATCCACGGGCACGCGTGCTTCCTGTTCTTCGTGCCGGTGATCACGTGCGCCGTGCTCGCGGTGGCGGCGTGGCCGCACCGGCGGGCGCCGGTGGCGGCGCTGCGCTCGTTCCTCGCTACTCGGCGCCGGGTCTGGGTCCCGGTGGCGGTCATCAGCGCGGTGTTCGCGCTGCCGATCGTGATCAACCTGGCGCTGCACTGGCCGGGCGACTTCGGCAAGTACTTTTCCTACGGGTCGTCCTCCCAGGCGGGCGGCCACGGTGTCGCCCAGGTGGTGCAGTACGCGGCCCAGTTCTGGTGGCCGCACGAGTACGCGGGAGCGGTGCCCGTCCTCGCGTACGCGGTCGCCGGCATCCTGGTGTGGAAGCTGGCCAGCGGCCTGCCGCGGCGGTTCCTCGTCGCGCTGCTCGCCCTCAACGTCGTGTCGACGCTCGCGTTCGGCTTCTACGCCGCGGTCGGTGTCGACAATCTGTCGGAGCAGTACATCGGCTACTTCTACTGGTCGGCGCCGGCGATCACGGTGCTGGTGATGGTGGTCGCCGTGGTCGAGGCGCTCCCCGCGAGGCCGGGCGTCGCCGTGGCCGCGGCCGCGGCGGCGATGGCGGTTGTCGCGCTCGCCGTGAATCCCGGCACGCACACGGACCTGCGGGACAACGATCCCGCGCTGCCCTCCGCGGTCGCCGCGATCGCGGCAGGCGCCCACGGCCGGACGATCGTGCTGACCATCGACCCGTACACCTGGATCCAGGTCGTCGGGTTCCTCGTTCAGGGCGAGCGAACCGGGGTACATGCCTGCGTGGTCGGCTCCTACTGGACGTACCTGATGTCCAGCCAGTTCGTATGCACTCCCGGCCAGGCCGCCGCCGGCGCCCCGTTCTGGTTCCACTCCGGTGCCGCCACGCCCGGGTCGCACGTCGTAGAGCAGTTCGACGGCGTGACCGTCACCTCGGGTTAGGCCGGACAGGCGCTGAGACGACAGGACCATGGACGAAACACCCAGCCCAACCACGACGCCGACGGCCGCAGGGCCGGACGGCGCGGCGGCCACGCTCCGCGGGGCGGATATCCGGGCCCGGCTGCGCCGCCCGCTGCGGGGCCGCGCGATGCCCTGGCTCGCCTGGGCCGGGCCCACCGCGGCGCTGCTGGCTGTCGCCTGCGTGCGCAACAGGTTCCTGTTCGCGACCCGCCTCTATGAGGACGCGGACATGGGCGCGAACTCGATCCTGGTCGAACAGGCGCGGCGGTTCACGCTGCTGACGGGCAACTACTCGCGCGAGCTGTTCGATCATCCGGGTCCGGCCTACATGTACGTCAAGGCGGCGGGGGAGTCGCTGGCGTGGGCCGCCACGCGGCTGGTGCCGACCGCGTGGAACGGCCAGCTGCTCGCGGTTTACGCGCTGAACGCGACGCTGGCCGGACTGGTGACGTACATGGTGTACGGGTGGACGCGGTCCGCGCGCGGCGCGTTCGCTTGCTTCGCCGTTCTGGCCGCCTTCGCCGCGGCGCACCCGGCCGTGGTCACGTCGGACTGGATGCCGTACCTGTACGTCATGAGCTACCTGACGTTCATGGTCGCGGCGGCGTCCGTGGCGGCGGGTCACTCCCGTGACGATTGGGTGATGGCGCTGGCCGGCTGGTTCCTCATCCACGGGCACGTATGCTTCCTGTTCTTCGTGCCGCTGATCACGTGCGCCGTGCTGCTGATGGCGTGGTGGCGGCGCCGGCGCACGCCGCTGGAGGCGCTGCGGCCGGTGCCGGCCCCTACCTGGGTCATGGTGGCGGTGATCAGCGCGGTGTTCGCGCTGCCGATCGCGGTGAACCTGGCGCTGCACTGGCCCGGCCCGTTCGGCGACTACCTCGCGTACCTCCGCTCCGGAAGGGCGGGCGGGGACAGCCTCGCGACGGCGATCAGGTACGCGCTGTGGTTCTGGTGGCCGCATCCGTACTCCGGTGCGGCGCCGATTCTCGCCTACCTGGCCGCCGCGGCGGTGATCATCTGGCCCGGCGCCGTGCCGCTGCGCCCGTTCCTGGTCGCGCTGCTGGCCGTCAACGCGGTGTCCTCGCTGGCCTTCGTGTTCTACGCCCGTACCGGGATCGACACCATCTCGTCGTATTACATCGGCTACTTCTACTGGTCGGCACCGGTGATCACGCTGCTTGTCATAGCCGTCGGCATCGTCCAGCGGGTGCCGGCGCGGCTCGCCTCCGTCGCGGCCGCCGCCGCTGCCGCGGGAGCGCTCACCGCCTTCGCGCTCGCGCCGCAGACCCAGACCAGCATCAACAGCAGCGACCCGTCGGTCATCAGCAGCGGACCCGACACCGACCCCGCGCTGCCCGGCGCGGTGGCGACGCTCGCCGCGCGGGCCGGGGGCAGGACGATCGTCCTGGGTTTCGACCAGCCGACCTGGCCCGACCTCACGGGTTTCCTGGTGCAGGCGGAGCGGACCGGGGTGCGGGCGTGCGTGCCGGACCCGGCCATGACGTTCATGGTGACCAGGCAGTTCATCTGCACGAACGCGCAGGCAGCCGGCGGCGTGCGGTTCTATTTCCACTCCGGTCCGCTGCCCGGCGGGACGCGCGTCCTGGTACGTCTGCGGCAAGCCCTGGTGACCACCACCCACTCGGGAACGTAGCCTTGGGGTGTGGAACGGCGAATCTTCGGGCTTGAGAACGAGTATGGCGTCACGTGTACTTTCCGGGGGCAGCGGCGGCTGTCGCCGGATGAGGTGGCCCGTTATCTGTTCCGGCGGGTGGTGTCGTGGGGGCGCAGCAGCAACGTGTTCTTGCGGAACGGGGCGCGGCTGTATCTCGATGTTGGCAGTCATCCGGAGTATGCGACGCCGGAGTGCGACAGCGTGGTGGACCTGGTGGCGCACGACAAGGCGGGGGAGCGGATCCTGGAGGGGCTGCTGGTGGATGCCGACCGGCGGCTGCGCGAGGAGGGCATCGCTGGGGATATCTATTTGTTCAAGAACAACACCGATTCGGCCGGGAACTCCTACGGCTGCCATGAGAACTACCTGGTCGGCCGGCACGGGGAGTTCGGCAGGCTCGCCGACATCCTGATCCCGTTCCTGGTTACGCGGCAGATCATCTGCGGGGCGGGGAAGGTGCTGCAGACGCCGCGGGGGGCGGTGTATTGCGTGAGCCAGCGGGCGGAGCATATCTGGGAAGGGGTGTCGTCGGCGACGACGAGATCGCGGCCGATCATCAATACCCGGGATGAGCCGCATGCCGACGCTGAGCGGTTCCGGCGGCTGCATGTGATCGTCGGTGATTCGAACATGAGCGAGACCACGATGCTGCTCAAGGTGGGGTCCACCGATCTGGTGCTGCGGATGATCGAGGCGGGCGCGGTGCTGCGGGACATGACGCTGGACAACCCAATTCGAGCGATCCGTGAGGTCAGCCATGATATGACCGGCCGCAGCCGGGTGCGGCTGGCCAACGGCCGGGAGATGAGCGCGCTGGACATCCAGTACGAGTACCTGGCGCGGGCCCGGGATTTCACGGACAAGAACGGGCTGGATGCGGTCAGCAAGCGGGTGCTGGAGATGTGGGGCCGGGCGCTGGGGGCGATCGAGACCGGGAACCTGGACCTGATCGCCCGCGAGGTGGACTGGGTGACGAAATATCAGCTGATTGAGCGGTACCGGGCGCGGCATGATCTGCCGTTGTCGGCGCCGCGGATCGCGCAGCTGGATCTGGCCTATCATGACGTGCACCGTGGCCGGGGCCTGTATTACCTCCTGCAGCGCAACGGCGCGGTGGACCGGGTGACCCGGGACCTGGACATTTTCCAGGCCAAGTCGGTCCCGCCGCAGACCACCCGCGCCAAGCTGCGCGGGGAGTTCATCCGCCGGGCGCAGGACAAGCGGCGTGATTTCACCGTCGACTGGGTGCACCTGAAGCTGAATGACCAGGCACAGCGCACCGTGTTGTGCAAAGACCCGTTCCGCTCCGTCGACGAACGCGTCGAAAAACTCATCGCCGGCATGTAGCGCACCCGCCCCGCAAAGCGCGACGCCACCCCGGGACTTCGGCGCGCGTAACGCAACAAAATAACCCCGCGTTTCCGCCACGTCATACGGCCAACCGCGTCGTGGAATCGCGGGGCCGTATCCGGGCCTCTGGCTCACATCTCGACATCTCGGGATGGTCACGGTCGGCGCGTGCCGTACTCCGGCGGCCCGCGCGGGACGCGCCGCGCCATCGCGGCGGCGAATTGCCCCGTCCGCCCCGTTCCCGACGGAGTCACCGCTCCCCGTCCGCCCTGTTCCCGACGGCGTCACCGCTCCCCGTCCGCCCCGTTCCCGACGGAGTCACCGCTCCCCGCCCACCCCCCGCTAACCGGGCGGCCGTCATGGTCGGGAAATGGCGGGTCGAATACCGGGCCCAGGCTTAAATCACGGGGTGGTAACTAACCTCATCGATCGCTATCCGCCCTGCATGCCCACAGGTAACACCCCTGCTGCCGGCCGCCGGCCCCTGGGCGGGGCCAAATGCGCCAGCGGCCCCACTGGGCGGGGCCAAATGCGCCAGCGGCCCCACTGCCATCGTGAGCCCCCGGACCGTGGCCATCCAGAAATACATGCGGGAGCCCGAATACGGCACCCACAATTCCGGAGCATAGAGCATGGTGCTGATGGGGCGGACGGGACTGGCGCACCCCCGGCGTGCGGGCTGGCGCACCCCCGGGCATGCGGGCGGAGGCGCCAGGGTTGCGGGAGGTGCCAGGACTATGGAGGTGCCAGGGCTGCGGGAGGCGCCAGGGGTATGTGAGGTGCCAGGCTGCGGCAGGTGCCAGGGCTGCGGGAGGTGCTACGGCTGCGGAGGCGCCAGGGGTATGGGAGGTGCCAGGCTGCGGCAGGTGCCAGGCCGCGGGAGGCCGCGGAGCTACTGGAAGAGGATGCGGCGCCTGGCGACCACGACCAGCGCCGGGACGGTGACGGCCGCGAGCACGCCCAGGTACTTGGCCGGCAGGTACTTTCGCGGCGTCGCCAGCAGCAGGATCACGGCGAGCAGGAACGGCTCGATCATCGTCCGGCCGTCACCGAAGACGCTGCCCCAGATCTGCCAGGACGCCATGCACACCTCGATCACGAAACCCGCGAACGCGACCCGCTCGTGAACCGGCGCGGTGGTCCTGCGGATCACGAGGAACGCCGCGACGACGATGGCGAGCAGCGTCACGAACTCGATCAGGTTGATGTCGTACATCCCCAGGTGAGTCCAGCTGATGCCGCGCACGTCCGTGTACAGCCCGCGGGCCATCGCCGCGAAGGGAGCGCTGAAGTTGCGGGTGATGTCGGAGGTGCCGCCCGCCCTGCCCTTGACCAGGACGCGCTCCAGGCCCTGGAGCACCACCCACGCGGCGGCGGGCACCGCCCACGCCAGGTCGGCCGCGCCCGGGCGCGCCTTGCGCCGGTACATCGCGTAGAGCCGGGTGAGCGCGATCGCCACGGGAAGCAGCAGGACCGGATCGTTGGTGACGACGCTGTAGGCCAGCAGCACCGCCGCGAGCACGTAGCGCGCGTGCCGGTACGCCAGCATCCCGCCGAGCATGCACGCGTCGGCGAGCGGTTCGGCGGTGTCCCTGCCGACGCTGATCACCAGCCCGTAGTAGGCGACGAAGAGCAGCCCCCACAGCGCGTGCCGGCCGGACTCGCGCGCGAACAGCCCGCCGAGCACGCCCATCGCGGCGACCGCCAGCAGGTTGACGGCGATCAGCATGAACGGCACGAGCGCATGCTGGCCGAGCGAGACCACCCAGGTGACCAGCGGATAGCCGATACGCGTGTACCGGTAGTTCTGGTCCATGGTGATGCCGTAAGCGGTGGGATGCCAGTTGAACGGGTTCAGCGCGAGCCGGTAGTAGAACTGGCCGTCGTACCCGGCGCTCAGCACCCGCGGAATGTGCGGCGGCAGCTGAGCGGGATGCGAATACTTGTGGCCAACCATGATGAAGTAGCCGATCTGGCCCTTCGCCCAGGTCTGCCACCGTGCGAGCACGAAGGCCAGCCACCCGAGGAAGGCGATCAGCCCGGTCACCGCCGGATGGTTCAGTCTCGCCACGGCCGGGGACCGCATGGCCCGCTCGGCCGCTGTCGCGGCGGTGCTCGATGTCAGCTGCACCGGTGCCTTCCGTCCTGTACTGTTCCGCCGTCACGAGAGTAAAGGCTGTAAACTCTGCGCGCGCGCAGCCTACCAGAGCGAATTCCCGCTACTCTGTGACAGGTTAGGGCCTGGCATCAGGTTGGACTGGAATCGTTCGTGTAAAAGTTATGAGTTATATGCCGGACATGACTGCCCTGGCGGGGTGCGCCGATGGCTAACACCGCACCGGGCGCGGAGCGGCTGGCGGGAGGCGTCGATGACGACGCTGCGTCCGCAGTTGCGGCGCGCCCGCGATTCCTCGGCCCGATTCGCCGGATCCCGATCCGCCGCCTGGCCGGCCCCGTGGCGTTCCTGCTGGCCGCGGTGGTCCTGTTCATCATGTACCTGCGGCTGTCCGGCACGTACCCGGAGAACTCCGACGAGTCCAACATCCTGCTGATGGCGTCGGACATGCTGCACGGGAACGTGCTGCTGCACGGCTGGGACACGTCCGACGTGCCGTTCATCACGACCGAGCTGCCGCAGATAGCGCTGCTGGTCTGGATGTTCGGCGTGCACCTGAACACGGCGCACATCGCGGCGGCGGTGACGTACACGCTGGTCGTCATGCTGGGCGCCTGGCTGGCCAAGGGCAGGGCGTCGGGCGCCGAGGCCGTGGCGAGGATGGTGCTCGCGGTCGGCATCATGCTGGCGCCGCAGCCGGGCGTCGGCGTGTTCGTGCTGATCTTCTCGGTCGGTCATATCGGCACCTCCGCGCCGATCATGGCGACCTGGCTCGTGCTGGACCGCGGCGGCGCCCGGCGGTGGGTCCCGCCGGTGGTCGCGCTGCTGCTCGCCTGGGTGTGGGTCGCGGACCCGCTCGTGCTCGTTGTGGGGGTCATCCCGCTGCTGGTGGTCTGCGTTGTCCGCATCGGCTCCGGGATGTTCGCCGGGCGGCGCGGCGGGCTCGGCCGGGCGCTGAGGGCGCGCTGGCTCGAGATGTCGCTCATCGCCGCGGTCGGCGTGGCCTGGGCCATCGCGTGGTACTTCGGCCGGGTGATCAGCGGCAACGGCGGGTACGTGCAGCAGCCGGTTCCATACGTGCTGGACCCGGCCAGGGCGTGGTTCTGGCACGCCCGGGTGACCGTGCACGGGCTGCTGGAGATGTTCGGCGCGTACTTCGTGCCGGAGCCGGGCAAGAGCGGCCTGGACATCGCGATCGCGCTCGTGCACCTGGTGGGCGTGGTTCTCGCCGTGTGGGCGGCGCTCGCCGCCGCCCGCCGGTTCCTCTCCCCCCGCGCGGACTTCGTCAGCCAGCTTCTGCTGGTCGCGATCGTGGCGAACCTCGCGGCGTACATACCGAGCCGCCTGGCCGACGCCACCGCGCTCAACGCGCGCGAGATCGCCCCCGTGCTGCCGTTCGCCGCCGTGCTGGCCGGGCGAATGCTCGGCCCCCGGCTCCTCAGCGGGCCGCGGCTCACCGTGCGGCTGCGCCAGATCCGGCTGCGCCTCACGCCGTCGCGCGCCGTACCGGTGTCGCCCGCGCGGATTCCAGTCCGCCTGCTGGCGGTGCCGCTGCTTCTCGTGCTCGGCTTCTACAGCTACGGCCTGTGGGACCACGCGGACATCCCGGCAGCACCCGAGCCGTATGCGGCGCTCGCCGGGTACATGGAGAGCCAGCACCTGACCTACGGCCTGGGCGGCTACTGGGAGGCGGGCCTGATCACGGTAGAGACGGGCGGCGCGGTCACCATCCGGGCGGTCACCCCCGCCTGCATGCAGCCGTATCAGTGGGAGTCGAAGCCGGAGTGGTACAACCCGGCCACGTACCAGGCGAACTTCGTCCTCATCGACACGATCCCCGGGTACTTCAGCCAGTTCAACCCGTCGGTGGCGTCACTGCTCACGCTGCAGAGCTGGGTTGGCCGCCCCAAGTACCTGTCCTTCGGCAACCGCAAGATAGTGAACGGCGTGCCGAGACCCGACT
Source organism: Streptosporangiaceae bacterium (assembly GCA_019239975.1). Classification (GTDB taxonomy): domain Bacteria; phylum Actinomycetota; class Actinomycetes; order Streptosporangiales; family Streptosporangiaceae; genus JAFAZE01. Next base: position 69,589 of record JAFAZE010000143.1, read on the forward strand.
TCACCGCGCGGGTTTACCAGACGAACCTGCTCGCCCAGCTGCCGCGGCTCGCCGCGGCCGTCCCGGGCTGCGTGCCGGCTTCCTTCGGTGCCCGATCCGGGTAGGCTTGCTACGCCCTGTCTCCGGTCCGATCCGCGAGGTTTCCTCATGCGACGCGCACACGCGCTGCTCATAGTTCCGCTTCTGGCCACCACGGCCGCCGCGGCCGTCTCCGGCTGCTCCTCCTCGTCGTCCTCGTCCCCGTCGTCCGGGGCGAGCGCCTCGGTCATGGCGACCGGGAAGTTCGGCGCGGCGCCGAAGGTGACAATCCCGGCTCAGGCCGCCGGCTCGTCGCTCACCGTCAAGACCCTGATCCAGGGCAACGGCGCGGGGCTGACCACGACCGACGACTTCCTGGGCAACTACGTCGTCTACGACTGGAGCGGGTCCACGCACAAACTCCTGGTCAGCACGTACACCAGCAAACCCGCGGTGTTCTCCGGCAAGCTGCTGACCGGCCTGGAGGACGCGGTGATCGGCAAGAAGGTGGGCAGCCGGGTCCTCGCCGTCATCCCGCCCAAGGACGGGTTCGGCGTCCAGGGCAATTCCCAGGCGGGCATCAAGGGGACCGACACCCTGGTGTTCGTGATCGATCTGCTCCAGAGGTTCGGCAACACCGCCACGGGCGCCAGCGTGTCCAGCGGCGGCGGCAGCCTGCCCACCGTGGCGAACACGGGCACCTCGCCGACGGTCAAGGTTCCGTCCAGTACCCCGCCGAAGAACCTGATCGCCGAGACCCTGATCAAGGGAACCGGTCCCGCGGTCACCAAGGGCCAGTACCTGGTCGTTCAGTACACCGGCGTCAACTGGCGTACCGGCCAGGTCTTCGACTCCTCCTGGTCGCACGGTGCCCCGACGGCCTTCACGATCGGCGCCGGGCAGCTGATCAAGGGCTGGGACGACGGCCTGGTCGGCAAGACCGTGGGCAGCCGGGTGCTGCTGGTCATCCCGCCCAAGGAGGGTTACGGCTCCAACGGCCAGGCTCAGGCCGGCATCAAGGGCACCGACACGCTCGTCTTCGTCGTGGACATCCTCGCGGCCCGGTAACGCGGGCTCACCGGGCGGACCCGGCCGAGCCGGCCGGCCCGGCCAGCAGGCGGGCGGCGTGCCGGCCGGCCGCGGCGGCGGCGAGGAAGTACGTCAGGTCCTCGTCAAGGCCGCGGCCCATCGTGGACAGCGGCACAGGCGAGCCGCGCAGCGCCTCGTCCAGGCCGTGGACCGGAACCCGCACAAGCCGGTGCCGCGCGCCGAGCGGCTCGGCGCCGGCGGCCACGGCCCGCCCGAACGGGCCGGGCAGCGACGGCACCACGACGTCGGCCCGCGCCAGCGCGACCCGGCCGTACGCGGTCAGGCTGTGATGCGAGACGCCCTGGTGACGTGACCGCGGGTCCGCGTCGGACAGCCGCAGCGCCGCGACCGGGCGGCCGCCCAGCGCAGCCGCGGCGTTGACCGCCTCGCCCGCCGCGACGCCGGAGAAACCCCACCGGGTGCCGGTTCCCAGGTTCCCGGGCCCCTGGGCCACGACGGCCACGTCGGCGCCCAGCACGTGCCGCGCGGCCAGCAGCCCGGTGTGCAGCGTCGCGGTCTCCAGGTCCCCGCCGAACGACTGGCCAGTCGTCACCGTCGCGGCCAGCCAGCTCGCCGCGCGCAGGCCCGCGATCGTACGGGAGAACCAGGCCGGCAGCGCAGCGCCGTCCTGCATGACGTAGACCACCCGGGGGAGAAGCGACCGCGGGAGGGAGCCGGCGCGACGTTCATTATCAGCGAAAAGCCCGGCGATCACGGCTGGGAGAGCGGAGTGCAGGTCGGTCACCACGACCGGCATCCCCCCGATATCCTCCGCGTCGCGGAGCACGTCATGGTGCGGCGAGCCCTGCTCGTCGGCGCCGAGCACGGTCGCCTGCAGCGGCGTGTACCGCGCCTTGACGAGGTGCCCCGGCAGCGGCGGGTCCGGGGGCAGCCGTTCCGGGATGGCGACGACCAGCGCGTACCCGCCGGTGCCCAGCCCCTGATAGAGCGCGGTGGTGTTCAGCAGCACCCAGTCGCCGACGGCGGGCCGCCCCACGAGCGCGGGATACACGAGCGCGTGCACTCCCGCGTCGCCGGCGAGGACGTCAAGTTCGAGCGCGCCCGGCCATTCCCGGCGCAGCGCCGTGACGATCCCGCTCCGCCACCTGATCACGACGGCCACCTGATCACGACGGCAGAGTAGCGTGCCGGGCGGCGGAGTAGCGTGCTGGGAGACACTACGCTTGGCAGCGGGACGGAGTGACGGAGAGGCGGAGTGGCGGAGCGCGGAGGGAGGCGGCGATGTCGAAGCGCAGGACCGAGCGGCTGCTCAGCATTGTCGTCCTGCTGCTGTCCACCAGGCGCTACCTGACCGCGGACCAGATCCGGGCCGCGGTGCACGGCTACCCGGAACCGTATGACACGTTCAAGCGAATGTTCGAGCGGGACAAGGACGAGCTGCGTGATCTGGGCATACCGCTGGAAGTCGGCGTGAACAGCCCGCTGGACGACGAGCCGGGGTACCGCATCCGGCGGCAGGACTACGAGCTGCCGGAGATCACGCTGGAGGCCGACGAGGCCGCCGTGCTCGGCATCGCGGCGCGGGTGTGGCAGAGTGCGGAGTTCGCCGGCGCGGCGGCGGGCGCGCTGCTGAAGCTGCGCGCGGCGGGGATGGAGGACGATGATGCCGCCGCCGCGCCCGGCATCGAGCCGAGGCTGCGGACGCCGGAGCCCGCGTTCGGCCCGCTGTGGGAGGCGGTGCGCGACCGCAGGCCGGTCACGTTCAGCTACCGCGCGCAGGGCCGGAGCGACGCGCAGCGCAGGGAGGTGGAGCCGTGGGGGGTGGTGAACCGGCGCGGCCGCTGGTACGTGGCGGGGCACGACCGTGCGAGGAACGCGACCCGCGTGTTCCGGCTGAGCCGGATCGAGGGCCCGGTGCGGATGGCGGGCCGGCCCGGCAGCGTCACGGTTCCCGGGGACGCCGACGTGCGTGAGCTCGTCCGCGACTGGGACTGGTCGCCGCCGCGCGACCACACCGCGGTGCTGCGGGTCCGTGACGGCGCCGGGCTGGGCCTGCGCCGGTACGCGCTGAGCACGGAGCCCGACGTGCCCGGCTGGGACCGGGTCACGGCGCGCTTCGGCGATGTCCCCTGGTACGCGGACCACGTGGCGTGGTACGGGCCGGACGTCGTGGTGCTCGACCCGCCGGACCTGCGGGAGGCGGTCATCGCCAGGCTGAAGGGGGTGCTCGCGTGACCCAGCCACCCCGGATGGTCACCTCGGCGGAGCGGCTGCGGCGGCTGCTCGCCCTTGTTCCTTACGTCGTGAGCAGGAAATCGGTCGGCCTTGCGGAAACGGCCGTGGCGTTCGGCGTGAGCGAGCGGGAACTCGTCGATGACCTGAACCTGGTCTGGTGCGTGGAGCTCAGCTCGCCGGACCCGTACTGCCCGATCGACCTGTCCTACGAGGGCGGCGAGATCGTCGTCAGCCAGGCCGAATCGATCGCCAGGCCGCTGCGGCTGACGGCCGACGAGGCCAGCGCGCTGCTGGTGGCGCTGCGGATGCTGTCGGAGGTGCCGGGCGACCGCTCGGCGACCAGCAGGCTCATCGCGAAGCTGGAGGCGGCGGCCGGTGAGGCGGCTGCGGCGAGCGCTCAGGTCGCTGTCCAGATAGAGGTACCAAACGAAGACGGCGTCGCCCAGCAGATCCGCTCCGCCCTCGCGGCGGGCCGGCGCCTGCACCTGCGGTACTACGTGCCGGGCAGGGACGAGGCGACCGAGCGGGACGTGGACCCGATGCGGCTGCTCGTCGTCGAGGGCCGCACGTACCTGGAGGCGTGGTGCCTGCTCGCGGAGGGCGTGCGGCTCTTCCGCCTGGACCGGGTGCTGTCGCTGGAGGTGCTGGACGTGCCCTCGGCGGTGCCCGAGGACGCCGAGCACGTCGATGTCGACCAGGGGTTGTTCCGGCCGTCGGACTCGGATGTGCTGGTCACGCTCGAGCTGTCGGCGGAAGCCCGCTGGGTGGCCGAGTACTACCCGTGCGAGTCGGTGACCGAGCTGGCCGACGGCTGGCTGCGGGCGGCGCTGCGCACCCCGGACACGCGGTGGGTGCGGCGGCTGGCGCTGCGGCTGGGGGAGGACGGCCGGGTGACCGGGCCGCCGGAGCTGGTGAGTGCCGTGCGGCAGGACGCCGCGGCCGCGCTCGCGCTGTATGCCTGAGAGCCTCGAGCCCGTCCTGTTCGCCGCCTGCCTCGCGCAGGCGCCGCCATCCCGGCCATCCCGGCCATCACGGCCATGTCGGAGGGCACGCCGAACGCGCCGACCGGATATCATCCGTGAGTCATGCACGTCGGGCTTCGCCGCAGCGGCGACACGGAGGTTCGCAACGGTGGCGGCGAGCGCCCGCGCCGCCTGCTTTGGTGCGCCGCGGTGCTACTCGCCGCCGTCGCGCTGTTCGTGTGCTACCTGCGCCTGTCGCGGACCATCGCGACGAACTCCGACGGGGCGTCGAACGCGCTCCAGGCGTGGGACATGCTGCACGGCAACCTGCTGCTGCACGGCTGGTACCTGTCGGACGTGTCCTTTTACACCACGGAGCTGCCCGAGTACATGCTGGTGGAGGCGGTGCGCGGGCTCGGCTCCGACGTGGTGCACCTTTCGGCCGCGCTGACCTACACGCTGCTCGTGCTGCTGGCCGCCTTTGTGGCGCGCGGGCGCGCCCGGGGGCGGGAGGGGCTCGCGCGGGGCCTGCTCGCCGGCGGGATCATGCTGGCGCCCCAGCTCGGCAACGGCGTGTTCGCGCTGCTGTCCTCGCCCGACCACACCGGCACCGCGGTGCCGATCCTGGTGCTCCTGCTGCTGCTCGACTGGCTGTATGACCCTGCCGGGCCGCGCTGGTACCTGCCGGTCGTGACCGCGGTGCTGCTGGCCTGGATACAGGTGGGCGACTCGCTCGCCACCTATGCGGCCGCGGTGCCGCTGGCCGCCGTGTGCGCGCTGCGGGCCGTCGCGTCGGCCGCGCGAGGGCGGCGGCTGGCCGGGTGCGCCTACGACGTCACGCTGGCCGCCTCCGCCGCCGCGTCGGCGGGACTCGCGCGGCTCGTGCTGGACGTGCTGCGCGCGGCGGGCGGCTTCAGGCTTTACCCGGTGCCGGGCCCGCTGCTCGCGCGCCCCGCCGCGATGCCGCATCAGGCGCGGGTGCTGGCCGAATCGGTGCTGGCGCTGTTCGGCGCCCAGTTCAGCGGCCAGCCGTCCGCGCTGCGTACCGGCCTCGCCGTGGTGCACCTCGCGGGTGTCGCGCTTGTCGCGTGGGCGGTGCTGGCGGCCCTGCGCGGGTTCTTCACCCGGCTGGATCTCGTGTCGCAGGTCCTGCTGGCGGCCACGCTGGTCACGCTGGCGGCGGGGCTGCTCAGCACGCACGTCACCAAGATCACCGATGCCCACGAGGTCGCCGTGGTGCTGCCGTTCGGCGCGGCGCTGGCCGGGCGGCTGCTCGGCGCGCGGCTGCTCGGTGCGAGGTGGCTCGGCGCGGGGTGGCTCGGCGCGGGGTGGCTCGGTGCCTGGCGGCCCGGCGCACGCCCGGCGCGGGATGAGCGGGCCGAGCGGGCCGGGCTGGGAGCGGGGGCCGTGGTGCTCGCCTCGGCACAGGCCGCGCTGGCGGTGGCGCTGGCCGGGTACCTCGCGGCCCTGGCGTACGGCGTGTCCCGGCCCGAACCACCAGGCGTTCAGCCGGTGGCCACGTGGCTGGCCGCGCACGGGCTGCGCAGCGGCCTCGGCGGATACTGGCAGGCGCAGTCCGCGACGCTGGCGAGCGGCGGGGTGGTGACGGTCGCCCCGCTGGCCGCCGGGCCGCCCTCGCACGGCGTGTACCCGTACCTGTGGGAGACGAAGCAGTCGTGGTACCGGCCGCCGGAAACCTACGCGAACTTCCTGGTCAGCGTGCCTGGACCGGGGCAGGCGCAGTCCGGTCAGCTGGCCGCGGTGCGGTCGTTCTTCGGGCGGCCGGCGCGAACGTACCACTTCGGTGGCTACGCGATCCTGGTCTGGAACCGCAACCTGCTGACCCGCCTGACCGGAAGCCAGTCGCGAGATGGTGCCAGGCGGCGGGCCGGGTCCATGCCGCTTGCCGCGAGCGGTGATTCCGGGCAGTCATTCCCATTTCGCTTGCCACCGGCGAAGGTGAGTATCTTCTAGACGTGCCCGAGATCGCGCGCGAGCAGACCGGCCCGGCCGGTACCGGCGCGGTGCGCCCGGATCAGCCTGGAAGCGAGCCGCCAGCCCAGCCGGGCCAGCCGGGGGCGCTGGCGGCCGGCCAGCCAGAGCTGGCCGCCGGGCAGCCGGTGCCGGTGGCAGGGCAGCCATCCCCGTCCGGTGCGCGGCGCTGGCTTTCCCGTCCGCGCCTGCTGTGGTGCGCGGGGTTCCTGTTCAGCGGCGTCGCCTTGTTCTGGTGCTACCTGTGGCAGTCGCGGACCTTTCCGGTGAACTCCGACGGGGCGTCGAACGCGCTGCAGGCGTGGGACATGCTGCACGGCAACGTGCTGCTGCACGGCTGGTACCTGTCGGACGTGTCGTTTTACACCACGGAGCTGCCCGAGTACATGCTGGTGGAGGCGGTGCGGGGGCTCGGCCCGGACGTGGTGCACATCTGCGCGGCGCTGACCTACACGCTGCTGGTGCTGCTG
>JAFAZE010000113.1 GCA_019239975.1 Streptosporangiaceae bacterium
CGTGACGGTGACGGTCGACGTGGCGGTATGCGCCGGCGAAGCGCTGTCGGTAACGGTGAGGGTCGCGGTGTAGGTCCCGGCGGCGCTGTAGGTGTGGCTGGGGTTCTGGGCCGTGCTGGTCGACCCGTCACCGAATTTCCAGCTGTAGGCGTACGGTGCCGTGCCGCCCGTGGCCGAGCCGGTGAAGGACACGTTCAGCGGCGCGTTGCCGGTCGTCGGCGAGCCGGCCGAGGTGGCCGTCAGCGGCGTGGAGCCCTGGATCCACAGATCCTCCAGGGGGTCGCCGAGGGCCGCCTGGTCAGCGGTCGTCATGGGGAACGTCGACAGGCCGAGGTTGTTGCTGGCGTCGATGATGCCGGGGTGGACGTTCTCCATGACCCGTTCCATCGCGGCAAGCACGTTGCTCGTCGTGTAGGCGACGTGCGAGATGTAGTGCTGCTTCATGTACGTCGGCGATGCGATGACGACCATCGGCACGCGGTAGGTGTTGCTGACGTGATCCGGGCCGTTGTTGCCGTTCTGGGTGTCGTCCTCGGTGACCACGATCAGCGTATTGTCCTTGTACGCCGCGTTGTTCATGATGAAGTCGACGATCTGCTTGGTCACGGCGTCGTTCGTCGGGATGTCCTGGTACGTGCCGGGATGGTCGTTGAACAGCTCGACGTAGTTGTAGGCCGGCAGGCCGTTCGCGGTCACGAAGCTCGTGTAGTCGTTCGCGATGGTGGTGTCGGGGATGTTCTGGCCGGAGCAGGTGTACTCGTTGTAGTGCAGCTCCTCCGGGATGCTCGTGCCGGGGCGGTCGACCGGCAATACCTCGAGGTTGCCCGTACTAGGGTTGCGCCAGTACCCGCTGCCGCTGTTGAGCATCCAGTAGAAGTCTCCGTTCAGCGAGAACGTGTACGGGCTGCTGCCGGTCCCCGTGCCGGTCTGCGCGGTACACGGGTTGGTGCCCTCCCCGGAGGGGCCGGTGTCGCCGTTCAGGAAGCGGTCGAACACCGTACCGGTGGCAGACGGGTAAGACTGCTGCTGCGAGCTGGACGACGACTGGGCGGAGAACAGCCACCAGTGGTTGGGGCCGCTCGGCGGCTGCGTGCCCGTGCTGTAGGAATCAAGCAGCGCGTATTGCTTGGCGAGCGCGTGCAGGTTGGGCACCTGGCTGATGTGGTTCGTGCTCTCCACCTGGCCGTTGCAGCCGGCCTGGATCGTGGTGGCGCAGTCGCCGAGGTAGTCGTCGAAGGTGTGGTTCTCCCGGAACAGGATCACGAAGTGCTTGAACGGCGGGAAATAGGGGGCCAGAGGGTTGCTTGCCCTGGCCGGCCGCCATACCGCTATCTTCTGCGTGGTGCAGACTCCGCCCTTGCAGGTGCGGACCAGCCGGGCCGTCCGCACGTTGGTGACGTGAAGATTGTGCGGCTGCGGGAACTTCCTGAACTCGACGCCCGGCGCGGCGAACTTCGCACCGATGCAGTCATAGTTGTCGGGCCGGTACGATTGCGGCCGGTCGCCGACGGGGAGAGCCTTCGCGTCTTCCGGATCGGTGCCGGGGTTCCAGCCCTTGAGCGTGCATGAGCCGACGCCGGTCGCCGGATGTCCCGCGCCAGAGGCCGGGCTCACCGGGCTCAGCAAGAGCCCGGGTACCGACAGAACGGCGATCGCGACGCCAGCGATGCACAGTCTTTTCCAGCCGATCACAGAACCCTCCAGGCCAGAGTTCCTCACGTACCGTACATGGATGACCACTACCCCGTATGGTCCCACAGACCAAGCTGAACACAAGGGCCCAAAAACACTCCCCTCTTCCTTTGCCTCGTTATTCACTCACCGTTCGCTCATAGTTATCGCTGCTCAGTCAGGATCGGCGAACTCGTCCGGCTGAGACCGGGACATGGGCCACGGCTTCTCGGCATCGTTCATTGCCGGCCCTCCCGATCTGCAAGGACGCTCGGTTGCGGCGGTGAGTCCGGGCCCTCGAGGGCGCGGGCCGCGGCGGCGCAGGACGCACCGCCGAACGGCACCCACACCGAGACCGAGCGCCCCAGCCCGCCAGGGCCCGGGCTGAACGGTGCGGGCGGTACGCCGGCCAGCGGCATCTGCAGGCAGAGCTGGTAATAGCGCGGCAGGTCCCCGGGAAAGCCCCGCAGGTCCCTGGGCAGTTCGGTGATGATGGCGCTGAACCGCCGCGCCGCCACCGCGGCCGCGACGCTGCCCGTGAAAGCCGCCATGGCAGTTTGGTCATTACCGCGCAGGACGTCGGCCGCCGCGATCTGATCCTCGACCGCGGGCAGGCCCGCGGTGAGGGCCAGACCGGGATCGGCGGGGATCGCGACCGTCCCGCCAAGTTTTCGCACGGCCATGACCAGGCGCAGGCCCACCGCCCTGTCCGCTGCTGGCGGGATCGCGCAGGCCGGGCGGAAGCCCGCCATCAGCACCGCCAGTTGCGCGATGACCAGCAGCCCAGCAGCGGCGGCGGCCCATCGCCCGGCCAGCCCCGGACGCCAGTTCGCCCTGCGGGACCGAACGAGCCAGTCCAGGCCGGTGCCCAGCCACGGCCCGGGCCGGGCACTCTGGGCGCCCGGGGCGCCCGGGGTGCCCGGGGCGCCCAGCGCCAGCCCGGCGAGCAGCGCGACCACGAGGTAGGCGGGAAGCAGGTCGTTGACGTTGCCCCCGGCATGCACCAGCGCCGCGCACCCCTCCAGCATGAGCGCGGCGCAGCCCGCGAGCAGCACCACCGGCGTGCGCCGCGCGCCGAGCACCATCGCGCAGCAGGCCAGGCCGAGCGCGGGCAGCAGATAACCGGTCCAGAACTGGGTGACGGCGCCGAGGACGAACGGGTGCTCGCTCATCTGCTCGAACACGTAGTACACGTACCAGCCATGGCTGGCGAGCCCCAGCACGAGCGTGCTGCCGCCGACGATGGCGCCGTAGGTCAGCGCGGCGGGCACGGCCAGGCGGCGGCGTGGGCCGGCCGCCACCGCCGCGAGGACCGCGACGCCCTCGGCCAGCGCCGTCTGCTTGGTGAGGAACGCGACCGCCAGCAGCAGGCCGGCGGTGATCGCGCCACGGGTGCGGCGCATCCACCGCGCGGCATAGAGCGCGGCGACGCTGACCGCGAGGAACAGCGAGTCGACCCGGGCGACGTCGAACCATTTGCCGGCGGCGAAGTAGGTAGCCGCCAGCACGCCCGCGGCAGCCGCGCCTGCGGCGGCACTCGCGGTCTCACGCTGAACCAGCCGCCCCAGCAGCGCGAAGCAGGCCAGCGACGACATCAGCGACACCAGCCGCAGCGCAAGGTATGACTGGCCCAGCACGCTGGCCGCCGCCGCCGAGACGCCGAAGTACAGCGGCGGGTAGCCATCCGGTACGTAGCTCACGCCAGGTGGCGCGTACAGCGGCTGGCCGGTGAGGACCCGGTGCACCTCGACGAGGGAGTTGCTTTCGAGCACCTCGACGGTGAAGGGGTACGTCAGCCTCGCCAGCGCGATGGCCAGGTAGGCGCCGACCGCCGCGAGCCCGAGCAGCGCGGCGGCCATCCGCGGCGCCGCTGACCCACGGCCGGCACGAAGACCGGCGATGGCCGAGGGGATCACGCTGTGTATTAGATGCAGCGGGAAGCCGCCCGGCAAACCGGCAACAAAGGCCGGTTTAAGGCTGTATGCCCGTTTCCGGGGTGGCCTGGCGCACCGGCCCGGAGGGGCACGAAGCGTCGCCAGCGCTGCCTGGCCTCCCCGTCGAAATGACGCTGACCAGGCAATTCGCCGTCCCACCCGGAGCCGGCCCGGCCGTTGCGACCGGGCTGTCCGCGTCGCCGGCAGCCGCCGGCGAGCAGATCTTACAAACCAGGGATAAGCAGCCCGGCTGGCCGGGTTCGGCGACCATCGCCGTCGCCGGAGCCACCGCCACCACGTGGCGCGACCGCCGGCAGCCGCACCTCGAAGCGGCAGCCCTCTCCGGCGTTGACGACGCTCACCCGGCCGCGATGGGCCTCGACGATGCCCCGGACGATGGCCAGCCCGAGGCCCGCGCCGCCGTCGGCGGCGGGGGTCCGGGCCCTGGTGCCTCGCCAGGTCAGGTCGAACACCGACGCCAGATCGGCGTCGGGGATGCCGCCGCAGCCATCGGCAACGGCGATGAGCACGCCGCCCGCCTCCGCCGTGGCCGTGACCTGGACGCGGCCGTCCTCCGGGGTATGCCGGATGGCGTTCGTCACCAGGTTCGCCAGCGCCCGTGACAGCTCGCGCGCGTCGGCCTGGATCAGCAGCGCGCTGCCCGCCTCGCCGGTGAGCCGGACGCCGCGGGCCCGCGCCAGCGGCTCCATGCTGGCTACCGCGTCGCTGACCAGGTCACGGGCCTCGAGCTGGTCCGGTGACAGGTTCAGGGTTCCTGATTCGATCCGGGACAGCTCGAAGAGATCCTCGACCATCGCCGACAGCCGGATCACCTCGGCCCGGATCTGCTTGTGGTAGCGGCCGGCGTCGGAGGCGATGCCGTCTTCCAGGGCCTCCGCCATCGCGCGCAAGCCCGCCAGCGGCGTGCGCAGGTCGTGGGAGACCCAGGCGACGAGCTGGCGCCGCGACCGTTCGGCCCGGCGCTCGCGCTCGCGTGAGTCCTGAAGCTTACGGGCGGTAGCGGCGAGTTCCTCCGACAGCGCCGCGAGCTCGGCCGCCATCGGGCCGGCCGGTTCGCAGAATCCCGTCTCCTCCTGGCCCAGCGAGCGGGCGGCGCGACGCAACGCCAGGCTGCTGGTCTCCACCTGCCGGCCGAGCAGCCAGCAGAACCCGAACGCAACCAGGCCGGCCACGACACACACCATCCCGACGACGCGCAGGTCATGCTGGGAGATGAACATCGCGTTCGCGGTGCCAAGCGTGCCGGCCACCACCGCCAGGACGGCGATGGCGCTGGCTACCTGGAAAGACAGGCGCAGCGACGCCCGGCGCAACAGCCAGGCAGCGGCTATCCCCATTGCGCCGACCGCGCCGGCGCAGCCCGCGGCGATCAGGATGATCTGTGCCTGCGCGCTCATCGCGGGTCCGTCTCCCAGCGGTAGCCGACGCCCCACACGGTTTGCAGGTGCACAGGGGCGGTCGGGGTGTCCTCGACCTTCTCCCGGATCCGGCGCACGCACACGGTGACGGTCGACAGATCGCCGAACGACCACCCCCACACCAGCTCCAGCAGCTCAGGCCGGGTAAACGCGCGGCCCGGGTGGGAAAGGAAGAAGGCGAGCAGATCGAACTCACGCACCGTCAGCACCAGCTCGCGGTCATCCCTCCGGATCCGCCGGGCCGCCACATCAACCTCGAACCGCCCCGCACGAAACGGCTCCGGCGGCGCCGCCGCCGTTTCGGCCGCCACGGCGGCGCGCCGCAGCACGGCCTGCACCCGCAGCGCGAGCTCCCTGGGGCTGAACGGCTTGGTCACGTAGTCATCGGCGCCGGTCTCGAGCCCCAGCACCCGGTCGGCCTCCTCACCCAGCGCGGTCAGCATGATCACCGGCAGCGGCCGCTGCCTCTCATGGGCGGCGCGCAGCCGCTTGCACACCTCGAGGCCGTCGATACCGGGCAGCATCAGGTCCAGCACGACCAGGTCGGGCGGCCACTCCTCAGCCAGGGACAGAGCCGAACGCCCGTCGGCCGCATGCCGGGTTTCCAGGCCGGCGTCCCGGAGGTAGTCACCAACGACTTCGGCGATGGTCAGATCGTCATCGACCACAAGAACCCGAGCGCTCATGACTCTCCCCGCGCGTACTCCGCCCCCGGCAACGGACGAACCGCAGCCTACGGCATCGGCTTGGACCCCGGCTCAGACCGGCCAGAGACCGGCTGGCGGGAGCGGTAGAGCCACCGTCCGTTCGGAACACTGATTTTATTTTTCCAAACGGACGGTGGCGACTCTTCCGGCACCACCGGAATGTCTCCGGGACGCGGCGTCGTGGCCGGCGGCGGCTGCTGGGCCCTGACGGAATCGGTGTGCTGACCGGGGGCGCTACCGCGGCTGGCCTCGGGTGCCCGCTGGGCGCCGGGGAGCCACAGGGAGAGCAGTACGGCGAGGGCGGAAAAGCACGCGGACCACCAGAACGCCACGTGGAAGGCGTCTGCCGGCGTGGCCGGGTGCGCGGTGATGGCGCCTTCGAGGATCACCGCCAGGACGGCGGTGCCGAACGAGCCGCCGATCTGCTGCGCGGTCCTGGTGAGCACGCTGGAGTGCGGAATCTGCTGCTTGTCCAGGCCGATGTAGCCGGCGACCATCACCGGCATGGTGACGGCCCCGAGGCCGAACCCGCGGATGACCATCCAGACGGCGAGCAGCCATTCGCTGGTATGCGGCCCGGCCAGGGCGAACGGAACGGTCGCGGCGGTGACGACGGCGAAGCCGGCCAGGGCGATGACGCGTGAGCCGAACCGGTCGATGTTGCCCCCGGCGACGGTGCGGGACAAGACGGTGCCGATGCCCTGCGGGACGAGCATGACCCCGGCGGTGAGTGCGGTGGTGCCGCGCACGTCCTGGTAGTACAACGGCATCAGGAGCATCGCGCCGTACAGGGAGAAGCCGGAGAAGAACAGCACCGCGCTGGAGGAGGCGACCGGCTGCCTGCCGAGCAGCCGGACCTCGACCAGGGGGCGGCTCGTGCGTAGCGCGTAGCCGGTGAAGGCCGCGAGCAGCATGACGCCGACGCCGAGCGGGATGATGACGTCCGGGTGGGTGAACCCCGCAGCGGTGCCCGCGTTGGCGAGGCCCAGCAGGACGACCGAGGTGCCTGGCGCGATGAGGAAGAGCCCGGGCACATCGAGCCTCGGCTTACCGAATGCGGGGGCCGGCCGGGCGGGCGCGTCTATGTTCAGGTAACGCCAGGCGAGCAGGATGCCAATGGCGCAGAACGGCACATTCACCCAGAACATGAACCGCCAGCTCAGGTGCGTCAGGATGGCGCCGCCGATCAGCGGGCCGAGGATCGGGCCGAGCAGCGCTGGCAGCGCGACGTAGGTGACGAGCCGGCCGAGCGACTTGCCGCCCGCGGCCTGGAAGATCAGCGTGGTCATCACCGGGAGCATGAGGCCGCCGCCGATCCCCTGGATAACCCGCCAGCCGATGAGCGAGCCGACATCCCATGCGAGGCTGGACCCGACCGAGCCGACGAGGAAGACGGCAAGGGAGAACATCCATAGCCGCTTCCCGCCGAACCGCTGCAGGCCCCAGGTGCTAAGCGGCACTGCGATGCCGAGCGCCAGCAGGTAGCCGGTGGTCACCCACTGGATCGTCGCGACCGAGGTGCCCAGCTTCACCGAGAGCGTGTGCAGGGCGACGCTGACGATCGTGGTATCGAAGATGACGGCCATCGCACCGACGATGAGAATCAGGGCGGCTCTGACCACCACGGGGTCCAGCTTCTCGGCCGCTGGGTTTGCTGGTGCTGCCGCCATGCCACTCCTGTCTAAATAAGAGATTAATTCGTCTCTTATGAGAGTAGGGTGGACCGTTAGGGAATGCAAGCCTCTCTTAATATTCCCCAGACCGTATGCTGGTTGCCATGACCGAGCAGGCACAACGGGGCCGTCAACGGCGGCGGGGGGAGGAACTGGAGGCCGCACTGCTGGAGGCCGCGTGGCAAGAGCTCGTCGAGGTCGGCTACGCCAGGCTGACGATGGAGTCCGTCGCCGTCCGGGCAAAGACGGGCGTGGCGGTGCTGTACCGGCGCTGGCCCAATAAGGACGACCTGGTGATCGCCGCCATCCACTACTACGGCAATACGCACCCCGTGGAGATCCCCGACACCGGAAGCCTCCGCGACGACATGATCGCCCTGCTCAGCGTGGCCAGTGCGGCGCGTGTCAGCTTCGTCGCGATCATCACCGCCGCGTTCTCCGGTCTGCTGTCCAGTACCGGTCTCACCCCGGCCCAGGTGCGCGAGAAGGTCACGGCCGACCGCCCGACGTGGTCCGCCGACATCTTTGCCCGGGCGCACGAGCGCGGCGAGATCGACCTCGACTGTATCCCCCCGGCCGTCCTGACCATGCCGTTCGACCTGATGCGCCACGACATGCTGATGACCTACAAGCCGATCCCTCCCGAGCGGGTTCTCACGATCGTGGACGACTTGTTCATGCCCCTCGTCGCACGGCAGACCGCACGTCATGGTCATCTCCGTCGATGACTTCGAGTCCCTGCAGATGACCCGTGAACTGCTAACGCCGGACAACCCTGATGAGATGGCTGTTGCCCCAGCGGCGGGCCGCCTCGACGATCGGCAGCACAGAGAGCCCGTACTCGGTCAAGGAATAGATAACAGGATCAGGGACGCCGCTGCCGGGCTGCCGCGCGACAATGCCGTCGGCGGCCAGTTCACGCAACTGCTCGGTGAGCACCTTGGCGGAGATATCCGGAATCAGCCGGCGCAGCCCGGCAAAATGCGTCGGCGATTCGGCCAGCCAGTAGATGATGATCAGCTTCCACTTGCCGCCGAACGCCGCCAACGCCGCAGTGAGCGGGCAGCCGGAGACTGGGTTGGACCGGGCGTGCCATGCACTGGCAAGCTCTTCGCCGGCATACTCGCCGCCCCGAAGGCCGCAGTCGGGGCGATCGTTACCTGCAGGTGCGTTCTTCCGCTCGATGGCCACGGGAACCTACCCTCGGGGCATGGTGAATCCAGCTACGTCACTCCACGGTAGTCCGGCCAATCAAGGCGTCCTTCTACGACGGGCCGTTGTGGAAGGACGACCTCGAAGCGCGGGCCATGCCATTGCTGGCCGAGTATTCTGCCGTCGTGTGCGAGATCCCGCCGGTATTCCTCGACGGGCCGCTGCGGTCGCACGACTGGCGATGACAACACCTGGGAACTGGCCCTCGCTCACACTCAGCATGCCAGGAGTGACCACATGCCAATATTCGCCGTGACCACGGCCCGCGGCCCGCGATGGGACCCAAGCCGCGACATCCGCGCCCAGGCCGGGTGGGACTCCCACGCCGCCTACATGGACAGGCTCGTAGAGCAGGGAATGATCATCCTCGGCGGCCCGATCGACGGCAAACCCGACGAGGTCGCCATGCTCGCGATGCAGGCCGACACCGGCGGCCACGTCCAGGTGATCTTCGACGCGGATCCCTGGATCATCTCCGGCGTGATCCGGCTCGCGTCCATCCGGCCTTGGACATTGTGGCTGGACTCTCGCCCCCCATCCGGAACCCGTGCTGCCAGTCCCCAGCCTGGCCGCCGGTAAGGGGCCGGCACCGCCAGGCGTGTAGACCTGGATCGAGGCGTAACGGGCGTCCGGGAAGCGGCCTGCCAGGACGATCCGGGTTCCCGCGGGCGCCACGATCGGCTGCCAGAAGTATTCCCCTGCCGCATCGGGGAGCGCCGCGTTGTCCATTTGCACGCCGTTGTCCATTTGCGCGCCCAGCTCCGTCGGCCACGCGCAGGGCATCCCGGGCAAGGAAACCGGCCGGCTGCCCCCCACCGCGGCGGAGCCGGATGGCTGCGCCGACGTACACGCCGACACCGCCGACACCGCCATCACCAGGGCGGCCGCGGCCCCGGCAACGGCAGCGACCCGGGCCGGCGTCGGCCCCCGGCCGCGGCACGACCGTGGCCCGGCGATTGGCTTTCCGGCAGACCCGGCACTGGCCCACATTGGCACCTCCATGCCCGCCGGGAACGGCGGCGCGGCAGCAGTTCAGGTCCGTCTATTCTATAGCTTATAGAACAGTTGGGTCAGCATGTCAGGGCGCGGCCTTGCCGCGGGCGGGGCGGCGGCAGCCCGGCATGAGCGCCCGGGTGCAGCGGCACAGGCTCAAATCTCGCGGGGTGGTAGCTAACCTCATCGATCGCTATCCACCCCTCCATACTCACAGGTAGCACCCCTGCTGCCGACGGCCGACCCCACTGGGCGGGGCCAAATGCGCCAGCGGCCCCGCTGCCATCGTGAGGCCGACCGTGAGCAAGCAGAAATACATGCCGGAGCCGGTGCAGCGGCACAGACCAGAGCCGGTGCAGCGGCACAGACCAGAGCCGGTGCAGCAGGGAACGGATCGTGGAGGCGATCGCCCGCGGCCGGCAGCCGGCCGGCTCCGCGCTGCCGTCCACCCGGCAGCTTGCGGTCGACCTGGCCGGCCAGCTGTACGTCACGGCCTTGTGCAGCGGGCTCATGCTGATCGTCTACCGCTCCCGGCCGGACATCGAGGCGGCCGACCCCGCGGCGTCGACCTGCGATTTCGGTGCGCGGTCAGGGTGCGCGCCGAAGACTTCAATTCCGCAGCGGGCTGCTCCGCTTCGGTCGATACGGGCATCGGCGGTGACCAAGGAGACGTGGAGGGCTTCGGCCAGGGCGACGTACTGCGCGTCGTAGGCGGACAGGCTGGCGTGGAGCCTCGTGATGCGGGGCCACAAGGGAAGGACGTCTTGCCGCTCGATGGGGAACGCGCGGTAATTGGAGAGCGCCGCTTCAGCTTCTCGTTCGGTGATCTTCCTTCCCCGCATGAGCCCGAGCAGCGCGGAGATGACCTCCCCGTCGAGTATGTACGGCGCGTTCAGGGTTTGCGCTGTGGTCAGCCGCTGTGCGACGGATTCCCCCGCCCGCGTCTTCGCCACCAGCAGCTCGACCATGGCCGAGCAGTCAACGACGGTCAACGTCCGGCCCTGCCGTCGTCGATGGCGGCGAGAATGTCGGCGGTGCCGATGTTAGCGGTTGCCTCTCTGCGGGCTTGCTCCACGGCTTCCGCCACGGTGAGCTTCGCGGCCTCTTTCTCGATCAGGCCGCGGAGGTATGCCTGCAAGGACTGGCCGGCCTGCGCCGCGCGGATCTTCATGGTGCGTACGGCGTCGTCGGAGACATCCCGGATGGTAAGCGCGGTCATGAAGTAATTTTAGCGTCATTGACTGCATAATGCATTCAATGTGGCGTACCAGGGCCTCGCACGGGTTGTCAGTGCGGGATGCTCGAATCGGCGGCGGCGTCGACGGCGGCCTGGGCGTCGAACAGGGTGAGCCAGCGCTCGGCGAGCAGCTTGTACACCTCGGCGATGAACCGGCTGGTGTAGGCGCCGTGGTTGGGGTAGAGCCTTACGAGCTGTCCGGTGCCGAACGGCACCTGGTGACCGAACAGGAAGCAGGCCAGGCCGCCGCTCGGGCTGCCGCTGTTCGGGTAGTAGGTCATCGTCGGCACGTCAACCCAGGGGGTGCGCACTCCGCCGGCCGCGTTGCCATGCGCGTCGACGACCGTCCTGCCGTGGGCGTCGACCTTGATAGGGCTGGCGCTCGGTGGCGCGGTGCCGAAGCGGGCCCACCTGTCGAGGTTGACCTCGGCACCGTTGAAGATGTAGCGGGTGGGGAAGGTATTGGACTCGCCAGGGACCGGACAGTTGTAATAGTTGTAGGTGTAGCCGATTTTCGCGAGATCCGCGGGCGGCGGAACGAACGCCGTCGTGTACTGCGAGGAGTGGCTGGCTCCCGGTACGTCGTAGAGACGGTATTTGTTCGTCGCGGTATCGGAATCCGGCCGCCGGGAATTACCGCCGTCCATGTAGAAGTCGGTCTGCGTGTGAATGTTGATGGTCGGGACCGAGGTGCCGGCGATCTTCTCAAGCGGGCTCGTGAGGCTGATCGGGGCGCTGCACTTGCCGAGCGGCATGACCAGGCCGGGAGCGGCGCCGATGAGGAACCCATCGTAGACGTGCGCCACCGGGTTGAGGGCGTCGATGTAGCGGATCAGGTAGTTGGCCGACTGTGAGTAGCCGGTGGCGTAGACCTTTCGCACCCGCAAGCCATGGAGCGGGTTGTCCGCCGCGCGGCTCTTCAGCGCCGCGCCGACCTGGCTGAAGATGTCCCAGACCAGACCGCCTTCGGTGGTGGCGGAGGAGTTCAGCGCGGTCCCGCTGCACGTGTCGCCCGCGGGCGCGGCCCAGGACAGGGCCGCATAACGGGCCGGGTCGAACTTCTTCAGCGCGGCCACGGTATTCGGAGCGCTGGTCACCCCGACGTAGACGTCGCCGTCCGCCATGAGCTGGTCGTGCGACATCTCCCAGGTCTTGTCCAGATCCCACCCGTTGGTCATGTTCATGATCTCGGTCCATACGGTCCCGGAGAACCGCCGCGGATCGGCCGGTCGGGCCACGATGATCCGGTTGACATACGGGACGTTCCGGAACTTGACCACGACCTTGCCCGCCGAATCGTAGTCGTAGACGTTCGCCGTGCCGCGCACGAAGTACTCCTGCTCGATGTACCCGTAGGCGGCAATGTCGA
>JAFAZE010000018.1 GCA_019239975.1 Streptosporangiaceae bacterium
GGGGAACCCGGGTGCCTGACCGGGCCGGGTGCCCGGGCCGCCGCGTGTGATGCCACGGTGGTTCCGGTGGTGACCGGCCGGGTGGACTGGGATGTGCTGGATCAGATGACCAGCGTGTGGGTCACCGCCCACGGCCTGCACCGCGGCGCCGGGTGCGGTTGTGAGTGCGGCGGGTGCTCCTGTCACCCGCCCGCCCCGATGACCGATGAGGCCCGGGCCCGGCTGCGCCGCACCTTGCTGTCCATGGCCATTGACGCGCTGTCCGGCCCGGCCGGGCTGGCGGCCTACCTGCGCACCCGGGTGCTGGGCGCCCCGTTCAGCACCGCCAGCCTGCCGCTGGACGTCGGCGCCGCGGACACCATCCCCGCCCATATCCGGCGGGCGGTCCTGTTGCGGGCGCGGGGGCGGTGTGAGTGGGCGGGGGGCTGTGACCGGCCCGCCGCCGCCTGTGAGGTGCATCATCTGATCCCCCGGGCCGACGGCGGGCCGACCAGCGTGCGGTCCTGCATCTTGCTGTGCTCGTACCACCATCAGGTGGTTATCCACCGCTGGGGCTGGACAATGATCTTGCACCCCGACGGCACCACCGAGGCCCGCTCCCCCTGCGGGCAGGTGCTGCACAGCCACGGACCACCCGCCCGAGCGGGGTAGCGAGTCTTGGGAGCCAGCGCCGTCAGGCCGGCCCAGGTCATCGCATTCACTGCGCACTGCGCACGTTGTGGCGTCATGCTCGAGACGGCCGGGGAGGGACGCATCGACGACTTCCGGCTCGGCGCGGCGCTTGGATCGCGGGCATCATCCGGGAGTGTGAGACGTTAAGCGCCGTCCCCGCGCGAGAAGACGTTGACGAGATGACCTTCCGGGTCACGGAAGATCATCGAGCGACTCCCCCACGGCTGGGTCTTGGGCGGCATCACCCATCCGACGCCCATTGCCGCGATCCGCGGGTAGTGCGCGTCCGTGTCTTCCGCGTGGAAGTCGAGGATGACCTGGCCGTGCGTTCGCACCGAATCCACGGACTCGTCGGCGCGGAACCCGGCGAAGCGGCGCCGGGAGAAGCCGACCGATGCCGCGCCCGCCGGCACTTCGACGTAATACTCATTCAGCGGGACGTCCGCGCGTACGAGCGCGGCATAGAACGCCGCCATCCTCTCCACGTCCGCGGTGATGATGCGGCACTGCACGAGTTCCATACTGGAAAGGACGGGGTACGTGCCCGGAACGTGACGTCGGACACGGTCACATCCGTCCTCGCTGTCTCGTCCTCCAGGCAGTGACCACGGCATGTTAGCGAGGACGCCTGATGGACGGAACACGCAGCGGCGAGCAGGTTATCCGGGCGTGGAACCTGCATCGGCCCTATCTCGTCGACCTGGCGTTCCGGATGCTGGGCGACATCGCGGCGGCGGAAGACGTCGTGCAGGACGCGTTCGCGCGGCTGATGAGGGAAGATCTCGGGGAGATCGAGGACGAGCGCGGCTGGCTGATCGTGGTGACCAGCAGGCTATGCCTCGACCAGATCAGGTCCGCTCGCTTCCGGAGAGAACGGCCGCACGATTCCGCGACAATCGAGGCCGCTCCGGCGCCCTCCGTCATGGGCGGCGGCCGGGCGGCCGATCCGGCTGATCCGGCCGACCGGGTCACGCTCGATGACGGCGTCCGGCTCGCCTTGCTCGTCGTCCTCCAGCGGCTGACTCCGGCCGAGCGGGTCGTGTTCGTGCTGCACGACATCTTCCAGGTGCCCTTCGAGGAGGTCTCCGAGACCGTAGGAAAGTCGGCCCCAGCCTGCCGCCAGCTCGCCAGGCGGGCCCGGCAGAAAGTCGCTGACGGCTCGGCGGCCGGGAGCCTCGACGTCGCCGCCGCTGAGCACAGGAAGGTGACCGAGAGGTTCATCGCGGCGTGCGCGACCGGTGACCTCCGCGGCCTGACCGCGGTGCTCGCGCCCGACGTGTGGGGCTACGTCGATCTCGGCGCCGAGTCCGCCCGGCGTCCGCCGGCCGTCACCGGCTCGGCCACGGTCGCCCGGATCCTGCTGCACTACTGGCGCGGCGCGACCTTCGCGTCCCTCCCGGTCAGCGGCCAGCCCGCCGTGCTCGCGTTCACCGGGCGGCGGCTCGACGGCGTGATCGTCCTGGCCGTGGACGGCGAGCTGATCACCTCGGTGCAGGTCATCGGGGACCCGCGCAAGATCGGCTTCCTGCGCTCCCAGCTCGCCGCCGGATAGGTCGTCCGGCCCGGTCTCACATTCCGCGGCGCCGCTGCGTCCTTACGGGTGTATCCCCGGACGACAAGGAGCGAACCGATGGGAATCAACGGCCAGCAGGGCACGGGGATGAGCGCCGGCGCACTCGAGCCGGTACCGCCGTCGCGGCTCGTGCGGGTGATCATCCGGCCGCTGACGAAGGTCCTGAACCCGGTCATGGCCAAGGTCACTGGCAGACGGCACTTCGGCGGCGCCGCGAGGCTCACGCACAGGGGCAGGCGGTCCGGCAAGCCGTACGTCGCCATCGTCGGCGCGCACCTGACCGGCGACACCGCCGTGATCCCGCTGACATTCGGCAACACCTCCGACTGGGTGCGCAACGTGCGGGCCGCGGGAGGCTGCACGATCAGGCTGAACGGAGCGGACTACACGCTCGCGGACCCGGAATCCCGCAGCGCGGAGGACGCCAGGCCTCTGGTGCGCGCAGCGTTCAACCCCCTGTTCCGCGCCGTGTTCCCGGCGCTCGGCATCCGCGAGTTCCTGGTCCTCAGGGTGGTGACCGAGGGTTCCGGGGCGGGAAGCGGGGTACGACCGCAGAAGAGCACGGAACCGCCTGCCTAGCGCGCCAGGCAGGTACTGGTTCCTCATATATCGCGATACGATATTAGTTGGTTGCCACCAGCCTGCCCGTTCCCCGGCACGCAAGCGGGAACGGGCAGGCGGGACACCTCGCAGCACAGGCCCGCGGCGGCGCGGCAGGGGGTGAGGGCGAACATGAAGCAGTACATGAAGTACCAGGCGCTGCTCAAGCTGTACCCGGAGGATGTCACCGGCCCGGGCACCGCGCTGGGTCCTACGCCGCGCCGCATGGTGCTGCGCGCCACGGACAGTGTGAGTCATCGCTGCCAGTTCTTCAGCGCTCTGGTCAACAGCGACGAGGGGCCTATCCGGCAGGGAGACTCCGAAGTGGTCGCGACGCTGCGGATCGCCGGCGATGACATCGGCGACTACTTCAAGGTCGGCGAGCACTTCGAGGTATGGATGGGGGACGAGGTCGGCAGGGGTGTCATAACCCGGCGCCTGTTCATCTGAGTTCGGGCAAACGCAGAATTCATGAGCGCCGAAGCCATTACTCCAGTCGTAGATCGTCATGTGCCCTGGGCTTGCGGCTGTCTGCCGCTGGCAAAAACCTGGTGACCTCGGCGTACTACCCTGGGTAAGGTCGGGCAGTGCCTGAGCTGAAACGGCTGCATTCCGGTCATGCCCCGGCGGTCCTGGCCTTCGAGCTGGCGAACCGCGCCTACTTCGCTGCCTCGGTTTCCGACCGCGGCGATGACTTCTTCGGCCAGTTCACCGACCGGTACAACGCCTTGCTGGCTGAGCAGGAGGCCGGCATCTGCGCCTGCTACGTGCTCCTCGCCGAGGACGGCTCGGTACTCGGCAGGTTCAATCTGGTCGCCATCAAAGACCACACTGCGGAACTCGGTTACCGGGTCGCGCAGCATGTTGCCGGCCGTGGCGTGGCGACCGCGGCCGTCCGGGAGCTGTGCCGGCTGGCGGCGGCCCAGCACGGGCTGCGCACACTGCGGGCGGCCGCCGCCCGCGGCAATGCCGCGTCCCAGAAGGTGCTGACCAAAGCCGGGTTCGTTCCTGTCGGCCCGGCCGACCCGGCTCACCTCGGCGGTAAGCAAGGCACCTGGTATCAGCGCGACCTCGTGCTCTAGCCGTACAGCGCGATGGTGCCGGGGGACCCGCTGCGGCCAGGCGACGGCCGGCCAGCCACCGCTCAGGTCCGCCAGCAGATAGTGGTGGGCGTGCACCTGTTACCTGATCACGCTCGCCGTGCAGGTACCGTTCCTGGACCAGACGTTCTACACCGGGCCGTTCGTCAAGCCGCTGGGCGGCGCGGACCTCTCCTGGATCGCCGGGTTCGCGGTGGCGTCCGGGATGTACCTGGCCGGGGCAAAGCGCGGGTTCGCCCGGCTGAGCCAGCCCGCGCCGGCGGCGGCGCCGCAGGACTAATGCGGCGGATCTGGCCTGCGTACCCTGTACGCGCGGATCTTCCTGGACCTTCATCCGCTGAACCTCCTGGTCGGCGGGGACGGCGCGCTGACCGGGGTCCTGGACTGGGCCAACGCGGCGGCCGGCGATCCGGCGCTGGACCGCGCCAGGTCCTGGGCGATCATGACCCTCGATCCGGCCGCAATCGCGCGCCGCGAGCGGCCGGGGTGGCGGGAGATGACCGGGGGATGGGCCGAGGCGGGCGAGCTGGGTGACATCCCGTTCGCGGCGCGCGCCTGGGCCTGCCGGTTCATGCTCGGCGACCTCGCCGGGCGCTACTCCCCCGCCGAGCTGCGGCACGTCGGCCGTGCTCTCGCCGACGCGGAGGCACGGGTGCGGGCACAGCGGGCACAGGCATAGGGGCGCCTGGTTACGCTGGAGTATGAGCCAGATTCGGGTGGGCACTGCCTCCTGGACCGACCGGACACTGATCGCCTCCGGCTGGTACCCGCCGGAAGCCAGCACGCCGGAGAAGCGGCTGCGGTACTACGCCCGGCATTTTCCGCTTGTCGAGGTCGACGCCACCTACTACGCGCTTCCCGCCGAGCAGACCGCGACGACCTGGGCGTCGCGCACACCGGATGACTTCGTCTTCAACGTCAAGGCCTTCAGCCTGTTCACCAAGCACCCCACGCGGGTCGCGGCGCTGCCCACCGACCTGCGTGCCTCCGTCCAGAAGACCGGAAAGGACCGGGTGTACCTCAAGGACGTCGACCCCGAGGTCACCGATCAGGCCTGGGAGCGGTTCCTGTCCGCGCTCGAGCCGCTGCGCCAGGCCGGCAAGCTCGGCGCGATCCTGCTGCAGTACCCCCAGTGGTTCCCGGTCTCCCGCGCTAACAAGGAGTACATCCTGTCCTGCGCGCAGCGGGCGGCCCCGCGGCGGGTGTGCGTGGAGTTCCGCAACCACACCTGGATGACCGAGGACAACCAGGCGGAGACCCTCGCTTTCCTGGCCGGTAACAAGCTGCCGTACGTGTGCGTGGACATGCCGCAGGGCTATCCCAGCTCCATCCCGCCGGTGCTGGCCGCCACCACGGACCTGGCGGTGGTGCGGCTGCACGGCCACTCCGGCAAGTGGGACAGCAAGGACATCTACGAGCGGTTCGCGTACCTCTACTCCGATGACGAGCTGAAGGAATGGGCATCGAAGATCCGCGCCCTGGCCGGCGACGCGGAGGTCACGCACGTGCTGCTGAACAACTGCTGCGGCGACCACGCCCAGGTCAACGCCCGGCAGCTCGCTGACCTGCTCGGAACCTGACGGCGCTCGCCTCTGACAGGCCCGCTGGGCCTCGGCCATGAGCGGTGAGAGGCCGCGTGCCATGGGGCCTGTCACCCGCCTTCGCGGGCGTCGAGTACGGTTCGGATGGGAGGGCACGGGACCCGCGCATGACAGGAGCCATCATGACCACAACCGGAGTCGCTTCCGAGACCGGGCTGGACACCGTCGCGGAGCTGGCCGCGCAGCTTCGCGTCGACTCGATCCGCTCATCGACCAGCGCCGGGTCGGGGCACCCCACCTCCAGCATGTCGGCAGCCGACCTGCTGGCCGTGCTCATCACCCGCCACCTGCGCTACGACTGGGACGACCCGCGCTCGCCCGCCAACGACCACCTGATCTTCTCCAAAGGGCACGCGTCCCCGCTGCTGTACTCGGTGTTCAAGGCCGCCGGCGTTGTCTCGGAGGATGAGCTGCTCAACGGCTACCGCCGGTTCGGGCAGCGCCTGGAGGGCCACCCGACGCCGGTGCTGCCGTGGGTGGACGTCGCCACCGGATCGCTCGGCCAGGGGCTGCCCGACGGGGTCGGGGTCGCGCTGGCCGGCAGGTACCTGGACCGGCGCCCGTACCGGGTCTGGGTGCTGTGCGGCGACAGCGAGCTGGCCGAGGGCTCGATCTGGGAGGCGATGGACAAGGCCTCCTACTACAAGCTGGCCAACCTGATCCCCATCGTCGACGTCAACCGGCTCGGCCAGAGCGGCCCGACCGAGCTGCAATGGCACCTGGAGGCCTACGCCCGGCGCGCCGAGGCGTTCGGCGCCCGCGTCCTGGTCATCGACGGGCACGATCTGGCCGCGATCGACGGCGCCCTGGCCACCGCGGAGACAGACGCCGCGGGTGAGCAGCCCACGGTGATCCTGGCCAAGACCATCAAGGGCCGCGGGTTCTCCGAGGTCGAGGACAAGGAGGGGTGGCACGGCAGGCCGTTCCCGCCGGACATGGCCGAGCGCGCGATCGCCGAGCTCGGCGGCATCCGCAACATGGTGATCCGGGGCCCGAAGCCGTCCGAAGCCGGGCAGCGAACGGCGGCCCCCGCGCGGGCGGAGGCCGCCACGGCCGAGCCCGCCAGCGCGGAGTCCCCGCGGTACGCCGTCGGCGACAAGGTGGCCACCCGCAAGGCCTACGGCGACGCGCTGGTCGCGCTCGGCGCCCGGGACCCGAAGGTCGTCGCGCTGGACGGGGAGGTCAAGAACTCCACCTACGCCCAGGAGTTCGCGAAGGCGTTCCCGGACCGCTACTTCGAGATGTACATCGCCGAGCAGCAGCTCGTGGCCGCCGCCACGGGCCTGTCGGTCCGCGGCTACATCCCGTTCGCCTCGACGTTCGCGGCCTTCTGGACCCGCGCGTACGACTTCATCCGGATGGGCGCCATCTCCGCCGCCAACCTCCGGCTGGCGGGTTCCCACGCGGGCGTGGAGATCGGCGCCGACGGCCCGTCGCAGATGGCGCTCGAGGACCTCGCGATGATGCGCGCGGTGCACGGCTCGACCGTGCTGTACCCGGCCGATGGCACCAGCACCGCCGCGCTCGTCGAGGTAATGGCGGCCACCCCGGGGATCAGCTACCTGCGCACCACCCGCGGCTCCTACCCCGGCCTCTACCCGGCCGGGGAGGCCTTCCCCATCGGCGGCTCCAAGGTGCTGCGCTCCGGCGACGATGACCAGGTGACCCTCGTCGGCGCCGGCGTCACGCTGCACGAGTGCCTGCGCGCCGCCGAGATCCTCGGCGGCGAGGGCATTGGTGCCCGCGTCATCGACTGCTACTCCGTCAAGCCCATCGACACCGCCACGCTCACCGCGGCGGCCGGCGCCACCGGCGGGCGCATCGTGATCGCCGAAGACCACCACCCCGAGGGCGGCCTCGGCTGCGCGGTCACCGACGCGCTGCTCGCCGCGGGGCAGCGGGACCTCTCCGTCGCGCACCTGGCGGTCCGTGAGATGCCTGGCTCTGGGTCCGGGGAGGAGCTTCTCGCGTGGGCGGGCATCGACGCCGGCCACATCGCCGCCGCCGCCCGGCGGCTGACCGGGCGCTGACCGGGATACCACGGCCCGTTTGGAACAATGATCGCGCCAAGCCGCAGCCGGGCGGTGAGCGGCGGGCGGCTCCCTAGCCGCGCTCCCGCCTCCTCGGCCACACCGGGCCGTGATCCCGCTGAGCCTGCGGCGGCCGGCGGCCCGGCCGTGATGGCTTCGCGGGCGCGTCCTGTGGCGCCGGCGGCGGGGCCGGCCAGCGCTCGCGCCACAGCCCCGGACCCTGGGCCGGCGGCGTGGCCTCGGCGCCCCGGCCTTCCGGGACGGTCCCGCTCTCCGTCGCGACCCGGCCCTCCGTCGCGATCCGGCTCTCCCGTGGGCCGGGCTGGTCGGGCACCAGGCGGCCGAGCTCGACGCGGGAGCTGATGCCGAGCTTGCGGAACACCTGGCGCAGGTGGAACGCGACGGTGTGCACGCTGACATACATGCGCTCGGCGATCTGCGGGTTGCTCAGCCCCTGGGCCGCCAGGCGGGAGGTGATCTTCTCGGTTTCGGTGAGGCTGGCCCAGCCGACGGCGGGCCGCTGGGCGGCGACCCAGTGCCGCCGCCGGACGCCCAGCCTGCGGAGCCGGCGCCGGACGCGGGCCAGGTCCCTGGCCGCCCCGGTCTGGCCGTAGCCCTCGAGCGCTCTGTCCAGGTGGGTCACCGCGTCGCGGGTATGCGCGGTGCCGGCGAGCACGTTGCCGAGATCCTCGGACGCGGAGGCACGCGCCCACGGGTCACGGTGGCCCGCCGCCGCGCGAGCCAGGCGCACCGGGTCGCGGCCGACAAGGCCGCCGCAGTGCGCCGCCGCCACCTTGACGACCTCGATGGCCGGGTTGTCACGCGCGATCTCGTCGGCCACGCGCGCCACGCCGGTCGCCAGCTCGTAATTGCCCGCGGCCAGCGCGGTGCGCGCGAGCCAGGCCGAGGCGGTGGGCTCGCCGGCGAGCACGTGCCGGTGCGCGGCGAGGCCCGCGTAGACCTCACCGAGCAGCTGCACGGCCGTCTCCGGGCCGGTGACCGCCTCCACGAACTGGGCTCTGGCCAGCAACGTCTCGGTACGCGCGTAGAAGTCGGTGTCGTACGTGGCGTCCGGGCGGCTCCGGGCGTGCTGCCCCGCGGCGCGAAGATCGCCAGCGCGCAGCGCTATGACGCTGAGCACCGACCGGGCCAGCGAGCTGTGCGTGCCGGCGGCGCGCGCGTCGGCCATGCCGAGCGCCGCCTCGGCTTGCGCGCGGGCGTCTTCCATCCGGCCCATCGCCAGCTCCACGCGGGCCCGCAGGATGCCCGGAATGGCCTCCGACGCGCCGGAGCGGAACGCCCCGATGCGGTTGGCCGCGACGTGGATGATCTCGGTCGCCTCGTCGAGCCTGCGAATGTCGATGAGCCTGGCGGCGAGCGTCAGCAGCGGCTGGAAATGCCGGGCGTCGGGCGAGATGCCGCTGGACCGCCGCGCCGCCTCCCTGGCCAGATGCAGTCCCTGGCCGAGACGTCCCTCCTCCCAGCAGATCGCCGTGAGCACGCTCAGCGCGCCGGCCAGCGCGGCCTTGCCGTGCTCAGCCAAGCCGGCCAGCACGCTCTCCGCGGTGTCCCGCGCCCGCTGGTACTCCCCCAGCGCGATCAGCGCGTGAAGCTGCGCGACCAGTGCCTCGTCGCGCGCCTGGCCGGTCAGGTGCGGCGTGCCCAGCACCGTCTCGGCCTCGGCGCTCGCGCGTTCCGGCTGGCCCTGCAGGCCGAGGATGGACGGCAGCACGGCGCGGAGCCGGATGTCTTTCGCCGGCGGCCGGGGCTCGGCGAGCGCCGCGCGGACGAGGCTGCCCGCCTCGTCCAGCCGCCCCGCCGCGGTCAGTGTCTCGGCGGCGCGCACGGTGCGCGGGAACCGGGCCGGATCGGCGGGCGGGGTCAGCTCGAGCGCGCGAACGGCAAGCTCGGCGGCGGTCGGCGGGGACGACCGGAGGACCTGGTCCGCCGCGGTATCGAGGCCGCCCAGCGCGGCCGCGTCTGCCCGGCCGGTGCCCTTGAGCAGATGGGACGCGGCGGCCATCGCCGAGCCGCCACGGGCCAGCAGCATCTCACCGAACTGGCGGTGCAGCGCCTGGCGCGCGGGCGGCGGCACCGCCTCGGCGACGGCGCGCCGGATCAGCTCGTGCGTGAAGGCGAACGCCTCCGCGCTCGCGGACAGTATCCCGGCGTCGGCGGCCTGGCTGACCACCGGGAGCAGCACCGCCGGCGTCTCGCCGAGCATCTCGGCCATGTCATCGAGCCAGAACGAGGGGCCGAGCACGGCAGCGGTCTGGAGCAGGTGCCGCGCGGACACGCTGAGCGCGTCGAGCATCCGCCGCGCCACCGCGCGTACTCGCTGCGGCAGCCGGTCCGAGGTCAGCACGGCCGTCCCCTCGCTGACCCGGATGGCGTTCTCCTCGCGCAGCCCGCGCAGCAGTTCGACCAGCAGGAGGGGGTTTCCCGCGGCCCCCGCCGCCAGCGCGGCGAGGCCGGGGTCGGGTGCGGCGCCGGCGGCCTCGGCGATCAGGGCCGCCACCGCGCCGGCGTCCAGCGGGCTCAGCGTGACCCGCGAGGCGCCCGCGCGCTGCAGAAGGTCGAACACCACCGCCGCGCCGCCGCGCTGCGGGCGCCTGGCAAGGCTCCAGACCACCGGGTACGGCGTGAGCCTGGGCGCGAGCAGGCGCAGCGCGAGCAGCGTCGCCCGGTCCGCGAACTGCAGGTCGTCGAGGCTGACCAGCAGCGGCGACGCCGCGGCGCGCCGCCTGAGCAGCTCCCCCGTCTCGTCGATGGCGGCCATGGTGTCGCCGGGCGCGCTCGTGAGCGGAATCTCGCCGGGCGGCGCACCGGGCCCCGCCGCCGGCTCCCTCAGGGCGGCGAGCAATGGCGCGAGCGGCATCAGGCCGCCGAGCTCATCGGCACCCGCCGCCGCGACCGAGAAGTGGCCGGCGGACGCGCGGCTGGCCATCTCCCGGAGCAGTTCCGACTTCCCCATGCCGTGGGCGCCCTCGATGAGGAGTACGCCGCCGCGGCCCTGGCGGGCCCCGAGCAGGATTTCCCCCGCAATCCGCAGCTCCTGCTCACGTCCACGCAGTGCGAAACGCTCCATCCTCACCGTCCCGGCCGTCACCGTCCCGGCCCGCGGCGTGAGGGTGCCCGCTCCCGTTGCCCATATTCCACCTCGCAGGCTGTCCAGCCATTATGACCGCGCGGCGGCGTGACCGTACCCCGATTGTCCCGGCTCGCCACCGTGCCCCTCACCCCGCGTGAAGCGCGGTGTTCACTCCGCGCGAAGCGCGGTGGCCGTGCGCGTCCGGGCCGCCCAGCCCGCCGGGATGAGGGCGCCGCCCGCCGCGATCACGATGCCGGACAGCGCGAGCAGTGCCAGCTCCCACGGCTGGTAGACGTCGAGCAGCGAAGGGGGGATCCCGGTGAGTGCCGCGTGGCCCATGGCGGGAAGCACGTAGTCGTGCACGCTGATGCCCGCCGGGATGGCGATCAGGCCCGCGACGAGGCCTATCCCGGCCACCGACGACACAACCATGGCGATCGTCTGCCGCGGTGTCATCCCGACCGCCTTGAACACGCCGAGGTCGTGCGCGCGCTCCCTCGTTGTCAGCACCACGGTGTTCAGCACGCCGAGGCCGGCGACGAGCATGAGAAGCACCGTGAGCGCGCTGACCAGGGCGAGGAGGCTGACGAACAGCGGGTCGGTCCCGTTCAGGCTCACGCCCAGGTCCTGCCCGAGGACGGGTCCGAGCGCGCTCGCGTACCGCCCGGCGTTCACGCCCGGGCGCAGCGCCACGTCGTACTGCCGGGGAGTCAGCCCGGGCAGTACTCCCGCCAGCGTGCGGAAATCCGTCAGCACCGACGCTGTACCGTTCTCCGGGTCGAAGATCTCGCCCACGATCCGCACCATCACCCGCTTGCCGCCTGAGGTGATCGCGGCCGTGCCGCCGACCGACGTACCGGTGGCCGTCAGGAAGTACGTGTTGACGTCCGCCTCCCCAGGGCCGTGATACCAGCGGCCCGTGATCACGGCATAGCCGGTCCAGCTGGCGTCGCCGCGGAAGGCGCGCACCCAGGCCCCTCCCGGTATCCCCGGGACGGCCACCTGGGCGTCAGCCTCGGCGACGTAGCGTAGCGTGCCCGGCTGCGCGCGCAGCGCCGCCTCGACCGCCCGCTGCTGCACGGCCGCCGGCTCTTCGGTGCCCGGCGGCCGGGGTGCGCCCAGCTTGGCCTTGACCAGCCCCGCACCCAGGTCCACCTGCACCGGCTCGGACCCGGAGTGCGAGAGATCGAGCTCGGCCCGGTCCAGGGACGTGCTCAGACCCGCGGCGAACGTCGCCGCGGTCGCGCCAAGCAGGATAGCGACGAGCGTGACGAGGGTACGGGCAGGCCGCGCGAACGGCGCCGCCAGGCCGACCGTCAGCGGCCTGGGCAGCCGGGCGCGGCCGAGCAGCCGGTGCGCGGCATACCCGTGGTCCGGCCGGGGTGCCCGCCCGGTGGCGATCGCCTGCACCGCGCTCAGCCGGCCGGCGCGCAGCGCCGGGAGCAGCGCGGCGATCCCGGTCAGCGCGAGCATCCCCGCCGCCACGGCCACGTCCACCCACACGGGGATCGCCAGCGACCCGACGCCGAACACCCGCGCGGTCTGGCCGAGCAGCGGCACGGACAGCAGGTTACCCAGCAGCACGCCGCCCAGGCAGCCGGCCACGGCGCAGACCGCCACCTGCCAGACGTACACCGCGACCACCTGCCCGGGCGTGAAGCCGATGCTGCGCAGCACGCCGATCCGCCGGTACCCGGCGACCACCGCGCCGCTCACCACGTTGACCACGATCAGCACCGACATCACGAGCCCGATCAGGGCGAACGCCACGATGAACGGCACCCACGGCGCGATCGAGCTCGTCGCCTGCAGCTTGACGGTCAGGTAGGACTGCGAGCCGAGCAGCGAGCCCGGCGGCAGCGCGGCGCGCACGGCGGCGACGTCCGAGCTCACCGCGCCGGGCGAGCCGGCGCTGCGGAAACGGTAGAGCATCTGCTCCGCCGGCGAGGCGCCCGGCGCGCGAAGCGCGGCGACCTCACCCGGCACGACCCAGCCGTCCGCCGAGTCGGTGATCGACTTGCCGATCCCGACGACGGTCAGGCTCGGCGTCCCGCGTGTACCGGTGATGGTGATCCGCTGGCCCACCTGAAGTGTGGGCCCCGGCATATCGCGTGAGACCACGATCTCGCCGGGTCGCTGCGCCCAGCGGCCCCGGTCGAGGGCGATGTCATCGACCGGGCCGCCGGGTGACGCGCGGCCGGCCAGCGTGACGGGCGGCAGATGGAGAGAGCCGAGAACGCCGGGGATGGTGACCTGAGCGGTGACGATGGTCTCCGGGAAAGGCCCGGCCGCCGCGGCGACCTGGGGCAGCCGGGCGGTGGCGCTCAGCTGGGCGGCCGTCGCCTTGGAGCCGTCCACGGTCGTGGTGGCGTGCGCTCCCTGCTGCGCCGCGAACGCGTGGTCGAACGGCGCGTTGGCGTCGATGATGAGCCCGAGGGCCAGCGCCGAGGCCGCGGTGGAGACTCCCACCACCAGGCCAATGACCGCAGCCTGCACCCGGCGCCCGGTCACTCCGCTCCGGGCGGCCCGCAGGACCGGATGGCCGCTCATCACCGCGCCCCTGTGGCGGTGCTGACCTGGCCGTCGACGAGCCGGATGACGCGGCTCGCGTAGCGCGCCGCGAGGTCGGGATTGTGGGTGACGAGGACGAGCGTCTGCCCGGAGGAGTTGAGGTCGAGCAGCAGTTCGCCGATCTCCTCGCCGGTCGCCGTGTCGAGGGCGCCGGTCGGCTCGTCGGCGAGCAGCAGCGCCGGCCGGTTCACCAGCGCGCGGGCGATCGCGACCCGTTGCCGTTCGCCGCCGGACAGGCGCGCGGGGTAGGCGTCGCGGTGCCGCTCGATGCGCAGCGCCGCCAGCAACTCGGCGGCGCGTGCCCGCGCCCTCGCCGCCGGAACTCCGGCGAGCTGCGCGGGCAGCAGCACGTTGTCGGCGACCGTCATGTCGTCGAGCAGGTTGAAGAACTGGAAGATCATCCCGACCTTGCCGCGCCGGTAACGCGCGAGCCGGGTTTCGCTGAGCTTGTCGACGCGGTCGCCGCCGACATGGACCGAGCCACTGGTCGGCCGGTCCAGGCCGGCGATGAGGTTGAGCAGCGTGGACTTCCCGCTGCCGGAGGGCCCCATGACCGCGACGGACTCGCCGTGCCCCACCTCCAGGCTGACGTTATCCACCGCCGGCGCCCCGCCGCCGTCATACCGTTTGGTCACGTCGCTGAGCTGCACCAGAAGATTCATGGCGGAACCGTACGGCCGGCTGCCCCGCCCCCTCGCCGGCCATGGGAAGCAACTTCGGTACCGTATCGGGTGGAGACGGGGGCGCCGTCATCCTGGGGATGTACGGAAATCAGCCGAGCGAGCGACGGTATTCCTTCGGCGCCGGGCGACAATTGCGGGGTGGCAGCAGAACGCGCGGCGGCCGGGCCGCGCTCGCGGGCGGGGCGGGACCGTGGCGAACGGCGCCCCGGATGGATCAGCTCCGGCCTGGCGGCCGTCCTGTCCGCCGAGCCGCGGACGCCCCTGTCCAGAAAGGCGATCGCCGCCGACTACGTGCTGGGAGCCATCGCCACGACAGCGGCGCTGGCGGCGGTCATCATCGCCCACGGCGCCCTGCACAGCGTCGCTTCCGATCACGCCGGCTGGATGCCTGTTCTCGAGGACGGCAAGCTGTTCGTGCTGCGGAACCCGGCGCTGGTCCCGCACATGACCAGTTCGGAGCCGGGCCTGGGCGGGCTCACGCTCGCGGGCGTCGCGCTGACGGGCGCGCCGCTGGCCTTCCGCCGGCGATGGCCGGTGGCGGCGTTCTGGCTGATACTCGCGGCGATCCTCTCGACGGGCAACAACTCGACGATCGTCACGTTCGTGGCGGTGATATTCGCCGCGTACTGCGCCGTCACATACGGCAGGTACCGCGTTCTCGCGATGGCCAGCCTGCTCGCCGGGGGGCTCGTCGCGGCGGCGGCGTTCCCGAACACCACGCCGCCGCTGCCCGGACGGTACACCGCGCTCCTCATGCTCACCCTCACGGCCGTCCTTGCCAGCGTGCTCCGCCAGTGGCGGGACCGCGCCGGCGACTCGGCCGAGCGGCTGCGCCGGGCCGAGGCCGAGCACGAGGCCGCCACCCGCCGGGCGCTGGAGCTGGAACGGGCCCGGATCGCCAGCGAGCTGCACGACGTGGTGACACACAACGTCAGCGTCATGGTGGTGCAGGCCGGCGCCGCACGCCAGGTTCTCGACGCCTCCCCGGATGACGCACGGGAGGCGCTGCTCGCCGTCGAGGCGAGCGGACGGGCCGCGATGGCGGAACTCCGCCATCTGCTGGGCCTGCTTTGCCCGTCCGGCGAGGCGGGCACGTCCGACATCATGCTGCGGCCGCAGCCCGGCCTGGGCGAGCTGAGCACGCTCATCGGGCGGGTACGCGCCGCCGGGCTGCCCGTCGAGCTGTCGGTGGACGGCACGCCGCAGGCGCTGCCGCCCGGCCTCGACTTGGCGGCGTACCGCGTCGTGCAGGAGGCGCTGACCAACGTGATCAGGCACGCCGGCCAGTCCAGGACCGCCGTCCGCCTCGGCTACCGGCCTGGCGAGCTGACGATCGACGTCACCGACGACGGGCCCGCGGGCGGGCAGGCCCCCGCACCCTCACCGCCTCCCCGGGCGGCACCCGTCACCGCCAGCTCGCCGGGAGCCGCCCCGCCGGGAGCCGCCCCGCCGCGTGCCGCCCCGCCGCGTGCCGGGCGAGGGCTCATCGGCCTGCGGGAGCGGATCGCCCTGTACGGCGGCGAGCTCGACGCCGGACCGAGGCCGGGCGGCGGCTGGCGGGTTCGCGCGCGCATCCCGGTCGGCGCGCCCGTGCCGCCCCCCGGGGCCGGGACGGCGTCCCCGGTGGTGGCTGGCCCGCCGCTCCCGGCAGAGCTGCGGGTGGCCGGCCCGTGAGCACCGCGGCTCAGCCGCAGGCGCCTCCTCGGGTCGTGATCGCCGACGACCAGACGCTCGTGCGCAGCGGCTTCCGCCTGATCCTGAACTCGGCGGGCATCCCCGTCGTCGCCGAGGCCGCGAACGGCGGAGAGGCGGCGGCCGCCGTGCTCAAGCACCAGCCTGACGTGGTCCTGATGGACATCCGGATGCCCGAGATGGACGGGCTGGAAGCCACCCGGCGGATCCTCGCCGCGCGGCAGGGCAGCTGCTGCCGGATCATCATCCTGACCACCTTCGACCTCGACCAGTACGTGTACGCGGCGCTCGCCGCCGGCGCCAGCGGGTTCCTGCTCAAGGACGTCTCGCCGGAACACCTCGTCGCGGCGGTGCGCCTGGTGCGCTCGGGCGACGCGCTGCTCGCACCGTCCATCACACGGCGCCTGGTCGAGCGGTTCGCGCCCAGGGAGCCGGGGCCCGGCCTCCCCCACGGCGACCTGTCCGCCCTCACCCCGCGCGAGCTCGAAGTTCTGAGCCTTGTCGCGCGCGGCCTCAGCAACGCCGAGCTCGCCGCCGCGCTGACGCTGAGCGAGGCCACGGTGAAGACCCACGTCACCCGGATCCTCACCAAACTGCGGCTGCGGGACCGCGTGCAGGCCGTCGTCCTGGCCTATGAAACCGGGCTCGTTTCCCCGGGGGGAGAGTGCTAGCCCCGGGGGCGTGCTGGGCCGGGGGCGTGCTGGGCCGGGCTAGCGCACGGGCTCGCCGCCGGTGCTCGCGCCCGGCTGGCGCGCCGGGCGGCGGATCCGGGCGGCGAACAGGTCGCGCAGGCTGACGACGCCGCGCACGTGGCGCCCTTCGGTGACCGGCAGGTGGCGGAAGCCGTTGCGGAACATGAGCTGGGCAGCTTCCTCGGCCAGGGTGTCCGGCGCCGCCGACTGCGGGTCCCTGGTCATCCACGCGGATACCGGCGCCGTGGTCAGATCCTCCCCCGAGGCCGCCGCCCTCACCACGTCGCGCTCGGTGAGGATGCCGACGAGGAAAGTCCCCTGCATGATCAGGGCTGAGCCCACCTTCTCGCGTACCATCGCCGCCGCGGCGGCTGCCACGGGAGTCTCCGGAGGAGCCGACAGCACGTTCTCGTTCATCAGCTCGCTGATCCTGACTACCCGGCGGTGGTCCTCACTCACTACCGCCGACCTCGTCGAGTTCCGGGTCGTCGTGCGGGGCGGCGGACCCGGCGAGCTCCTCGGAGAGCAGCCGCCACAGCGTGCCCGCCCACGCGGACAGATGCGGCCACCGCATCCAGAACAGCTGCAGCGTGGTCTCGTCGAACTCGGCGTGTGCCCGCTCAGGGGTGATCACATCGGTGAAATCCTCGAGCTGGTGCATGAGCTCGAGGAACCGTTCAGCGCTGACGTCCATCCGTCCACCTCCGCGTGGGCCAGAGTGGCAGGATCCATACCCACAAACCGCCCGCGCAATGTGCGATCCGGAGACGGCGCCCGGGAGATTCTCACCGCCGCCTCGACGGCGCCCCGGGTGCGCGCGGTGGCCCCAGGCTCAGGGCTGTTCCGCCACGGGCCGGGCGGCCTCCGCGGCCAGCGCCGCCGGCACGTCCGGATACAACCGCACCAGCGCGCTGACTCCGGTCAGCTCGAACACCCGGATCACCGGCTCACGCGGAGCCGCCAGCCGCAGCTCGACGCCGCGCGCGCCAGCGTGCCGGCACGCCATCAGCAACTGATGGACCCCTCGCGAGTCGCAGAACGTCGTCCGGCTCAGGTCGGCAACCACGACGCGGACACCGCGGTCAGCCACCGCCATCCTGACGAGCTGATCCGCGATGACGTCCGCATTGGTGAGGTCGATTTCCGGCGGCAAGATCGCCACCACGC
The DNA here is from genome assembly GCA_019239975.1 of Streptosporangiaceae bacterium. Classification (GTDB taxonomy): domain Bacteria; phylum Actinomycetota; class Actinomycetes; order Streptosporangiales; family Streptosporangiaceae; genus JAFAZE01. The sequence goes on from JAFAZE010000018.1 coordinate 17,473, forward strand.
GGCCGGAGCCGATTACCGGCTCGGCCGTCACCTCAAACTCAGTCCCGGACATGACAACCTCCACTGCCAAGGCGCACGATCTGGACCTCGGCCGAAGTCGCCCCGAGACGGCTCCAGTCACAGCGTCCGGTCCCGGGCGCTGCAACTCCTATTATCGGCCCGCGAAAGCGGCAGCGGAACCCCCGGCGTCCGGGAAACCCGGTCCCCGTAGGGTGGCTGGTGAGGCTGGAATGGGAACAGGTTGTCGTAGACGCCAAAGATAGGCCGCCAGCGTCCTCGTCCTGGCGGCCGCTCCTCTTCTGCGGCCAACCCGGGTCTTCTGCGGCCAACCCGGGCAAAACGGGCAGCCGTCATGATCGCGGAAACGCCGGGCCGTCTGGGACGCGTCGGGTTTTTACTTGGCGTGAGGGGGGCCCAGGATTGTGTTATGAGTGCGGATCCGGGGGTGGTGGCGGGGCTGGCGGCGAAGTTCGCGGTGATGCGGCCGCATTTGGGTGAGCGGCAGTGGCGGCTGTACCTGGGGTCGGAGGCGCGGGCGCGGGCGGAAGC